>JAACSN010000007.1 GCA_009993885.1 Alphaproteobacteria bacterium
GGGGATTATGTTGTCACGGCTCAATCAACGGATGCCGCCGGCAACGAGAGCGCGCTTTCCGCCGGCTTTGACGTCACCGTTGATACGGTTGCGCCTCTTATCAACTTAACTTTGGATGATAATGTACTTTCCCTTAATGCACCCGACCATACCTTTGAGACAAGTGCAACAGAAAATTATTTTCATATCAGCGCAGGAAGTGACGTTAAAACAACCACGGTGATGAGCTTTAATAACGGCTCAAATGTTGTTTTTAATTCAAGCGGATTCACGGATGTTACGTCCAATGAAGGTTCTAAAATGTTGGGTCTGATTGCCCATGGCAAGTCTCAAAGTCAGATAGAAACAGATTTAGGCGTAGCCTCCGGAACTTTTGATACGATTGATCCCGATGGACCCGGGCCTAAGGGAACCTTAAATGTAACGAATGGTTCTTACGCTCAGACGGTTTTTTATGCAAAAGCGGGAGATGTGATCAAATTTGATTGGAATTTCTTGGGCTCGGAAACTAGCTTTTATGAAAACGATTTTAATGATGTTGTGTTCGTCGTCATTAACGGAGTTGTGACGGAGTTAACACGATCATCTGATATCTCAGGGCCGGCTGCAAACGGCTGGGAAACCTTTAGTTATACGGCAACGGAAGAGGGACCTGTCAAAATCTCGTTTGCTTTATTTAATGTGAGAGATGATACCGTTGACTCCGGCTTTGCCTTAGATAATTTTAGAATTAATGATGCGCCCGTTGAAAAACAACCTGTTGAGTTGAATATAAACCTCACCGTAACGGATGAGACGGCCATTGATTCTAATGATGTGCTTATTACAATCAGCGGGGTGGGTTCTACATCGGTTTTGAGTGCGGGAACAAATATGGGGGGCGGTGTTTGGGAGCTTGGCATTGGTGATTTGGAGGGTTTGACACTGTCACCGCCGGATGCTGCAAAGCCGGGGTATACGGGCGTTGAAACTTTAACGATTACAGTGCAAGCAACGGACGGTGCCGGTAACACGACGACGGTTACGGAGACTCAAAATATTCAATTCGAAATTCTTGATAATGCGATCATAGGGACATCCGATGACGATAACATTCATGCGTTGGCTGCTCATGATAATTATTACCTTTCAGGGGGTGAGGGAGATGATACTCTAAATGGTAAAAAAGGAAACGATTTCCTTGACGGCGGCCAAGGAAACGATGATCTTCGAGGCGGAGACGGTCGTGACATTCTCCTTGGCGGCAAAGGAAACGATATCTTAAAAGGCGGTGACGGAGACGATGTTTACTTATGGCTTGAGGGCGACGGCGGTACGATTGCAACACCTGCAACGGATACAATAACAGATTTCCATAATTCGCTCTTTAGCGGTACGGAAGATGACCGTATTGACTTAAGTGACTTATTAAGCGCCGAATCACATGAGACGTTGACGGATTATTTATTTGTCGAGTTTACCGGCGGGGATTCTAAACTTTATATTAATACAACAGGTGCTATTGACGGGACTGCGGGGCACAATGCCGATCAAGTAATTGTTGTAGAGAATATCGATCTCACCAATGGTGTTGCGACACAATCTGATATTATTAATACCTTAGTAAACAATAATGTGATTATCACAGATTCCACAGATAGTGTCTCGGTTGTCTAATTTACGCCATGCGGTGTTTAAAAAACCATCCGGCAAGGGGAAGGGTGACAGCGGCAATGACGGCATTAGGCCACGTATTTTGCACGACGGTTAAAAATCCCATATCTTTTAAGAAAACACCTTTGACGACAATAAGAAAATGTTTAAGAGGAATGAGCTCGGCAATATATTGGAGCCATTGAGGCATGTTTTCCGTCGGTGTTGCAAATCCCGAGATAAGAACGGCAGGTGTCATGAATAGAAAGGTTCCCAGAACGGCTTGTTGTTGGGTCATGCACAAAGCGGAAATAAAAAGGCCGATACCGATAATAGCCAGCAAGAAAACAACCATACTGCCATAGATTAATAATAAACTTCCTTGAAACTCAATACCAAAAAGATACATGGAGAGGACGAGAATGACAGTGGCTTCTGCCGTTGCAATTAAAAAAGCCGGTATGGTTTTGCCAAGTAATATTTCATTGGGGGTAACGGGGGATACAAGCAGTTGCTCGAAGGTGCCCATTTCCCGTTCTCGTGCAACGGAAAGGGATGTGAGAACCAAGGCAATCATCATGGCCAGAATGGCGACAAGGGATGCGATTGTAAACCATGAATATTCTAAGTTTGGATTAAACCAATTCCGTTGAACCATATCTGCCTCTAAGAGGGGCATTTTCAGGTCAACTGCAATCTCTCGACTATAGGTGTCAGTGATTTCATTTATATAGCCCGAGGTGATTGTTGCGGCGTTTGAGCGTCTTCCGTCAAGGAGAATCTGCACCTTTCCGGTTTCTTTTTGTTGAATGTTTTTTGAAAAATTGGGGAGAAAGCGAACACCAAGAAGGGCTTTTTGTTCATGAAGCGTATCTGCCAGATCTTTTTCATTATAGACGTAATGAGCTCGGGATATTTTGGGAGAAGCGACAAGGCGTTGAATGAGTTCAATACTATGTTTACCCGTATCTTGATTATAAAACACAATGTCAATATTTTTTACTTCTAAGGTTGCCGCAAAGGAAAATAAAAAGAGTTGAAGAAGCGGCGGGAGAATGAGAACGCTTCGGGTTTGTTTATCTCGCCAAACCGCTAGAAACTCTTTGATCACAAGGGAAATGAGTTGCCGTTTCATTTAATCAAGCCTTTTTCGAATCTTGGTTTTTGCAATAAAAAGAAAGAGAGCACCCATTAGGATAATACCCGAAGCATTCAAGGCAATAAGTGTGTAGACATCCCCTGCCAGAAAAAGGGTTTTGAGGGATTGCACAAAATAACGCGCAGGTAAAATAAAGGTAACCTTTTGTAAGGCATCGGGCATGCTTTCAATTTCAAAGATAAAGCCGGAGAGAAGAAAAGCCGGTAAAAAGGCTGAGTAGAGAGCCGCTTGAGAGGCGATAAACTGATTTTTCGCAAGGGTTGAAATAAGGAGTCCAAGGCCTAAGGCAGAGATTAAGAATAAAGAGGAAACCAGTAAGAGAAGCCAAAGTGATCCTCGAAAGGGGACGGAAAAAATAAAAATCGAGAGCAGTAAGCATACCAAAAGGGAGCCGATACCAAGGATAAAATAAGGTACTAATTTGCCAAGAAGAATCTCACTGACTCGTAAAGGGGTGACAAGCATAGCCTCCATGGTTCCCCGTTCCCATTCCCGAGCAATGACAAGGGCTGTCAAAAGAGTTCCGATAATGGTCATAATAACGGCAATAGAGCCCGGCAAAAGGAAAAATCGACTTATGCCGGCGGGATTATACCAAACCCGCGGTTCTAATCGGATGGGGGGCTTGAGGGTAACTCCTTCTTGGAGCGTATGTTGCAGAAACCATCCTTGGTAAGTTGCCCTTGCATAATTCTGAAGAAGACTTGCCGTATTGGGCTCACTTCCGTCGGCAATGACTTGTAGTCGGGCAAAGCTTCCCTGTGCTTTAAAATCTCGGTCAAAGTTCTCCGGGATGAGGATCACTCCTCTAAGCTCGCTAGACCTCACTTGGTCTTTTACTTCTGCTAAGGAGCGTCCGTAAGTCACATTAAAATTCTGTGAATTAATGAAGGAATAAGAGAGCTGATTGGCTGTGGGAGAACTTTGCTCTACCACAAGGCCGACCCTTAGGTTATTAGCATCAAGATTTAAGGCATATCCAAAAAGGAAGATAAGCATAAGAGGCAAAACAAAGGCAATGAGAATACTGCTGGGATCTCGGATGATTTGAAACAGTTCTTTGCGCACCAGACCTCTTAGTCGATAAAGGGATCGAATAGCAGGCTTAAGGCGGAGGCTTTTTTTATGAGGCTTAGGTGTCATAGGAAACCTTTCGGATCCCATAAAGATCCTGCTGTTTTGCATCATAGCGTTGGATCATTCTTATGAAAGTTTCTTCAAGGGTCGGGAGTTTTTCGCCTTTATCTTGCATGGTTTCTTTTAAGCGGTCGGGGGTTCCGAGGGCAATGATGTTTCCTTTATAAACAAGGCACATGCGATCGCAATATTCGGCTTCATCCATAAAATGAGTTGTGACAAGAACGGTCACGCCTTTTTGAATCATACCGTTAATGTGGAGCCAAAATTCTCGGCGTGTTATGGGATCAACACCGGAGGTCGGCTCATCAAGAAAAAGAATCTTAGGGTGATGCATTACTGCACACGCAAGGGCAAGGCGTTGTTTGAAACCGAGGGGGAGCTCTTCGGTCGGGGTATTAAGGTAGGGGGTAAGATCAAAAGTGTTAATCATCTCGGTAACGGCCTTTTTGCTTTCCTTGGCATTCAAGCCATAGATCCCTGAAAAGAAAGCGAGGTTCTGCCTAGATGTTAAATTACCGTAGAGAGAGAATTTTTGAGCCATATAACCGATTCGCCGACGGGCAAGGGCTTGGACTGTTCTAAGATCTTTGCCTAAAATAGAGGAAGAGCCGTCGGTGGGTTTTAACAGTCCGCATAGCATTTTAAAGGTCGTCGACTTTCCGGCTCCATTGGGACCTAAAATGCCGAAGACTTCTCCTTGCTTGACCTCAAAATTAATATTTTCTGCGGCGATAAAATCTCCAAACTGTTTGGTTAATTTTTTGGCTTCAATGGCGGCGTTTAAAGAGGCATCATGTTCAAGGGTCGGAAAGAGTTCTGCAATTGTTGAGTGCCTTTCTTGGATGCCTCCCAGTAAATCAATAAAGCCGTCTTCAAAGTTAGGCGAGGTTTTTACCCATGTGTTACCTTTAGGAAGGACGGGCATTTTTACTTTGGGATCTCGCACAATAATTTTAAGACTTGCGCCTTTAATAAGGCCGTCGATGATATTTTCATCTTTAAGAATGCCTTGGAGAATCTCTCTCTTATGTCGGGCAAGGGCTCTGCTTTCAAAAACACGACCTTGAACCCTTTTAAAAAGATCTTGGGGTTTTCCTGTGTAAACAATATTTCCTTCGTTTAACGCAATGACCTCTTCACATTGTTCGGCTTCATCAAGATAAGCGGTACTCCAAATAACCGTTGTCCCTTCTTGCACCATATTGTGCACAATAGACCGGAGTTCTCTCCGGGAAATGGGGTCTACGCCGACGCTGGGCTCGTCCAATAAAAGAACTTCCGGTTGGCGGAGAAGCGCGCAAGCAAGACCCAGTTTTTGTTTCATCCCTCCGGAAAGCTTTCCCGCAAGGCGCTTTTGAAAAGGCGCCATATCGGTAAATCGGAGAAGCTTTTCAAAACGCTCGGTGCGCTCGGCCATGGACATATTGAAAATATCTGCATAGAGGTTTAGATTCTCGTGGACGGATAAGTCTTCATACAGCCCGAATTTCTGGGGCATGTATCCTGTGATTTCGTGAATGTTCGTACTGTTTTTCATGCTATCAAAACCATTAACGACAATGGTGCCGTCGGTCGGTTTTAAAATACCTGCAATATGTCGAAGAAGTGTTGTTTTGCCGGCACCATCGGGTCCCACAAGGCCGGTAATGATACCGGGTCTAATAAAAGCAGAAAGGTTGTTCAGGGCAGGTAAGTCGGCTTTTGGAAAGACTTTGCTTAAGCCTGAGATGACAATGCCCTTGGTCTTTTCGGTCAAAGCCTTATTCCTTCCGGTCAGACTTTTGAGCGCTTTGTTGAGAAGAACTTATGATCGATTTTTCAGGACTTTTCTGCATTGTGTCAATATGAACGGAAACGGGCATGCCTTGGCGTAAGTATTGATCTGTGTTTTCGACAATGATACGCAATCGATAAACCAATTGCGTGCGAAGTTCGGGTGTTTCAACGGTTTTAGGGGTAAATTCGGCAACAGGACTAATGAACCCGATATGACCGATATAAGGTTTATCCGGATTTGAATCGGTTGTAATTTGAGCTTCCATACCTTGATAGATACGCCCTAAGTCGGTTTCACGAATATAGGCTCTGATCCAAATTGGTGTTGAAAGAGCAAGAACATAAGTGCTTTCGCCGGCGTTAACGATGGCTCCTTCTTCTTTGACGCGGGTTAAAATAGTACCGTCAGAGGGAGCGTATATTTCCGTATCATCAAGACTTGTTTGAGCGTTTTGGAGTTTTGCTTTGGCTGCAGCAATTTGTGTTTTCAGTTCGTCTCGTTTAGCCCGAATATCGTCTAAGTCTTGGGTTGAGGCAAACTTTTTTCCGGCAAGCTCTTTTTTGCGTTTATAAGTGCGCTCTGCATTATTAAAGGCAACGGTTGCTTGTTCGATTCCGGCTTTGGCTATTTCCACTTCATCAAGGTAGGGTCGTTTATCCAAGAGAGCGAGAAGGTCACCCTTTTTGATCTGTGCTCCTTCTTCATGAAGCATGGTTTTTATACGTCCGAAAACTCGAAACGCAAGATTTACATCTCGAATATCCACATTTCCGTAAAGGGTAACGGTTGACTCTTGGTCCACAGATGTTTTTTTGTAATAGAAAAAGAGTCCGCCCAAAAGAAGGATGCCGGAAAGGACAAAGGGAAGTATTTTTTTAGCGGTCATTAGAACCTCTCCGATCAGTGTTTAATTATTCCAAAACAGCCTCGGATAGCTTTCCTGCGCTTCTTACCTATAGCTTTAGCCGAGGGGATGGCGGAGAGTTTGTATAAACTTAATTCTTATCGAAAAAGGCTGCAAAAAATCCGTCTGTTTTGTGCCTTCCCGGTGTCAGTTCTAAGAAAAAGTCTGTTTCTTTCGGCGTTTTCTTTAACAGTTTATCACAGATATCTTTCGCCTTCACCTCTGAAAAGAACGGGTGATCTTCAAGAAAACGCTTGGCTTGGTCTTGGTTTTCTCTTTTTAAGAGAGAACATGTTGCGTAAACAAGGCGGCCTTTAGGCCCGACAAAGCGTTGGGCGTCAATGAGGAGTTGCCGTTGTAGTCGGATGTAATCGTCAATGATATCGGGCGAGAGACTGACTTTGAGTTCAGGGTGACGACGCAAGGTTCCCGTACCGGAACAAGGTGCATCAACAAGAACAAGGTCATAGAGGTCAATATGGGAAACGTCCCTTATGAAAGCTCTATGGTCTGTGAAACGGATATTGGTAAGGCCTTGTTGGCGAGCTCGTTTTTGAGCAATATCAAGTCGGTGAGGCGCGATGTCCGTTGCAGTAATTTCAGCCTCCGGACACAGTGCTGCAAGCGCAAGGGACTTGCCGCCCGCTCCGGCACAAAGATCCAAAATTTTCATGGACGGCTTCGGATCACACAAAAGAGAAACGATTTGTGAGCTTTCGTCTTGGATGTCAAAAGCTCCTTCTTGAAAGAGAGGGTGGTTTTGTAAATTATGTTGACCGGAAACTCGAAGGCTAAGGGGAGAAAAAGCGGTTTCCTCCAAGGTTATTGTCTCATCTTGTTCGAGGATTTTTTTGATATGGTCAAGGGGGAGGTTGACACGGATATCAAAAGGGGCTTGTTCTTTGAATTGGTCAAAATCCTTCGGGTCGCAGGTTTCTTGAAGGACGGTAAAAAGCCACTCTCCCATCCAATTTTGTGCCGCTTTGGAAAAGCCCTTTTCTAAGGATAATGTTTTAATGAAATCATGTTCTGCGTCGGTGCAAATTGACGGACTGTGGCCGTCACCGCAAAAAATGTCATCGATAGTCCCGGCGCCTTGATAAAGGGCAAGGTAGGTCAGCATCAAGGGGCGACCTTTTTTGATTTCCCATTCCGGTAATCCGAGGGCTTCAAGAAGGAGAGGGGCACGGCGCATAACCGTATAAATGATTTCTGTTATGGCGCGACGATCTTTAGAGCCTGCATAACGTCGATTCTTGAGTTCATTTTTGATATGGTTTGCAAGGGGGCTTTTGGTCGGGCGATAGGTATCTAAAATTTCTAAGGCCGTTTGGTGGTGAGCGTTATGTCTCATATTAAAGGGATACTCATTCGTTTTTGCAAAGGTTCGTTTTAGGGTTGAAAGTTAAGGCAAACAACATAAGTCTCCGGAGACTCTTTGCGGCTTGCAGGCGGCTTGAAATGTTTAATGGTTTTAAAATGTTTTTTCAAAAGGTCAAGAAGCGCTTTATGTGTGCCGCCCGCAAAAACTTTCGCCACAAAATTGCCGCCGGGTTTGAGGGTCTCAAGGGCAAAGGAAAAAGCCATTTCCCCCAAAAGAGTCGTACGTAAATGATCCGTTCCCGCATGACCTGTTGTGTAGGCTGCCATATCGCTCATGACAAAATCAACGGGTCCGGGGAGAAGATCGCGGAGTTTTTGTTTGATTTCCGGTTCTAGGAAATCTCCTTGAACAAAAGTAACACCGGTTAAGGCATCCATTTCAAGGAGATCCAAGGCGAAAACGGCTCCTCGGCCTTTTTTTTCAGCAATCATTTGCGCGGCGATTTGAGACCACCCTCCGGGAGCAGCCCCGAGATCAACAATAATAGAATTGGGTTTGATGAGATCAAAGCGCTCATTTATTTCAATAAGTTTAAAAGCGGCCCGTGAGCGATAGCCCAAAGATTGAGCTTCTTGAACATAGGGATCATTGAGTTGGCGTTGAAGCCAGCGTTGTGATGAGTTTTTGCGACCCCGAGCTGTTTTGAGTCGGATGCTTTTTTTGCGAAATCCGCCTATGGCTCGATTGCTTGCGGTGTCGGGTTTTTGGGGGCGTTTTGTAATGTGTCTTGTCAGGGTCATAGCATAATACTGTGGCGTTGGGGCTCGAAACGTTCGGGGTAGGCGAGGGCATAAACGATACCGTCTCTCACACCTCTATCTGTGACGGTGACGGGGAGGTTGGGAAAGGCTTTATAAATCCCTTCAAAAATGGCCAAGCCCCCAAGGATAAGGTCATCTCTGGACTGTCCTATACACGGGTGCAAAAGGCGCTCCTCTTGCTCCATAAGTTGAACATGCTTGATGGTGCTTTCAATATCGGCAAAGTTTAAAATGCTGCCGTCGACTTTGTTGCGGTCATAAAATTTGAGATTTTGGTGGAGAGCCGAAACCGTTGTGATCGTGCCCGAAGTCCCGATAAGCTGAACTTGGTCTTGGGCAATGAGATCCATAATACCGTGTTTTTCACAAAAAGGGCGGGTGTAAGACAAAATATCGTCAACGGTTTTCGAATACGTTTTAAAGGTGGTGTGGTCTTGGTCTTCCGCTAAGGATACAACTCCCATGGGAATAGAAACAGAAGCTGTGATGCGGGGCGCTTCATGATTGGTAAAGTCGGCTAAAATGACTTCGGTGCTACCGCCTCCGATATCAAAAATAATAGCGTTGTTGTATTTTTTGTTAACGAGCTCGGCACAGCCGAGGGTAGCATAAAGGGCTTCTTCTTCACCGGAAATAACCTTGAGCTCGAGGTTGAGTTTTTTTTTGATCTGTCGGAGAAAAAAATTGCTGTTTTTTGCCATACGAGTCGCGGCCGTTGTAACCGCTAACATTTGCACATTGTCATAGTGGGAAATTCTTTTTTGGAAAGCCTCAAGAGTTTCTAAGGCGCGCGCCATGGCAGCATCGGAGAGCTTGTTTGTTTTTGTAAGGTGTTCTCCAAGACAGACAAACCGAGAGGTTGCCTCAATATTATCGAGAGATGTTTTAAAGGAATTTCCGGAAGAAGTTATTGTTCTTTTTGAAATAAGCAGGCGACAGTTTCTGCTGCCAAGATCAATGGCTGCAAAATAATTGTTTGAGGTCGTGTCAAGGTTGTGACTTTGTGTCATAGTACTAATAAGGCCGAACTTTCCCTTAGGTATACCTTAAAAGCAGGTTGGGAAACAAGGATAAATTAATACAGGGAGTGAAACAATGAAAAGAACAAAGCTACAATTTTGGTCGTTTTTATGGAGTATTGGTTTTTTTGTTCCAAGTGTCTGGGGGACAAATCTTGAGGAGAGTTTAAGGGGTGAGAGCGTAAGTTTTTTTAAGATCATACCAAGGACACAGGCGTTAAGGGTAATACCTCCCGTTGAGCCGGAAGCTTATAGAGAAGTTAGAGAGTTTTTAGAGCTTACACGATTAGTAAACGAGCGGACGCAAGAAAATCTTGAAAGAGCCGTTGAAGAAATCGGTGTTTTTATAGAAGAAAATTGGGACGAGGATTTGCAGAGCGGTGAAGTAACGCAGTTCAATACCCTTGCGCTGGTTAGTCAAGCAATGATTAACCGAGATTTTTATGGGAAAAAAGAGGATGTTGATCTTAAGTTTGTGAGAAAATTAGTGTTGTTGCTAAGACCCTATGAAGCGCAAATGAATAAAACTTTCTTAGATTTGCAGGGGCTTTATAGAGAAATTTTGCTGCAAAGGGGCTTGTTTTTTGAGAATGCCGAGGCAGATTTCTTGGTAGAAGCCCGCGCCGTATTTTATTTCTTAGATGATCGTCATCGTCCTTATTTGCAAGCAGATCAAGCGGAGTGGATCCTACGTTTGGCAACAGAGCATACTATTGAAGGTGATGAATTTCAGGGATATTTAGAGCGCGCTTTGACTTGGAAAAAGAAACAAAAAAAGCGTGAGTTAGACTTTAACGGCCTTAATTTAATGACAAGTCAGACCGAATCTGGTTTAATCCCTAAACGTAAATGGGGGAATAAGGGGTTTCATTCCCAGGCCGGTAAGCCCAAATATAAAGGGGCGCAGAAAAATCAAAGGCCTCGTTCGTCTTCATGGTAAAGGAGGGCTGGATCCTTTATAAAAAATAGGTATAATACGGTTGATTCAAAAGAGTGTCAGATGTCGTTTTTACGCGCCTCACCTATGAGCATAGGCTTTCTCGCCGACGCCTAACGGGATCGTTGCGGATTGACTGTAGAAATTGAGTCACGGACGCCTTAAGATTATGCGGGCTGCCCGTGTGGTTTGGAAATGTGTATTTTGGGAAATAGTTTAGCGGTAGAACTCTCGGCTCTGGACCGGGCAACCCAGGTTCGAATCCTGGTTTCCCAGCCATTTTTTTGGCGCCTGTCTTAGGTAAATAACTTTCTTTTAAAATTTAAAAAATAAAGGCTTTTAAAGTTTTTCGGAATCGCTAGAATGTCACTAAAATAGTGTCATTTTACCGTAAGGATCACCATGAAAATCAGTTTGAGCCGCAGTCACTTTTTAAAAGCCCTTCAACATAGCAATAACATTATCGAACGACGGACGACCGTTCCTATTTTGGCGAACATTCTCATTGATGCAACCGGTGAGGATCAGGTGTTGTTTACGTCCACGGATCTTGAGATTTCTATTGTGGAGACTGTTCCGGCGGCTATTGAAGCGAAGGGAAGAATTACAGTTTCCGGTAAAATGCTTCATGATATTGTGCGCAAGCTTCCGGGAGATGTCGAAATCTTTTTGAGCCTTAATGAGGAAGGTTCACGTTTGTCCGTTGAGTCCGGTAAATCGCATTTTGAGCTTTCTGTGCTTTCTCCTGACGACTACCCCGCCGTGACCATTGCAGAGCTTCCCAATACGTTTTCTATTCCTGCTAAGACGTTGCTTTCGTTGTTTGATCGGACGGCCTTTGCAATGTCGACGGAGGAAACACGCTATTATTTGAACGGTATTTATATGCATGCAACAGAAGACGGTAAATTACGTGCCGTTGCAACGGACGGGCATCGTATGGCTCGTATGCAGGCTCCGTTGCCCAAAGGTGCCGAAGGTATTCCCGGTGTGATTATCTCGCGGAAAACCATTTCTCAAATCCAAGATATGGCCTCGGACACAGACCAAGATATTAAGATTTCTCTTTCTGAAACGCAAATTAGCGCGCGATTTGAGAATGCTTATTTGATTTCAAGGCTTGTCGACGGGCAATTTCCCGAATACGAGCGTGTTGTTCCAAAAAATGCCGATAAAAGCTTTTCCTTTAATCCGAGTTATATGGCAACGGTTGTTGATCGCGTTGCGACCATGGCATCTGAAAAAACCCACGGTGTGAAATTGGCCATTGATAAGGGAAGGATTTCTTTTTCAGCTGACGGAAGCGGTTTTGGCACGGCCGATGAAGAAATGTCAATTGAGTACGGAGCAGCTCCTGTTAGTATTGGTTTTAACTCAAAATATCTTTTGGATGTGACCGATAAAATGAATGGAAAAGATGCGGAGATGTCTTTTTCCGATGAGGCTTCGCCGGTGATGATTCAAGGGGTCGAAGAAAAAGAAGCGATGTACGTTTTGATGCCTATGCGCATCTAACCGAAGAGCTCCCTTTCGACGGTCGGGGCATAAGTAGCGGGTTATTACTGTTCTCATGTTCTTTGAGAGGCGCTTTGGTAGCGTCTCTTTGTGTTAAACTTCCGTACAAAATAACTGTGTTTTAACAAAAGAATTCCTATGGCTTTATCTACACCTGTTTCCGAGCGCTCTGACGATCCGAAGGTTGCTTCCGGTATTAGCCGTTTGATGTTATCCGGTTTTCGGTCTTACCCTTCCTTAAAGATCGAGTGTGATATGCGCCCTGTTGTTCTGACGGGGCAAAACGGGGCAGGAAAAACCAATATTTTAGAGGCTATTTCTTTCTTAAGTCCGGGGCGAGGTTTACGCGGTGTTAAATTATCCGAGGTTTTGTGTTATCCGGATGCCGAGCGGAACGAGGCCTTTACGTCTTGGTCCGTTGCAGCTTCCCTTGATACGCCCTACGGCACAACCGATATCGGCACGGGACTTGACTTGAGGATCGGAGAGAACGAGAAACGGTTGTTGCGTATTAATCGAGAGGAAATTCGCTCGCAAGCTGTTTTAAGCGAGCATTTAACCGTGCAATGGCTAACCCCTCAAATGGATCGTGTTTTTTCCGACGGGGTAACGGCAAGGCGGCGTTTTTTGGATCGCTTGGTTTATAGTCTGGATCCCCACCATGCAGGACGTGTTATGCGTTATGAGCATGTGATGAGAGAACGTTTGCGTCTTTTGAAACAAGGGCACGCCGCCCAAACGGCTTGGCTGGATACGCTGGAGGCTAAAATGGCAGAATCGGGTGTGGCCGTCGCAGCAGCCCGCCTGCAAACCATCGAAATCCTTAAGCAAGCAAAAGAGTGGGCTTTGGGACTTTTTCCAAAGGCAGCGCTCTCTATTGCGGGGGAGTGCGAAACAGATTTACGGGAACGTTCGGCTTTGGAGGCTGAGGAGCGTTTGCAAAAACGCTTGGCTTGTAGCCGCTCTCAAGATGCGGAATCCGGGCGAACTCTTCAAGGCCCCCATCGTTCGGCTCTTCATGTGCTTTATGTGGAGAAGAATCGCCCCGCAGAACAGTGTTCGACGGGAGAACAAAAAGCGCTCTTGATTTCTATTGTGATGGCTGCGAGTCGGTTGCAAGCTTTGCGAGGGGATCAGGTTCCTATTTTGTTGTTGGATGAGGTTGTGGCTCATCTTGATGAAAGGCGTCGGCAAGCTTTATTTGAAGAAATTTTGAATTTAAAGATCCAAGCATGGATGACCGGGACGGATTCTGACCTTTTTTCTGAATTTGGACGGGAAATTCAACATTTTAAAATTGCCCATGGGGCCTTAGAAGTTGTATAAAGAAAGGACAATGATATGAGTGAGCCGATGACCGCAGATATAAATCCTTCTAAAACAGTTCCGGAAACGACTTCCCCGGAGTATGGCGCCGATTCTATTCGGGTTCTTAAGGGATTGGATGCTGTTCGCAAACGCCCCGGTATGTACATCGGAGATACCGATGACGGATCGGGACTGCACCACATGGTTTATGAGGTTGTGGATAATGCCATTGACGAAGCGTTGGGCGGTCATTGCGATATTGTTCACGTTATTATTAATGCCGACGGAAGCGTGACCGTTCGTGATAACGGCCGCGGTATTCCCGTGGATATTCATAAAGAAGAGGGAATTTCTGCAGCCGAAGTTATCATGACTCAACTGCACGCGGGCGGTAAGTTTGACCAGAATTCCTATAAAGTTTCCGGTGGCCTTCACGGGGTCGGGGTTTCTGTTGTGAATGCGCTTTCTTCTAATCTTGAATTGCGAATTTGGAAAAATGATAAAGAATATATGATTCGTTTCGAACACGGTAATGCTGTCGGCCCATTAGAAATTGTCGGTGAGGCACCGAGGAAAAAAGGGACGGAAGTTACCTTCATGCCGTCGACTGAGACGTTTACAAATATTAACTTTGAGTTTTCAAGGCTTGAGCATCGCTTGCGTGAGCTCGCTTTTTTGAATTCCGGCGTTCGCATTCATTTATCGGATTTGCGGGGCGATGAAGACAGAATAAGCGAGCTATATTATGAAGGCGGCATTGCTTCCTTTGTGAAATACCTTGACCGGAGTAAGAACCCGATGCAATCCGAACCCATTATGTTAACGGGAGAAGTCGACGGCATCATTGTTGATGTCGGTTTGCAATGGAATGACAGCTATCATGAAACGGTTCTTTGTTTTACAAATAATATTCCTCAACGGGACGGCGGAACACACTTGGCCGGTTTCAGAGGAGCTTTAACCCGTGTTGTAAATACCTACATCAATTCAACGGGGTTGGCCAAGAAATCTAAGGTGAGCCTTGGAGGTGACGATATTCGTGAAGGCTTGACGTGTGTTGTTTCCGTTAAAGTGCCCGACCCTAAATTTTCTTCCCAAACAAAAGATAAACTTGTTTCTTCAGAGGTGCGACCCGTCGTGGAGAGTCAAGTCGGCGATCGTTTGTCCCAGTGGTTTGAGGAGCATCCCAACGAGGCAAAGCAAGTTATTCAAAAGGCAATTGAAGCTGCAACGGCAAGAGAAGCAGCGCGACGGGCTCGTGAATTAACCCGTCGTAAGGGAGCGCTTGATATGGCGTCTTTACCCGGTAAGCTTGCCGACTGCCAAGAAAAAGATGCCGCTTTAAGTGAAGTTTTTATTGTTGAGGGAGATTCTGCGGGAGGGTCGGCTAAAAGCGGTCGTAACCGGAAATTCCAAGCGATTCTTCCTTTGCGCGGTAAGGTTCTTAACGTTGAGCGAGCACGCTTTGATAAGATGTTGGCCTCCGAGCAAATCGGGACTCTTATTATGGCTCTTGGAGCCGGTATCGGCAGTGAAGAGTTTAATATTGAGAAATTGCGTTATCATAAAATCATTATCATGACCGATGCGGACGTTGACGGAAGCCATATTCGCACGTTGTTATTGACTTTTTTCTATCGCCAGATGCCTGAAGTTATCGAGCGCGGTTATTTGTACATTGCTCAGCCCCCGCTTTACGGCTTAAAGCGCGGCAATTCTATTACTTATGTGAAAGATGATGCTGCCCTTGAGAATTATTTGATTTCTTCGGGAATTACCGGAGCTCACTTTACACAAAAAGACGGTACGCAAGTTGCAGGGGATGATCTGCGCAATGCGGTTCTCAAAGCTCTTGAAGCCCGTAAAAATATTGTTGTTTTGGGCGGTCGCATCGGATCGACAAAACCTGTTGAACAGGCTTTGTTGTTGGATCTTTTGAATGTAAAATACCTCGAGCCCGACCATCGCAAGGAGGCAGCAGATAAATTGGCTGCCCGCATGAATGAAATTGCAGCTTTAGATGATATCGGCACATGGGAAGGCCTCGTCACCGAAGACGGCTTTGCCATCCATCGCAGCGTGCGCGGTGTTCTTGAAAAATATGAGTTCGACGAGTATGTATTGCGAGGTGTTGAGTACCACGCTTTGCAGAAAATAGCACCTTTAATGAAAGATTATTTCGGAGAAGGAGGTATTCTTACCTTAAAAGATCGTACCGAATACAAAGATACGCCTGTTTTTGGCCCCGTTGAATTCGCCGATGCGATTTTAACATTGGGTCGTAAAGGTATTTCCGTCCAACGTTATAAAGGTCTTGGAGAAATGAATGCGGATCAATTGTGGGAGACGACTTTGGATCCCGAGGCACGTACACTTTTGCAAGTGCGTATTGACCACACAGACGATGCGGAGAATATTTTCTCAACTCTTATGGGAGACGTGGTTGAACCTCGCCGTGACTTTATTCAAGAAAATGCGTTGAAAGCCCAAAATATTGATATTTAAAAAAGGCATTAGGGGGTTAAATTGATCCGTATTGTTTTTATTAGTTTGCTTGTGTTGGGAAATATGAAAAACGCTTTTGCTCAGACTGTTCTGAGCCAACAAGGACCGTTAGATCTAACTCTGCCGAGCCTTGGCCTTGACGCGCGTAACCCGGAACTGCAAAAGACTCTTGAAAAAGAGAAAAAACTTTTTGCACAAGCTTTTCGGGGGAAAGATTTCCCTGACCTTCAGGGTGATAAACGTAAGAATGGATATAATGCGGCCTCTAACCCAAGGAGTTTTGAGCCTAGAAATAATATTTCTGCCCACCCCTTAATGCCGGCAAGAGAACAAAAACAATTATTAAAATCACATTCATGGAATTAGAATGCTAAGAGATGAAGACATATCCGTTATTTTGGTAGATGAAGAAGATAATGTTGTCGGCTACGGTGAAAAACTTGATGTGCACCGCAAAGGTTTATTGCATCGTGCTTTTTCAGTTCTTCTGTTTAATGATAAGGGAGAATTGCTGATTCAGCAACGCGCGGCCGGTAAATATCATGCGCCGGAATTGTGGGCTAATACCTGTTGCGGTCACCCGTTTCCGGGGGAAAATGTTCAAGATGCTTCCGTCAGGCGTGTTCAAGAAGAGTTGGGTTTTAAAACAGAGGTTGAACCCTTAACGCATATTTATTATAAGAAATCTTTGGATTTGGGAATGATTGAGCACGAATATGTTCATGTTTTTAAAGCTGATTACAAAGATCAACGTTTTTGCCTTGATCCCACTGAGGTGGCGGCCTGTGAATGGAAGACACCTCAGGATATTCGTCAGGAAATGGCATTGTATCCTGATAAATATGCTGCGTGGTTCGTGCATTATATTGAAAACCATTACGAGAAACTTTTTTCTCATCTATAAGGAATTGAAACCTGAACTGTGGTTACAAAGAATAAAACACCTCCTGCAAAAAAGTCTATAAAAAAGAAACAGACAAAGGTTTCTACAGCCAAAGCATCGCCTAAAAAAGAACCTCTTAAAAAACGTTCCCTAAAAGCGGCTTCTTCAAGAGCCGCGTCAAGTCGTGCTTTATCAAGACGTCTTTTAAAGACGGCTTTGATGCTTTCCGTTTGGAGTGTTTTTCTTGGAGGATTGGCCGTTCTATGGTTTGGCTATGATTTGCCCGGTGCCAATAAACTTTCCGATACGACAAGACGCCCAAGTGTGACATTCCTTGCCCGAGACGGCTCTCGTATGGTTACTGTCGGGGATTATTACGCAAAACCTGTTGATTCAACGGCGCTTCCAAAACGTGTTGTGCAAGCTTTTATTGCAACGGAAGATCGGCGCTTTTTCGATCATTTCGGCGTTGATCTCTTCGGTATCGGTCGCGCTTTTTTTCGAAATTTAAAAGCAGGTCGTGTGGTACAAGGCGGGAGTACAATTACCCAGCAATTGGCCAAGAACTTTCTTTTAACGGAAGGTCTCTATGCGTATCATGACCGTTCGATACGTCGTAAGGTTCAAGAAGTTTTACTTTCTCTGTGGCTTGAGCAAAAATTTACCAAACACCAAATTATGACCATTTATCTGAATCGTGTTTATTTTGGTTCCGGTGCTTTTGGATTAAGCGCTGCTGCAAAACATTATTTTGATAAAGAAGCTTTTCAGCTGACTCTTTATGAATCTGCTCTGTTGGCCGGTCTTTTAAAAGCACCGTCGAAATATTCGCCTCTTAATAACCCCCGGTATGCAGAAAAACGTACCCAACAGGTTTTGACGGCTATGTTGGAAGCGGGATATATTTCCGATAAAGAAAGGGAAAAGTGGAAGGGGGCATCGATGCCTCCTTTGGCTCAACAGCACGGCAACCTTTTTGCGCGGTATTTTGTGGACTGGGTTCTTGAAACAGTGCCTGAAATGGTGGGAAGTATTTTGCAGGACTTAGTGATCACGACGACTCTGGATGTTGAGTTGCAAAAGAAGGCTGAAAAGATACTTCATGATACGGTTCAAAAAGAAGGAATGCCCTTAGATGCGACTCAAGGAGCATTAATCAGTATGACCCCGTCCGGTTCCGTTCGAGCTATGGTCGGGGGATGTTGTTATGGTAAAAGTCAATTTAACCGTGCCGTCCAAGCCCAACGACAAACGGGCTCTGCTTTTAAACTTTTTGTTTATTTAGCTGCCCTTGAATCCGGTATCATGCCGCAACGTCGGATCGTGGATAGTCCTGTTTCCATTGGAAATTGGAAACCTAAAAATTATGGTTGGAAAAGCCGAGGTGATGTGAGTATGGCAGACGGTTTTGCTTATTCCGTTAATGTGGTGAGTGCGCGTTTGGCTCGTTTTGTCGGTCGCGGTAATGTTGCTGAAATGGCTAGTCGTCTGGGCATTTCGACACCTCAACCCGATGATTTGACCCTCGCTCTTGGATCCGGTGAGGCCTCTCTTTTAGAAATGACAGGAGCCTATGCTTGTGTTGCTCGGGAAGGCTATCCCGCAAAACCTTTTGGTATTATTGAGATTCGAACCAAGCGCGGTAAGGTTCTTTATCGTTCTCCGGCTCAATCTTATGAGCGTCTTTTATCCGAAACCGTTTCCTATCAGATGCATCAAATGTTACAAGGCGTTATGACGTACGGAACGGGTCGTAAAATTAAATTGGAGAAGGGGATGTGTGCCGGAAAATCAGGCACAAGTCAGAATTATAAGGACGCCTGGTTTATCGGGTATAACGATCAACTTGTTACAGGTGTGTGGATCGGTAACGATAATAATAGGCCCATGAAGAAAGTAACAGGCGCTAGCTTACCCGGAAAGATATGGTATCAGTTTATGAGATAAGGCTCGTCCTTTTGTAAGCTGCTCATACTCTTATTTCTTGCACTGCAGAGCTTTGAAGATTTAGAATAGAAAGAAATAATGTTAAAAAAAGGCAAGAAATGAACCCGCAAGATGTTCTTTTTTCTGTTTCCCATAATATCGGGTTTATAGAACTTAATCGACCAAAGGCTTTGAATGCCCTCAATCAGCCCATGATGACGGCTATTGCGCAACAACTTCTTGCTTGGAAAGCGGACACGTCGGTTCAAGCCGTTGTTGTGCATTCCAACTCACCGCGTGCTTTTTGTGCGGGTGGTGATTTACGGGCCGTCTATGAGGCCGGAACACAAGGTCATTTGGAGCATCTGGAGCTTTTGTTTCGAGAAGAGTACAGTCTCAATTATATTATCAAAACCTATCCGAAACCCTATATTTCTTTTATAG
Organism: Alphaproteobacteria bacterium; assembly: GCA_009993885.1. GTDB lineage: Bacteria > Pseudomonadota > Alphaproteobacteria > Caedimonadales > UBA9215 > UBA9215. The sequence goes on from JAACSN010000007.1 coordinate 19,295, forward strand.
ACGGCATTGCAATGGGGGGAGGAATCGGTTTATCCGTTCACGGTTCCCATCGTTTGGTGAGTGAGAATGTACTTGTCGCTATGCCGGAAACTAATATCGGTTATTTTCCGGATGTGGGGGCTACGCATTTTTTGAATCAAGCCCCCGGGAAAATCGGTCTATATTTAGCCCTCACCGGCAACCATATTAAGGTAGCCGATGCCCTTTACGCGCGTATCGGTACACATTATATTCCCCATGAAAAACAAGGCAGAGTTTTTGATGAATTGAAAAAATTGCCCTCTAAAGATCATGACGCTATTGATAATTTTTTGGGGCTTTATGAGGAGCGGCATCCTGAAAGTCCTTTGTCTAAAAAAGCAAAAGAAATTAACATGCTGTTTTCTCCAACAACGATCGGCGGTATTTTTAATTGCTTAAAAACTAATTCGGATGCGTTTGCCCAAGAAACTCTTAAAACCTTGAAGTTGCGATCTCCGACCGGCTTAGCTGTTACTTTTGAGCAAATGAAGCGTTGGAAAACCTTGAATAATTTTGCGGAAGTGATGTCCATGGAATTTGATATGTCACAGCATTTTGTAAGGGAACCTGATTTTTTCGAGGGAATTCGCTCTGTTATTATTGATAAGGATCATGCGCCTAAGTGGACGCCGACAGATCTGAAAGAAGTCACAAAAGAACAGGTTGCGGCCTATTTCGTCAAACAAGATGTGCCTTTAAATGTAGGGTAATGCCTTTATAATAGCTGTAGTGTTGATGGTAATTTGAAAGATACGTCAGCTATGCTATAGTTTGAAAATTAAGCTTTAAAGGACGATATATGATGCGTATTCTTAAGACCGTTTTTCCGGTTTTTTCTTGTTTATATTTAGTTTTGTGTTCGATGGCGCAAGCAGCTTTAGATATAAAAATCACCAAAGGGACTTTGGCGCCGATTCCCATTGCTATTCCAACTTTGGAAGGGGGATCGTCTTTTGAAAAGAAAATGGCGGAACAGATCCGTAAGATTATTTTGCAAGACCTCGAAAACTGCGGGCTTTTTCAGCTTATTCCGGAATCCGCCTATATTCAAAAAATAGAAACCTTGCAGCAAAGTCCTCATTATAGTGAATGGCGCCTCATTAAAGCCGATAATCTTGTTTCAGGAAAAGTTATTGATGCTTCCCGGGGGCAAATACGCGTTGAATTTCGAGTATTTGACACTGTTAGAGAGGTTCAGATTGAGGGAAAGGCTTACGTAGGGAATGAGGAAGACTGGAGGCGTGTTGCTCACAAAGTGGCCGATGCAATTTATAGTCGACTTATTGGAGACGACGGATATTTTGACACACAAATCGTTTATGTTTCCCGAAAGCAAAAGGGGAAAAAACGCATAGAATATCTTGCTATTATGGATCAAGACGGTGCCAATCATCGCTTTTTAACAGACGGCAAAAATCTTGTTATGAGCCCGCGGTTCTCGCCGGATTTAAAGCATATTGCCTTTTTGGATTACGCCCACAATAAGCCGCGCGTTTATCTTTTTAATCGCGAGACAAAGCGGACGACCCTTGTCGGAAATTTTTCAGGTATGACCTTTGCACCTCGTTTTTCGCCGGACGGTGAGCGCCTTGCCATGAGTTTCTCCCACGAAGGAAACACGTCTCTTTTTGAGATGAATTTGAAAACCTTAAAGATTAAGCGCCTTACCTTTGATCCTGTTATTGATACCTCGCCAAGTTATTCACCCGACGGATCGGAAATTGTTTTTGAATCGGATCGTTCCGGCCAAAACCAACTTTATGTCATGAATGTAAACGGCGGTAGTGCAAAGCGCATTAGTTTTGGAAGCGGAAGTTATCGAACCCCTGTTTGGTCTCCCCGAGGTGACTTAATTACCTTTACGAAAATTTGGCAGGGGCAATTTTATATTGGCTTAATGCGAACCGACGGCTCCGGAGAGCGTTTAATCACAAGCGGTTATCTGGTAGAGGGGCCAAGCTGGTCTCCCAACGGTCGTGTTATTTTATATACACGCGATGATCGCCGCGGTACACCACGTCTTTATAGTATTGATGTAACGGGATATAACGAACGTTTAGTGCCGACACCGACTGATGCTATACAAGGGACTTGGTCTAATAAACGCTAAAAATAGAATAAGAAAAGAAAAAATATGAAAATGCAACACCCTCAAAATGTTAAAAGCGGTATCTTGTGTATGATTTTGGCGATGTTTATTTTCGCCGTTGTGAATGTTACCGTCAAGGGTCTGGCGAGTACCTATGGCGTGTGGCAAATTACTTTTTGCCGCTTTTTCTTTGTGCTTTTTCCTGTTTTGTATCTCCTTAAAAAAGAAGGGGGAAAGAGCGCTCTTAAACCGGTAAAATTACACTTATTGGCTGCAACGGGTATCATCGGCTCGTTTGCTGTTTTTATTTTATTTAAAGCTTTTCAAACGGGACGTCTTGCCGATGTAACGGCTCTTGCGTATTCTTCCATTCTCTTTGTAACGGCGCTTTCAGTTCCTTTTTTAAAGGAAGCCGTAGGATGGCGTCGTTGGGCTGCCGTTGTTGTCGGCTTTAGCGGCGTTCTCTTGATGGCCAATCCGGATATGGGTTTTCAAACAGGCAGTTTACTTGCCGTTTGTTTTGCTTTTATGGATGCCGTGATTATGATCCTTTTGCGTATTTCCACACGCTATAATGCTATCGGCACAACGGTTTTTTATATGGCCCTTTTTGCCGCTCTTACCGCTTTCCCTTTTATGCTTATGGAGTTTTCCATGCCAAATAATCGGACGGACTTCGCTCTGCTGGCCTTTCTTGGGCTTGGAGGCGGCGTGGGGCAAATCTTTCTAACGAGAGCCTATAGTATTGCGCCGGCCGTTGCTGTTGCACCGATGATCTATACGTCAATGATTTGGGGAGCGCTTTTCGGCATCTTTTTCTTTGGAGAATCTTTAACACTCCCCTTAGTATCCGGTGCTGTGATTGTGATTTTGTGTAGCATTTATATCATTTACCGCGAAAATGTCGAAAGGAACGTCCCCCCTCGGGATTTACTGATTGACTAGACGAAACACTACGTTTTAACTGTATCTGACAACTAACGAAGAGGAGACAAAACCATGAGTTTTTTTAAAATCTGTGCCGTTGCGTTCGCGTTTAGCAGTACGATGTCTCCTGTTTGGTCAGATTCAGGTTCGGTTACAGACCCTAAAATTGCAAAGCAAACACATGTGGCGATTACGAAAATCACATCGCACCCCTCCCTTGATCTTATTGAGAAAGGGGTATTGGATGTTCTTGAAAAAGCCGCTCCCGATTTTAAAATTACGTCTAATAATGCCCAAGGTAATATCACTATAGCCGCTCAAATTGCCCAGAAATTTGCATCACTGAGTCCAACCATTGTCGTTCCGATTACAACCCCTTCGGCACAAACTATGGTCAAGGCCTTTAAGGGCACGGGTATTCCCGTTGTGTTTTCGGCGGTGACGGATCCCGTTGGGGCACATCTTTTAAGTTCTCTTAAAAAGTCCACAGAGACATTGACAGGTGTTATTGATCAGCCCCCTGTTATAAAAATTATAGAAGTGATGAAGCTTGTAAAGCCGGATCTAAAAACCGTGGGTGTTATCTATAATGCGGGGGAAGCAAATTCAGAATTTCAAATAGCAGCTTTTCGAGCCGCCGCCGAGGCTCAGGGCATTGCCGTTCGAGAAGTCCCCGTTGCCAAAACAGCAGATATTCAAATGGCAGCAGCGTCTCTTGTGAGTGATGTAGAGGCCATTTTTCTTCCCAATGATAACCTTGTGATTTCTTCCCTTGAGGCGATTATCAAAACAGCCGGAAGTCGCTCTATTCCTGTTTATGTAAGTGACCCGGAGTCCATTGCAAGAGGCGCCTTTGCGGCCATTGCCTTTGATCAATATGAGATCGGCAGAGCAACGGGAGAGCTCCTTTTGAGGGTTTTGGAAACGGGAAATACAACGGATCATCCGCCTGTTTTATTGGATAATCCGAAGTTTTATGTCAATGAAAATGTTGCAAAAACCTTAGGACTTTCCAAGGATTTCATTGAAGACTTAAAAGAGAAATATAATCGATTTGAAAAAGCTCAGGATGCTGCTGCGGGCTTTTAAAGAATCAAAGATGAAGGCAGCCGGTGGCGGGTGATGTTAGTTCATTTTGCATATTGTTTTTGAGCAGGCACGGACATGAAGGTCATTTCAGGATACCTAAGGGCTGTTAATTTGCCGCCAAAAACACATCCCGTATCTAAATTCACCGTGTTATTTTCTATACGTGATTCTTTTACGGTTTCATGGCCGTAGGCGATCAATGCTTTACCGGTGTATGAATCCACCCACGGTAGTCTCTCGGGTAGTCCGTCGTTATCTACTTTGCCCGTAACAGGCCCGTAAAGGCAAAAAGACCTGATGCCTTTTGACTCTCGGCCTATATATTTTTCTTTCATAGCAGCATGGGTTGCAACAAGTTTGCCCCCATCAAAAATAAGGTGGCTTTGCAAGGACTCTAAAAAATTATAAACATCCTTGGAAAAAGAGGCCGGTTTCAGCGAAAGTTGCTCTATTGTTTCCTCAAGCCCGTGAGAAACGGTAACCTTATTCCCTTTGAGATAACGCCTGAGTTTGTCGTCGTGGTTGCCGTTGACACAAAAAGCACGACCCTTTAAGACATTTTCCATCACAAGAGCAAGAACATCGGGGGAATTGGGACCCCTGTCCGTTAAATCGCCCAAGAAAATTAAAGAACGTTTTTCAGGATGATCGCACAGGAAACGATTTTCTGCATCAAGGGTATAACCGAGCTTTAGCAGTAGAGTTATTAATTCTTCAAAACAACCATGGATATCCCCGATAATGTCAAAGGAGCCTTGGTGATCAATAACATATTTTTGTATATATTGCGGTTGCATGAAAAATGTTTCTGTTTGTTAAATAACTGTTTTTTAATCATAAAAGTTTTTACGGCTCATTCAAGATATTATTTCAAGGTAAATAAATTCATAGATTTTTAATTATTTTATTATTTAATTTAACAAGGCTTATGTTTTATAGGTTTGACGTATTTGTCATTGAAATATTAATATAAAGGTTGAAAATAATGAAAAAAATATATTTTACCATAGCTGCAATGTTGTTGGTTTTAGCTATTCCCCAAAACGTACAGGCTGTAGGGGCTTCTGAGATTTCTAGTTATGTTTTGGGTAAGTTAAAAGGAAAAATGTCGGCTAACCAATTAAAATCTTTGATGTGTGAAAAAGCAAGTTTCCCGACAAAATTTTCAATTAGATCGGCTAGCGGTATTGCTTGCAAAGAAGTGAAAATTGCCTTATTAGCTTTAAAAGTTTGCGGCGGATACAAAGATTTTGATGACTCGCATTGTGCAACAAATGCCAAAAAGATATATAAAGATACAAGCAATATAGTGCAAGTTATGACCGATGCTATTAAAAATGATTTGAAGGTCACAGGCAAAGCCTTTTGTTGGGTTGGCGGTATCATTCCTGCTATTGGAGATATTGTAAACGGAGCCTGTGAAGCTGCCGGTATCTCGGCAGGAGGTGAGGAATAAGTTTTAGGCCGGGGGGGTTTCTGTATATCGCTCGTTATCTTTGCCCTTACGCTTTGTTTCTGCGCTTTTAAAGGATAAAGGGTTTGTGTGTATAGCGCAAACAAAGTTCTAATCGTTTACACCATGGGGCTCGCCCCATGGGTTTTTACATGGGGGTATAGTTAACGATTTTTTAGTGCGCTATTTTAAACGTGAAACGGACACTTAAAGCAAAGTGCGCGGATCAAACTCCATCGTGATTTCTTTCCATACTTTATACTTATTGGTCGGGAGATGAAGAGGCGTATAGCGAAATTGATTCACAGCGCGTAGAGCCGTTTCAGCAAGGATGCTATAGGTCGGATTGTTTAGGAGTGCCGCGTTGACAAGTTTGGCATCCCGCACCGTGCGATCAGGATTCATGTAGATGGTAATTTTAACGGTGATTTCGTGCATTCCTTTTACACCGGCCGGGAGACGCCAGACATCTTCAATTTGTTTGCGAACGCGATCTAATTCACCGATAGCAAGATGATCGCTTAAGATACCGCCTTGTCCCCCCGTTTTTTCAATATCCTTGGGAGTCAAATTCTTTAAAATAGAATCAAAGTCTCTCGGTTTGGTCAGGGGCTTCTTTTTAGGCTTCTCCGTTGGAGGTTTTTTAAAGGCAGGCTTTGCTTTTGGAGGCTCAACGGCAGGTTCGAGGATGTCTACCTCTTCTTTTAGGTGAGGCTCTGATTTGGGTTCCGGTAAAGGGATAGTTTCTTCGGGTTCTTTTTCAGGAAGGAGTTCGGGCTCCGGTGTCGCTTCCGGTTGAGAAGGCGGTGGGATGATTTCTTTTTTAGGCTCCTCTTTCGGTTCTTTTTTTTGAGGTGCCTCGGGGCGTGGGTCAGGGGATTTTGAGATCTCTTCAACGGTATCTACTAATTCGACGGGAAGAGGTCGTGCAATATCAATGACATCCGTATTGTAATTAAGAAGCCCGACCACGGCCATCAAGATGACGGCAATGTGAAGGCCTGCAGATAAAAGGGCATACCTTAACATCTAGCTTTTGGACCTCTTTTTTGAGGCGCCGGGTGAGGAAGGAAGTGTCTTAGGCAGTTCGGCCAAGAGTGCAACCTTATTAAATCCGGCCGCATTCAAACGCCCCATAAGTTCCATAACACGCCCGTAAGGTAAACTTTGGTCTCCTCGTACAAAAAGGCGTGTACCCGGTTTTGCGTCCATAATAGCGTTGAGTTTCGCAATCAGCTCCTCAGGGGTAATTTGGGTTTCTTGCAGAAATAAATCACCGTCTTTATTCAAGGATAAGGTCACAGGCTCGCTTTTTTCATTTAGGGCGGAGGCTTTTGTTTTCGGCAAATCTATAGGGACGCCAACGGTGAGCATGGGAGCCGTAATCATAAAAATCACAAGAAGAACCAGCATAACATCGACAAGGGGAGTGATGTTAATTTCACTCATGGGAGGGCGTTTTGAGCGTGAGCTTTGTCGCCCTGTTCCGTTAGAAGGGGTAAAAGAAACAGCCATACCTTATGCCGCCTCTTCACATTTTCGGGATAGAATGGTTGAGAACTCATCTCGAAAACTTTCAAGGCGTGCGCCGTAACGGTTAATTTCTGAAGAGATTCTATTGTATCCTAAAACTGCAGGAATAGCGGCAATAAGCCCCAGAGCCGTTGCGAAAAGGGCTTCGGCAATACCGGGTGCAACGACAGCAAGGTTGGTACTTTGTGACATGGCAATGCCTTGAAAGCTGTTCATGATGCCCCATACGGTTCCAAAAAGCCCGATGAAGGGTGCGGTCGAGCCCACGGAGGCTAGAAAAATCATATGGCGTTCAAGGTAATCCATTTCCTTGTTGATGGTTAGGTTCATTAAGCGTTGAACCCGTTGCTGTAAGGATTGCCCGCTATCGGTGCGGAGAGTTTGAGGGTTTCTCTGCCATTCGTCCATAGCTATGTTAAAAATGGTTCCCATGGCATTATTTGGATCCAGGGGTTTTGATTTCAAAATATCATTTAGGCTCCGCAAGGATTGCCCCGACCAAAAAGAGTCTTCAAATTTTCGAGCCTTTTTATTTAAGGTGCGTAATTTTGAAGATTTTGCAAAAATAAGAGTCCAAGACCAAAAAGAAGCAATAATTAACAAAAGCATAACGCTTTGGACAACCCAATCGGCGCCAATAAATAAGTCCCAGGCAGAGACGCCGACGGATTGGACGGATTCGCCAAGGGCGGTTGTTTCAACGGTATTAGTCATGATATCTCCAATGAGGTTTAGAAAAGGCTTTTTTGATTCTTCCGGATATCACGTCAACTTATCAATGAGTGATTGTGGAAGAGAAGCAGGCCTGTAGGTTTTATTAACGCAAACTACGGTCATTTTAGCAGATGCAATCAAGGTTTGGGAGCGATAAATTTCTTGGGAAAAATAAAAGCGGGTAGGTTTATAGTCCTCTAGGAAGGTATGAACTTCTAAAAGGTCGTCCATAAAGGCAGGGGTTTTATAATCAACGGTTATTGTCTTAATGACAAATAACACTTTCTCCTTTTCTTCAAGAAGGGTTTTTGTAAAACCACACTCGCGGAGCATTTCTGTTCGAGCACGTTCAAAAAATTTTATGTGGTTAGGGTGATACACAATTCCGGCAGCATCGGTATCTTCAATGTAGACCCGAATCGGATGTTTAAATATTTTCTTGTCTGACATTAATTTTATTTCCTTTGCGCAATTTTGTCTAATGATCCTAAAAAGGCCGAGCTTTTTTAAAATAGGCTTCCGAAGAAGGAACGCCTCCCGATCCGGATGGTGCTTTTGAAAGATTTTTTGAAGGGTAAGGCTTATAAATCAAGAATATAGGTTTTACTGCAGTACGGACAAGTCACAGTTCCTTTTTTTGCAACGTCAAGGTAAACTCTTGGGTGTCCTTCGTAGTCTCCGCCACTACAGGAAACGCGTTCTTGGGATGTGTAGACTTTTTCCATTTGTTTTTTACCTATTAAAAAATGACGTTTTTTCATGGTTTCGTCCTTTTATTTTGGCGAAGAGGACGACTAAAATCAAGCTGATTATTGTGGCCGCTGACGCTAAGGTAAAGAAAGAAGACCATCCGAGTTTTACCACAAGAAGTCCTGATAACGAAGAGGTGGCGACCCGTCCGAAATGAACGGCAGATGTCAAGAGAGCCAATTGCGTTGCTGCATAGGCCGGGGTGACTAAGGTCATTTGAAAGGCAAATAAAGCCGTTGTCCTCATGCCCGATGTAATATGTTCAACGGCAATCGTAAGGTAAAGAAGATCAAGATCGTAACCGACATTGGCAATCAAGACAAACAGAAGAACGGAAAGGCCATGGATGGCCGCTGCAATAAAAAGGGCTTTAATGATGCCGATGCGCGCAATGAGGTAACCGCCGATAAAGCCGCCTAGAATAGAAGTTGCCATACCGAATATTTTTGAGACGGCGGCGATCTCGGATTTTGAATAGCCCACTTCTACAAGAAAAATATTGGTCATATTGCCAATGAGGTTATCGCCAAATTTATAAAACAGCATAATGAGGATGCTGACCCACCACCCCTTGCTTATCATGAAATTACTAAAGGGACAGATAACGGCACCGTAAAGCCAAGAGGCAATAGCGGCCGTTTGAGAAGAAAGCTTAGGGTGTTCATGGAGATATTTTCGAGCAGCGTCTTCTTTTTTTTTGGCTTCTTGGTTATGGGCAGGCTCAGGCTCTTTTATAAACAGTGTTGTCACAACACCCACAAGAATAAAGAGCGCCATAACTTGGTATACTTGATTCCATGTCATAATTTCAGAAAAGTAAAGCGCCCCGGCTCCGGCCATCAGCATTCCCATGCGATAACCAAAGATTCCCATGGCTTCTCCCGCGCCGTATTGTTCCCGTCCTAAACGCTCAACTTGGTAGGCGAGCATGGTGACATCTTGAGTGGCTGCGCTAAAGGTTACACAGATAGCAAAAAGAGCTGTGAGAGTCAGGTTTTGACTTGGATCTGTTTGAGAAAGGGCAAAAATACTCAGGATGAGAGCAATTTGGCTCAGTAAAAGCCAGCTGCGTCGTCGACCCAGTATTTTTGTTAAAAAAGGGATTTTGAGGCGATCAACAAAGGGAGACCAGAGGAATTTGACGGTATAGGGAAAGGCAACCCAACTAATCAGGCCGATTTTCGTATAGGAAATGCCCACTTGGTTGAGCCAGAGCGATAGGGTTGAGGCCGTTAGAAAAAGAGGAATACCGCAGGAAAAACCAATAAAGGCCATAATAAGCATGCGGCGATCATTATAGGGCGCAAAGATACCTTTAGAGAGTTCCGAGCTTTCTTGTGTTGTGCGTTGGGCTTGTGCTGTGCGTTGGGTGACGGTCATCGGCTTAGAGCCCTCGAGAACAGGTTATTACAATTATGCCTTTAATGTAAGGGAAAAGGGATCATTCTGTCTATTCTTTATGGAAGGATTCTAAATTTTTTTTCAAAAAAATGAGAAAAACCTTGGTGTTTTAACTAAAATTTGAGATATTATAGGGGTACGGGTTACAAAAATAATATAAAACTTTAGTTAACAGGGAATAGAAATGATATCGGGCAGAGTCAAATGGTTTAATAAAACAAAAGGTTATGGGTTTATTTGTCCTGAAGATGGCAGTGAGGATGTTTTTATTCACGTAACTGTCCTTGAAAAAACAGGTATGCGTTATTTAGAAGAAGAGCAAAATGTCAGGTTCGAGACGGAAATTAAAAACGGTCGTTTGCGTGCTGTTAACATAGAAGTTGAGGGGGTAACACCTCTTGATATTTCTCCCTCTACTCTGATTCCTGCTGATAAGGTTGATGATCAAGAAGCTGCCGCTTAAAAATAGTTATAATTAGGTCTTCAGGCTCTCATTTTTTGGGAGCCGTTTTTTCGTACTTTGTCATCAGGCTGCGTTTTAGGTTATCGAATAAAACCGCAAGGGTGCCGTCGGGAATTGTCTTTGTTTCATCATACGGTTTTAAAATTAACGGGTCATTTTTGAAAAAAGTCCGTAATAACTTTTCTGCGAGAATTTCGCGTTGCTGCAGATTTAGGTTTTGAACATTATTTCCGTTTACATATTGCTCGTGCACAAGGAGAACTTTTTTTGCCGTCCCGATTAATCGCTTTTTATCTACGGTTTGTTTTATGAATTGTATGTCAAAACCTTGTAGGGCAAGGGGAGAAACCTCATTGGTACTAAAGGCGCCCGAAAAAGTCTCGTAAGGCAGTAAAGGCCGCATTATAGACGGCGTTATCAGTTCACACATGTCTTGTACTTTCATTTTGTGAGAACAGTTTTTCACACACCACCTATATTGGACATCCTGATCAAGGGTGCAGATCGCTTTTTGATCACACACATTTGTGCAATGTTTTCCGCCTCTTTGGAAATAACCGAGAATTCCATGACTTTCTTGTGCAGATAAAATCAATGAAAAAAATAAGACAATTGAGAATTTATTGAACATAATTCCCCTCCCTTTATTTTTCTATTGTGAAGAGAAAGAGTTAAAAAATCGTAAAGTATGTCATCATTTTTTCCCTTTATACCTTTGGCATAAGAAGAGAACGCATATTATCCCGTGTGACAAAGTCAATAATTTGTTGTACGCCGCCGTCTTGGATGCCTTCCGCTTGCAGGGCGGCAATACGCTCTGTCAAAGGACGATCATCTACGGCAAATAAGGCATCATAAGCGTTACGAAGTTGGGCAATTTGCTCGCGGTTAAATCCGCGGCGCTTTAAGCCGACAAGGTTAAGGCCGCTTAGATTCGCACGGTCTCCTTTGACATTGGCATAGGGAATCACATCGTGACCGACGCCGCTCATCCCGCCGATAATGGCGTGAGCACCGATGGTGACAAATTGATGAACGGCTGCAAGGCCGCCAATGATCACATAATCTTCGACGGTAACGTGCCCCGCCAAAGTCGCGTGATTTGCCATGAGAATATTGTTGCCTAGAATACAATCGTGGGCGACATGGGTACAGGCCATTAAAAGACAGTTGTCACCTATGATCGTGCGCATTTTATCACCGGCAGTGCCCGGCTGAATGGTTGTGTATTCTCGGATGGTATTGTTTTTTCCAATGATAATTTTGGAGTCTTCGCCTTTATATTTCAGGTCTTGGGTTTTATTAATAGAGACGAAAGGATAAAGTTCGGTACCCTCTCCGACGGTGCAATTCACATCTTCTATGACGACATGGGAGTGCAAATAGACATTGTCTCCTAAAATGACTTTGGGGCCAATGATGCAATAAGGGCCGATGCGCACATTCTTTCCGATCTTAGCGTCGGGGTGGATAATAGCGGTTTGGTGGATAGAGGGCGTCGGTGTTGTCATGATTTGTTTTCCGCCTTAGTCTTTCTTTACAATCATAGCTGTAAATTTTGCTTCTGCATGCACTTTTCCATTGACGTAGGCTTTGCCTGAGAATTTCCAAACGCTCCCGCGGCTTTGTGATTTTTCTACCTTCATCTCAAGAACATCACCGGGAACTACGGGGCGTCTGAATTTTGCTTCTTCAATATTCATAAAATAAACGCTGCTGTTTGCACCGCCAAGATCGGTGGTATGAATCACAAGAGCTCCTGCGGTTTGAGCCATAGCTTCCACAATAAGAACACCGGGCATGATCGGTTCACGGGGAAAGTGGCCTTGAAAAAACGGCTCGTTAAAGGTTACGTTTTTAAAACCGGTACAACTTTCACCCGCCACAATATCTTGAATACGATCCACCAACAGCATGGGATAGCGATGGGGAATAAGTTCCATGATTTCTGTAACTGTTAAAGTATTCTGAGACATTGTTTTACGCTTCCTTCTTTTTTCCTTGTGCAAGTCTCGCGAGGGAGACCGTTTGACGGTGCCATTGGCGTACAGGAACCGCAGGGCTGCCGGCAACCTTTTGACCCGAATCTACGTCTTTCATTAAGCCGGCTTGTGCGGCTATTTGGACATGGGAGCCGATTTTTAAGTGCCCTGCAAGGCCTGCTTGCCCCGCAGCAATAACAAAATCACCTAAGGTTGTGCTTCCCGATATACCCACTTGGGATACAATCACACAGTGTTTACCGAGGCGAACACCGTGCCCCAGTTGTACGAGGTTATCAATACGGCTTCCAAAACCAATACGGGTATCATCTAAGGTTCCCCGATCAACGGTAACGTTGGCACCGATTTCAACACGGTCTTCCAGAACAACACGACCTAATTGGGGAACACTTACATGGCCTTTTTCATCCATAAAAAAGCCAAATCCTGCTTGGCCGATACGCGTTCCGGGAAGCACGGTTACATTATCTCCGATAAGGCAGTGGGAGAGGGTTACATTTTGGCCGATTTTGCAATTTTTACCGATTTTAACACCGCGACCGATAACCGTGTTGGCACCAATAAAAGTACCGGAGTCAATTTCGACGTTTTTTTTAATGACCGCACCAACCTCAATCACAACATCATCTGCAAGGGAAGCTGTTGGCGAGATCAAATCTTGGCGGGCAGAGAATTCACACTCTGCAGAAGGGTAAAACCGGTGAGCTGTGACGGCGTAGGCGCGATAGGGAGTCGGGATGATCAGCGCTGTGGTTTCCTCCGGTGTGAATTGAGCAAGATCTTTCGTAGTAAAAACACATCCTGCTTTTGTTTCCCTTAGGTCGTCTAAGTATTTGGGATTGTGAAAAAAAGAGAGATCGGAGGGCGTTGCGTCCTTTAAGGTGCTGACATCTGAAATTTTCTTTGAAGCTTTGTAGCGATCTTGGTCATTGGCAAAGGTAGCCCCCACGAAATCAGCGATTTCTTGAATAGAAAACGGGCCTTTATTATCATAAAAACGAGGGTCTGCCATGGAAATTAGACTCCTTCCGGAAATTGAATATCTATTTTAGGCATATCTTTATCAAGACGCGCTAAAATGCGGTCGGTTATGTCATAGCCCTCATCTTGATACATCACAACATTTTTAGGGATCACAAGGGTTATCCCTTCAGCTTCTGCCAGTTCATTCACAAGAGCCATAATTTGTCGAATCACTTTTGATCGTGCCTCATGAAAGGATTTTTCAAGAATTTTAGTCCGCCCGCTCAACCGCTTTTGAACATCGGTTACTTTGTTTTCAAAACTTTTTTGCTCATTTTCAAAATTAGGATCTCTTTTGTTTTGTAGATTTTTTAAGGCCGTCTCTTGTGCTCGAAGTTCCTTTTCGTATCCTTCGACATCTTTTTGAAGGGCTGTTCGGCGTTCTTCAACGGTTTCCTGAATATACGTACTCACAGCCGCATCACGAATCACACGATCGATATCTAAAACGGCGGGCTTAAAAGGTTTGGAAGAGGACTTTAACTCAGCCGAGCTAACGCCCCCTCCGGTAATTACGAGAACCATAACAAGTGTTTTTAAAAAAGGACCCATGGGATAATTCTCCTCTAGCTAAACCGAGATCAACAAACCTTAGAAACGTGTTGACATACCAAAAAGGAACGGTTGGGTTTTATCAAATTTAGCCTTTGTCACGGCATAGGCCAAGTCAATTTTCAAAGGTCCCAAAGGAGAACGCCAACGTAGCCCGACACCGATTGAGGAACGGAATTTGTTTTTGTCCTTCACTTCGGAAGAGGGGTCGTCTGTTTTCCAAACACTACCGGCTTCAATAAAGGTCGCCCCTTTAACACCAAATTCGTTCGGTAACCCAATGGGGAAAGTTAATTCGACGGTACCGACATAGCTTTGCAAACCACCCAAGGGATCATTTGTTTTACGATCTCGGGGGCCGACACCACTGGTTTCAAAGCCGCGCAAAGTATCGGCGCCAAGGGTATAACGGTCTACAACACGGACGTCTTTGCCAAGCCCGGTCATAAAGCTATAGCGACCGGAAAATTCAACAATCCAATCATCCAGTAAGGAGTAGTAATAGGCACCGAAAAGAGAGTTTTTCAGATAGCGGACATTACCGCCGATACCGGCCAAGTTGTTTCCAAATCCAAGGACATAACCTTGGGTTGTGTTAATACGACTGTCTCGTTTGTCATAGGAAACCGTATGCCCGATTTCGGACAAAATAGATTGTCCTCGCTGCTCTCTGATAAAGCGAGAGGAGTCGCCCTTCACACCTGAAATTTCATCACGGCGCAAGGTGTAATTGACTTGTTGACCGAGATCTTCGGCCAAGTGATATCCCATACGCAAGGTCATACCGTGTATTTTTTGATCAAAGGTTTGATTGAAGTATTTGTTTTGCGTAATACGATAAAGGTCAATACCGGCTGCAAGATCACGGTCTAAGAAATAAGGTTCTGTAAAGCTAACGTCAAATTCTTGACGGCGCTTGGCCCATGTGACGCCAAAACTCAAGTCTTGTCCGCGTCCTCGGAAGTTATGTTCGGCGAATTTAAATTCTGCAATAGGGCCGTCTGAGGTTGAAAAACCACCGGCAATACTAAGTTCTCCCGAACGATCCTCTTCGACTTCAACGGCAATATTAATACGATCGGGATAGCTGCCCGGTTCTTTAATAATTTTCACATTCTTGAAATAGCCGAGGTTACGAATACGGCGCTCGGATTTTTTCATCTTGTCGGCATTAAAGGCATCGCCTTCATAAAGCAAAAGCTCGCGGCGAATGACATCGTCATCGGTGCGTTCGTTTCCGTTGATGCTGATTTTTTCAACATAAACACGGGGGCCTTCGCTTAAAACAAAATTGATAGCAATCGTATTGGTTGCTTGGTCTTTTTCAATATTGGGGAAAACATCAACAAAAGCATAACCGAGGCGTCCCACTTCATCTGTGATTTTATCGACGGTCTTTTCAACTTCTTTGTTGTTATAAACGTCGTCATGTCCGAACGTCGCTAGCTTTTCCAAGGCGACAGGATCAACGTTAGGGAGTTTTGACGTGACGCTAACGGTGGAGATTTTATAGCGAGCGCCTTCATCAAGGGTAAAGGTAATGAAAAATTCCTTTTTATCCGGTGTCAGCTCTGCAACGGCAGACTTCACCCGAAAGTCCGCATAACCGTGCTCAAGGTAAAAGAGGCGTAACAATTCACGGTCATAGGCCAAACGGTCGGGATCGTAGTTATCGTCCGATGAAAAGAAACGGTACCAGCGACTTTCTTTTGTTTGAATGGCGGTTTCTAACTTTCCTTCACTAAACTGTGAGTTTCCGATAAAGAAAATGCGACCGACTTTGGTTTTGTTTCCTTCTTCAATTTCAAAAACAACATCAACACGGTTTTGGGGTAATTTAACAACTTTTGGTGTTACGTCAGCGACAAAGAACCCTTTATAACGATAAATGCGCTTGATTGCATTAACTGCTTTTTTAATTTTGCTGCGTGTTAAGGGTTGGCGGGCTGCCATGCCGATTTCGCTTTTTAGGATGTCGTCGGAGATATCGCTATTGCCGTCAAAACCAATGCGGTTAATGCTGGGGTTTTCTTCCACTTGAATGACAAGCACTTGGTTCACAATTTTAAGTTTAACATCTCGAAAATAACCGGATTCATAAAGGCGCTTAAGGGATTTATTGAGACTCTCTTCCGAAAATCCGCCACCGGGTTCTTGAACCAATAAAGAACGGATTGTTTCTGCTTCAATACGTTCGTTTCCTCGCACATCCAAACCGCCGACACGTTGTACTTGGGCAGCCTGAAGAGTCTGTGAGACAAAAAGAATCACTGTGGCGATTAGAATGGTGAATATTTTGTTTGTTATATAATGCACGCTTGCCTCTTTTTTTAAATCAATAGTCTTTTTTGGGTGAGAGATCTTTTAGCTTAACTAAACAAGCCCATGATCCATTGCGGAATTGCTAATCTGGATAAGTCTTTCCACGTTAAAAATAAAATTAAAAGCATAACGAGGCCGAATCCTACACGATAAGCGACTTCCTGTGCTTTCTCGTGGACGGGTTTTCCTCGGATAGCTTCGATAAGATAGAAAAAGATATGACCGCCGTCCAACATGGGCACAGGGAAAAGATTAATAAGGCCTAAGTTAATGGATAAAACCGCTCCAAGCCAAATGAGGGCTGTGATGCCTTGCTGGGCGATTTGCCCTGTAACGGTTGCTATGCCGATAGGCCCGCTGAGGCCGTCGGAAGAACGTTCCCCGATAATCATTTGTCCCAAAGCCTTTAGCGTTTGGACGGTCATCTCAAGCGTATCTTTTGCGGCATGACCGACGGCGGCAAAAAAACCGCGCACTTCATTTTTAACAACAGGTGCAAAGCCCAAGCCGAGGCGTCCTACAATTTTCCCGCCCGGTAATTCGTTTTTGTCGGGGGTTGCTTTTAAGACAAGTGTTTCCTCTCCTCGTCGGACGGTGAGGATGAGTTCCTTTTCCGGGTTGTCGGCAATGGCTTTTTGAAAGGTTTCAACGGAGAGTTTTTCAACACCCTCAAGGTCAATTAAAATATCGTCTTTTTTAAGACCGGCTTTTTCGGCTGCACTTTCATTGAGAGTCTCGCCAAGGTGGACTTGATTTAAAGGAATGCGTTGGCCGACGGTTACATACAGACCTGTTAGTAAAATAATAGCAAGAATATAGTTAGCCGCAGGGCCTGCTATGGAAATGGCAATCCGTTGCCAAGGGGTTTTGTTCATCATCGATCCCGGATCGGATCTTGATTCTTTCGTGCCTTCAATTTCGTCATCACTGGCCAGTTTTACATAACCGCCCAAGGGGATATAGCTTACTTTCCAGCGCATACCGTTTTTATTATTCCAACCAAAAATTTCCGGCCCGAAACCAATGGAAAAAACTTCAACGCGTACACCGTTGAGGCGAGCGACTACATAGTGACCCATTTCGTGGACGTACACTAATATTGACAGAACCACCACAAAGGGGATGATGTTCATAAAAATTGAAGAGAGAAAATCCATTCGTACTGTCCTTAAATTTGATAAAAAAGCCTACGGCATGTCTGCTTGATTCTAAGAAGCAAATGCTTATTTAGCAAGGGGGTAATTCTGTTTTTTCAAAAGCGGGGACAATAGAAAGAAAGGTGGTGGCCAGAGAGGGATTCGAACCCCCGACACGAGGATTTTCAGTCCTCTGCTCTACCAACTGAGCTATCTGGCCGTTTAATATATCGGAGGGCGAAAAGAAAGCCTTCAATACTGTCGATTTGTAATGGGTTGCGCCCTTTTTGTCTAGCCCCTTTTTGCTTTTTTAGAAAAAAACTTTAGACGCTCTTAAGCAAAGCCCTTTTATAATGGAAAATGAGGGGGTTGAAGGGAGTCTACCTCAATAAACCGTGATCCAGATAAACAATGCGATCCATTTGTTCGGCAAGAGAAAGATCATGGGTTGCAATGAGGGCTCCGATTTTGTGGGTGCGAACAAGGGAGACAAGCTCTTTAAAAACAAGGGCAGAGGTATCCGCATCGAGGTTGCCCGTAGGTTCGTCGGCCAGCAAAATCTTTGGCGAGCCAATAAGGGCACGCAGGATGGCAACCCGTTGTTGTTCTCCGCCGGAAAGCCGCGAAGGGCGATGGCTTGCGCGCTGCAAGAGGTTCACGGTTTTTAATAATTTTTCGGCCTTTTGTGTCGCCTCTTTCAGGGGATGTCCTTGAATAATCAAGGGCATCATGACATTTTCAAGGGCGTTGAACTCCGGAAGAAGATGATGGAATTGGTAAACAAAACCAATATTATCTCGTCTTTGTTGGGCTCGTTTTTTTTCAGATAGGGTTAAAACATCAAGGTTATTAAGAATTATCTCGCCGTCCGTCGGTTTGTCCAATAGGCCTGCAATATGAAGCAAAGTTGATTTTCCGGAACCGGAAGATCCCACTAGGGCAACGATTTCTCCGGCGTGTAGAGAAAGGTTAATGCCCCGCAGAACATCGAGCGTTTCCGAGCCTTGGGTAAAGGTTTTGGTGAGGTTTCTAATATTGAGGATTACGGGGGTCTTACTCATAACGAAGAGACTCCACAGGGTCAAGTTTAGAGGCGCGCCATGCAGGTACAATAGAGGAAATAAAGACCAAAATAAGGGCAATGACGATCACAAGAATAACCTCCGACGGGTTCACTTTTGCAGGGAGTTGAGATAGAAAATAGACTTCGGCACTAAAGAGGTTAGCCCCTGTTAAAGACTCAATCCAGCGGCGGATGCTTTCAATATTGTAGGCAAAGAGAAGCCCTAACGTGCTGCCTGCGGCGGTTCCTAAAATACCGATCATGGATCCCGTCATGAAAAAGATTTTCATAACGGACTGTTTTGTAGCCCCCATGGTGCGCAAAATGGCAATGTCTTGGGTTTTGTCTTTTACCAACATGATCAAGGAAGAAATAATGTTAAGGGCAGCCACCAAGATAATAAGAGTTAAAATAATGAACATCACATTGCGTTCAACTTTTAAGGAATTAAAGAATTGGTTATTAGCCTGTTGCCAGTCAATGGTGCGAAGATAAGGGTATTTGATTCTTAATAAGCGGGTTGTTTTTTGAACTTGATCTGGGTCGTTGATAAAAATTTCAAGGCCGCTAATGGCATTCGGATACCTGAAAAAAGTCTGAGCTTGGGCAAGGGGAATAAAGATCACGCCATTATCGTAATCTTTCATGCCGACCTCAAAAATAGCAGTTACTCGAAAGCTGCGCATACGGGGAATCGTGCCAAAGGCCGTGCTATTTCCTTCGGGAGAAGTAAGAGTCAGGCGATCTCCCGTATAAATACCAAAGCGTTCGGATAGTCGGCGGCCGACGGCAACATTGGGTTCGCCGTCTTCAAAATTTTCCAAGGATCCTGCGACGATATGTTCCGAGACAACGGTGCGAGCCCTTAAATCTTCGAGCTTAAGGCCGTGTACAAGAGCTCCGGCCGCGACACCGTTGGCACTGATCATGGCTTGGCGTTCAACAAGAGGGGTGGCCGAATTGACGTCAGGCAAGGATCTTATGTCTTTGACAAGGGCATCATAATTATCGATGCCGCGGGCAGCCGGAGCCGAAAGGCCGATATGTCCGTTAAATCCGAGGATGCTTTTCAGAAGTTCGTCGCGAAAGCCGTTCATCACAGACATGACAATGATCAAGGCTGCAACCCCGAGGAGGATCCCAAAAAAAGATAAAAAGGCAATGACCGAAACGGCTCCTTCTTTCTTAGAGGGTCGTAAATAACGAAAGGCAATGAGTCTTTCAAATTTTGAGAACATAAAAAGGATCTCTCTTATTGCTAAGGGGTTTTAAAGTTTTATTTATAAAAGTGCTCAATCATTTTAATGACCATGGCTTCGCAAGAGAGTTCAATAACGTCGCCTGTTTTACGATTTTTTAGTTCTACCAAACCGTTTTTGATACCGCGAGGCCCGACACTGACTTGCCAAGGCAGGCCGATGAGCTCCATGTCTGCAAATTTTACGCCGGCTCGTTCGTCCCTATCGTCATAGAGAACCGTAATGCCCGAATTTATCAGTGTCTTATAAATCTCTTCACAGGCCGCAACGCAAGCATCATCTGAAGCGCGAAGGTTGACAAGGCCAATCTTAAAAGGGGCAACACTTTCCGGCCAAATAATACCTTTTTCATCATGGCTTGCCTCTATAATTGCCGCGACCAAGCGAGAAACACCAATGCCGTAGCTTCCCATATGAGGGGTGAACGTTGTGTTGTCGGGGCCGGCAAGGGTTAGTCCGAGAGCCTCGCTGTACTTTGTGCCGAAATAAAAGATATGACCGACTTCAATACCGCGAGCAACCTTAAGGTTTTCCTTAGAAACAGGGCAGGTTGCTTCATCATGGATTTCATCGGTAGCGGCATAAATGCTTAAGATCTCATCCACATCCACATGCTCATCAGAGCGGGTCATGATGTCTTCAAGGCGTTCTTCATAAAAAAGCTCGCTTTCACCGGTTTTAGCAACAATCAAAAACTCATGGCTCAGATCTCCGCCGATGGGTCCCGTATCTGCTTTTGCGGGAACTGCCGTAAGACCCAAGCGCCTAAAGGTGCGTACATAGGCCTTCATCATTTCTTTATAAGAGTTGCGTGCTTCTTCCTGATTGATATCAATGGAATAGGCATCTTTCATATAAAACTCACGACCGCGCATAACACCGAAACGCGGGCGAATTTCATCGCGGAACTTCCAATTGATTTGGTAGGTTAGGTTGGGTAAGTCGCGATAGCTTTTAAGGTGATTGCGCGCTATATCCGTTACCACTTCTTCCGCTGTCGGTGTGTACAAAAGGTCACGACCGTGGCGATCTTGAAGGCGCAGCATTTCTTCGCCATAGGCCTCATAGCGTCCGCTTTCTTTCCATAAATCGGCGGATTGTACGGTGGGCATAATCATTTCTTGCGCCCCTACTTTATTTTGCTCTTCGCGAACAATGGCGGCAATATTTTGCAAAACCGCTGTGCCGAGGGGAAGCCACGTGTAAATACCGGCACAATGTTGGTCAATCATGCCGGCTCGAAGCATCAGTTGGTGGGAGACAATTTGTGCCTCTCGGGGGGCTTCTTTTAAGGTAGGCAGAAAATAACGTGTGCGACGCATGGGATGTAATACTCTTTTATAATCTTCTTGAGGATATCATACTCTGAAACTCTATAAAGTCCAGATAAAGTCTCAAGGAGAAACGGTAACTTCTAAAGGTATTGTTTTTTTACATTAAAGGCTTTATATTTAACGTAATAAATATTTTTTTCAGGAACAAGAAATGCCTCACTTTGATTACGAAGCTATTGTGCAAAAAGCCCTTCGCGGTGCTGTTCAAGAGTCACTCACGGAAGTGCAAAACAACGGCTTTTCAGGCTCACATCATTTTTACATCACATTTCAAACAAACAGAGCCGATGTGCAAATGCCTGATTTTCTAAGGGAAAAACACCCCGAAGAAATCACTATTGTTTTGCAGCATCAGTTTTGGGATCTTAAAGTCACAGATACCGGCTTCTCCGTTAGTTTAAGTTTTAATGATAAGCACGAAACACTTGTTGTTCCTTATACGGCGATTATTAGTTTTCTTGATCCGTCCGTTAAATTCGGCTTACAGTTCGTTCCCGATGAGGTTCCTTTATTATCCGACAATGCGGACGGTTCTTCTGATGTAAAGACCGAAAACGAAGCGCCGTCGGCTACAACCGGCGGAGATAACGTGATTACAATGGATACCTTTCGAAAGAAATAAATTCCTACCCGAGAAATAATTCTTTAATATACGGTAATGAAATATGTCCTCTTCTCAAGAAGTTCGCTTTGAGTTTGGGGAAAACTGGTCTGAGTTTTCCAAGAATATCAATGAAACAGAAGTACAACAGGCCGTTGACGGACTGAAAAAGCTCTTGCCTGAAAATTTTGATCCTACGGATAAATCATTTCTGGATATTGGGAGCGGAAGCGGTCTGCATTCTGTTGCGGCGGCAAAAATGGGTTTTACTCGGATTGCGTGTACGGACTATGATCCTAATTCTGTTGCCACGACAAAAAGAAATGCTGAAAAATTCGGGGTGCAAAGTACAATAGTGGCTTTGCAAGATGACATTTTAAATTCCGAACTTAACCGGGCTTGGGTTTTCTTGGCACGGGTTGTGC
The DNA here is from genome assembly GCA_009993885.1 of Alphaproteobacteria bacterium. Taxonomy (GTDB): domain Bacteria; phylum Pseudomonadota; class Alphaproteobacteria; order Caedimonadales; family UBA9215; genus UBA9215. Next base: position 41,453 of record JAACSN010000007.1, read on the forward strand.
CGAATATACTTTTATTAAAAAGTAACGCTCAGGCGATTGCAGATTACCCATAGATATTTCAAACCAAAATAGAGCATAAAGAGCGATGCCAGTTGGCTGAGGCGTACAATGACCTTTTTGTTTAGAAAACGATGCCCGAACCCAAGAACAGTGCTTAGTCCGGCTCCCCAGATGAGCACTCCCGCAATAATCAAAAGATTTTCAAAAAAAATGTGGTGATCAACGGCTTTGGTTGAATCCAAAGTTGTAGCAAAGATACCCGTCCAAAAAATGAAGGCAAAGGGGTTGGCGATCGCCAAATATAACCCCCATTGAAGGCCGTTTGTCATGTTTGTCGTTTCATCAAAATTGAGATCGTCAGATGTTTTTTTTAAGCTTTTATACCCCGTATAGATGAGGAGAAGGGCTCCGACAATGCCAAGGCCGTTAAAAAGCGAGGGGTAAGACATTAAAAAGGAAAGGCCGTAATAGGCAGCAAGCAGGCAAAGACTATTCCCCAGTGCGCCGCCAAGCCTGACGCTAAAAGCTGCGAGAAAGCCGTGGCTTAAGCCCCGTTTAATCATCTCAACACTCACAGGCCCGATAGGAGCTGCGAGAGTCATTCCAAGAACGAGTTTTTTAAGAATAAAAGCGACTTCCATTTCGATTGCTTTTGTAAAATTTATCTTGCCGGTAGGTCAATATAAACCGTTTACCTTGCCGGTTGCAACGGAAAAAGAAAGCTAAAATGTTAAGGGGAAATTATCGTTTTTAAGGGGTAGTGTTGATTGTAATTACTTTTGAGAGAGCTGCATTGTAGTATTGATTGGGCCCGATGGTTATAAGGTGTTTTTTCCCTTTATGGATCCACTCTAAGCGTATTTTATTATTTTTAACATCGGAAATTTTAAGATGTTGACGGGCGCAGTGAGGGCAGGTGCTTTCAATTTTTCGGCCGTTAATCCAAACGTTCCAATTATGCTCATCTTGGAAAATAATCCCGTTGCATTCCAAGCAATCTTCTTTGTTCTTCAAGGTATCAAGATGCTCTTGAGTGCGTTTTGAAAGGATATCAGCGTGCTCCTTTTTAGAAAACATTAAAGATTGTGTTGCCAAAAGAGGTGCGTAACTTAGGGAAAACAAGAGGAGGAGAGTTATTTTTATAGAGTTTTTTTTAGTCATCGAAATTTCCTTTTTCTGCCTTCTTAGGTTTAAAAGCTTTGAAAGTCATTTTTCCTGTGATGCCTGTCTCTCCTTGAAATAGCCCGACTTCTGTAAGCGCAGGGTTGTTTTTGTAGTGATGATTAAGTTCTTGGATATAGTGAAAAACATCCGTATCGAGTTCTGCTGAAAAGGTTATTTCGATTGTTTGTAGACCCTCTTGATCAAGGGAGGTGTTAATTTTTTCAAGGGATATATAATGAGCCTTTGCATTTCGGGTGATAATTTCTTGCGCACTTTCTTGGGGCATATCCTTGAGGAAGGAGATAAATTGCTCGGGGAAGTGAACGGTCTTTAAGCGCTTTAAGATACTTTTGTAGTGTTGATTTTTATCCTCTAACAGGCCGATTTTTTCTTGTAAAAGAAAACCGGCATAACAGAGTACAAGAGCAAGTCCTAAAAATAAAAGGGTTGTTATCCGGGTGCGTTTTAGCTGCGGAATCATGGGGCTTCCTTCCGGTTTAGGTCTTGTGTTAAGACGACTTCAAAACGGTCAACATATTGGTCGAAAGGAAGGATTTTCGGGGTTTCATTGAATAAACTCTCTAAATAAGCCGCTTCTTCTTCCGGCGTGAAAGTTCCTTGGCGGCGTACGGCAATATTGAGTTGTTGTCGGGCTGCACCAAGAGAGCGCCAATGAAATTCTTCTAAAAGGAAATTAGGTTCCGGCTGTCCTTGAAGGGCGGCAATAATAAAATCGGGAGTTTGAGAATTTTCTGCCGCAAAGAGGATGCTTTCTAATGAGGTTAGAGGTAGGTTTTGCAGCTCTTGAGGGAGGGTTTTCGCAAGTTGGATGAGAGCTTTTTCGCGGGTGTGTGCTTTGTAATAGGAGAACCCGTTTTTCAAAAGGAAAGCCCCTGATAAAAGAGCAGCACAAAGGCTTGCATTTTTAAAAATTGTAGCGATTTTTTGATGCTGTTGTTTTTTTCTGAGAGCTTTAAAAGAAAGACATAGTGTTTCAGGAAAGCGATCTAACCATAATAGGTTCAAGCTCTTTTGGGGCTTACCTTCCGGAAGGGTCGGTTCTTTATCCAAGTCGTTTAAAGTTGTGATATCCGAGCTATCAACGGCATAGTCCCGTTGAATAAAATGGAGGGTTTCTTTAATTTCATCCCGAGCGGTGTGATCCAAAGCCGTATAGCGTACAAAAACAATGACGCCTTTTATTAAACAGACATGGCGCGCTCTATGATCAGTGGTTTTTGACACCCGATAAAGAGCTGTGGTGCCGACCTCGGGTAAGGAAAAGGCAGTTTGGAAAGAAAGGGGAATCAGGCTTTTAACAAGAATCGTTTGATCGGCAAGAGCTTTGAGCCAACCTTGTAAGAGAGGCGTTGATGTGAGTCGCCAGAGATTAATCGATTTATTTTTTGTGATGATAGCCGAGGCTGCAATAAATTTTTTATCTTGAAGGTCGGGGTGATTTTTCAAGGCTTGTTTCACCTCAAAACGAGAAAGTTTCGGAAAATCATAATGGTTGTAAGAAGCGCCCGGAAGGTCCGTATAAACATTAATAGAGGAGGGAACGGAGGGTGTTTTTAGCTGTGAAAGATCTTGAGGGGATTTTAGAATGAGCGTCTTATTTCGTGCAACATCACGGTAAAAGGCGGCGTGTTCTCCAATAATTAAATAGGGTTTGTTTTTAAAGATTTTTAGGTGCATCAGAAAGCCCCCGTAGAGCCAAGCCCTCCATAAAGAGGAAGAAAGATTGCGCCGATAATAAAGAGGAGAAATCCTCCGACCAGTAATAACATGAGGGGGCCGAGGCGTTGGATCAATCTTTCTAAAGAGTCTTGGAGGTTTTTGTCAACGTATTGCGTAACATGTTTTAAAGCGAGGGTAAGTGCCCCCGATCTTTCCCCAACTTGCAGAATTTTTAGAATGCTTTCAGGTAAGGGGAAATGCGTGTGAAGCGCCTCACTAAAAGCACTTCCTCTTTCGACATAAAAACGGGGTTGTCTAAAAAGACTCCTGAAAAAGGCGGGGTGGAGATTTTGCTCGGCGCAGTCCATGGCTCTCACAATATTGTCTTTTTGTGCCTCTAAAAGAGCTTGGACGCTTGTGGTGTATTGCAGGAGTAAGATGTCTCGAAGGTGTTGCCCGAGGAGAGGGGTTTTAAGGAGCGCTTTTAAGAAACGATTGCGTAGAAAAGTATTATAGCGGCTGTAATTGATCAGGATAAAACCCACCGAAAAAAAGGCACTTAAAATCACTCCTATGCTCGTAAGAAGGGGGCCTGAATAGTGTGACATCGTTAAAAGAGCTCGGGTCAGGGGAGGGATTTCCAAGCTGCTCATTTTATAAAGGTCAAGCAGTTGGGGTACAACAAATGTCATCAAGAAAATTAGGAGAGTTAAGCTGAGCATGAAGACAAAAAGCGGATAAGAGAGTGTTTTTTTGAGACGCTTTTTGAGGTTTTCCATCCATTGAAGGTAGGTAACAATTTGGTCAAAGGCAGAAGGATAATCTCCGCTACTTTCGGCTTGTTTAATAAAAGATAAAAGAAGGTCGTTGGTCAAGAGAGCGCTTTGCTTTAAGGCGCCGGAAAAAGAAAGGCCTTTCTCTAGAAGGCGAATAAGAGGTTGGTATGATTTTTTTTGACCGTCGCCCTCGAGTGCTTTTAAGGCTTCTCGTAGGGGGAGTCCTGCTCGACAGAGTTGTGCAAGGGCTTTAAAAAGGGAGCGCAGTTCTTCCGGTTTTAATTCGATTTTTTGAAAGAGCTGCTGCCAAGCCTTTAAGGGTTTTAAAGAAATGAGAGTAAACTCTTTTGTGCTCAAAATACGACGTGCTTCACAGGAAGTATCCGTTGCGATAACGCCTCGTGAAACGTGCCCTTGTCGGCTTTTGATTTTATAGTGAAAGGCTGCCATCTCTTTAATTACAATATGTCATTATTAAAGGCTAAAACCTCTTGGATATCTTCCAAGGTGAGCTCTTTTGTTTTAAGGAGAGACTCTGCTTGTTTTTGCATGGTTCTAAAGCCTTGTTTTTGAGCCGTGTTTAAGAGTTCGTGATAAGATGCTTTTTGGGTGAACAGCCTGTCGAGTTCCGGGGAAACATTCAGAATTTCGGCAAGGGGACGTCGACCCAACTGGTTTCCTCTGGTTTTTGAAAGAGGTTTTTTTACTAAACGTTGTGAGAGGATGCAGTTGATGTTTCCTGAAAGAAGGGCGGCATCAACCCCAAGGTCAACAAGGCGATTGACGGCAAGGAGAGCTGAGTTTGTGTGAAGGGTCGTGAGTACAAGATGTCCTGTCATAGCTGCCCGTAGAGCCATTTTTGCAGTCTCTTCGTCTCTGATTTCGCCGATTAAAATAACATCTGGGTCTTGACGCAAAATAGAACGTACCCCCTGCGGAAAATCAAAACCGATATCCGGTTGCACCTGCGTTTGGCGAATATTGTGCATTTCGTATTCAATGGGGTCTTCGAGGGTCATAATATTACGCTCCTTCGAGCGTAGATAAGACAGCATGGAATAAAGCGTGGTTGTCTTCCCGGATCCCGTGGGGCCTGTAATGACAATGATACCGTAGGGTTGGTTGAGTTGATGTTTAAGGTGTTCGATATGATCCGGCGAGAATCCCAGTTCGGGTAATTCAAAAAAGGTGTGTAGGCGATCGAGGCTTCGTAAAACAAAGTTTTCTCCGTTGGCCGTCGGATGAGTAGAGGTGCGAAAATCAATGGTTCGCCCTGCAATTTGCCGAGAAAAACGTCCCGATTGCGGTAAGCGTGTTTCTGCAATATTCATATCGGATAGAATTTTCAAGCGAGATAAGATCGCACTCCATTGGCTTTTATGGAAAAGGTGATGGTCGCTTAGAGTGCCGTCAATACGCAAACGTACGCGCACAAACAATTCTTCCGGGGCAAAGTGAATGTCCGATGCTTGTTGTTTTACAGCTTTCTCAAGAATGTGCTCAATGAATTCAGAGGTTTGCGGTTGGGATTTAATGTCATGTTCTTGAGCCAAGTACGTAATGTTATTTCCGTTTTCCATGAGACCGCCTTGGTATTGAGAGGAAGAGGAAGCCGTTACATACAGGGCGTCAAGGGTAAGGATAATATCTTTTTCCCGTGCAATGAGAATCTTTAAAGACGTTGCTTGGGGGTAAAGGGATCTGAGCGTATCTTGGCGTGTAACGTCCAAGACATCTGCTAAAGCAACGCTAAGCTGTTTATTGCTTTTGTCAAAGGTCAAAGGAACGGCGCGTATGTTATAAAGAGTCTCTTCTTTTTGACGGCATAAGGAGGCGTCAATATTATCAATGCCGTAATTTTCCGGGCAATAGGTATCGTAGGAAAATTCTTGTCCCAGCCAGTTCATGAGTGTTTCTTCCGTTAAGAATCCCATTTTAAGAATAACGGAGCGAAGAGAAGTGCCGCTGAGTTGCTGCTCTTCTTTGGCAATAGCCAATTGTTGTAACGTCAGAAGATTGCTCCGGATCAGGTGATCGTGGTAATTAAAGGAAATGGCGGGATCTTCCCGGGGATAGGCCGTTTCTTCTTGTTGTTCGGCATAGGTGTTTTGTGCTGCGTTTGACGTCATATTTTCCCTGCTTTTTTATTTAAATGGTACGAGCTTTGTTTATGGTTTTCAACTTGATAGTTTTTTAAATATATTTTACAATGACAGTAGGTATTACGTAACCCTTTCATGTTTATGTGCGAAAGGTGCAGGGTGGAATCAATGACACATATTCTTTTGGTCGAAGATAATGAAATGAATCGTGACATGCTCTCAAGACGCCTTGAGCGTAAGGGGTTTGAAATCAGCATTGCCGTTGATGGCGAAGAGGGCGTAGCGAAAGCTCTCTGCGTTAAGCCGGATCTTATTTTAATGGATATGAGTCTGCCTAAAATTGACGGGTGGGAGGCTACTCGTCGAGTCAAGTCCAATCCCGAAACAGCCTCTATTCCTATCATTGCTCTAACAGCCCATGCCATGGCCGAAGATCGTGAAAAAGCATTGGCAGCAGGATGTGACGAGTATGATACGAAGCCCGTTGAGCTTCCTCGGTTACTTGAAAAAATTCAAAGAATGCTTGACGGGCTAAAGAGCTAATGAGAGCCGGAACCTTGAGTTTCATATGAGGGGTTGAAACTCAAGGGGAAAGTTAAGTGACGGCGTTGAAATATAAACAGGAAAACATATGTCAGTTGTTGATTATACCCCCCCAAATAAGGCTAAGGTCTACTTTCTTTCTACCCTTGGAAAAATTGATTCGGATTTCAAGAATATCCTTTTAAGTCTTTCTCGGTTTAAAAAAAATAGTGCTGTTCTTCAGAATGAGCAAATTCAAGCAGATGTTCAAAGCATTCAAAAGGGAGCGGATACGTTTCAGGAGCTTCTGAATTCTTGTTCTTTGCCGGAAACTCAAGATAGGCTTTTAGAAAGCAATCGTTTGAGAGAAATTCGCCATGATATGCGGACAGCCGTCGGGGTTATATCGGGATATGCCGAGCTCGTTCAAGATGCTTTGGAAGAATTAGAAGGGGGAGAAAAAGCTGTTGCGGCCGTCATAGAGCTTCAGAAAAAGACCAATGAGCTTTTGGCGGTGATTGAGTGCTTTACTTTGGAAGAGAAAACCGTTGAGATTACCGAGGATGAAGAGGATATTCGTTTATATATGCCGGCTCTTGTAACGGGGAGCGTTCTGATCGTTGATGACAGTTCTCAAAAAAGAGAGCTTTTATCACGAAAATTAAAAAAAGTAGGTCATACCGTCAAGATTATTGAGGACGGCGTAAAGGCTCTTGAGTATTTGAAAGAGGCAACACCGGATATTATTTTATTAGATCTTTTTATGCCTGAGATGAACGGCGATAAAGTTCTGCAGATTATTAAACAAAACGAGCGCTTGAAAGACATCCCCGTCCTTGTGATTTCTTCTTCCAGTGATATGGATAATGTCGTTAATTGTATTCGTCTTGGGGCGGACGATTATCTTCCGATGCCTGTGGACAACACTCTTTTACAGGCTCGTATTAATTCTTGCTTAGTTAAAAAGGCAACACGAGATCGAGAACAGAAAATATTATCCGAACTGAACAAGTCCCGTCAACTTTTGGCCACAGCTATCGAGAATATTGCCGAGGGTTTTGCTCTCTTTGATGCTGAGGATGTTTTGCTTATCTATAATAGTCGTTTTAGAGAACTTTATCCTAGTGTTAAATCCCTTGGCGGTTCGGGTATCACCTATGAAGAATTGATTCGAGAGAATATCCGGTTGGGCGTTTACCAAGTGGAGCGTCGAGAACTATGTCCCGAGAACAATATTTGTCTAAATAACAAAGAAATTGAAGACTGGGTTTCTGTTAAGGTCGGTCGTCACAATAATCCGACGAAGCCCTATGTGGATCTCTTATCCACGGGGGTTTGGGTGGAAGTGATTGAGAATAAAATTCCCGAAGGCGGTACGGTTTCTATTCACAAAGATGTTTCCGAAGGGAAAAAGAAAGAGAAGCACCTTGAATATCTCGCCCTGCACGACGGATTGACAGGGCTTGCAAATCGTAAAAAGTTTGACGAAGCGTTGAGAGACTTTTTTGAAAAAGCTCAAGAAACTAACGCTACATTCGGTGTTGCTTTTTTTGATCTTGACGGCTTTAAGGTTGTTAATGATACCCTCGGACATGATTTTGGTGATTTTTTGTTGAAAGAAGTTTCGCAAAAATTAGTGCAAAGCGTACGAGAATCTGATTTGGTGGCACGTTTTGGCGGAGATGAATTTGCCGCCCTTGTGACACATATTTCTTCAGAAGAAGATCTGGTTCACGTGGCAAAACGTTGCCTTGATGCGATTGGAACCCGCGTTGAAAAAGAGGGGATGGTGGCTGATTTTGGCGTCAGTATAGGTCTGGCCTTGTATCCCGATGCCGGAAAAACGCCGGAGGAACTTTTGAAAAAGGCAGATGCAGCCATGTATGAGGCCAAAAAATCCGGTAAGGGAACTTATCGTATTGCAATTTAGGACGCCCGCAGAGTTTAAAAAGCTTTTTTTTTCAGAGCCTTTTGTGATTTTTAGAAATGCTTTTAAAAAGTAGCGGTCAATTAAAAATAATAGAGGGGTTAGGATCATTCCCTTTACTATTTCCTTTTAAAATGCCTTAAAATCTTCTATGCTGCTTTATTAAGTGAGCTCTAATATGGTAACGTTTTCATCCGGCTTTTTAGATCAAATTAGACGACGTATCTCCTTGGCTGATGTTATAGGGCGTTATACCGTTGTGCAAAAACGCGGTTCTAATTTGACGGCTTGCTGCCCCTTTCACAACGAAAAATCCCCTTCCTTTTATATTTATGAAGAAGACGGCCATTACCACTGCTATGGGTGCAAGGCGCACGGAGATGTCTTTTCTTTCCTGATGGAGAAAAAAGGGGTTGCTTTTCCTGAGGCGGTAGAAGAACTTGCAGGCCAAGCGGGACTTCAAATTCCTCAAAACGAGGGCGATTCCGAAGCGGATCGACGTGCCCGAGCCGAAAGTGAGCTTTTTTATGAAATTTTGGAAAAAACAGCTCAATTTTATGAAAAACAATTGTTAAGTAACGGCGGTGTTGTTGCTAAAAAATACATTGACAATCGGGGGGTTACCCTTCAAACACAAAAGACTTTTCGCTTGGGTTATGCTCCGCGCGGAAACGTGTTGCACCGTTATCTCTCTAAACTCGGTTACAAAACGCCTGTGCTTCAAAAACTTGGTCTTGTTCAAGAATCACGGGATCGCTCGGGGGAGTTTTATGATTATTTTAGAGATCGGCTGATGTTTCCCGTTTGGGATAAACGAGGACGTGTTATCGCCTTTGGCGGTCGTATTCTCGGTACGGGAAACCCTAAATATATCAATTCTCCCGAAACACCTTTATTCCATAAGGGGAATGTTATTTACGGGTATCATTTGGCAAAGCAGGTAAAAACTCAAGATAAAACCGCCCCGCTTATTTGTTGTGAGGGGTATATGGATGTGATTGCCCTGCATCAAGGAGGTTTTCAAGGGGCTGTTGCGCCAAACGGAACGTCTATTACGGAAAACCAATTAGAGCTTTTATGGAAGCTGGATCATGAGCCGATTATTTGTTTGGATGGTGATAAGGCAGGTGAAGAAGCGGCTTTAAGGGCTTTGAAAGTAGCACTCCCTTTCCTTGAAGTAGGTAAAAGTTTGCGTTTTGTGTCCTTGCCTGCCGGAGAAGATCCCGATAGTTTGCTCCGGGCCGGTAAAAAAGAGTTGTTGAAAAATTTGTATGACACGGCCTTGCCCCTCGTAGAAAAGCTTTGGCGCACGAGTGTTTCCGGAAAGTCTTTAGAGACACCGGAACAAAAAGCGGCCTTGCGTCAGGAAATTTTTTCTCTCTTGGGGGCCATCAAAAATAATAGCATACGCAAGAGCTATGAATTTGATGCCAATGATCGCTTAAGAGCTTATATGCGTCAACTGTCCCATAATAAATACGGCCAAAATAAAGGAGTTCGTTCTTTTTCAGGGTCGTATGCGAAAGGCCCTTCGTCTCAAATGACGTCCCTGCACAGTGTGAATGCCAATGAAAGCCGTCTTAAAGCCCTTTTTGCAAGTTTGTTAAATTATCCGAGCCTTTTACCGGAGGTTGAGGGCGAGTTTATGGAGCTTGTTTTGCTCAATCCGTCACTGATTGCGCTGCGAGAGGAAATGATTCATTATCTTTTTGAGGGGTTTGACCTTGACAAAGAGGCACTTAATAACCATTTGTATAATAAGGGGTTAGGAGATACAGTAGAATCCATATGTAACCTTTTAACTTATACTCATGCTCTTTTTGCGCGCCCCTCAAAGGCGGAAACTCCCGAAGTTCGAGAGAATGTTCTTGAAAATTGGCGCAAAGTCTGGCATTTTTGTCAGGGCAAGAGTGCCTTGGAACAAGATTTGAAATCAGCAGAGAGGCAATTGGCAAGCGCTTCAACATCTGAGAATTTTAGTAAAGTAAAGCGCCTCCAAGAGGAGTTAGCGCGTTTAAAGAGTTAACCTTTTTTTTATTGTAAAGTAATGAGGATCACCGTGGCACGACCGAAGTCTACAGCTAGAAAAGAAAATGATACCCTTGACGATAACTCGGAAGCCTTCGAGGGAAAGGATGCTGCAAAGCATGAAATCCAAAAGCTTCTCGCAAAGGGTCGTGAGCGTGGTCAATTAACCTATGAAGAGGTTAATAAAGCCCTGCCTCAGGATGAAATGAGTTCTGAGCAAATCGAAGATATTATGGCTACCATTACGGATATGGGCATTAACATTATTGATGAAGCTGATGATGTTGATGATATTCCTGCTATTGATGAAATTGATAGTTCCAAGAAAACGTTAGTCCTTGACGGCGATGATGATGATCTTCCGGATGATGATATTGACGATGATAAGGATGAGTCCGAGTCAAGTGATCCGAGCGGCAATATTTCGGAAACAGAAGCGGGACGAACAGATGATCCCGTGCGTCTTTATTTGCGTGAAATGGGGAAAGTTGAACTTCTTTCCCGTGAAGGTGAGATTGAAATTGCAAAGCGTATCGAGGCCGGCCGTGAGATGATGATCGAGTCCATTTGCGAGAGCCCTTTAACCATACAAGCTCTTATTGAATGGCGTGATGCTCTTGTGGACGAACAGCTTTTGTTGCGTGATGTTATTGATCTTGGCGATACCTACTCTGCCGGAGAGGAAGATTCGGACGGCAGTAGCGATGAGACGGCAGCCCAAGAAGGCGATACCGATAAAGATGAGAAATCCGATGAAAAAACGTCTAAATCCGACGAAGTAGACGATGACGAAGACGAAGATGAGGATGCTCAAGAAACAACGTCTTTATCCGAAATGGAAGAAGAGCTTAAACCTCAGGTTCTGGAGCTTTTCGACAAAATTGCAATAACCTATGACAAGATGAGCAAGGTCCAAAACAAGCGTCTTAAAGCTGTGCAAGACGGTAAAGATACGAATGATAAAGATGATGTAACTTATAAAAAATATAAGGCTGAACTTGTTGTTCTTATGGGTGAAGTACGACTTAATAATTTTCGCATCGAACAGCTGGTCGATCAGCTATACCAACTTAACCGCAAGCTTTTAGGCCTGGAAACAAAGCTTTTGCGATTCGCAACAGATTGCGGTGTGGAGCGTGAAGTGTTTTTAAAAGAGTATACGGGGCAAGAGGTTGATCCGAACTGGTTGGCAGATCTTGACAAGAAAAATGAAAGTTGGAAACAGTTTGTTCAACAACATGGCGAAGAAGTTCAGGAAATTCGTGAGAAGATTTCCGATCTCTCCCAACTTGCCGGCATTAGTATTTCGGAATTCAAGCGCATTGCTCAAACCGTAAAACGGGGTGAGCGTCGCTCGAACGTTGCTAAGAAGGAAATGATTGAAGCTAACTTGCGCCTTGTGATTTCTATTGCGAAAAAATATACCAATCGTGGATTGCAATTTTTGGATTTGATTCAAGAAGGCAATATCGGATTGATGAAAGCCGTTGATAAATTTGAATATCGCCGGGGTTATAAATTCTCAACCTATGCCACATGGTGGATTCGACAAGCAATTACGCGTTCTATTGCCGATCAAGCCAGAACGATCCGTATTCCCGTTCATATGATCGAAACGATCAATAAATTGGTACGCACATCTCGTCAAATGCTTCATGAAATCGGCCGTGAGCCTACACCGGAAGAGCTTTCTAAGAAACTGCTTATGCCCGTTGATAAGGTGCGCAAAGTTCTTAAAATTGCAAAAGAGCCTATCAGTCTTGAGACACCTATCGGGGATGAAGAAGACGGATCTTTGGGAGATTTTATCGAAGATAAAAATGCGATTATTCCTATTGATTCTGCTGTGAATTCTAACTTACGCGGTGCTACAACAAAGGTTTTGGCAAGCCTGACACCTCGCGAAGAGCGGGTTTTGCGTATGCGTTTTGGTATCGGTATGAATACGGATCACACCCTTGAAGAAGTCGGACAGCAGTTTTCTGTGACAAGAGAACGTATTCGTCAAATCGAAGCTAAGGCTCTGCGGAAATTGAAACACCCAAGCCGCTCTCGTAAGTTGCGTAGCTTTTTAGACAGTTAGTTTTTAAAAGTAACAGAGTCATGAAAAATTCTATAAGGCCTTCTTTCGGAGGCCTTATTTTTTTATAAGTTGTTTGGAGCTTTCAAATAAAATATATAGTGAAAAGTGTTTATGAGTTCAAGATCGGACTTTCTTTCTGCCTGTACGGTGTATGTCGCAAATCGAAGGTTTCCGCAAACATTTCCGTTTAAACCGCTCTCATCAAGGAGCTTAACAATAAAATTATATCGGGTAGGATGCCATATAAATGTTAAAATCTGTTTGGCATCGCAGGCCCAGGTGAAATGCCATGCTTGGTTGTTTAAGGTCAATAAATAGTCTTCGGTTAGATTGGTCGGGATATGTTGAATATCGTTGTAGGTGAGGTAAGGGGCGCGATAAACGATAACGTCGTTTTCATTGTTGACGCTTTTGTGGTTAGAGCATTGAGAAGGTGTCGCGATAATTAACGCTATAAAAAAGAATAGAAAGTTAATAGCTTTCATTTTGATCGTCCTTTTATTTTTTTGTTAGGTTGCCGTATCAAATTGATAGGATAAATCCTATTTGATAGAACCGGAGCAAGCTGTCAAGTTTAATTTCTCATGAAAGTGGTCAAGTTGGAAAATTCATGAAGAGGGAGAATAAATTAATCTTTTGAGGCAAGGTTTTTATTGTGTAAAGAAATAAGGTTTTCGTTTGTCTTTTCCGGCCTTGGTATTTCCGTTGGAGTAGATGAGTGTATTTAATTGTTTGGCATTCAGTTGTTGGATGGTTGGGATTTCTATGGTTCGATTGTTTTGTTTTTCTTTTTTTTGCCTTTCTTCTTGTAGGTCGCTAACCGTTAGCACATCTTCTTGTTTTTTTGGGGAATGATCCTCGTCGTTTCGATAAACCGCCGGTTCTTTAGGGTGGATAATCTCATAACCTGTTTGACGGGTAGCCGGATTTTTATTTAAAGGTCGTAAGAGTCGTTTGGATTGCTCGCTCATTTGTGCGACTAAAATAGAAGGTTCTTGTTGATTTTTCCTTTGCTCATGGCGTACTTTTTGCCATTTTTTGTATACTTTATGGCGATAGGGTGTTTGATGTTTTAGGGTTGCCGAATGATAATGACCGACGGCTTTTGTCCAAGACCCGTGTTGCCGGCGCAATTCCATTAAAAATTTTGCAGCATAATCAACATTTCGGCGGGGATCCATCATATAGGTCGGTGACCTAAATTCAGCACCGTGATGGCGGTAATTAACTTGCATGCATCCCACATCAATATTCAACTTTCCCGCTTCCAAATGCTTGTTGAGGGACTTTACGGCATCGGTTTTCGTCTTGTAATATTCGGGTTTTCCGTTGACGTTAATGACCCAAGGCCATGCCACAAGATCCTCATGTCCCGTTGTTTTTTTTCCGGACTCAATAATAGAAATTGCCGAAAGAAGGCCCGGGGGAATATTATTGGCTTTCTCTGCCCTTGCAATTTGCTTTTGGCATAAAAAAGCCGCACTCTTTTCCGTTGCCAAGGCAAAAGAGTGTGAGAAGGCGATTAGAAAACCGCTCAAAAAGATTTTTTGATAAAGTCTCATTCTAAAAGTGTAAGACATTTTATAATAAATTGTAAGTCTGTCGATTTAAGGATTTATTAAGCAGGGTCTGTTAAGGTACTCTTAAGGTAAGCGGTGCAAAAGTACCTACATAAGAAAAAGAGGTTCCTATGACAAAAAAAGAAGATGACAAAAATACGGGACGTAAAGTAAGAATCAAAAAAGTTGGCCTTCGGACTAAAATTATTATGCTTCTTGCATTTATTTTATTGCTTATTTTCCTATTTTTCTTTAACAAAGCAACCCTGAATAATTTGATCCCCGTGGATTATATTGAGGATCCTTGGCCTTTTAAGCAGGCTTGTGAGGTGGCGTCTCCTCCTGCCGAATAAAAAGAAGCAATCTATGAGACATGCAAAAAAGACCGTTGTTTTAAGGAGTAACGGTCTTTTTACACCTTAGCGGTTTAATTATTACTTTCCTTTGTCGCTATCGTCCATATTTTTACCGATATAGTTTCCAAGGGCTGCGCCGCCCAAGGTTCCAAGACCTACGCCGACCAATTGGCCTGTACCGCCTCCGATTTGTGAGCCGATAAGACCGCCGCCAACAGCACCAATGAGCGTGCCCCCTGTTTCCTTAGGCCCCATACTTTGGCAACCGGCCAGGAAAGCGACGGAAGTAATAGCTATGATTATATTTTTCATAATAACCTCCCATGTCATACTATATATTATAACATGAAAATTGTTATTTATTCATTAATATGTTGCTTATTAAGTATGTATTTTATGTCAAATTTTATTTAGAGGGATTTTGATGTAGTGCGTATCGTTGTCCTCGGCGTCTCCAAAATTTCCTGCCCGTAAATTAATTTGAAGGGAAGGAAGAAGTAGACGGGGGAATCCCAGCGTTTTATCTCGCGCTTCTCTTCTTGCGCGGTAATCTTCAAGGGATGTGTTGCTGTCGAGCATAATATTTTTCTGTTTTTGTTCTCCTATGTTTGTTTCAAAAACAAGGGGCTCTTCAGGATTTGGATAAATGTGGCCGACAAATACTTTGGTTTCGTCGGGCAGTGCAAAAAGCTTTTGGATAGAGTTGTAAAGGGCTTCGGAGCTCCCGCCGGGGAAATCAACGCGTGCCGTTCCAAGGTCGGGCATAAAAATGCTGTCCCCCACAAAAAGCGACTCTTCGATATGATAGCTAACACAAGCAGGAGTATGACCGGGAGTATGAATCACAGAGGCTTTCAGGTTCCCAATGTTAAAGGTTTCGCCATTTTGAAAGAGACGGTCAAATTGTGAGCCGTTTGAGGGAGTATCTTTTTTAATGTTGTATAAGGGGATCCAAAAATCAAGCACCTCTTTGATGTGTTCACCGATGGCTGTGTTAGCCTTTAAGCATTCTTTCAGGTAAGCGGCAGCAGTCAGGTGATCCGCATGGATATGGGTTTCAAGAATCCATTGGGCTGAAAGGGTATTATCCTTGATAAAAGCAATAACCTCGTCTGCCGATTGGGTGCTTGTACGCCCGGCATGGGGATCATAATCTAAAACAGAATCAATAATCGCACATTTTTTTGTTGCCTCACACCAGACAATGTAGGTCATTGTTGCCGTATCTTTGTGAAAAAAGGCTTTGATTTTTGGCTGTGTCATAGGCGAATACCTCTCTGTAAACTGAATTTTAAATTATAGGATAGATTGTCCCGTTAATTTCCAGTCCTTCTCAAAGGACTCTAACCCTTTATCCGTTAAGGGGTGATGATACATTGCCCGTAAGACTTTTCCGGGTAAGGTGACAATATCAGCACCCAATAAAGCCACATCATTTACATGTTTCGGACTGCGGACGGAGGCTGCAAGAATCTCTGTTTCAAAATCCGGATAGTTGAGATAAATATCCGAAATATCGGAAATGAGATCTGTGCCGTCTTGCCCTAAATCATCAAGACGCCCGAGGAAAGGTGAAATAAAAGCGGCGCCGGCTTTAGCGGCCAGAAGAGCTTGGTTGGCGGTAAAACAGAGGGTCACATTGACCATGGTGTTGTCGTCGGAGAGGGTTTTACAAGCGCGCAAGCCGTCAAAGGTGAGGGGGACTTTGATGGCGATATTGTCGGCAATTCTACGTAAAATATCTGCTTCTTTCATCATCGTTTTATAGTCTGTTGCTGTGACTTCGGCACTAACAGGGCCATGGGGGACAAGGGCGCAAATTTCTTTTGTGACTTCTTTAATGTCACGGCCGGATTTTGCAATGAGGGAAGGGTTGGTTGTTACGCCGTCAATAAGGCCTGTGATAACAAGCTCTTCAATTTCTTTAATGTCGGCGGTGTCGAGGAAAATTTTCATTTTTGGCATTCTTTCTCAAAAGTTGTATACTCATTTGGAATCTTACAGAGTGCACCCCATGAATCAAGCCCCAATTCTTTTTGATGATAATGAAAGTGACAGGCCAAGTGTGGAGCAAGAGGCTTTTTCCTATGCGGAAGTGCTTGTGACTCTCCCTTTTGGGGAGGTTTTTGATTATCGTTATTCTTGTAACTTACCTTTGCAGCTTGGCTCTATTGTTCAAATTCCCTTTGGAAAACGCACCTTGTACGGGGTGGTTTCGGCTTTAAAAGAGAAAACAAACACACCGCCCGAGAAAATTAAGGATGTGATTTCCGTTGTGCAATGGTGTGCGCTAAAAGAACAAGATCTTGCTTTTTTAAGGTGGATGTCCGACTACACCATGATCCCGAAAGGCCTTGTTTTAAAAATGTTTTTAAGCGTCCCTGCTGCTTTTGAACCTGAAAAACCTCTTTATGCCTATAAGGTTTCTCAAGGTTTTTCAGGATCCTTAACGGATAAACAGAATTTGCTTATGGAGTGGTTTCAGGGAAAATCTAAGGCCTGTTCCGGTGCCGAGATTCAAAAGGGTGCGGGCGTTTCCGCCGCTATTATCAAAGGGGCTCTTGATAAAGGGGCGTTAACCCTTGTCCCTTTTTCGACCGTTTATCAAAACCCTGATGCTGATTTTCTGAAACTGTCCTATTCACCCGAACAGCAAGCGGTTGTAGAAAGTTTATCCCGTGCTGTTTCTTCTCAGAGTTATGAAGCTATTTTAGTAGACGGTGTGACGGGATCGGGAAAGACAGAAGTTTATTTCGAGGCCATTGCACAAGCCTTAAGGGAAGGGCGTCAAAGCGTTGTTTTGTTGCCCGAAATTTCTTTGACACCTCAGTGGCTAGAGCGGTTTAAAAAGCGTTTTGGAGCGGAGCCCGTCGGGTGGCATTCGCAAATGACACCGGTTCAACGTCGAAAGGCCTGGCAGCGCCTTGCAAAGGGAGAAGCGTCTGTGATTGTGGGCGCGCGATCTGCGTTAATGTTACCCTATCCGAATTTGGGGCTCATTATTGTGGATGAAGAGCATGAAACGTCTTATAAGCAAGAGGAAAGTGCCACCTATCATGCTCGCGATATGGCCGTTGCACGAGCCTATCATCTTGGAATTCCCATTGTCTTGGTCTCGGCAACACCCTCCCTTGAAAGCTATGTAAATGCCAAGGAAGGAAAGTATTCTTTCTTAAAAATTCCCCACCGGCACGCAGGTGCAACCATGCCGAGTCTCGAGATTGTTGATATGCGATCTCATGATAAAAAAGCCTCCCGAGGTAATCTGCAATTTATGGCAGCGAAGGTACGTTCTGCCCTTGTGGAGGCGGTTTCAAAGGGTGAGCAAGCCTTGTTATTTTTAAATCGACGCGGTTATGCTCCCTTAACTTTATGTCGAGGATGCGGAGAGCGCCTTGAGTGTCCCCATTGCACAGCTTGGTTGGTGCAACATAAATCCGTTGAGCGCTTGCAATGTCACCATTGTGGTTTTGTGGCAAAACGTCCGAAGACGTGTCCAAAATGTGAGGAGGAAGACTCTTTTATTGCTTGCGGCCCGGGTGTTGAGCGTATCGCCGAAGAGGTGAAAGCCCTGTTGCCGGAAGCGCGTTTATTGATTATGGCCAGTGATGCCTTTGAAACAACAACAGATCTTGTGAAGGCCATTGAGTGCATTCAAAAGGGTGAAGTCGATGTTATTATCGGCACCCAAATGATGGCCAAGGGTCATCATTTTCCAAAGTTAACGTTGGTAGGTGTCATTGATGCGGATTTGGGTTTATCCGGCGGAGATTTGCGGGCGTGTGAAAAAACCTATCAACTTTTGCAACAAGTTTCAGGGCGCTGTGGACGAGCCGAGAAAAAAGGCCGCGTCCTTTTGCAAACCTACTACCCCGAACACCCGGTGCTTCAAGCTCTTGCGGCCGATGATAAGAAAGCCTTCATCGAGCAAGAAATGCTTATGCGGCAAGCGGCCGGAATGCCGCCTTACACAAGGCTGGCGGCCCTTATTTGCTCTAGCCAAGACCAACGATTGGTTGAACAATGGGTTAAATCTCTCGGGCGTCATGCACCGCGCATTGAAGGCGTAGACGTCTTAGGTCCGGTTCAACCCGCAATGGCACTTTTACGACGCTATCATCGTTGGCGTTTTCTTATCAGAGCCCCTAAAAACTATCCCCTTCAAAAATACATAAAGAGCTGGCTTTCAACCCTCGAACTCCCAAGGCACATAAAGCTTCAAATTGATATTGACCCTATTTCCTTTACGTAAGGACGGTATCCTTTATCCCCGCTTTAATCGGAACTTGATTCGGAATCAAAAGCAGAATCCTCTGACGTATCAAGGGCAGTTACGACGCCTGTTTCAAGGTTGTAAAGCGTCCGAATTAAGATTGTGTTCCGGCGATCCTTTTTGATAACTTCAACACTTTTGTGCGCATGATTTATGATGATCCGTGTAAAATGGTCTTCCAAGGTTGTTTCAGAGAATTTTCCCCTTGCAGAAAGCTTTGGGCCTCCTTGGGCAGAAAGATCAATGTCGGGACTTAGAAGTTCTGCTTTGTTGGCAGCAATTTTATGGAAAGCAGACGAAGCCGTTTCAAAAACATAAAGGGGTTTTCTATCGCCTTCCTCATTTTCTTCCTTACTTTCCGCTACGACATCTTCATCTGTATAATGCCATAGACCGCTTTTACCGCAATGAATATCACCGCTAAAGAAGGCGACATATTTGAGGTTTTTTTCTTTTATGTAATTGAGAATTTCGGAGAGTTGTTCAGGGGACGCTTCCCAAGGATCTCCTTGAAGCATTAAGGCCGTCGTGGACATAAACACAGGCTTAACACGGTCGGCGCGCTTTGGTTCGGAAAGCCAGTTTTTAAGCTCTTCCATTTGTTCATCGCTTACGGCTCGGTTTTCACCGGGATAAAGTTCCGAGCGTAAATCCATAACAAAGCCTTCCAAATTATCATTGATAATATACCGATTTTCAGGGGTATCGGGTCCTTGGGGACGTTGGAATAGGTCATAGGCACGTTTTCCTGCAGCAGCTCTTGCAATACGGGAAGGGGGGATTTCTGCGGTGCTATTGTTCCAGCGTTCATGGTCATCCCACATTTGATAAATCGGCACAAAGGCGTCAAACAGAGCGCGAGCCCCCGCCGTTTTGTGTACAAGGTCATAGCGTTTCATCATGTCATCAAATGTTTTAGCCGCAGTCAATTCTCCTGTGGCATCCATATAGACCCAATCTCCAAGGGAAATAAAAGCATCTGTTAGAAGACCTTGAGAGGCAGAGTCTGCGATATCACGGGTGATGGTTTCGAAGATATCCGACCCTTTGCTTTGCCAAAGTTTTACACCGGCAATTAAACCGACTCGATTGCAGGATCCGTAAACAAAGGAGCAAATATTCTTAGGTTCCTCGGGAGGCGTAATGACGGTATAGGTTTTGCTTAGGCTCCAATCCAAATCCTCTATATCAACTGCTCCTGTGGTTTGTCGATAACCGATTTGAAGATCATAAGCCGTATCGGGGAGCAGTTCTTTAAAGGCAGTGCGCCCGATGTGTTTATCCTCAGAGGGCATATCGAAATACCGGACAACCCAGTTTTCAGCCGTATCATCGGCATCTTGTGGTTTAAGGCGTGCATAGCCGGAACAGGCCGTCGGCCTTTCAACGGTCATACAGCAAGAAAGAAGGCTTTTCTTGGGGAGTTTTCCTTGGCCGAGAACATGAAAAGTGTATCTTGTTTCGTAAGAGGCAACGGCAACATCCGATTCATCGCTGCTTGAGGTTTCTATATCGGCGTTGCTACTTTCGTCGGATTCATAGAATACTTTTACAAACCCTCGGTGGATCGGAGGCATTTTAGGCAAGGGGCGTATGATGTAATCGGGGTCAACAGCGCTGGCATAAAGAGGACTGAAACCTGCAAATAGAGTGATTAAAACAGAGCCTAAAAAGATTTTGATATGAGGCATGGAAAACTTCCCTTTGGATAATAAAACGTAGGTAGTAGGTAGTAGGTAGGGGCAACGGCGAAAGGGTAATCCCTTTTAAAACCGTAGGAGCTTTTTCTTAATAGATCTTTAAGGAAAAGTTAAAAATACAACAAAGAGGTAAAAACAAGGTTTTTTAACGGCATTTATTCCGGATTTAAAAAATATTTTCTCTAAAGAAATTATTAAGCAAGAGGGCGTTTTAAGACCCAATCCAGTTCTTGCTTTTTAAGTTCTTTACCAATTTCCGGCCCTTCTTTAAATCCTTGTTTCATGAGATCTTGCCCTGTTACGGGAAATGGCCGGTATTGCCAGTTATCAATGGTCTTTAAGAGATCTAAAGGCAAATCATTTCCTTTGGAAAGGGCGGCCGTGAACCAAGCGCGTGTTAGATCTTTTCCCTGAAAATGGAGGCGAAGCCTTATGTCTTTTGCGGAATCGTCTTGAATCATACTTTGCAATTGATAAAGCCACTTTGATTCTTTGTTAGAAAATTTATAACTCTTAATAATTCGGTCAAGCTTTTGAGGATCATAGTTAATCAACGTATAGAGACGTGTTAACGGGCAAGGGGTTAGGCCTATCTCTTGCTCAAGGGTGAGGAGCTTTAGGATGGAAGGGTTTAAGTCTTTTTGGTATGTGACAACCTCGAGAATCCCCGTTTGTGCCATGATCTCGAGAGATTTTAAAGGCGCTTTGTTTTTTAGGAGGCGCAGGAGTTCACTGTGAATACGCTCGCCGGATATTTTTTCAAGGCCTTTTTTATTATCGGTGAGAGCTTTTAGCGTCTTGTCATCGGGAGCGTGTTTGGCAAAGCGCGCATAAAATCTAAAATAACGTAAAAGACGCAAATAATCTTCTTGGATGCGCCTGTCGGCATCCCCGATGAAACGGACAACACCTTGTTTAAGGTCTTCAATACCGCCCCAAGGATCGTAAATTTCTCCATTTTCTTTAAGGTAGAGAGCATTGAAGGTGAAATCTCGCCGTGCAGCATCTTCTTCCCAGTTGTCTGTAAAAACCACCACCGCCCGCCGACCGTCGGTTTCTTCATCTCGGCGAAGGGTTGTGATTTCAAACCCCTCTCCTTCAAGGACTGCCATGACGGTTCCGTGGGTAAGACCTGTCGGAATGACTTTGATATCGGCTTTTTTAAGGAATTTGATGATTTCTTCAGGCTTATAACTTGTGGCCAAGTCGATATCTTGAACAGGCTTGCCAATAAAAGCATCTCGTACACAACCGCCCACGAAACGCATCGTATTTTGGCTATGGGGAACGGCCTTAAAAAGGCGTTTGATTGCAGAGGTTGTCATCCAAGGTTGGGGTGCTAATTTCACAAGAGAGATTCAATATTTTGTCATTTCTGGGATTAGTTTATCCTAAAACAAGGTTTAAAACCTTATTTTTTGTAAATTTCTTTCAAACGTTTATCACGGCCGCAATTGTAGCGGTAAAATTTATAACGTAGGGGGTTTTTGAGATAATAGTTTTGGTGGTATGCTTCGGCCTCATAAAAAGGGGATGCCGGAACGACCTCGATGACACTGTCTTGTTTTAAAAGACTTTCTATCTTTTTTTTAGAAGCTAGGGCTGTTTCCTTTTGTTCTTCGGTCAGGTAAAAAACAGCCGCGCGGTATTGGCTTCCTTTATCACAAAATTGCCCTTTTGCATCAAAGGGATCAATGTTTTGCCAAAAGACATCTAAAATTTCCTTAAAGGTAACCTTTGAAGGATCATAAGTAACTTTTATCGCTTCGTAATGCCCTGTTTTTCCCGAAGATGTTTCTTCATAGGTCGGATGATCAGTATGTCCGCCCGTATAGCCGACAACTGTTGAAATGACGCCGTCCAAATGATCAAAAGGGGGCTGCAAACACCAAAAACAGCCTCCGGCTAAAATAGAAACTTCGTATTTTTCTTCCGCTGCTTGTGCCATTGGAGTTCCTTTAAAGCAAATAAGAAATGACAAAAGAGTTGTCAGGATTCTCAACATTATTCGTGATCCTATTGAGGAGATATAAGATCATTTTAATAGGCTTGGCAGAAGAAAGATAGAAAAAAAACCTCTCTAAAACGAATAGAGAGGGTTCTTTGGTAAGGTGTTAAAAAACGAATAATTCTTAATCTAGTTCTGAAAATGCCTCTTCAAAACAGGCAATAAGGTTCTTGCTCGGCTCTATTTCATCAAGTTTAATCCTGTGCATTTCGCCTCGAGCTAAGTAAGCCTCCTTTTGGCTTAGATCTGATTTCATCATGTCGTAAATCATTCGTGCCGTAGTTTCATCTTGCCGAACGGCAAAATCGGCAATAGATTGTAACTGTGGTCGGGACAAACTCGGGATATCAACCTCAAAACCTAAGTGTTTGTAAGCGTTTTCAAGTAAAACATCGGCTTCTTCATTTGGGGTTTGTTGCCCCGGATATTCGGGGAATTCCTCTTCTTCAACCAGAACAGCTCCTTCAATAGACTCATTCGCTTCTACGCCGAGTATAGCCTCCCCTTTTACGTGCCTCCAGATAAGTCGAGCAACATCCGGGTTAATTTGTTGAGCCAAACCTTGACTCCATTGGGACGGGTTATATGTAATTTTTGTAATAAGGCCGTCTTCTTGTTCGAGCGGTAATGAAGCGTTTAAGACGGGAGGTAAAAAAGTGGCTATAGCACAAGCTACCGGGAGAAAGTTTCGCATAAGTTATTCCTTGTTCTAGTTTTTGTTTGTTTAGATTTTGGGTCTAATGCAGCGATAAAATGAAGCATTTTCTTAAGGAATTTTCCTGAGAAAGGAATGTTAAATTCCACCTACAAAAACAGTATATCTAGCCTTTTGTATGGTCAAGAAGTTATCGTTTTAAATATGAAATTTTACAAGAAGGGGGGGAATTGCGTGTAGAAAAACCCCTCTCTAAAATGAATAGAGAGGGGTTTTATTTTGCCTTCAATTAAGGTCGTTCAAAAGACTTATTTAGCCAGTTGGGCTGCAACTTCGGCTGCGAAATCTTCTTCTTTTTTCTCGATGCCTTCGCCAAGACGGAATTGGGCATAGCCTTTGAAGTTAATGTCCGTGCCAAGTTCTTTTGCTTTGTCGGCCACGACTTGAGCAACGGTACGTTTTGTATCGTCAATCATGTAAATTTGCTCGCACAATACGCTTTCTTCATAGAATTTACGGAGGCGACCCTCAACAATTTTGTCGGCAAATTCAGCGGGCTTACCGGAGGCAATCACTTGCTCTTTATAAATGGCACGCTCACGCTCCACAAGCGTAGGATCCAAGTCTTCTTTTGTATGTGACTTAGGATTTGCTGCCGCAATGTGCATTGCAATTTGCTTTCCGAGCACAGTGAGTTCAGTCTCGTCTGCGTCTGATTCAAGGGCTACGAGTACACCGATTTGACCAAGAGTGTCCGTTGTCGCATTGTGAAGATAATTGGTGACAATACCTTTTTCAACACTGAAACGTTTAACGCGACGAAGGTTCATATTCTCACCGATAACAGAAATCAAGTGAGTTAGCTCTTCGGCAACGGTACGACCGGTACCGGGGTAAGCCGTAGCGCCTAGTGTTTCAACACTTTCACCTTGTTCAAGGGCAAGATCGGTTACCGTTTGAACGTACTTCTGAAACCCTTCGTTACGAGAGACAAAGTCTGTTTCTGCATTTACTTCTACAACAACACCAACTGTTCCGTTGGACGCAATGCCGACGAGACCTTCAGCAGCAGCACGGCCGGATTTCTTAGCAGCAGAGGCAAGACCCTTTGTACGGAGCCAGTCCATTGCATCTTCAATATTGCCGTTGGTTTCATTGAGGGCTTTTTTGCAGTCCATCATGCCGGCGCCGCTTTTTTCGCGGAGCTCTTTCACAGCACTTGCCGTAATTGCAGTCATGTTCGTATCCTTTCGTCAAATTATGCGTTTTGTGCAGAGCTTTCTGCAGGAGCAGTCGTTGCCTTCATTTCTAAAGCAAGGGCTTCGTCGGGAAGCTCTGCAGATGATCCGAGATCAACGCCTGAGGCTGCCATTTGCTGTTTCATGCCGGACAAAGCTGCGTCGGAAATAAGACGTAAATAAAGCTCTAATGAACGGATGGCATCATCGTTTCCCGGAATAGGGAAATCAATATTGTCAGGGTTTGAGTTGCTGTCTAAAATAGAAATGACGGGAATGCCCAAAGTTTTAGCTTCATGGATAGCAAGCTTTTCTTTGTTTGTGTCAAGAACAACAAGAATATCGGGTGTTCCGCCCATTTCACGGATACCGCCAAGGGAACGTGTAAGGTTATTACGGCTACGCTCCAGTTTTAGAATTTCTTTTTTTGTAAGGCCGAGACTCGCGCGCTCAAGAGTGTTTTCATGCTCTTTAAGGCGTTGGATAGATTGCTTAACCGTTTTGTAGTTGGTCATCATACCGCCAAGCCAGCGATGGTTTACATAGTATTGGCCGCAACGTTCCGCATACTCGGATACAAGGGGACTTGCTTGGCGCTTTGTTCCGACGAAAAGGACTTTACCGCCGCTTTTCACAACATCATGCACAGCTTGAAGGGCTTGTTGCAAGAGGGGAACGGTGCGCTCGAGGTTAATAATGTGAATATCGTTACGAACGCCAAAAAGGTATTGATCCATTTTTGGATTCCAGCGACGGGGGTGGTGGCCGAAGTGAACGCCGGCTTGAAGAAGCTCACGCATAGTAAATGTCGGAAGTGTCATAATAAAACCTTTCTTTTCCGGTTGTGCCTCCGCAGGGTGGTTTACCTTATTTTAAGATAAACACCGGAGCGACATCATCCGATGATGAGCCGCAAACCTACGTGCAGATTTGTACTTTATAAAACCTATGTAAAGTACAGAGTGTCCCTTTTATACGTCATAAAATAGAGAAAAACAAGCTAATAAAATGCAATAAGAGGCTTGCCGTCGTTTGTTTCAAACCCAAAGAGAAGCAGCATCGCGTCTCCTTTCAGATCAAGGGTATTGCTATTAAGGGCTAACGTATCTTGACGTGTGCGGGATTGTTTGTTGAGATCTCGAACCCTTAGATTGAAAGTCTCTTTTCCTAAGGCTTTGCTGTGCAGTGTTACTTCTTTCGTCTTAAGGAAAACGTTTAATACTTTAGAAGAAATATAGAGCTTAGAGCTCCCTTGAGTAGGGGGAAAAACGTGATCTCCAATGGAGAATGTATGGATGAAATTCCCTATAAAATACGGTTGAATAAAGACTCGAACTTCGCCTTTGAGAGCTTTATCCAAGTAGGTTTTAAAGTCTTCTTGAAAGGTTTTAAAGCGGATTAGGGTTTTTAACTCGTCTCCGGTGGTGAGCGGAATATCCGAGCGT
The DNA here is from genome assembly GCA_009993885.1 of Alphaproteobacteria bacterium. Classification (GTDB taxonomy): domain Bacteria; phylum Pseudomonadota; class Alphaproteobacteria; order Caedimonadales; family UBA9215; genus UBA9215. Next base: position 66,969 of record JAACSN010000007.1, read on the forward strand.
TTTTTTGTTACTTCATAGGAAATGACGGGCGCCTCATGAGGCTGCCATATAAAACCAATCATGCCTGTAATTAAAAGAAGCGTGAGAGAAATTGATGCCCGTTTTGCAAGGTAATCTTTCATCCTAAGGGAAAAGAAGAGAAAAGTAACTAAAGCAAAAGTGAGATAAATTAAAATAGACTTCGAAGCAACTAACTTTAACGCATTAATGAGTTCTTCCGGAAGAGAAAGTGTGGCTCTTACACCGTTGTTAAGTTTGTTTTGAATCGTGCTGATATGTTCAAAAATGAGTTGAGTTGCTTGCTGTGTAAGCCCGTCAAAAACAATTAAAAGACCGGTTAATAAAAACAAGATGATGAAAAAGAGAGGTTTGTAAAAAAGACCCTTCATAAAATTAATCAAAATGCGTTACCTCATAGGTTTGATATTGTCCTTGCTTTAAAGCGCCAAAGTATCCCCAAGCAAACCCTTTTCCAACAAGAGGAAAACCCGCCAAGGGCGCATTGTTATAGGCTATATAAAGAATAAGAGCGCTTATGGTTATGATTTTCCCTTGTTTCAAAGCGACTATGGTTTGGGCGAGTGCATAAAGGCTTAGCATCATAAAAGGCGCAACAACGCCAAATGTGACATAACCACGACCGGAAACAGGTAAAAGAAAAAGAGATGTTAGGGCAAATTGACTAAAGCCAAAAAAGGTTAAAAACAAAAGAGGAATGAAACGCTTTCTAAGGGCTATGAAGAATCCGATAAGGGAAAAAAGAACAATGACCGGCCCGTAAGAGATAAAGCTATCACCGGCAATGTAGAGATATTGCTTAACGAGGTCTTCAAAGCGTCCCGAATGAATCATTGAAAAGACAAAGGTAATCACCCCGGGGGCTTTTGCAATAAAACCGGATAGAATCATGAACACAAGAGACGGAGCTATGGCAAGGAAAAGGCAAAGGCATAACGACAAAAGATCCTTTAACGAAGTATGTTTATTTTGATACATCCAAATGAGTGTTGTGCTGAAAAGAGTCGGGAGGCTTAGCCACGGTGAGTTATAACAGAGCTGCAACAAGCCAATGACGGCATATGTGTAGAGGTGTTGAAGCCATGTGGCTTCCGGAAGCCATAGGCGATAATAAACAATAAGTCCCAGGACCCAGAACCCTGTTGCATAACCGATAACATGGGGGCTTATTTCCCCAACAGAATATAAAAAACCGGGCCCAGCCGCCACAAGCAGAGCCGCTATAAATTGTGTTGATTTCTGTGTTGAAAAACTAGCGGCGACATAAACAGTTGCAAAACAGGCTAAGGCCCAAGAGAGTGCATTAAGGATAATGCCGGAATAAATGGGGCCTAAAAACCAGAGACCTCGGGTTAAGAGGGCATAAAGGGCGCGCTGAAATTCAAATCCGGACGCGTATTCCACATAAGCTTTTGGGGTATTAAGAAAACTTTGAAATTGGTTAATATAGTAGAGATTTTCCTTATTCATTTCCCAATTTGAATACTCCGGCAGAAAAGCACCGTATCCGAATATATAGTCCGCCCATATATAGGTTTGTTGTAAGACGCCTGAGGTATGGTAGCTCCACGGCATAAGTTGCACGGAAATTAAGACCAAGAAAAGAATCAGGGGCGATTTATAAAGGATAATTTGATTACGGGGAAGGAGTGTCATGCTTTTTCTAATCTATTAAAGAAGGCTGCGTTAAGGTTGATGCGGCCGTATTTAAATTTTCAAGACCCAAATAATCATAAGCGATATCCGTAAGACAGCGCCCTCGGGGGGTGCGTTGTACAAAACCTTGTTGAATCAGGTAAGGCTCAATGACTTCTTCAAGGGTATCCTTTTGCTCTGATAAGACGGCAGCTAAGGTTTCGGCACCAACGGGGCCGCCCTTATAAACACGGGCGATGTGTTCCAGATAACGGCGGTCTTGTTCATCGAGGCCTTTGTGGTCAACGCCTAACCGGATCAGAGCATTATTTGCCAATGTCTCATCAACAACACCGGTGCCTTGTACGGCAGCAAAATCTCGGATGCGCCTTAAAAGACGTCCGGCAATACGAGGCGTCCCCCGTGAGCGTTTTGCAATTTCTTCTAACGCGCCTTGTGTCATTTGCATATTGAGGAGGCGGGAGGCGCGCGCAACTATTTTCTCGAGATCTTTGGGTGTGTAGAATTTTAAACGTAACGGAATGCCGAACCGATCCCTTAACGGAGAGGTTATAAGGCCTGTTCGTGTGGTCGCCGCCACCAAGGTAAAGGGAGGTAAATCAATTTGGATAGAGCGCGCTGCAGGGCCTTCCCCGATGATGAGATCCAGTTTAAAGTCCTCCATTGCGGGATATAGGACTTCCTCGACAGCAGGGCTTAAGCGATGGATTTCGTCAATAAAGAGGACGTCATGGGGTTGGAGATTGGTTAGAATTGCCGCTAAGTCACCGGCTTTGGTGATAATGGGGCCTGAAGTTGAGCGAAATCCTACGCCCAACTCGGTTGAGATGATTTGAGCAAGGGTTGTTTTTCCAAGGCCGGGAGGGCCAAAAAACATAACGTGGTCTAAGGCTTCATTTCGATTTCGCGCGGCATGGATAAAGATTTTTAAATTGTCACAAACTTCTTTTTGTCCTGTGAAGTCATCAAGGGATTTTGGTCGCAAAGACGATTCCTGACGGTCATTTTCCTGTTGAAAATCGGGAGAAAGAAGGGGTTCTCTTGCCATCTGATTTAATCTATCTTACTTTTCTAGTGAGGCGCGCTAACGCTAACGGGATAATTTCTTCAACGGTTCCAGTATGGCCTTCTTGTTTCAGAAAGGCAACGGCTTGATTTGCTTCAAAGGCGCGATATCCCAAATTGATAAGAGCTGATGCAGCTTCTTCAAAACTATCATCGGGTTTGGCAGTATGCTTTGAAAGGGAAATAACGGTGCCGGATTCTGAAGAGTGTTGTGCGAGGACACTTTGAGTTCCAAAGACTTTTTCGACTTTATCTTTGAGTTCATTCACAAGGCGAGAGGCAAGTTTAGGGCCAACGCCATCGGCACCGGCAAAGGTTGTTTTATCCTGCGAAAGAACGGCTCTGTGAAGCTCTCTTGGCGTTGCAACGGATAAAATGGCAAGGCCTACTTTCATACCGACGCCTTGAACACTTGTGAGGACTCGAAACCATTCCTGTTCCTCCGGAGTTGAAAAGCCATAAAGAGCCATGAGGTCTTCTCGTACTTGCATCTCTGTTAGTAAGGTGTAAGTTGCACCGATTTCCAAGAGATCGGCCAAGGTTTTTGCCGAGCAAAAGACGTGATAAAAAACGCCGTTCACATCTAAGATAGCCCAGTTTGAGCCTGTGGAATCAAGAATTCCTCGAAGCTTTGCAATCATCATGAGGCGATCCTCCGGTGTTGTTGGGTTTCAAGGGTATGGGCGTGGCAAATGGCAACGGCTAAGGCGTCGGCTTCATCATAAGAGAGTTCCCCGCACGCCGGCAATAAATAATTAATCATGGTTTTAACCTGTTCTTTATCGGCATGTCCGGCGCCGACAACGGTCTTTTTTACATGGTTGGCAGAATATTCTCCGACACGAATTCCTTGAGCCGCGGGGGCAAGCATGACAATACCCCGAGCGAGCCCAAGCTTTAAAGTCGTGGCGGGATTTTTATTCAAAAAGGTTTCCTCAACGGCGGCTTCATGGGGAAGAAGATTTTGAATGACTTGAGAAAGGCCTTCAAATAAATCTTTTAACCGCAAATCCAAATCCTGCCCGACCTTGACTTTAATGGTGCCGTGGGCGATATGGGTTAAGCGATGGCCGCGGCATTCAATGAGCCCCCATCCTGTTAATCGAAGGCCCGGATCAAGCCCCAAAATTCGACGCGGTTCTAAGGTGTGACCGATGCTTTGGGGCAGCCTTTGATTAGGCATTGCTTAATTTTTCCATCACACTGTCATCAAGATCAAAATTCGCCGATACGCTCTGCACATCATCGTTATCTTCCAAAGTATCAATAAGCTTGAAAAGAGTAAGAGCTTTTTCTTCGTCAATCGTTATTGTGTTTTGGGGGCGCCAAACAGGTTCCGAGCGCTCTGCATCACCAAATATTTTCTCTAAAGCTTCGCGAACCGCATTTAACTCTTCAAAACTTGTGGTGATAATATGGCTTGCACCGGAAGATTGGACGTCTTCGGCACCCGCTTCAAGGGCGGCTTCAAACATATCATCGGCGCTTGCTTTTCCAAGGGGATAGGCAATTTCGCCCACACGGTTGAATTGGAAGATGACGCTATTGCTTTCTCCAAGGCTCCCGCCATATTTTGTGAATGTGGAACGCACATCGGATGCCGTACGGTTTTTATTATCGGTCAAACCGTCTACAATGACGGCAACGCCACCGGGGCCATAGCCTTCATAACGGACTTCTGTATAAACGGTGTCGTCATCTCCGCCGGCTGCTTTTTTAATAGCGCGCTCGATATTATCCTTCGGCATGTTAACCGCACGGGCTGCTGCAATAGCTGCGCGCAGCCGTGCGTTGCTATCGGGATCAGCCCCGCTTTCTTTAACGGCCACAATGATTTCTTTAGTGGCTTTTGAAAAAACCTTGGCGCGTTTTTTGTCTTGGGCGCCTTTGCGATGCATAATGTTTTTAAACTGGGAATGACCTGCCATATCTCTTTTTACTCTTTTGAAATTAAATTAAGGTGTATTACGGTTGATTTTAAATCATTTACTCCCCACAATAAAGCCATGGGAAAAATATTTTTTCAAGAGGGAGGTTTGTCATGGCGTTGGCCGTTGTTATGGGAGGGACCGAACGGTGTAGTGTGGGGTCTGAGGACGATGATATTACAGCATCACTCGGTATAGGAATTACCCTTGAAGGCGGCGTTGCATCAACAAATCTTGATTGTAAACCTGTCCCGGATTTTGGCGATTGTGCCATTTGGGCGTTGATTACCCTTGGAAGTCAAACCGATTGCATTCCTGCCGTTCTGCCCCTTTGGAGTTCGGGAGTTTCCAGTGTTTTTTGGAATCTTATTTTAGCAAACGGAAACTTGGACACGGGTACTTGTTTGATCGGGGGGACTATTCTTGTCCAAGACCCCGGAACCAGTATTATCATTACGTAGAAAAAAATTTAAATAGCACGTCGCGACTGAAGGGCTGTTGTGATGGTTCCTTCATCAAGGTAATCGAGCTCACCGCCAACGGGCACACCGTGGGCAATGGCTGTAATCTTGACATCAAGCCCTGACAACTGATCTGCAACAAAATGAGCTGTTGTTTGCCCGTCGATGGTGGCATTGAGGGCTAAAATGATTTCTTCAACCTGACCGTTTTCAACACGTCGAAGAAGTTCTTTCAGACGGAGTTCCTCAGGCCCAATGCCGTCAAGTGCCGAGAGTGTTCCGCCCAAAACATGGAAGAGTCCCTTAAAAACGCTATTGCGTTCAAGTGCCCAAAGGTCAGCCACATCTTCTACAACGCAAATGATCTTGCGGTCTCGAACGGGATGCGCGCAAATATGACAAGGAGAGGTTAGATCCAAATTGCCGCATTGTTCACATTCTTTGATATTCTCAACGGCTCTTTGTAGTTCATGCGCCAAGGGCTGCATGAGCACTTCTTTATTTTGAAGCAAGTATACAACGGCACGCCTTGCGGAACGAGGGCCTAAACCGGGGAGTTTAGAGAGAAGCTTCATTAAGTGCTTTAAGGGTTCATCTGCCATTTTTTTGGGGCGCTTTGAAAAAAAAGTGTTTAAAAGGGGAGTTTCATGCCGCTTGGTAGTCCCATTCCTCCGGTCACACCGGCCATTTCTTTATCCATTAAGGTTTGTGCTTTTCCTTTGGCATCATTAAGGGCTGCGGTGATGAGGTCTTCGAGCATTTCAATTTCGTCTTTATCTACCAAGTTCGGATCAATGGTTATTTTCTTAACCTCTCCTTTGCAAGTCATGACAACATTAATCATGCCCCCGCCCGCAGTGCCTTCAACGCTCATATTGTCCAGCTTTGCTTGCACCTCTTGCATTTTCTTTTGCATTTGTTGAGCTTGTTTCATCAGTTGTCCGATGTTTGTCATGGGATTTTTTCCTTAACTTGTTAGGCGGTTTTTAGAGGTTGCTTTAAAAGCTTTACGTCTTTTATCTCAGCTTGAGGGAAAATTTCAAGGGCTGTTTTCACAAGGAGTGTTTTTTTTACCTCCTCAATCAGCTGCTCTTTTGTTTCTTTGTTTTGGACACGCAGGGTTTTAGAGGCTTGTGCGTGAGCCTCGTTTTCTTTGTGGGCTTTAATATCCCATGTATTACCGGTCCACTGAGTTAACATATCTCTGATTTTTTTTACAAAATCCGGCGCAATATCTTTGGTGAGTTCAATTTCAAGATGATATTTTTTTGTGTCTAGCGAAATGAATTTTACGTGATTTTCAAGTTCATATTTTAAGAGCGGTTCTTTACGGGTTTCAAAAAGAGCCACTAGGTCTGTAAAATTTTCCGGAGGTTGTGAGCTTAAATCTCCAAGTTTTGGCGGAGGATATTCTGCGGTTTGGGGCTCTGCAATGTTTTGCGTCATGTCCTTTGAGGCGGGATCAAGGTTTTTTTTTTGAGTCTCGGTTTGTGCGTCCTTAAGAGGTAGTGTTGCTTCGCTATGTTGAGGGGTTTCCCCATTGGCGGGGACTTTTAAAAAAACATTGGGTGTCGTTTGGCCGTGTTGCTTAGCAAGCTCTGAAAGTACGGCCTGTGCCGTCGGGAGGTCGCTTAAATAGCAGGTACGAATGAGGATCATTTCCGCGGCTTGAGCCGAAGACGGCGCGCCTTTTAAGTCTTCACGACCCTTAGTGAGCACTTGCCATAAGCGTGTTAAAACCGGAACGGAAAGATTAGAAGCTAAGTTTTGTAACTGATCCAACTGTTCTTTTGCAAGGAACGAGCGTTCGGCAAAGTCCGATGAAATTTTAAGACAACTGATCTCATGGGTTAAATCACACAGGGCTCGCAAAATTTGATCGGGATCGGCACCATTTTTATAGGCCGTATCAAATAAGGTGAGGGCTGTTGCGGTTTCTCCTGCTAAAATCGCTTGAAGCAGGTTCAAGATATCATCTTGGCCTGTGAGGCCTAGCATAGAGCGCACGGCTCCGTCTGTAATGATGTCGGGAGAGAGGCTGATGGCGCGTTCCAATAAAGATTGGCTGTCTCGGGCCGATCCGTTGGCTGCTTGGGCTAATAACGACAGGGCTTCGGATTCGATCTTGATGCCTTCTTGATCGCATGTTTTTTGTAAAAGGTCTTTCAGAGTGCTGCGATCAAAACGCTTGAGGTCAAATCGCACACATCGAGAAATAATGGTATCGGGAACACGGTTGAGCTCTGTCGTTGCAAAGATAAATTTCGTGTATTCGGGGGGCTCTTCAAGGGTTTTGAGCAAGGCATTGAAGGCCTGCTTAGTGAGCATGTGAATTTCGTCAATGATTTGCACTTTATAGCGCGCAGACGAGGGCTTATAATAGGCAGCCTCAATAACTTTGCGAATATCATCCACGCCGGTTCGACTTGCCGCATCCATTTCAATAATATCAAGGTGGCGTTCGGCCAAAATGTCAACACAGGGTCGGCATTTGCCGCAAGGGGTGATCGTCTCACGTCCTTTACCGTCTTCCCCGATACAGTTCAAAGCCCGCGCAATAATGCGTGCCGTCGTGGTTTTACCGATGCCTCGAACGCCGGTCAAGAGAATCGCATGGGGAATGCGATGATGCTTGATGGCGTTGGTCAGGGTATCCACAAGCACCTCTTGCCCCATCAGATCGGCAAAGGTCCGGGGGCGATATTTACGGGCTAGGACATGATAATTTGTGCTCATAGTCACCAAGATAACGTGTTTTGCATCAAAGGTACAACTTTTTTATTGCTGTTGTGAGAAGAGGGCGTTAGGTTAAAAAGATGATTAAAGAGGTATGCCATGTCTGATAAGAACCCCCAAGATATGAATTTTGAAGAGGCAATGACCGAGTTGGAACAAGTTGTGCGCCGGTTAGAAGACGGTCGCGTTCCTTTGGAAGAGGCCATCGGCTCTTATGAACGGGGCGCGGCTCTTAAAGCGCGCTGTGAGACGCTCCTAAAAGAGGCTCGCTTAACCGTGGAGGAAATCTATAAATCAAAAGAGGGGACTGTGGACATTAAACCTTCCGATCTTCAGGCTTTAGTTGACGGGCCTCAATAGGAATGTCCTATTTGTTTAAAGACGATTTATTACACGTTCAAACGCTACTTGAAAAACGCCTTTCTTTCTTTTTGGAACAAGCTCAAAAAGGAACGCCCGATCGCCTTGCTCAAGCTATGTCCTACGGTTTGCTTGACGGTGGAAAACGATTGCGACCTTTCCTGCATTTATCCGCCGCTCGGTTTTTGGGCGGTGACGAAGAAACGGCCGTTGATATTGCGTGTGCCCTTGAAACGGTTCATTGTTACTCGTTGATTCATGATGACTTGCCGTGCATGGATGATTCTTCTTTGCGTCGCGGTAAACCGTCCGTTCAGGCGGCGTTTGATCCTGCAACGGCACTTCTTGCAGGAAATGCCCTTTATACTCTTGCCCTTGAAATTTTAACGGATCTTAATATTGCCGAGGTAAAACGTCTTGCGTTGATCCGAGCTCTTTCGAAGGCGAGCGGAGCCTCCGGTATGATGGGAGGACAGTACCTTGATATGACGGCAATGGCGTCACCTCGCCCTTTAACCCTTGAGGAAATTACTCATTTGCAACGCCTTAAAACCGGTGCGCTTATTGAAGTATGCCTCGAGGCGGCAAATATTGCCTTTGATCCCTCTCCGGAAAGAGCCCGTGCTTTGACGCTTTACGGACGAAATTTCGGGTTGCTCTTTCAAATATCAGATGATTTGCTGGATGCGAAAGGCAGCCCTGAAACCCTTGGAAAACCAACACAAGCAGATGCGAGTAAAGCAACTTTCATTTCTCGGCTCGGCCTTAAGGGGGCTGAAGAAAAAGCGACTGCCCTTGTTGAACAAGCCTGCCAAGTCTTTGAAATTTATGGGGAATCCGCAATGCCTTTGACCCAAGTTGTTCGTGCCTTGTTAACGCGGGTTGCTTAAGAGAAGCGAATGAGCTGCTCTATACTTTAACCCCCCTTGTTGTTTTGAAAAAATACCTTTACAATTAATCTGTAAGTTATTAACAGGATAGCCCCATGGATATTATTTTTGTTCCTCTTTTGAATATTCTAAGAGTTGTGATTGACCTTTATGTATGGGTTGTGATCATCCATATCATTATGTCATGGCTTGTTAGTTTTAATGTGATTAATGTTTCGAATCAGTTCGTTATGATTGTGAATAATGTGCTTTATGCGGCGACCGAGCCTGTTTTGCAACGTATTCGCCGATTTTTACCGACTTTTAGCGGTCTGGATTTATCCCCCCTTGTTTTAATTCTCATTTTGATGTTTATATCAAATGTTGTTGCACGTCTTGCATCCAAACTTATATAGTTTTACTTATTAATTTTAAAGGATATGCCCTTCACGAAACATTCCAAAACAACCTTGGCTGCCGAAAGTTCTGCCAAGAAAACACTCCCTGAAAAGCCCGTGATAGAAAATAAGGCAAAAAATATAGACGGACGCTCTCTGGCTATTCATCTTAAAGAAGATCTCGTTAAACGTATTAATGTCCTCGAAAGAGAACATAATATTCGCCCGGGACTTGCTATTATTCGGGTGGGTGATGATCAGGCAAGTCAAGTTTATGTGGCGTCTAAAAAACGCCAATGTAAAGAGGTCGGAATCCGTTCCTTTGAACACGTTCTGCCCGGCACTATAGAACCCGAAGGGCTTCTTGACCTTATGCAAAGTATTAATGAAGACCCCGAAATTCACGGTTTGATTGTTCAACTTCCTTTGCCAAAAAAATTTAACTCGCCCGAGATTATTCAAACTATTTCTCCTCAAAAAGATGTTGACGGTTTACATCCGCTGAACTTAGGAAAGCTTTTTTGTGATATTAAAGGAGGGTTCGTTCCTTGTACACCCAAAGGATGTATCAAGCTTATCCATAGCGTGCAAAAAGATCTTAAAGGATTAAAAGCTGTCGTTATCGGAACTTCAAATTTGGTCGGCAAGCCGTTAGCACATCTTTTATTAAAGGAGGGGGTCACGGTTTCGCTCTTAAATGCAAAGACAAAAGACCCCAAAAGTCTATGTTCTCAAGCGGATATCGTCGTCGCAGCGGCAGGCGTCCCCTATCTTGTTCAGGGGGATTGGGTCAAAAAAGGCGCCATTGTTATTGATGTCGGTATTAATCGTCTTGTGGACGGTCAAGGAAAACCTTACTTGGTCGGGGATGTGGATTATGACGCTGTTTCCAAAAAGGCAAAGGCAATTACACCTGTTCCGGGAGGTGTGGGGCCGATGACTGTTGCCTGTCTTTTGGAAAATACGGTTATTGCGGCAGAGAATTTCTATTCATCATAACGATTGTAGGCTTGGCAACCGTCTCATATAAGACGGCGAGCTTCAGCTTATAAGGATATTCTTTGCCTTCTTCACGCAGGTAAATAAAACAGCACTTACTGTCCATTGGGTTATCTTTTGACCATAAGAGCCTCCTGTTATTACTTTTTTTAGGGTGTCCTATCTTTCTTTGAGCCGAATAGAGGAATTATTAACCATATGTCCTTAATACTGTTTTAGGCTTTAGTCTTTTATCAACGAGAATTCTAAAACCTGCTCTATATCCGGGCGAAATAAGGTAGTACACTTCATTGTTGTAGAAAAATTTTAACTTAAGAGATTGTAATATTCAACATGGCAATTTTAGATTTGAAAAAGGCGAATAAAGTAAAAGATGAAAAGACCTTGAAGCTTGTAACGGATGCTTTGGAAGACGATTCTATTAACGTAATGATACAGAAGATTGTTTGCCTTTCTGAGAGAAAAACCCAATTTTTTGAGTTGTTTTCTTCTGTTGCTTTGGGAGACGGCGGGGTTTTAGAGGCGAAAAACTTTATGCATCTTGCTAAAAATCAAGCAACACTTGCCAACGATACGTCGCCCGTTGTGCATTTGCTTGACATCACAATTTTGGTTCACACCCTGAATGCAATTTACATGTATAAAAAGCGTGGTATTGCTGTTCGTTTTTTTTACAATATATCGGCAAAAACCCTCTTGAACCGTCTGTTTTTAAAAAGTTTAGAGTATATTTTGAAAGAGAAGAAAGGTTTTGCCGACTCCATTATTTTTGAGTTGCCTTTGACGGATCTTACAGAAAATTTGGCCGCTTTGAAACCTTCCTTAAGAAAAATAAAAAGCTATGGTTCTTCTCTCTCTGTTGATAATGTTAGAAATTTAAATGTGAATTTGCTAGAGCTTCATGATCTGTACTTTGAGTTTATCAAAATTGATTTTCAGGCTTTTTTAAAGAAAACAGAAGATGAAGTAAAGGATTTTTTAGATTCTTGTAAGAGGAGGAGTATTGACGTTGTTTGTTGTAAGGTTGAAGATGATAAGGCATTGAAAGAACTTTCTAATTACAACATCAAGTACGCTCAAGGATTTCTTTTTGATAAACCGAAGCCTCTCAAATAAAGGGCTTAATTTTTTATAGAGCGTGAATAACGTACATATTTCTTATTAAAATTCTTTTATTGATTTATACATTTTATTTGTGATATTTTACTTTAATTTATAAAATTAATATGATTTGTGTCGCTGTAATGGATAAATTTTTCAACTCTATAAAATGCCATAAAGCTTGGCTGCTTCTAAATTTTCCTTTGTTTATTATGTCTCTTTTATTATTCGTTGAGACAAGTTATTGGAAAGTTCTGACGCCATGGACGGGTTACTTTTCTATTGCGATTCTCTGCACACTCCTTTTTTTAAATCCTTTAAGGCATCTTTTTCCGACCTCTAAGGTCTTGAGAGAATTTAATAAGTATCGTCGCCCGCTAGGAGTTGCGAGTTTTAACTATGCCGCATTGCATGTGATCTGTTACATGATTAAAAGAGGCGGTTTTTTTGAGATGCTTAAGTGGCTATTGCATCCTATTATTCTTCCGGGTCTTTTGGCATTCCTAATTTTTATTCCTTTGGCGTTGAGCAGTAACAAAGTCTCTTTGAAATACCTTAAATTTCCTAAGTGGAAGAAGCTCCATACAAAAGTTTATATTGCTCAGTGGGGTACCTTTTTTCATTTACTAATTTTGTATTCATTAACTCGGCAGACCAAAGCGCTTGTTTGCGGATTGCTTTTGTCTATGCCTCTTTTTGCCGTACAGTATATCCGTCGGCAACATCGCAAGAAAGCAGAGCACATGAAAGGCTTGAAGGGAGAAGCGGTTAAAACAGCAGCTTAGGTGTGAGCTGCTGTTTCCAAGGCCTTGAGTTTTCTAAAGTCCCTAATGGAGAAGGGAATGGTTATAAGGTAAGCCGTCACAACGGCGCAGGCCAATAACCAAGGTGCGCTGATAATCATAGCCATAAAAAGCGCCGCAATTACGAGGCTCGGCAATACCCAGCTACGCGGAATTTTAAGAGACTTAAAAGAATACGTCGGAATGCGACTTACCATAAGACTCGCAGAAAGAATCATAAAGAAGGCATAAACTATCGGGTTTAGAATCCAGTCAATGTCAAAGGCCAAGTGAATCATTAAAGGAAAAAGAGCAATAAAGGCAGCTGCCGGTGCGGGTGTTCCTACAAAAAATTTATTCTTTCCTGCCGTGATAATCGGGGATTGTTTGAGTGTTTCGTCTTCGGCTACTTTCTCACGTTGTTGTTGAATGGTCATGGCATTAAAGCGGGCAAGACGTAATCCCATGCAGACGGAATAAAAAAGAGAAACCCCCCAGCCAAAGCCGTTTAAATCTTTTAAAGTGAGCATGTAAATAACAACGGCAGGCCCCACACCAAAGCAGATGAAATCCGATAACGAGTCAAGTTCGGCGCCAAAGTCGCTTGTTGCTTTTAAAAGTCGGGCGATACGACCGTCAATACCGTCAAGAAAAGCTGCAATGAGAATGGCGACAACCGCCCACTCAAAACGTCCCAACATGGCAAAGCGAATAGACGATAAGCCCGTACAAAGAGCGGCAACTGTGGCTAGGTTTGGAATCATCCGTACAAAAGACAGTTCTTGGAGTTTTGCTGCCGTTGCAGCGCCTACTTTTTTTTGCTCTTTTGGTGTCGCTTCGCCTGCTTTATTTAAAGTCATTTAAAGAATCTCGCCTTCAAGGGGGTGGGCGTCTTTGGCAGCCATGTCCGCCAAAACTGTTTCGCCGGCAATTGTTTTTTGACCGACAATCACTTGGGGCGCCAGTGAGGCGGGCAGATAGACGTCGCAGCGACTGCCAAAGCGAATAAGGCCGAAGCGTTGCCCTGTTTTTACCTCGTCTTGTTCGCGAATATCGCAACGGATGCGTCGGGCAATTAAGCCGGCAATTTGCGTAAAACCGATGATGTCTTTTGTTTTTGTTTCAACGACAAGAGCTTGGCGCTCGTTTTCTTTGCTGGCTTTATCCAAAGAGGCATTTAAAAATTTTCCGGGATGGTAAACGCTTTTAATAATTTTTCCGCCAACGGGGACGCGGTTAACATGCACGTTAAACACATTTAAAAAGATACTGATTCTAGTCCATTTTCCCTTTGGAAGATCCATTTCTTCCGGCGTTTCTGCGTCTTCAACAACGGCGTGCACCACACCGTCGGCAGGGCTGACAATCAATCCTTCTCGGGTAGGCACAACGCGGTCGGGATCTCTGAAAAAGTAAGCGCACCAGCCTGTGAAGATAAGGCCGATATAGCCGAGAACTGAAGAAAGCAAACTTAAGATGAGGGTGATACCTAAAAAAATCCCGATAAAAAGAAAGCCTTCTTTATGGATTTTAGGTAGTGAAATCTGATACATTGTTAAGAGCCTTATGATGTTGTCTGTACAGAAAAAACTTTACGCTTTTTTATACACCCTGTAAATGCTATTAAGGACTCCTTAAGGAAGTTGATTTATGCTTTAATGAATCTATTAAATAGTGAGGTCGTCCTGTGAAAAAAACGGTTGCTTATCTTCTTACGGTTCTTTTGTATTGCACGGCATTGGTAGCGCAAGAACCCGCAGAACAGAAGACTCAACCTAAACAACCTAAGGGGGAGCAGGTTGTTAATGTTTACGGTTGGTATGAACAAGTTCCCGATTACCTGATCAAAGCCTTTGAAGAAGAGACGGGCATCAAAGTCAACCTTGACGTTTATGATAGTAATGAGGTTTTAGAAGCAAAATTATTAGCGGGAAATACGGGATATGATGTTGTTTTCCCAACGGCATGGCCCTATGTCTTACGCCAAGCAGCTTCCGGGTTATATCTTAAAATTGACCGATCAAAATTACCTAACTACAAAAATTTAGATCCTCTCTTCCTGGAGAAAATGCAGAACGCCGATCCGGGTAACCTTTATTCTATTCCTTATACATGGGGACTGGTAGCCATTGGGTATGATGAGGAGAAAATTAAAAAACTTGTTCCGGAAGATAAGCAAAATTCTTGGGCCTTACTCTATGATCCCGAGATTTTAAAGTCTTTAAAAGGGTGCGGGGTGACGCTTTTAGAAGATCCTTTGGATGTTTTTTTGACTTATTATATCTATCGAGGAGAAAATCCCCTTGATCCTTCTTTAAAAAAACTTAAAGAAATGCAGGAAGACCTTAAGGAAATTCGTCCGTATATCAAACGCTTTGGAACCAGCCTTGTGGCAGAACAATTGGGGAACGGAGAACTTTGTGTTGTGATGCATTGGAGCGGTATTCTATCCCATGCGCGCTCTAAGTTTAAAAAGATGGAGGGAAAAACGCCGGGAAGTGCTTCTAAAATGAAAATTATGCTTCCCAAAGAAGGAACCTTAATGTGGATTGATTGTGTTGCGATCCCAAAGGATGCCCTTCATGTAGATAATGCACACCGTTTTATTGACTTTTTATTAAGGGCACAAACATCTGCCGGTATTACAAATAACACCTATACGCCGACGACCGTGAAAACAAGTTATCCCTTATTGCAAGACGATATTCGCAATAATAAATCGTTGTTTCCCGGCGATGAGTACCTTCAAAAAGTTGTATTACCGGAAGTAAAGTCCTTGCAATTCCAGCGACGTTTATCGCGCTCTTTTGCATCGTTGATTACCCATAAGGAATAATAAAAAGTGGCCAAAATAGATAAAAGAACACGCTTAGAACCTTGGCAAGATCCTTACTCTGTGCCCTATGTTGAGGTTAAAGATTTATCCAAAAGCTATGAGGGCGTCGTGGCCGTGAATAGCCAATCCCTTGAAATTTATAAGGGAGAGCTGTTTTCTTTGCTAGGCCCGTCGGGATGTGGAAAATCCACATTGTTGCGTATGCTGGCCGGCTTTGAAGAACCCTCCGAAGGCCATATCTATATTGACGGGGTGGATATTACCCATATGCCGCCCTATGAGCGTCCCGTTAATATGATGTTTCAAGCTTATGCTCTTTTCCCGCATATGACGGTCGAGCAAAATGTTGCTTTTGGCCTTAAGCAAGAAGGTCTTCCAAAGGACGAGATTCGTGACAGAGTGAGCTCAATGCTTCATATGGTTCGCTTGAATCAATATGCCAGTCGAAAACCTCATCAGTTATCCGGCGGTCAACGCCAACGGGTGGCTTTAGCAAGATGCCTCGTGAAAAAGCCTAAACTTGTTTTGTTAGACGAGCCCTTGGGCGCCTTGGATCGCCAGCTTAGGGTGCAAACACAGTTTGAATTGGTGAACATTCAAGAAGAGCTCGGCGTGACTTTTATCATGGTAACCCACGATCAAGAAGAAGCAATGACGATGTCCACCCGTATCGGGGTTATGGAAGAAGGTCGCTTGCGTCAAATTGGAACACCGACGGAAATTTATGAATACCCTAACTCTCGGTATGTGGCTGATTTTGTGGGAGATATGAACATGTTTGAAGGTATCGTTACCGAGATTGAAGCAGACCATGTCTGTATTCATTCCGAAGAAGTCGGATGCGATATTGATGTATCTCACGTAAGCGACGTTCCTCTGGGAGCGACGGTGGCTGTTGCCATTCGTCCTGAGAAAATTATGCTTTCTACTGAGAAAAAACGAGGTAAACGTAATGCGGCAAAAGGGGTTGTAAATGAAATTGCTTACCTTGGAGATATGTCTATTTATCACGTTTTACTGGAAACGGGAAAAGCTGTTCGCGTGGCCTTAACCAATCAAGTGCGTTTATCGGAACGTCCTGTGAATTGGGATGATGAAGTTTATCTTTCATGGCATTCCGATAGCAGCACTATTTTGACCGGCTAGGGGTGAGGTTATAAGAAATTGAAACTTTTTTATCAAAAAAAACAAAAAGATTTAGAGGCCTTTTGGCGGCGATTACTACAGATAGAACGTCTTAAAAAGATATTGTCTCGTTTCTTGATGATTGCTTTGCCTTATGGCTGGCATATCCTTTTTTTTCTGATCCCTTTTATTATCGTTTTACGTATTTCTTTTGCAGAAAGTATTATCGGCGCTCCCCCCTACGGAGAGATCCTCCGGTGGCTTGACGATTCATTTTTACAGATACGTTTGAACCTTGGAAATTATCTCTTTTTATTAGAGGATGAGCTTTATCTGAAATCTTATATGGAATCCCTAAAGATCGCAGCCATTGCAACAACAGGCTGTTTGATTTTGGGTTATCCCATGGCCTATGGTATTACCCGCGTGACGGGTGTGTGGCGAACCGTCTTGCTTATGCTGGTTATTCTGCCGTTCTGGACGTCTTTTTTAATTCGAATTTATGCATGGATCGGTTTATTGAGCACCAAGGGTCTGATTAATAGTGCGCTTATTTCTTTAGGTCTCATTTCCGAACCGTTGTCTTTGATGGATAATAACTTTGCCGTTGCTATCGGCCTGATCTATTCTTATTTGCCTTTTATGATTTTACCCCTTTATGCTTCCCTTGAAAAAATTGATATGAGCTACCTTGAAGCGGCCTACGATCTGGGATGCAAACCCCTAACGGCTTTCTTTAAGGTTATTATTCCTTTGTCTTATCGAGGTATTGTGGGGGGGACGATGTTGGTCTTTATCCCGTCCGTCGGTGAATTTGTGATTCCGGCTCTTTTGGGGGGCTCCGATTCCATCATGATTGGAAAAGTGCTTTGGAATGAATTCTTCTTTAATAATGATTGGCCCCTGGCTTGCAGCCTCGTGGTGACTCTCTTTATTGTGTTGTTCATCCCCATTTTGTTGTTTCAAAAGCTCCTCTCTCCTGACGAGCAAAGCCAAGAGGAAGATGACTAATGCCTTTAAAACGTGCTCGTTTTTTACTGTCTGCTTTGGTTTTTGGGTATGCCTTTTTATACCTTCCTATTTTTACCGTGGTGGTTTTTGCTTTTAATGATTCTCCCATTGTGATGACGTGGGGCGGTTTTTCGGTTAAATGGTTCGGCGCCCTTTTTCGCAATGAACGTATTTTACAAGCCGCAAGTCTCTCTTTGAAAATTGCTTTAATGACGGCCGTATTGTCCGTTGTTATCGGGACAACGGCTGCTATGGTTATGGTGCGCTTTAAAAAATTCAAAGGCCGCCCCTTTTTTAACAGTCTTGTAACGGCGCCGCTTGTGATGCCTGATGTGATGGTGGGACTGGCTCTCTTATTGCTTTTTGTGGCTCTGTATCAATTAACGGGCTGGCCTGCAGCACGAGGCGCCGTTACCATTATGATCGGACATACGACAATTGCCATTGCCTATGTCATTTTAATTGTGCGCGCCCGCCTTGCGGAATTTGATTCGTCCCTTGAAGAAGCTGCCCTTGACTTGGGAGCTAAGCCTTTGACAGTATTTATAAAAATCACCCTTCCTATTATTATGCCGGCCATTGCATCTGGAGGGCTTTTAGCTTTTACTCTTTCTTTTGATGATGTTATTTTAGCAAGTTTTCTAAGTGGCTCTGGATCATCGACGCTACCCATGGTAATCTTTTCTAGTGTACGTCACGGCGTAAGTCCGGAAATCAATGCCTTTGCGACAGTTGTTCTGACCATTGTGACATTAAGTGTTATTGCGACGGGTGTTTTTATGCATCGTCGTTTGAAAAATTCTCACAAGTTAAAGGATTAAAAAATGATTTTGCAGAATACGGCTCCAAAAAAAGAAAAAGGGTTTGTCATTGTTTTGGGAAATGAAAAAGGAGGAACCGGAAAATCCACGGTCTCTATGCATATCATTACCCACCTGTTGCGCCTTGGTTTTAGTGTCGGCACCATTGACATTGATGCGCGCCAAGGAACTTTGACGCGTTATATTGAAAACCGTTTGAATTATTGCCGTGCAGCGACTTTAAATTTGACCATTCCCGAGCATCACCCTGTTTATAAAAGCACTAACGAATCCGTCGAAGCAGCTAAGGCTGAAGAAGAGAAAAGACTCCTTGATGCAATGGCAAAGCTAAAAGACAAAGACTTTATTATTATGGATACGCCGGGAACCGACAGCCATCTTTCCCGCAAGGCTCACTCTTATGCGGATCTTTTGATTACCCCGTTAAATGATAGCTTTGTGGACCTTGATATGATTGGTCGTGTGGATCCTGAAACTTTTGAAGTCTTGCGGCCAAGTACATATGCCGAGATGGTTTGGGATCAGAAAAAAGAACGTGCCATGCGTCGCGAGCCTACCTTTGAGTGGATCGTTATGCGTAACCGCCTCAGCAGCCTCTATGCAAAAAACAAAGAGCAGATGCAATTAGCTTTGGAAGCCTTATCAAAGCGTATCGGCTTTAAAACGGCTCAAGGTTTTGGGGAGCGTGTTATTTTCCGTGAGCTCTTTTTAAAGGGGCTTACCGTTTTGGATCTTGATGATGCAGGGATTGAGATGAGCCTTTCACATATTGCTGCTCGCCAAGAACTCCGGCGTTTGTTGGAAGTTTTCAACCTTCCCCAAATTGAAGAAAAACTTAAGGCTGATAAAACGGCCAAAGCGTCACCTGTTGTGGCTCAAGCGGCTTAACCTCTTCAAAAGAAGAAGAGGTTGTTTTAATTGAAAAAAGAGAGCGTAAGACGTGCCCGTTATTATCCTATTGACCACTGTTGTTGTTATCTTAGGCGTTCTCTTAAGACGCTGGTTTAAGAGCGCCTCTTCGGAAGATAAGCGCAATCTTATTAAGCTAACGGTTTGGACTCTTAGTTTTGTCGGATTGGTAGCCCTTATCTTAACGGGGCGTTTTTTCCACGCCCTCGGATGGGCTCTTATGCTTCTTATTGCTCTCTTGATTTCAGGAGCTTCAGCCGGCCGTAAACGGCAACAAAAGAGCCGTTCTTATCACAAAAACGGCGGACAGATTGAACAAGGTTCAGGCGGGATGAGCGTGAAAGAAGCTTGTGCAATCCTCGGACTTCAAGAAGGCGCAAGCGATGAAGAAATCCATCAAGCCTATATTAACCTTATCCAAAAAAATCATCCCGATCGCGGCGGTTCCGATTATTTAAGTTCTCAAATTAACCAAGCCCATGATGTGTTAACGGATCCCAAACGTAAGAAAAATAATAAGAAAAATAGGCAATAGAGTTTTTTAGCTAAAGCTATTTAGTTCTATTTTACTTCTTTAAGGGCTTTGAA
Source organism: Alphaproteobacteria bacterium (assembly GCA_009993885.1). Classification (GTDB taxonomy): domain Bacteria; phylum Pseudomonadota; class Alphaproteobacteria; order Caedimonadales; family UBA9215; genus UBA9215. Next base: position 86,632 of record JAACSN010000007.1, read on the forward strand.
ATAAGGAAACTTTGTTTTTTTTAGGGGGACGCTCATTTCGATCACATCTCCCCAAAACGTGGTTTTTCCCCTTGTGAATCCAAATTTTTCATAAAAAGGGATAAGGTAGTCGGGATTGACATTGCATTCCAGCCAAACCTCAGAAATCTCTTTCGGGCCATGTTTGCGGAGAGTTGTGAAAAGAGTTTCAAGGGCACGTCCGGCATGGCCTTGGCGCCGCTTTTTTTTATTAATTTCAATATGTCGTAAACGTAAGGTACCGGCCGGACTAGATTGATAAAATTGGTTTCTTGCATCAGGGTAATATTGCAAAAGAATAAGGCCGATTTGGCCGCTCTCATCCACAATATCAAAGTTAATTTGAGTCATCGGTCTGACCGATTGGTCAAAGCTGCAAACAAGGTAGGTGTCATAACCCGGTATTTTATATTTAGGTTTTGCCTCACGAATAAAGGTCTCGTCGCCTTCACCAAGGCTGCTTGCCTTTAGGTAAGAAACAGAGCTAATAGACACTAAAAGTGCGAAGAATAACATATATATTTTTTTAAACATTGGGGGACCTTTTATATTTCTTAGTTCAATAGTTAAATTCATTTTCTTACTCGTTTCGATCCTCAGCCATTTTTGCGGCGCGCATTTCACGATAAGCACCGATACTCATCAGTTGCCCCTCGGGGACTTTGTCGATACAAAGGATCCCTCGGATATGATCGATTTCATGCTGAATGACACGGGCTAAGAATCCTTCTGCTTCTCCGGAGACAGGTGTGCCGTCGGGCAGAGTGGCTTTGTATGTGATTTTTGTAAAACGTTTAACGGGCCCTGCCAAGTCATTTACGGAAAAGCATCCTTCATAATCCTCATGGAGGCTCTCTCCAATGCCGTCATAGGAGGGATTAACCCAGACGGTTTTTGGCATTTCTTGGGTAAAATCCGGACGCCATTTTTTGATTTCCGGGCTGCAAAGAGCCTCAAAAACAATCATTTGTTTGGGAATCCCGATTTGAGGGGCAGCGAGGCCGGCACAATTTTTTTCCGCATCGTACTTTGCTTCAAGAATTTCTAAGGATTCTTGATCTTCGGGACTTAACGGAAAAAGGATTTTTTGAGCCGGTGTTCGTAAGACGGAACGGAGCTCTTCTGATTGAGAGTCATTATTAATAACAACATAAGCGGGCAGATCTGTCATGGGGAACTCCTGTGTGATTAAGGTGCTGCTTTGGCAAGAAGAAAGGGCAAGACTCATAAGGGTTATTAATTTGTTTTTCACTTTACCTTGTCTCTTTTTTCACGGCACTCAGCAAATAATTAACACTTAAGTCATTGCTAAGATTCCAAGTGTTTGTGAAAGGGTCCAAGGTTAGGCCCTTCAGGGACTGAAGAGCAATGCCGTTTTTTTCAAGGTAGTCGTTTAACTCCGCCGGTTCAAGAAATTTATCCCATTGGTGAGTGCCTTTGGGGACCCAGCGTAAAATGTACTCTGCTGCAATAATCCCAAGGGCGTAGGATTTCAAAGTGCGATTGAGAGTGCTCATGAATAATTGACCCTTCGGGCGTATAAGGTCGGCACAGGATTTAATAAAGAGCGGTACATCCGCCACATGCTCCACAATCTCAAGAGCCGTTACGCAGTCAAACTGAACGCCCGTTGAGGCGAGGTCTTCTGACGTTGTGCAGCGATAATCGATTTCCAAGCCGGAAAGTTTGGCGTGCGCCACGGCACTGTCGATATTTTCCGGTCCTGCATCAATACCTGTTACCGTTGCGCCAAGGCGGGCTAAGGGCTCGCATAACAGGCCTCCCCCACATCCTACATCTAAAATGCTCAATCCTTCAAGGGGAAGAGAAGAGCCCCGAACTTCTTCGGGAGATACCTTGAAATGCTTGAGCATCTCCTCCAGCAAAAAGGTCAAACGCAGAGGATTGATTTTATGGAGGGGTTTAAAGGGTCCTTGTTCATCCCACCATTGTGAGGCCTGAGCCGTAAAGGCATTAATTTCTTGAGGATCAACTGTGGACATGGACGGCTCTTTCTTCAGTTGATTCAGTATAAGTCTAAACTTTTGCTATTTAAAGAGATTTTTGCGGGATATTTTGTAAGGATAAAGAGTGAAGAGGAGGGGGATTTCCATCCTAAATACCAACTATGCTATAATACGGATAGGGGGAAAAATTGTAGGGAGGATAGGAATGCATATCGTGATTTCGACGGATTTATATTTCAAACATAAATCCCTTTTTTATCAAAAAACCATTAAGTTTTTAAGCCGTAGAAATATCTCATACATAAAATATTTAGAAGCTAATGTTATTAAAAAAGGCGAAGAATCTTATTCAAACAGTTCTTTTAGAAAGAAGTTAATTAAACTAGAAGATTTAGAGGAAATGACGGCGGGTGTCCTGCCGCCTGATTTAGAGGAAACGGCCGACGCCCAATTGCAATTAGAGTTACTTTTTGTGTGTTTCAGTCAAGATAAGCTCCCTATTTCTGTTCTTGAAACCGGTGAGGTTTTCCAAGAAATAGACGGACTGACATTTCGTGACGACCCGTATGAGGGGTTAAAACTTGAGTATTCTTTTGCACCTCAAAAACACCAACCGTTTGTCTCCGGTTTCTCTAAATTTATGGCGAGGGCTCATAGCATTAGAGATTTTAAACACCCCGTTTTGTACGATATTATTATTGGCGTTGTTCTACTCTCTCTTTTGATATACTTCTTTTTATGAAAACAGGAGCCGTTTTACGTCTTGATCCTTTTAGGAAGAAGGGCGCAGCAGGTCGGATATTTCTTGTTCTAAAGAAGAGTCGGCATGGTTTGCATTCCAAAAATAGCGAGCAAGGCCGAGGAAAATAAGGACGGCTACGGCGCTGATCCAGAGAATCCTTCTTGTCGGAAGGCTTGCCTTTTCAATGTGTTGAGGGACGTGAAGTTTTTTGTCAGAGGAACCGGGCTCAAAAATATCTTTCTTGAATCGGTTCACTGCGTCTTGCGGATCAAGCCCAAGGTGGTGGGCGTAGGAGCGAACAAAACCAAGGGCATAAACTTGTTCGGGTAAGTTATTACTATCCATGGTTTCTATGGCTTTAAGGTACGGCTCGCTGATACGAAGTTTGGCAGCAACGCTTTTGAGGGGTTCATCCTTCAAGCGTCGAGCGGCTTTCAGGACTTCCCCGATATTTTTAGCCTTTGGAAAGTCGTTAAGAGGCACAGAGGGTGTTTCAACAGCTTTGAGAAGGGGCACGTTTGTTGTGTTCTCTTGATTTTCTGTCGCTTTTTCTTTATGAATAATTGCCTTTTTTTGCGTCATTTGTGCCTCTTTTATAGAAAATTCCTTCTTAAGAATAGCATACTTTATAAATAGGAAAAGTTTATTATATTTTAATTTGATTATCTTTTGCAAAAGAGGTTAACGCATTGCGAACACTTTGAGTATTTAAGGGCAAAAGCGTTGATATAAAATTCTCAACAAGCCTTATATTTGTTGTGCGAATCATCATTTTAGAGGCACCGACGGCAGCCGCGCCCATGGATAAAGAACGATACCCCAGACCAAGAAGAGCAAGGGCTTCGAGGGGGCGACTGGCCATTTCTCCGCAAATAGAAAGAGGACAACGGTGTTTGTCTGCCTTTGTTTTGATTTCTTTTAGAAGGGATAAAAAGGCAGGAGAGAGTGTATCAAAGTGTTGGGCAACATAAGGGTTTCCTCGATCAACGGCAAAGAAAAATTGAAAAAGATCGTTGGTGCCGATGGAAATAAAATCTGTGTGAGGAAGAAGTTGGTCTAAGCGCGACACAAGGGAGGGTACTTCGATCATGGCGCCATATTTAACTTCTAAAGGGGTTAGATGACCCAAAGCCTCTTCTCGGGCAAGTTCTTTTTGAACAAGAGATTTTGCCTCAAGAAATTCGGAAACTGCAGAAATCATAGGGAACATAAGGTGCAATTGATTGCCCTTGGCCGCCCCGATCATGGCACGCACCTGTTTGCGTAAGAGCATGGGGCGATCAAGACCGATCCTAATAGAGCGCCACCCTAACATAGGGTTTTCTTCATTGAGGCGATTAAAGTACGGAAGGACTTTATCGCCGCCAATGTCAAGGGTACGAAACACAAGGGGTTTATCTTGAACTCGCGTATAGAGTTCGCTATAGAGATTGCTTTGATAAGTTACATCGGGAAATTCTTTTTGCATCATAAAGGGAATTTCCGTGCGATAAAGTCCTACGCCGTCTGCCCCTGTTTCTTGAAGTTGGTCAAGGTCACCGATGAGCCCTGCATTGAGGTTTAAAGAAATCCTGACGCCGTCAACGGTAACGGCCGGAAGAGGTAAAACGGCATCGGCTGCTTTTTGAATGCTCTCTTGTTTGGCTTTTTGATCTCTGAAATCTTGCTCATCAAGGCTGTTCGGGCGCACAATAGCCGTACCGGCTTTACCGTCCACAAGGATCTTATCCTGTGTAAAAATACGTGATGTTACATCTGGAATGCGTCCGATGATCGGAATATCAAGGGATCGAGCAAGGATCGCAACATGGGCTGTTTGCACTCCTTCCTCAAGTAAAACGGCACGGACATTATATTTTTGATACTCCAAAAGCTCTGCCGGCCCTAAGGATTTAGCAACGACCACAATACCGTTAAGATTTTTAAGATGTTTTTTTGAGTTCTTTCCTTGCAGGTGTTGGATCAGGCGATAGGTGAGATCCTCAAAATCCCAAAGTCGCTCTCTCATATAAAAATCATTGGACGCATAAAGGCGAGAACGAATATCATTGAGCGTTTTTTGCGCGGCGGCTTCTGCCGTATAGCCGCTTATAATGGTCTTGCGAATTTTGCTGAGCCATCCTTGATCTTTGGCAAACATTTGAAAGGTTTCAAGTATATTTTTCCCGTCTTCAGAATGTGTTTCTTGTTGCTGTGTTTCATTAAACAACTTTTCAAGATCTTTGTTCATCGAGAGGAGGGCACGTTCAAAACGTTCTTGCTCCTTTTGGCTGTTGTCGGATATCACGAGGGGAATATCAACCTTTTGAGCATGGATAACAGCCGTGCCTTCTGCAAGGCCGATATGAAGGGGGATGCCTTGCAGGATTTTAGAGGTGGGAATATCACGTTCGATACCTTCCGAATCCTGTTTTGCAAGGGATAAAACAAGGTCGGTGATAAGCATGGCAACGGTTTCAAGGACTTCCAAGGTATCTGCTGAAAAACGTTTTTTTCGTGTCGCTTGAATAGAAAGAGCGCCCAGAACTTCGTTGTTGCGCTGTAAGGGGACGGCTGCGACACCTCCTTGGACATGCTGTTCACCGGTTTCGGGGCGTAAAATAAACTTGGGGTGTTGTGTAATGCAAGAGAGACTAATGGGCTTTTTTTCAGAAACGACATGGCCGACAATCCCTTCGCCAACGATAAGGCGTGTTACGCCAACGGCGGATTTATTCAGTCCGCTTGTCGCAGCAAGTTCGAGAATGTTACCGGGGCGTACCACATAAATAGAGCAGGCGTCCGCTTTCAGTTCGCCCAAAAGAATAAAGGAGATTTTATTCAAGCGTTCTTGAGGATCTGCGGCTTCTCCGGCCATCAGATCCCGCACGCGCCGTAAAAGAGTCACCCCGTCAGAGCGCGGTAGTTTTTTCTTTGATTTGAATTTCCTGTTTTGTATCAATTGCTTGTTTATCCTACTTTCTCTTTCAAGAGGCTTTTTGTACCCTCGCATTGAGAGCATTTACGGCTTGGGCAATAAGTTCGTCAATGATTTCTTGTGTGCTTTGTTCCGTTTTCACAAGACCGACACTTTGGCCTGCCATAAGAGAACCGTGGTCAATATCTCCTTCAATAACGGCTTTTCGTAACGAGCCCGCCCAGTAATGCTCAATTTCAAGTTGGGCGGCTTCGAGGGCAATATCTCCTTGGTCGACCTTATTTATCATTTCCCGTTGAAAAACCATGAAGTCTTGCGTGCCTTTATTATCGATGGCTCTCACAGGAATCACGGGAAAACGGGGGTCAATTTGGGACGAGACAATGGCATTTCGAGAGGCGCTTTTGATAAAGGCTTTTTTGAAATTGGGGTGGGCTTGGCATTCGTGAGCACAAACAAATCTGGTGCCCAATTGGCAACCGGAGGCTCCCATTTCAAGATAAGACACCATAGATTCGCCGCGCCCTATGCCGCCTGCTATAAAAATAGGGACATCTGTAATGTGAGGGAGAATTTCTTGAGCCAGCACAGACGTAGAAACGGGGCCAATATGTCCGCCGGCTTCATTGCCTTCAATCACAAGGGCATCGGCTCCAAAATTAACCATGCGTTTTGCAAGGGCAAGAGCAGGGGCAAAACAGATCACTTTTATGCCGGCATCTTTGAGTGTTGTAATGGTGTTTTTTGAAGGAACGCCGCCTGCCAGGACAACATGAGTCACTTTTTCTTGAATGCAAGTTTGAACCAGTTCTTCAAGTTTTGGGTGAAGGGTAATAAGGTTGACACCGAAAGGTTTATCGGTAAGTTTCAGCGTCTCCTTGATTTCTCGGGCTAAAATTTCAGGGGGCATGGCACCGCAAGCCAGAACCCCAAATCCGCCGGCATTAGAAATAGCCGCCACAAGGTTTCGCTCGGAAACCCATGTCATAGCGCCGCCTAAGATTGCGTGCTTCACGCCAAGGAAATCACATCCTTTTTGCCATAGATTATGCAGATAGTGTTGCGCCTGTTGCATGTTTACCTTCTTTTCGTTTTTGTTGCGGTTCGGTTAAGTTAAAATTGTCGTGGAGGGCGCTGACGAGTTGGGGGGCGTATTCGTTAGAGACCAAAACACTCATTTTGAGTTCTGTTGTCGTCATCCCGTAAAGGGAAATACCTAAGTCTGCTAATGTTTTATGCAGGATATGGGCTACGTTTGCATGACCTCGAAGACCGGCGCCCACAAGAGAAACCTTGGCAATACGAGGATGAATATCCATATGGGTAAAACCAACGGTCTTTTGTAAACTTTGTGCAAGATCAACGGCTTCTTTTCGGTCGCTTTCCGGCACCGTAAAGGTTAAGTTCTGGGTGGTGCTGTCAGCTGTGGCGCCGCCTCCTTGAAGGATCATGTCAAGGCTAATGTTTGCCTTTGCGAAAGCCTGAAAGAGACAGGTCGTGGCGCCGGGGCTTGCGGGGATGTTTTGAAGGCAAATGCGCACTTCTCCTGTGTTACAAACGATGCCCGTAATGGTTTGTGACTCAAGGGGCGCTGTGCAAATAGACTCCGTATCGGATAAGATAGTCGTTCCGCTCCCTCTTCCGAATGTCGGCAAAATTTTTAAATTTACTTGATGTACAAGTGCCGCCTCAACGGCTCTGGGGTGAATGACTTTTGCGCCTTGGGAGGACATTTCGAACATCTCTTCGATACCAAGGTTGTCCAGAATTCGCGGGTTTTCAACAAGGGCGGGATCGGCGGTTAAAATACCGGGGACATCTTTGTATAAGTGGCATGCTTCGGCCTTAAGCGCTGCGGCTAGGATAACGGCAGTTACATCGGATCCCCCCCGCCCGAGGGTTGTGATTTCCCCTTCTCTTGTCACGCCTTGAAAGCCGGGTAGCACAGGAATGATGTCTTGATCCAAAAGAGCCGTAAGCTTTTGAACGGGAACGTTCTCAAAGCGAGCCTTTGAAAAATCTGAGGAGGTTAGGAGGGGAACCTGCCACCCCTGTAGAGAACGAGCCGCGACCTCTTGTTCTTGAAGAGCCATCACCATCAAACCCGTTGTCACTTGCTCACCGGTGCTCACAACTGTGTCATAAGCTTTTGGGTTTTTTATTTTAAAGGCTTTTGTGAGATCGGTAAGGCGGTTCGTTTCCCCGGCCATGGCCGAGACAATCACAACGACTTTATAGCCCTGTGATTTGAGGTCGGCAATGCGTAACGCTGCCGCTTTGATATTCTCAATGCTGCCAACGGAGGTACCGCCAAATTTTACAACAAGGTAGGCCATTTACTCAACCTTTTACATTTATATCGTTTGTAAGGCTTTTTTAAAATAAAAGCAAGTTTATCGGTTTTGAAAATAGAGCCAAAAGATTAATAAGATATTAAGGTTTCCTTGATTATTTAGCTCGTTTTGTATATTTTGCACAGTCAAGTTTCTTTATTGTTGTTTGATAGTTTGTGATTCGCCGGTGTATTAATTTATTATGTAAATATTTAGAGAGGAGTTTACTATTATGAAAAATACATTACTTGCCTTTTTGTTGGGAACAACCGCAATTAGTTCTTCAATGACCGGAGAGGCTTTGGCCTCAAATAACTATCATGGTGGCGTTGCCGTCCAAGAAGCGCCGTTAATGACTTTTCCAAAAGAAGTCTTTACCTTTAATACGACAGAACTTATGGGGAAGAAAATTTCCGATATTGCAACAGGCTTTGAAATTCAAAGAAATTTCAACGCCTTTATGGAAAATCAAAGAAAAGCCTTAGAGGATTTTGCTGTAAAGAATAAGCAAATCAAAAATGATGAGCTTTTAGCACGTCAACTTCAAAATCAATATGATGCTGAATTTGCACGCTCTTTAGCGGAGCAAGACGGCATTGCTCTTCACGAAGCAGCCTTAGAAAATTTTGCAGTTAAGAACAAACAAGTTAAAGATGATGAGCTTTTAGCGCGCCGTCTTCAAAGCCAATACGATGCTGAATTTGCCCGTTCCTTAGGTAAAATGGAACAGGAAGAAGTTGTTGCACCCGTTGTGAAAGCTAATCCTCGCGCCAATCTTTTGGCATCTATTGAAAACTTTGATGCGTCTGCTTTAAAGGCCGTTGCGCCCGTTGTGAAAGCCGATCCCCGTGCAAATCTTTTGGCATCTATTGAAAACTTTGATGCGTCTGCTTTAAAGACAGTTGCGCCCGTTGTGAAAGCTAATCCCCGTGCGAATCTTTTGGCATCTATTGGAAACTTTGATGCGTCTAATTTAAAGGTCGTTGCGCCTGTTGTGAAAGCCGAACGTCGTCCTTTGCCGACACTTCCTACAGCTTTGAAAAAAGTTGAAGAAGTACAACAACCCATCCGACAAGAGGTTGTGCCTGTACAACGTGACGTAATCCTTGAGCCTGTTGTTGAAAAAGCAACAACGATTATGGATGTTTTGGCACGCCAAATTAGCGGCTTTTCTCAACAGAGTCTTGATGAAAGTGCCCAAACAGCCGATGAGGCAATTGCTGCACTTCGATTAGCAGTTGAAGAGGGTGATATTGACGGACTTGACGATAAGGCTTTTTTGACCCTTGAAGAAGCTCTAAAAGGGAATGCCGGTAAATTATCTTGGCTTGTTTCAGAATGCTATAGTGAAGGTGACGGCTGGAATTTCGACTTTATTGATGCAAGTGATATCATGAAAGAAATGAAAAAAACTGCCGAAGTAGAAAAAGATATCGTCGAAGATAAACCCTTGTCTCAACAAAGAGTCGGCCGTGTTAATAAGTTAAACCTAAACGTAGATTCCGGACTTAATTTTCTTGATCAAATTCGTTTGGCTCGGGGTGTTGTTGAGGCCGAGGAAGATAGAGATTTTGTAAGAGCACCTGTTATCAATACGGTAGAAGAAGTTGAGGATAAACCTGTTGTGATTAAGGCAACGCCGGCTAAAAAAGTTGTCGTGAAGGTGCTTGACGAGGGGAATAACTCGGGAAATCTTCTTTCAGCTATCGCAGGTTTTAACTTAACTAAGCTAAATAAAGTAGACCTTGATAAGGTCGAAGAGAAGATTGATTCCCCGAAGAGTCATTTAGAATTAGCCTTGGCTGCGCGCCGCACGGCAATAGTAAATGATTCCGATGATGAAGACGAAAGTTGGGATGATTTCTAAACTATTTATAGCAGAATCAAAAGGCGCTTCTAGGGAGGCGCCTTTTTTATTGCCTCTAAGGCAATATACCCATTTTTCTTGATCTTTTCATGAATTTGTTTCATACAAATAAAGTCACAAAAATTATATCTATTTAACGAGAGAGTGAGCCGGATGCGTAAAAATCTATTCTTAAACCTGTTTCTATCGGGGGCAGTAATAGCTCTACTGACAGGTTGTGCAAATATGCCCGAGGCAGAAGAGGATGAAATTGTCACAAAAAGAGAGCGCAAGTATCAAGGGTATGGTAAGTTCTTTGGAGAAGATACTTTGCTTTTTGGCGGCGATAATAGTGCTAAAAAGCCTGATGTCGGCATTGGCGTAAATTCCTATTTGTGGAAGGCCTCTTTGGATACCTTGTCTTTTATGCCGTTAAAGTCCGTTGATCCTTTTGGCGGCGTGATTTCAACGGAGTGGTATGTGCCGAAGAATACTCCGAATGAACGTGTGAAAGTGGACGTGCGGATTTTAGATCGTGTGCTACGGGCTGACGGTTTGAGCATTTCTATTTTCCGCCAAGAGTACCAAAAAGGTCGCTGGGTGAATGCAGGCGTGAGTCCGGCCACGACGCGTGAAATTGAAGATGCTATCTTAACAAGAGCAAGACAACTCAAAGTAGCTTCAAGTTAATCTATCGTAAGAAGAATAAACGTAAAAAGATAAAGAAAAGTAACAGATCATGACAACCGACGAACGATATAATTTCAGAGCAACGGAAGAAAAATGGCGCACCCATTGGACGAATTTAAAGTGTTTTGAGCTCCCCTTGGGTTCGGAAGCTGTGCAAGGTCCAAAAGAGCCGTACTATGTTCTGGAAATGTTCCCTTTTCCTTCCGGGCGGTTGCACATGGGGCATGTTCGAAACTATGTCATCGGGGACGTTGTTGCACGTTATAAAAGAGCCAAGGGGTTTGAGGTTCTCCATCCTATGGGATGGGATGCTTTCGGTATGCCGGCGGAAAATGCTGCCATTGAGCATAAGGTGCATCCTGCAAAATGGACTTATGATAATATCGACAGCATGCGCGCCGAATTTAAGCAACTTGGTTTGGCTATTGACTGGGCCCGTGAATTTGCGAGTTGTGACGAAGAGTATTATGCCAAAGAACAAAAGATTCTTCTGAATTTTTACGAACAAGGTTTGCTTTATCAAAAGGAAAGCTACGTTAACTGGGATCCCGTTGATAATACCGTTCTTGCCAATGAACAAGTTGTCGAGGGAAAGGGCTGGCGCTCCGGCGCAACCGTTGAACAGCGTAAGATGACTCAGTGGTATTTAAGGATTACCGAATTTGCCGATGACTTATTGGCAGGCCTTGATACGTTAAAAGATTGGCCTGAAAAAGTTGTGACCATGCAGCGTAACTGGATTGGAAAGTCTCTTGGCGCTTATGTTAAGTTCCCCTTAAGGGATCGCAATGAATCCTTGGAAGTCTTTACAACCCGTCCCGACACTCTTTTCGGTGCATCCTTTATCGGGATATCTTCTAACCATCCTTTGGCCGAAGAGCTTGCAAAAGGCAACGATGATCTGACTGCTTTTATTCAGGATTGTAATAAAACGGCCACCGGTGAAGAGGCTCTTGAAAAAGCCGAAAAGAAGGGCTTTAACACAGGTCTCTTTGTAACACATCCCCTTGACGAGACGTTGACGCTGCCTGTTTATGTGGCGAACTTTGTGTTGATGGAATACGGTACGGGGGTTGTTTATGCGTGTCCTGCCCATGATCAACGTGACCTTGATTTTGCTCGAAAGTACGACTTGCCTGTGCTTCCTGTTGTGCGCCCCGTTGAGGCCGGCGATGACTTTGCGGTTGCCAAGGAAGCTTATACGGGTGACGGGGTTATTTTTAACTCTCGTTTTTTAAACGGGTTGAGCTCTGAAGAAGCTAAGAAAAAAGCTTTAGCGCGCCTCAAGGAAAAGAATCTCGGCAAAAGTGCCATAACCTATCGATTGCGTGATTGGGGTGTTTCTCGTCAACGCTATTGGGGGTGTCCTATTCCTTTTATCCATTGTGAAAGCTGTGGAACGCTTCCCGTTAAGGTTGCCGATTTACCCGTTGTTTTACCTGAAGACGTTACCTTCGATAAACCGGGAAATCCGTTGGATCATCATCCGACTTGGAAGCACACAAACTGTCCGAAATGTGATGGAAAAGCAGAAAGAGAAACGGATACATTAGATACTTTTTTTGAGTCTTCATGGTATTTCCAACGTTTTATCTCTCAGCCCAAAGACAAGGCTTTTGATAAAGACGCCGTGAATCGTTGGTTGCCCGTTGACCAATACATCGGCGGCGTTGAACATGCCGTTTTGCATTTGCTCTATGCGCGTTTTTTCACCCGAGCCCTTAAGAAATGCGGCTACCATGATATTGATGAGCCTTTTAAAGCTCTTTTAACCCAAGGTATGGTGTGTCATGAAACCTATAAAGATCGTGACGGCAAATGGCTTTATCCCGAAGAAGTGGGCTATAAAAATGAAGAACCTTATCGTTTAAGTGACGGCTCTGCGGTGACCTTGGGACGTTCTGAAAAGATGAGCAAGTCCAAGAAAAATGTTGTTCAGCCTCAAGAAATTATAGATGAATACGGTGTGGATACGGCTCGTTTATTTGTGATTTCCGATAGCCCGCCGGAACGTGATTTAGAGTGGTCACAAAGCGGTGTACAAGGGGTTTGGAAATATCTTGCTCGTGTTTGGCGTCTTGCCCAATCCTTAATACCTTTAGTGAAACAGGCTGATCTTTCTAAAATGCCGACGGATCTTTCCAAGGAAGAGTTGTTATTGCGGCGCTTAACCCATAAAACCATTGATCAAGCGACCCGTCATCTTGAGGCCATTGCTTTGAATACCTACATCTCAACTTTGAGAACTTTTAGCAATGAGATTGCTAAAATTGAGGAAGAAGCTACTATAGATAACAGCATCTTGAGGGAGGCTTTGGAAACGCTGATTGTATTGCTCAATCCCGTTGTGCCTCACTTGGCCGAAGAACTATGGCAACAACTGGGTCACGGAACCCTCCTTGTAAATGTGCCTTGGCCTCAAGCAGAAGCGTCTTTACTGGCGGATGACACGGTAACCCAAGCCATTCAGGTGAACGGCAAATTACGGGGTACTATTGAGATTGCCGTTGGTTTGCCCAAGGAAGAGATCGAGGCTCAAGCCCTTGGTCATAAAAATATTAAACGTTTTATTGAAGGACAAACAGTGCGTAAAGTCATTGTGATTCCCGGAAAGGTAGTGAATATTGTTTGTTCCTAAATCTTCTTTTAGGGGTTTTATAGCCCTTTCTCTTTTTTCTCTGCCTCTTCTTTTTATGGGAGGGTGTGGTTTTGAGCCCCTTTATGGCCCGCACAGTACGTCTACGGGCGAGCAATTAGGGGTTGAGCGTTCTTTGGCAGGAATTAAAATAGCTCCCTTACCAAAGCGTGAAGGTCAGATTCTTCATAATTATTTGTTGGACAAACTTAATCCTTCCGGTGAACCTTTAGACCCGCAAGCTCACTTGCAGGTGAGTGTATCCTTGGATAAATACTCGATCTCTGTTCGAAAGGACGGAACCACCCAGCGCTTTAATATGGTGGCAACGGCACATTTGATTTTGCGAGATAAAGAGAATAAGAAAATTTTATATACGGATACTATTAAACGTACGGCGTCTTTCTCTCTGGGAGATACAACGGCAGAATTCGGATATGCCGGTACGGTTTCCGAAACCGATGCCAAGCGTCGTACTCTTTTATTGATTGCCGAAGATATGCAAGTGATGTTGGCAACCTATTATAAAAAGTGGCCTGTGGTGTCTGAAAAATAGATCAAGGAGGCGTTACTCATGCGTATTCCAAATCTTAATACTTATCTCAACAGCAAAGCCTATGAGTCTCAACAGGCTTTGTTATTATACGGCAATAATGAAGGCGCTTTACAGTTTCACCTTGATCTCATTGTACAAAAATTTAAACAAGACGGAGCTGTTGTTGAAACGGTTCCAAGTCTTGAAGAGATTAGTTTCGGTAATGAGCCGGGACTTTTTGACGCCCCCGATCAGAAAACGGTTACTATTTGCAGCAAAGTAACAGGGCGAGATTTTTCTCTTTTTGAAAAAACTCTCAAGAAGCTTGATGATTCTCAAAAGTTAATCCTTGTGGGGTCTAACTTGGGTTCAAAAATCAAGATGGTCACCTTTTTTCAAACGGCAAAAAACGTGGGAGCCGTCCCTTCTTATGAGGTTTCATTGTCCTTGCTGCGGGATGTTATCGTATCGGCTCTAAAACAACGGGGTCTGACGCTTTCTCCCGAACATATTGACGTTCTTTTAGAAAACTATAGCGGGTCTCCGTTGTTTTTAGAAACCGATATGGAAAAGCTCGAGCTGTATTTAAAGAGCAACGGCACTATTGATCTACAAGATCTTAAGCAGCTTATGAACGGTTCTATGAAATTAGATGCGGAACAATTAGTTGAAGGATTTATAGAGCGTAATAAGGAAAAAATTTTGCGTCATGGCGATATCTCTCTTTTGGAAGAAGAGCCTTATTTGATTTTACGTTCCCTTATTCGCAGGATGGTTACTTTTTGCGAGTTTATGAGTCATCGACAGTTTGCAACATCTTTTAGTCAAGCTGTTTCAGCCATGAAAACGCCTCTGTTTTTCAGCACGAAACCTTTATTTCAACGCTCGGAGAGGCTCTGGAATCTAAAGCTTGCCGCCCATGGTTTGCGTCATCTGTTGCGTCTTGAAAAGCGCTTTAAAAACGGAGAGCTTTCTATGCTCCAATTCCAAAGTGAACTCTGTTTATTTTGTCGGTAGATTTTTCTCAAAAAAAAGACCCGGAGAAATTTATTCAAAAGAATAAATCTCATCCGAGCAAGTTGGGGTCGCGGCTACATTAAATGAGATCCGCGCAAAGTACTCAGTCAAAGTTAAACGTCGACGTCTTGAGTGCTTTGTTTTGCACCCCGCAAAACAGGAATAAAACGGGGTGCAAAGAGAATGTAAGTCAAAGTATAAAGCTCTCTTTACATTTCTCTTATACCCTATAATATTTCTTTCCAAATGATGAGTGTTGGTTTTGCAGGGCGCCTTGCAAAAACAACATGGATTTAAGGTTATCCCTTAGAGGGCGTTGGTAGGGGAGAGTGTTCTGCCTTTAAATTTTCCTAGAAGGGAGAAAATGCTTAAGAAAAGAAAGGCGCTTATGAGGCTAATAAAATAAGCAGGCATCATAAAATTCCCTGTTTTTTCAATAAGGTAGGTTAGAATCAAGGGGGCCGTACCGCCACATAACGCCATGCCAAGGCAAAAGCTAAAGGAAATGGCTCTATAGCGAATCTTTACAGGGAAGAGAGTTTGCACAAAGGCATGTTGTGGGCCTGCGATGCACCCTGTGGACAAACCGAGAAGCACTTGTGCCGTTATAATAGAGCTTACCTCTGCTTGGCGGATTAAAAGGAAAGTTGTAAGGGCGAGAATGCAAACGCCTATTGGTGCCGAGAGAAAATAACGGCGTTTCCCAATTTGATCCATTAAGAGGCCGAATAAGGGCGATGAAACCATAAAGACACTAAGGCCGATAAGGCTAAAGAGCATAGCGTTTTCCAGAGGAATACCGATGTATCTTTTGAGGTAACTGTTTAAGAAACCGAAAAGGGTATAGGAAAGAGCGCCGTTCAAACACCCGATCATAAGGGAAATGAGGAGAGCTTTATGGTGAGTTTTAAAGACGTTTACTAGGGAAAAAGTCGCTCCCTTGGGATTCTTTTGGTCGGCCAGAAATTCAGGGCTTTCTGAAATACGACGGCGGATATAAAAACCGATAAGACTAATGGCTCCTCCAAAGATAAAAGGAAGGCGCCAAAAGAACTCGGGATTTGCAGATTTGGTCACGAGCGCTCCCAAAGCCGTTGCAAAGAGAGCGCCAATGACGCAAGATCCCGTGATGAGACCCCCAAAAAAACCGGGTTTATTCTTGCCGATATGTTCCAAAGCGAAAATTGCCGCCCCATTGTATTCCCCTCCTGTACAAGCCCCTTGGATGAGGCGGCACAAGACAAGAAGGACGGGGGCGGCGATGCCTATTTGTTGATAGGTGGGCAAGCACCCGATGAGTAAAGTCGGGAATCCCATGCCGATAATAGAAATGCTTAAAGCTTTCTTGCGACCGAACTTATCTCCTAAATATCCAAAAATCAGGGCGCCGAAGGGCCTCATAAAAAAGCCGGCTGCAAAGGCTCCCCAACTGGCCAAGACGGCCACAAGAGGGTTGGCGGAGGGGAAGTAGAGTTGGGCAATCATGACGGCAAAAACCCCATAAAGGGTGAAATCATAGAATTCCAAGGCGTTTCCGATAATTCCTGTTAAAATAACTTTATTTTTTTTCATTTTTCTTTACCTTTTTACGCGTTAATTTTTTAAATTTGGGGAGGGCTTAAATAAGACTAAACGTGGAAAAGTCCGTGATCCGTTGAACATAAACAATACCTTCAAGGTGGTCATATTCATGCTGAATGACTCGGGCGTTAAAGCCTTCAAGAGCTTGCGAATGTCTAGTGCCTTCCGTATCAAACCATTCACAGATCAGGGATTGATGACGGCTGACTTTTCCTCGATAACCCGGGAAAGACAGACAGCTTTCCCAGCCCTCGGTCTTTTCCTTAGAAAGTGCCGTTAAAGTCGGATTCACAAGAACCGTTAAGGGAAAAGCTTTATGGTTGGGGTCTGAAAGAAAATCGTATCGTTTTGCAGGGGCGACCTTTGGAATATTTACCGCAAGGAGGCGCAAGGGGATATTGATTTGGGGCGCAGCCAAAGCAAGGCCGTCGGTATTTTTTAAAGTGGTTACCATGTTGTTGACGTGTTCAAGGACGTCTTGCGCCAAAGGAAATGAAACAGCTTTGGCACGTTTATATAAAATAGGGGTTCCGGCTTTTATAATGGGAAGGATTTTAGACATGATAAGCTTACTTATTCCTTGTTCTATGAGCTCTTAAGGTTTTCTTTAAATAGTTTTCGAGGGCGAGGATCTTTTTATTTTTTTTCATATGTTCTTGGAAAATATAATAGATATCTACTTCATTTTCGATTTCAGGCAGTACCTGAATGAGACCCGATTGTTGAAGACCGGGGTATTCTTTTGAGACGGAAATAATACCCAAACCCTTTGATGCAACGGTCACAAGGCTTGCTCCCATATTCATTTCCAAGGCGGGTTCGGTGAGGGAGTTTGTTTCAAATTGGCTTTGTAGGATTTTGTTAATTTCTTTTCCGAATTGATGGATAGTGTTTTTATCGTGGGAAATCATTTGATGTTTCTTAAGGTCTTCGAGACGTTTTGGAATGCCAAATTTTTCGAGGTAGTCGGGGCTGGCATAGAGGCCTAAATGAAAGGTCATAAGGTAATTTTGAATAAGAGTGTCCGTTGGAGGGAGGGAGGTTGAGATGGCAACGTCAAGGGCGTGTTTTGTAAAGTCTATTTCTTCATCGCGCCCTTTAATGCTGAGTTTAATTTCGGGGTACCGTAGCATGAAACCGGGAATATAATGGGGCAACCACATGGTGGCAAGGGTGACGCTTGTTTCAAGGCGCAGAACCCTAACCGAGTCTTCATCCTTGGTTTTTAAGAGTTGGGAGATTTTTGCCGCCTCGTGAGCCATTTTCTCGGTAATCTCATAGAGCTCTCGCCCTGCTTTTGTAAGAGCGAGGCCTGATTTGGTTCTTGTAAATAGGATAATATTTGCTCGTTTTTCAAAATTACTGATGTGGCGACTAAGGGCTGAGGGGCTTATGTTGAGACGTTCTGCTGCTTTGGAAATATTTAGATCCTGACAAACTTGGTAAAAAAGGCGTAATTTTTCCCAATTCATAATAATTTCCGTTTTGTACAGTAACCGCTTCAAAAGAATTTTTCGGTAGAAGTTACTATTTTCTTATGAGAGTTATTTTATACAAATATTGCAAATAAGTCAAAAAATACTTTAAGAACCTCGGTTAACGACTAAGCTCTTTGTTAAATTGAGCGCCTAAAAGAACGAGGTACGAGCTAAGTTGTAGGAAAAGAAGGGCGATGATCATGCCGCCAAGGCTGCCGTATAAGGCATGGTAATTCCCGAAATTTTGCAGATAAACTGAAAAAAGAGCTGCAAACAGAGAGCATAAAAGTGCGGCTAGGAAAGCTCCGGGCCAAGATTTAGGGGGCTTGCACGCATGGTTGGGCAGCCAATGGTAAAGAAAATTGAAAACAACACTTAAGATCAAGGCATTAACTAAAAAACTTAGGGGCCAATAGAAGGTAAAAGAAGGGATGTTTTTTGAAATGTATAAAGGAATGAAATGAAGGAAAAACGGGATTATAAAAGTTAATGTGCTGACAAAAACCAGAGAGATAACGGCTAAGATAACGACGGCAATGCTTTGGGTTCTTAAGACAAGAATGTTGCGGGATTCGGTGTATTCGTAAGCTCTGTTTAAAGAGCGCCTGATAGATTCAATGCCCGAAGACGAGACCCATAAAATACCGATTATAGAAAAGGTAAGTATTTTTTTAAGGGGTCCGGTAATAACGTCACTGACAACGGGTTCAATGACGTTGACGACCTCCTTGGGTAGGCCGGTATAAAATTGTTCAATAAGTTTTATGGCTTCGGGGCTCCGGCCTATGAGACCCGCAACGGAGACCAGAAAGAGTAAAAAGGGAAAAAATGCTAAAAGGATTTTATAAGCTACATAGCTTGCGCTTTCAAAAAGGTTATTTTTGAGGCTATATTGCATCGTATTTTTGGCTAAGTTGAAAATAGTCATTTTTTTTGTTTATTTAACAGACCCTATCTCCTTAGAGTAAACCTTTTTAAAAAGGAAGGGAATAAAAAGGGAACGTTTTGACACCTCTCTTTTATTTTAGTTTGTAATAACGTGCTAAGTCGAGGTAAAGAGTTTCTTATTATACATTAGCTTTATCGTTATTAAGAAGTTCTTTCCTTATCTTTGAGCTAGAGAGTTTTTCAAGCCACCAGTTAAGGGCATGGCCCGTGTTTCTTGAGCGCCAGCCATAGTAAAATATAGCCTTACGTTTAAGTGTAGGAACTTTTTTTTCAACAAGGGCGCCTGAGGCAAGGTGCTCTGTAATCAAACCTTTCGGAAGGTATCCGATGGCAAGGCCGGAAAGTTGAAGGTCAATTTTATCCTTCATACTGTCTACGGTAATGTGATTGTTCCGGTTATAAATTCCGGAATCCCTACGAGGAAGCTGATGTGCAGTATCTCTTACGACAGCGTTGGTGTGATTTGCAATTTGGTCGTGTGTAAGTTCCTCATAGGCAGAAAGAGGGTGTTTTTGAGAAACGGCGAAGACCATTTCAAGAGTGCCTAAGGGCTCTATTTCATAGTTCATATTTAAAGGGGGGTCGCCTGTTAGGCCAATGGCAAGGTTAGAGCGTTCTGACCATAGAGCATCCCAGCATCCGTTAAGGCGTTCATTATGAAAAAACAGGTTAATAGTCGGGCACTCTTTTTTAAAGGTTTTGATAAGGGGAAAAAGGTTTCGAAAGGGAATGACTTCATCAAGGGAGATCGAGAGGCTTGTTTCCCAGCCGTTTCGTTTTAAGTCAATGTTTCTTTCAAGGGTATTGGCTGTATTTAAAAGGACTTGGCTTTCTTGAACAAGATATTCCCCTATGGGGGTCAAGACAGCCTTGTGTCCTGATCGATCAAATATTTCAATACCTAAATCATCTTCTAGCTTTTTGACGTTGTAGGTAAGGGCGGATCGTACTTTATTCAATGCCTCTGCAGCTGCTGCAAAGCTACCGTAGCGGATAATGGTTCGGATAATGTGGAGAGATTCTAAGGAAAGACGCATATGGTTAAATTTTTTGATCAAGTTGTTGAAAATATATTGCTTACATTTTATTTATAGGTGTTTTATTTATTTAATGCAAACAAAAAAAGGATGTAAAAAATGTTCAAAAAAAGTAAACTACTATATGCTATAGGGTCAATAATGCTGATAGCATCGTCCCGGGCGAGCTCAACTCTTAATCCTTTTCAGGAATTTGAGGACAATAAAGCGGCCTATTCTTTAGGATACCTTGAGCGACCGTCGCAAGATATTTCAGCAATTCTTTTGAAAAATAGCCATCATGATATTCTAAGGCAAAAAGGTGTTGTGGGAAGATCGCTGAGTATCGACGAGGCTTTTGAAGCAGAGGTGGGAAAAGCTAAGGATCCGGGGGCCTATATTCCCTTTGCTGTTAAAAAAGGAATGATCTATGGCGAGACTCACACAGAAGAGGGGTATATTCAATTTCACCGCTTGAGTGCTCAGCATGATTTCCGCGATCCCGAGAATATTGTGTATGTTCATGAATTTGTTACTCTTGATAGAGAGAACCGCCGTGCTCTTTTTTTGGGGCGTGAATTCACGCAAGGCGACTTGGAAAGGTTAGGAAGTTATCAAGGATTGACCCTGGGGGCTAGGGCGCCTTTATTTGATGTGCAACATTCAACAGGCATATTAATGGGAAAGGACGGGGGGGGAGCATCCCTTGGATCAATGGCAAATCTTGCGCCATATTCAACCTGGGGAAGAGGATATGTCTATTATGGAGAATTTGCGTAAAAGAATAAATAACCCTGAAAGAATCACACAAAGTATATTGTCTGTTTATGGAGAATATCTCCGTCAAAAAATTTAGTTATTACTCACTCGATGATTAAAACACTTTCTGTAAAAGGAAAGTGTTTTTTGTGTGTGGGAGCAAGAGGTATAGGAGCGATAGACAACACAAAGTCTTTATATAAAAGCTTTTCTTGTGGTATAATATGGAATATGATGGGTAATTAACTTTAGGAGACGTTAATGAATTATGATCGTGAAAGTGCAATCCGCACCTCAAAAACGCGCTCTCAAAGCGCTGAAAGGGATATGGGTCTTAGGGCTTATATGCTTAAAATTTATAACTACATGACTCTCGGTCTCGGCATTACCGGCGTCATTGCCTATTTTGTTGCTCGGGATGAGAGTCTTGTGGCTGCTATCATGGGGAACCCTGTTTTATTTTGGGGATTGGTTATTGCACAATTTGGTGCTGTAATCTTCCTAAGTGCCCGTGTGACAAAAATGTCTACAAGAACGGCACAGCTTACTTTCTTTGCCTATGCGGCGTTAACCGGCCTGACTTTGTCAGGGCTTTTTGCGGCCTATACCTTTGAAAGTCTGGCGCGTGTCTTTTTTATTACCTCCGGGACTTTTGGCGCCATGAGCCTTTACGGCTATACCACAAACCGTGATCTGACGGGGCTTGGCTCCTTTTTATTCATGGGATTGATCGGTGTTATTATTGCCTCCGTTGTGAATATGTTCATACAAAGTTCGGCTTTGATGTTCTTGATTTCCGTTATCGGCGTGTTGGTCTTTGTTGGTCTAACAGCTTATGACACACAACAGTTAAAGAAAATGTATTATCATGTGGGGCACTCCGAACTGGCAGAAAATTATGCCGTTGTCGGCGCCTTAAGGTTATATCTCGACTTTATCAACTTATTCATCTATTTGTTACGCTTCCTTGGGGATCGTCGCTAGTTTTCGGCTTTTTTCGTACATACTTTTTTCGTACATAAGCGTTCATAAACAAGGCCTTGTTATCGAGGCCTTGTTTTTTTGTATTTATATTAAATGAGAGATGCTCTAGTCTTGTAAATAATCACAACTTTTACAGGGAGATATCTATTGATTTTATCAACAAAAAAAGTCTGTCATGCTCTATTGTTTTTTTTAGGCTCGGTGCTGATCGGAATGCCTCAGTTACAGGCAAGTGCAGTGCCTGATATTGAGGAGCTTCCCTCGGGACTTTCAGGGGCAGTTAGGCCGGAATCTGCAGAAAAGTCCGTTGAGGATTTTGCAACGTGGTCTCGAAACATAAGGGTGAATATTGTCGACTGTTATCAGGAGAATGATCCTGCTGAAAGACAAAAACGTCTTGCGGAGTTTCTAAGAACACATACCGGTGCGCCTTGGTATGTTATAGCATTTAGGCAGTGTTTCATTCCAAGAGATGAGAGCGCGTACACTTATGCGCAGGCCATGACTCTTTTATCGGAGGCAAAGCAGCTTGGTGGGGCGCTGAATCAGTTCACAACAGATCTGTTTAATCTTTTTGAAGATGAGGCTATTGAGTCTTGGGATACAAGTTTTATCGAGCAAAAAGAAGACGCAACATCTGAGGAAAAGAAAGCAAAAGTTCGCTACATGATGTTGCTCCTTGAAAATATGACCATGCAAGCTTATGCCACTTTTGCAGAGCTGGGGGTTAATAAAAAACCGGTAGACGTCGAGGAAGGAAGTAAGGCGGATAGGGATTATCAAGAAGCGCTTTTAGAGGCTCACGAGGCCTTTGCCGATGATTGCCACTTTAATCCTCTTCTTTTGGCAGCTCAAACAGTGTTTCCTGAAGCATCCTATGCTTATGAATTGTTTATGAGTCCTTTGTTAGATGCTTGTGCTCGGTACTCCCTTAGTTTTACGGGACATCCGCTTCATTCTACGGCTCCGGAACTCAATCTTTCCGCTGAAGAGGGCTTGTCTCGTTTAAACCTGAAAGCAGATATCTTAGCGGAAAAGACGCTTCCTTATTTAGGTTTTGCCAAAGGTTGGTTTGCGGCTCTTGCGCCCGTTTATTTTCAAAAGGCCGATGCGGCTGTTGACGGAAAAGAGGTATTGCAAGAAAAGGCTCTGGATTATGAAGGGCGAGCACAACTATTCGGGCAGTATCACATTTTTTTGACTAACCGTCTCCAAGCCATAAAGGGAGAACGAGATGAATTAGAGGCACAACTTGCGGGTGTGAAAGAAAAGTAAGCTTAAGAACAGATTCCCGAAAAGGCAAAAGAGGGGGCTTTAAAAAGTCCCCCTTTTTTATTCGATATTCCGGTTATTTTGAGGTTTCAACAAAAATAACTTTACTCATTTTATCATAATGGGCTTGTTTTCGATCGGTGGAAAAAATCATGCAGGCCGTCAAGATGTTGAGTAGGGTAAAGGGGAAGATCGCAATAGCAATGATATATCTTAAGAAGAGTTGTTTAACGGACGGTTTTTGATGATCCGTTGTCATAATTTTTATCTTGTTTATCCGCATTCCTAGAGTTGCTTGGTGCTTTGAGCAATGTTGGGAAGCAGAATAGGCAAAAGGAACAAGAAAGGCCGCGGTAAGGCTCAAGAAATAGACGGGAAAAGGAGAAAAGGACGAGGCTGTATCGGGCGGCAGGATTTTAAAGAGGGCGAAGGTGATAAGAGTCAAAAGGACTATGATGACGAGGGTGTCAAGAAAATTGGAAGAAAAACGTTGCCTAAGGCCTGCATAAACAAAAGGGCTATCCGCCTTTTTTGGCTTTTGAAGAACGACGGTTTTCGCAACCATATCGTAATAGGTTTGTTTGTGCTTTGTCAAAGCAATCATCAGGATGAGCACAAGGGCTGTGATCGCACTGAAGCTTATGTTTAGGGTTGTATTATTAGGATCTATCAAGTTTGCTTTTTGTGAAAAGAGCAAGGCTAAGGTTGGCATAACGTATAATGCGTATCTAAGGGTAAGGGAAGCCCAAGAAGGCTTTTTTAAATCCTCGGAGGTTAACTTGATATCAACAAGGCGCATGCCCGGGGTTGCTTGATAGCGCGAGCGATATTGCAAGGTAAAGTAAATAAAAAAACCAATCTGTGAAAAGAGAATGACAGGGAGAGAGTGTGTAAAATCTTGATATTGTCTTAAGGATTCGGGATCTTGGAGACGGAAAAGGGGAACAGGTGAAAAATAAGCTAATAGAAACATATAAGGGATCGTGAGGAGCATTATGTCGAAGTAAGCGGCAAGACCGCGTTTCATGACGCCGGCGTAGGGGGAGTAAGTTTCACCTTCTGAATTTATTGAGTTTTGGCTGTTTTTATGCGAGGGAAGTTCTGTCATCTTTTGAGTATCCTATTTAAAATTTTTGCACCGATCGCACCATAGGTCGCCTCCTCTTTTTAGTCAAGATAATTTGCCTACGGAGACTTTTGTGAAAGTTCTTAAAATAAGCGCCCTTTTTTATTTTTTTTTGCTATTTCTCCCATTTTTCCATTGACTTTTTCGTGAGATATTTTATAGATCATAGCATCAGGTGCGTATTGAATGACATGCCTGTCGGAGAGATGGCCGAGTGGTTAAAGGCATCAGACTGTAAATCTGACGACGTATGTCTACGTAGGTTCGAATCCTGCTCTCTCCACCATTTACTTTGTTTGTATCTCTTTAGATATATGATATAAGTTTTGAGACGACATTAAATTTGCGGGTGTAGCTTAGTGGTAAAGCTCCAGCCTTCCAAGCTGATTACGAGGGTTCGATTCCCTCCACCCGCTCCAGTTTTTTATAAATATGCCAGGCCCGAGTGGGGCTGTGGCTCAACCTAATGAAGGAACTTGATAAGATGAGCAAGGAAAAGTTTGAGCGCAACAAGCCTCACGTAAACATCGGCACCATCGGTCACGTTGACCATGGTAAAACCACTTTGACAGC
>JAACSN010000008.1 GCA_009993885.1 Alphaproteobacteria bacterium
TAAGGGCTTTGAAGGGCGAGTCTCTGAAATCATCGGGTCTCACATAGCCGGCGAGGGAGTGAGTGCCTTCAAAATCCTGCAAATGAAACCGAATACCGCCCCTTAAAGGCGAAATTTTTAGATTAAAATGACGGTACTCTTCTTGACGTGCAGAAGAAGGCTCACCTACCGTGCGCCCCGTTCCCGCAAAAACAGTATTGACG
The DNA here is from genome assembly GCA_009993885.1 of Alphaproteobacteria bacterium. GTDB lineage: Bacteria > Pseudomonadota > Alphaproteobacteria > Caedimonadales > UBA9215 > UBA9215. The sequence goes on from JAACSN010000008.1 coordinate 204, forward strand.
GTGGGTGTCGGAAGGGCGGTTTGAGGGGCAACAACCTGCTCTTCTTGAACGGTTTCCGTATAGGTAGTCGTGCTTGTTGCAAGGGCAAGGCTCGGGCCTAAAAGGTGAAGAGGTAAACAAAGGCCGTTAAGAAATGGACGGATTTAGAGAGGTATTTTGACACTGACCGGTTTATAACTGATACGCTACGCATTTTACGCTACTTCCTATTTTAAGTTCTTTCAAAACACCTCGGGGTGCTTTTTAAATTCATCAGGGCCTCCTCTCTGTTTTCTTTGTTTTTAAACAGACACTTTTGCCACTGAACCAAAGTCCAATAGCCATAATTCAAAAAGCTTTGTCAACAAAAACAAAGAAATAAGACTCATAAATCGTTTATCATTTTTGGCAATACTTTTGCCTAATAGGCAAACGCCGACATCAAAATGTTTATACTAAAGGGACGGCAAATAAAGGAGATTGGCAAAAAAGTTATCTTAATAAGGAGAGACAATTGACGCTCTGAAAAATCAGAAACCCTGAAAAGAGAGCTTCCGGCACCTTGAAATAAGGAGGCCCCATCCCCCCGAGATGTTTTTATCTCCTCTAAGATGAGGCGTTTTTTTTGGGCTTGTTAAGTTAAGGGGGGTAATACAATCAAATATCTTTACCGGAGTTTTTGGTCGGCTCTTCGGTATGGGGTTGAAGTTTTAAAAATAAAAAAAGTACGGAAACCGTTGGAAACAGTGGTGTGCCCGAGAGGATTCGAACCTCCGACCCCAAGATTAGGAATCTTGTGCTCTATCCTACTGAGCTACGGGCACATAAGTGTTTAAGGATGGCAGTGTTTAAAGACCCCGGTGTTTAAGGAAGGCAGTCTTTAAGTGCGGTTTTCTTGAGGGGGAGCCAAGAAACTTTCTATAAAACATTCCCTAATATAAAGGAATTCCCTTAAATGTCAGTATGAAAAATGATAATTTTTTCTAATTTCTTATCAGCGGGACGAATTCAATCCATTGAAATTTTAACTGTTTCTTAAGGGAGAAATAGGTATAATGGGTGAAAAATAATAGAAAAAATTGTAGTTCACATGCGCGCCGTTTTATTATCCTTTTTGTTCATTCTCTCTGTTGTTGAAGCAACAGAAGGAAACGTTCCTCAAAACCCGGAAACCGTTCCTCAAAGTCGAGAACAGCTTCAATTTACTTTTGCCCCCGTGGTAAGTAAAGTTGCACCTGCCGTTGTGAATATTTATGCGGCCCGTATTGTGGAAACGGCACAGGAAAACCCTTTCTTCCAAGATCCTATTTTTAGACATTTTTTTGGTGACGGCGCGCCCGGAAGAGGGGGGCGTGTTCAAAGCTCTCTTGGTTCCGGAGTCATTGTTCACCCCAGCGGTATTGTTATTACAAATTATCACGTGATTAAAGCTGCCGAGGAAATTAAAGTTGTGTTGCACGACGGGCGTGAGATGGCGGCAGAAATCGCTGTTTTAGATAAGCGTACGGATCTTGTTGCTTTAAAATTAAAAACAACAGACAAAGATATTCCTTATTTACAACTGCGGGATGCCGACCAATTAAAGGTCGGTGATATGGTTTTAGCCTTTGGAAATCCCTTTGGTTTCGGCCACACGGTAACGAGCGGTATCGTTTCCGGCTTGGCGCGCAGTCAATTGGGGGTGGAGGATTTTCGTTCCTTTATTCAAACGGATGCGGCCATTAACCCCGGGAATTCCGGAGGGCCTCTTGTGACACTGGACGGCCGTTTAGTCGGGATCAATACGGCTATTTTTTCTAATACGGGAGGTTCGATCGGGATTAGTTTTGCAGTCCCGTCAAATCTCGTTGCGCCGGTTTTGGCCAGCGTCGGGCGCGGTGATAAGAGAGTTATCCGCCCGTGGATTGGGGCTCGTGTACAGTCTATTACCTCGGATATGATCGACAGTCTTGGTCTTGAAAAAGCCAAGGGTGTGCTGGTTAGAAAAGTATTTGAGGGGAGCTCTGCCGAGGCTGCTAAAATTGTTCAAGGCGATGTTATTTTAGAAGTAAACGGCCATGAAATTATGAGCGAGTCTTCGTTTAAATTCCGTATGGCAACCTTACAGGTTGGTACAGTCGCAACGTTTACATTATTAAGAAATACTAAGACGGAAGATGTAAAAGTGACGTTGGTTGAACCGCCTGATATTGCCGATAATCGTCGTGTCGGTGTGGCAGGACGAAACCCCTTAACAGGCGCGATGATTACGGGGCTTTCCCCTGCTGTGGCAGAGGATTATGCCATTCCCTATGAAGACGGTGGTGTTGTGATTTACAAGATTAGAAACGGTTCGTTGGCTCGTCTAAACGGTCTGTTACCGGGGGACGTTATCACAAAAATAAACGGTAAAACTATTAAAACGGTTGATGAGGTTTTAAGGTATTTGTCCCGTTCAAGGGATGGATGGAAAATTGAATATCGTCGAGGAGATCAAGTGCAAAGTTTATTCGTTCAAACATGGTAGCTGTTGTGCCGGTGAGGTTAAGGCTTCAAGAAAAATCGTTAAGAGTTTAAAATATGACGGATCATAATCCAAAAGAAATGCAAAAAAACGGTACTGACTCTGTAACGGTGATTTCAAAAATTTGGCGTCACTTCTTATCGGGTGTTTTGGTGACGGCCCCTTTAGCCTTAACGGCTTATATTGTTTGGCAAACCATTACAACCATTGATGAGAAAGTGAAAAGCCTCATTCCTGCAAAGTACTATTTTGAAAAGTATATCCCCTTTGATCTACCGGGATTCGGTATCATTATTGCTTTTGTGGTTTTTACACTTATCGGAACCTTTGCAACCGGATTTTTGGGGCGACTTTTTGTTAAAACGGGGGAAAGATTTGTCAATCGCATGCCCGTTGTGCGCGGTCTTTATTCTGCTGTAAAACAAATTTTTGAGGCAGTTTTTAAACGGGATAAAAATTCATTTCGAGAAGTTGTCTTGATTGAATATCCCCGTAAAGGTCTTTGGTCTCTTGGTTTTGTGACCGGGGTAACGCAAGGAGAAGTGCAGCAGGGTACAAAGGAAGAAGTAGTTAATGTCTTTGTGCCGACAACGCCGAACCCTACGTCAGGGTATCTGCTTTTTGTCCCGCGCAGTGATTTAAAACCCATGAGTATGACCGTTGAAGAGGGAATAAAAATGGTCGTGTCAGCCGGTATCATTACCCCCGCCGCCTTAGATAAAAACTCACCGGAAAATCCTAAGGTAAAATAAGAAGGTTCTCTTAAATGTCTCTGAAAAATGTTGTTATTGTTGATGCCAAAAGAACGCCGATAGGCTCTTTTCAAGGGGGGTTGTCACCTCTGAGTGCAACGGATCTCGGCGCTCATGCTTTAAAAGAAACCCTCAAAGAAAGTATGGTTTCCGAACAAGAGGTTGATGCTGTTTTTATTGGATGTGTCTTAAGTGCAGGCCTTGGTCAGGCACCTGCTCGGCAGGCTGCCCTTAAGGCAGGTTTGTTACAAAGTACACATTGCATGACGGTCAATAAAGTGTGCGGATCGGGCTTAAAAGCCGTGATGCTGGCCCATGATTCTATTCAAGTCGGCAGCTGTTCCGTTGGACTTGCCGGAGGTATGGAAAGCATGACTAACGCCCCTTATTTAAGTCAGGGGGCTCGTTCCGGATTACGTATGGGGCATCATCAATTTTTGGATCACATGATGTGGGACGGGCTTCAAGATGCTATGACCGGCGGTACGTCCATGGGGCTTTTCGCCGAAGCATTAGCCCGGAAAAAAAACTTTTCCCGAGAGGATCAAGATGCCTTTGCCAAGGCATCGGGAGAAAAGGCATTGGCGGCTCAAAAGGCCGGTTATTTTTCAACGGAAATTGTGCCGTTAGAAATCAAAGAGCGCACTAAAACTATCCTGATGTCACAAGATGAAACGCCGCAAAAAGTACGCTTTGATAAGATCTCAACCTTACGTCCTGCCTTTAAAAAAGAGGGGACATTAACGGCTGCAAATTCTAGCTCTATTGCTGACGGTGCTGCTGCTGTTTTGTTGATGACTGAGGAAAATGCTCGGCAAAAAGGGATTGAACCTCTTGCTCGTATCGTGGCACACAGCGAATTTTCGAGGGAGCCGGAGTGGTTTACTCTTGCCCCCGTCGGTGCTATTGAGGCTGTTCTCAAAAAAGCGAATTGGACCAAAGAGAGTGTCGATCTGTTTGAAATTAATGAGGCTTTCGGTGTTGTTGCTATGGCTTGTGCCTTAGAGTGCAAAATTCCCCTTGAAAAAGTGAATATCCACGGGGGCGCTTGTGCCCTTGGACATCCCATCGGCGCAAGTGGTGCGCGTCTGCTTGTAACCTTGGTACATGCCCTTAAAACCCATGGTAAAAAACGGGGGATTGCAACTCTTTGCATCGGCGGTGGAGAAGCCGTTGCCCTTGCGATCGAAACCTTTTAAAGAAAAAGAGTTTGCCTTAGAAAAACCAAGTCTTCTTTTGGTAACAGAGTAACGGGACTATTAAGCTGAAGAGGGTGATTATTAGACGTATGTCCGACGGCAAGGTCAGAAAACACAGGGAAAGCGGCTTTTTCTGCAAATTCGGAAAAAATATGATCTAAGAGTTTTTCCTCATTTTCTTCAGGGTTATCATTTGTAAATTGGCCAAAAATGACGGCTTTTACTTTTTTAAAAAGCCCCACGTGTTTTAGGTGATCAAGGGTTTCGGCAATACGGTAGGGGAACTCGTTTACATCTTCAAAAAAGAGAATTCTTTCTGCGGTTTCTAACTGCCAAGGCGTACCTATGCTGCGTTGAGTGAGGGCTAAATTCCCGCCAACAAGGTGTCCTTGAAGGGCAGTTCGAAGACGAGCCTCTTTGTTTAGAGGATTTAGGGAAAGGTTTACGGAAGCTGTGCCCTTTTGAATCAAATGATCAAGGGTTGACGTGACGGAGTCGCTTTGACCTGTGGCATTAATTAATGAATTAAGAGTCGGGCCATGAATGGTTTTCCAGTCCCAATGTTGAGTTAGAAAGAAATGGAGTGCTGTTACATCGCTAAAGCCGATAAGGTTTTTTTTCTTTTTGGGGGCTTGTAAAGAAAGTAAATTCGGCAAAAGTCGAGATGTGCCGGATCCGCCTCTTAAGCACCAAATGACTTCAGAATCCTCTGAATACAACGCTTCTTTAAGGTTCAAAAAACGTTGCTCATCATGACAAATATAAAGAGGATGATCGCTAAAAAAGACCGTTGCTGTTCTGGGCAGAAAGCCTTTTGATCGGGCATAGGCACAGGCTTTTTTCAGATGTTCGGGCGGGCAGGCACTTCCCGTTGAGATGATATCTAAGATTTTCCGAGTCATTCTTAGTGCTTTGCTTTATTTCTATAGGGCGGTTGTTCTTCAAAATACAGATGTTCTTCATGATTGCCTAGTGCGAAATTAGGCAAAAATTCCCTTCTTTTCAATTAACGTTTTGATAAAACAGGGCTTCCAAACAGAAATCCTTGACCATAATCAAAATGAAAATCATTGAGTTTGAGAAGGGCTTCTTCATCTTCAATATGGGAGAGAATAACGTCCATATTGTTGAGGTCGCACTCTTTTTTAAAGCTTTCAATTTCTTCGGAGCCCGAATGACGACTAAGCTCTTTTATGAGGACGGGGCTATGGAATTTTATATATTTGAAGTTAAGATTTTTAAGATGTTTAATATCTAAATCAAGACGGGTTACCTGATCAACAGAAAAGCGGCAATCAAATAAACGGAGCTTTTTGATAAGAGGCTCTATAGGGCTTAGGTTATGTATAATTGCTTCTTCATGAAATTCAAATACGATGTGTTGGGCAAGGTCACGGTTACTATGAAGGAATTCGGAAAGGCTCTCAAAGAAAAATTTATCAGACAAAGTATGTTGAGAAATATTGCAAAAAAAGGAAACATCAAAGTTTTTCTTTGCAGAGGCGCGAGCCAATTGAATACAACGAAATAGCATGGCATTGTCAACCAAACGGATAAGGTTTTCTTCTTCGGCTAAATGTAAAAAATGATCGGGTGTATAAATGGTGCCGTCTTCTTCGCGAATACGAGAAAAGCATTCAAAGTGTCGTGCTTTGCGTTGGGGAAGGCTAACAATAGGCTGAACCAGCATTTCGATTCGGTCATTATTGAGGGCTTTTTCAATAATATTTAAGAGTTCTGCTCTTGTTAGGGAGGGGCTCTTTTCTTTGACTTCCGGTTCGGAGGCTTTATTTTGAGGTTCGGGGGATGTTTGTTTAGTGCCGACAATATCGGCTGTTTCTTCTTCTGAATTGTGCAATCGGGTGGTAGAGGGAGAGGCAAAAGCCGGTTCTGCTGAGGTTGCCGAGGACGCATTGGTGTCGGTATCCGTCTCAACAGGCTTTGTTTCACGGTATTGAGTTTTTTCTTTTTCTTGCATGATTTGCCCCATGAGGCTCTGCATTATGTGAAGTTCGGCCATCATTTCTTTGGGAGCTTCTTTGCTTGTTCGTTCAAGGGATGATATACCTGTTACGATGCGTTCCATGGATTTGCAAAAACTGAGAAGAGCTTTGTTTGCTTTGGATTGGTGGTCATAATGTAAGACGAGTTCATAAAGCAGCCAAGGCAGGCCAAGGCTTAAAAGAGACATTAAAGTGATTTCAAGTTTTGTGAGGGTTCGGAAATTAAAAAAAGCAAAAGAAACCAAAAAGGCCGGAAACACTATTATCAAAAAGCGTAAAATAAAATTACGAAAGGTGTTCATCTTTTGAAGCTCTCCTGTTAATAATAGGCTATCACGGATACCGATCTCTATCAAACCCTTCTCTTGAAAGTTATTGTGGTATTGTGGGAAAAAAGTTTTATTTTAAGGGCTTTTTTTTATAAGTATTTTATATTCTATTTTTCAAGGATCATTATTTTATGACGACCATAAGCAGTCAGCCTTCTTTTTCAACCTACATACCCTGGCTTTTGGCCTTTGGTATTTCTGTCGTGCTGATGTCAACAGATATTTATGCCCCCTCATTGCCTGAAATGGTTTTGGAATTTGCAGCCGCTGAAGCCGATTTGCAATGGACCCTCAGTGTAAATTCTTTTGGCTATTGTCTGGCGAGTCCCTTTGTGGGGCCGTTGTCCGATAGTTACGGTCGAAAGCCGGTAATGCTTATTTCTCTTCTTTGTTTTATGGCGGCATCCCTTGGATGCGCTATGGCACCGACTTTATTGGCCTTTGATATTTGGCGTTTCGCCCAAGGTATGTTTTCAGCTGCCGTCCCTATTGTGTGTATTGCTGTGTTGGCAGATATGTTACAAGGTCGGCGTTTCGGTAGTATGATGGCTTATATGGGAATTGTGATTACACTCTCTTTTGCCGTTGGTCCTATTATCGGGGGCTTTGTCGGAGAGTACTACGGATGGCGGTTGCTTTTTTATGGTGTGGCCATTGCGGGGCTTTTGATTTTTACGCTCTATTACTTTTTGCTTCCTGAAACCCTTCAAAGGAAAACGCCGTTTTCTTTAGGCGGTATCTGCCAAACTTATGCATCCATGTTTAAGGATCCTCTATTTTTGCTCTACGGTATGATTACGTCTTTAATGTTAGCGGGATTTTTTGCGTACATTACGTCGAGCTCTTATCTCTATATTGATCAGTTTGGCCTTAGTAAGGTGCAGTTCGGTGTTGTAACAGGCATCGGGATGGTGACCAATGCTTTGGCGCACCTTGTGGTGGGGCGTTTAATTGCAAACTTTGGTGCCCGAAAAGTTTTAAGGGCAGGTATTTCGTTTGTGACAACCTCTGCCGTTACCATGGCTTGGATGACCTTTTTAGAGGTAAAATCCGCCTATATTTTGTTAGCTCCTGTTTTGCTTTATAATATGGCTCTTGGCTTTACATTCCCGCCGACATCTTCCATTGCCCTTGACCGTTTTCGTCATGCAACAGGGGCGGCCTCTGCTTTTTTGTCAGCCTTTAGGATGATTTTCTTGGGGTCCGGATCTTATATTGCAGGAAAGGCTTATAACGGCACTTTATCGTCTATTTCAAGTCTTATGATTCTTTTTGCGGGGCTTACGGTAATTTGTTATTTATGGGTGAGTTTTTTACAGCATAAGCATGCTAAAAAAATTTCGTTATCTGAAGAAACTTTGCAACGGTAAAAGTTGACATAAAAGAATTGAACGATTGATAAAACAATCTATTTTTTGCTATTATTGCGTAATATAAACAAGACGTTAGTTCTCATGGCGGTATTTTTTAGAATCATTTTTTTAGGTTGCTTTTTAAGTGTCGATCTCATGGCCACACGAACGCCGCCCTTAGAAGGCGAGATAAGTGACGGCGGCGCGCCGGCGCTTACCGATCTCCTTGAGGCAATAAGATTGCCGCGCCGTGATATTATTTTAGAAGAGGGGAGGCGCTCGATGAGAGCAGTGCTTCCCGTTGATGAGGGATATGAGAGCGGTGAGGAAGATTGGTCGGAGGAGGAGATGCCCCGTTGATCAGGAATGTGAAGAAGGTATAAATTTGGCTGCGGCCGCTACATAGTTTACGAAAGCCGGATAAAAAAGAGTTTTAAGACGAGCTCTATCCTCTAAAAAAAACTTTTGTTTTTTTGTATTATTTTTCACTTATTTTTGTTTGCAGTCTTTTTAATATGGTCTACAATTTCCTTAAAAACAGGGAAAGACCATGAAAAATAAAAACACTTATCTCGCTTCTGCACTTCTTGCCTCAACACTTAATTTTGCCTTATCACCTCTTCAAGCTGCGTGTCACAATCTTTCCGGGGCCTATGTCGGTATCGGCCTCGGCTCTAATGTTGCGGGTAATGTCCTTTACTCGGCCGCTGAAAACGGTAATGATATTTTTAAATCCACCGATGCTATTAAAGGGTTCTTGGGCGGTATTATTATCGGGGCTCAAAAAGAAGCCGGGCCTTTGGTCTTAGGGGCCGAACTTGTCACGGCTTATAGTACGGCACATGCAAGCAAGAAGATCGGTGGCCGTGCGTTTTCGGCCGACCAAGGATTATCCGTTGAAATTGGGGCTCGTTTTGGTTTGAAAGTAGCGGATACGAATCAACTTTATTTCCGCCTTGGCGCAGAAAATACGGAATTCAAACATAAAGTGCCCGTTGACGGCGTGGCAACCGGTATTGATACAAAAGCAAAAAAACGTATGACGGGTCTTTTATTGGGTGTCGGTTTTGAGGGGCAAGTGACCGATAGTTTTATGCTCGGCATTGAATTTAGGCACACCATGTATGCGGAAGAAAAGTTGAAGTTAAAAGGGACAATCCCTCCTATTGTCGAAGCAACGGATAGGTTTAAACCCACTGTTTCAGCGGTCATGGTTCGTTTGTTGTATAAAATGAGTTAAAAGGGTTTTTTCAAAAAGGATAAGCCGCTTGCACAACCGCTTGCGGCTTTCTTATTTTTTGGGCGTTACGGTAGAAGAGAAAGATGTGTTTTTATGCCTTTAGTTGCAGCACTTTAAAAAGACTGCCCATTTGATTTGGATCGATAAGGCGATTTGTGGATTTCCGGAGGTTTTCTTTCGTTTTAGGGTCTTGTGCCTTTTGTTGCAGTTTTTGGGTTCTTATGTCGATACCGAGACCTTTTAGAAAATCCCCTTGGGTTTCAAGGTGCACTTTAAGGTTAGAGGCATTTCGGGCAATGCGGTGCAACGTTGCAAAATTCACATGCGCCGTCAGATCTGCTTGTCCGATATCTTTAAAAATGTCTATTGATTTATGTTTCTTTAAGGCTTGTATCGTATCACCGTATCCAAATTGGTCATAGCCGTAGTCAATGATAAGAGAAGCTCCCCCATTTTTTGAAAGATGTGCTGCGAGTTTTCGAAAAAGAGACTCCACAAGGGGGGCTGTTTCCATAATGGTTCCGGGTTCCGGTTTCATAGGAAAGGCGCAATTACCGAAGTGGTTTTCCGGAATAAGATCCTTAAACATAAAACACGCTTTTGTCTCATCATAGGTTACATAGCGTTTGTGCCACGCGCCTTCTTTATAGATATATTGGTCAAGGGGAAAGGCATCAAAAAATTCATTGGCAACACAAAAAGTCGGGGTGCGGCCAATGGCGTCAAGGGCATCTTCAAGGCTTTTGTGGTGGAGGAGGGCATGCGGTTTGAGGGCGGCAATTTGTTCTTGTTTAAGATGGGGATTAATTTCAACAAGGTGAATTTCAAGGGCGTTGAGAAGTGCCGGGCGCAAGGTCATTGCCTTTAAGATATCTTGCAGGAGGAGACCCCGGCCGGGCCCCAGTTCAAGAAAGGCTATTTTTGAGGGGCATCCTTTTGATTCCCAAGAATCTAGGAACCACAGCCCGATGAGTTCTCCGAAAATTTGAGAAATTTCAGGGGCCGTAATAAAATCTCCGTTTTTTCCAAGGGGTTTTTGCGTGCTGTAATATCCGTGGATCGGGTGGCTTAGGCAAAAGGCCATATAGTCTTGTAAGGGAATAAATCCACCGGCTTTTTTGATAAGGGAACGGAGGGCTTTTGAGGCGTTTATTTCCTTTTCTGGTGTGTTTTTTGAGAGGTCTTCGGCCATTCTAGGCATCTTTTTTGAGAACTTTGATCCCTCGTTGAATCATAAGAAGTCCGATGATTAGCAGGGGAAGGGAAAGGAATTGGCCGGCGGTGAAGGGGCCGACAAAACCATCTTCCGGTTCGCGGAAAAATTCCCCAATGGTGCGCATAACGGCATAGAAAAAAAGGAAACTTCCGGCAACAACACCTGCTTGCCATTTTCTTTTTTGGGCAAGAATAATGATAAAAAGTTGAATACAAAAAAGGAGAATGCCTTCAAGAACGGCCTCGTATAATTGGCTTGGATGACGGGGGTAGGGGCCTGCATAGGGGAAAACCATGGCAAAAGGGCTGTCACTTAGGCGTCCCCAGAGTTCCCCGTTGATAAAGTTGGCAAGGCGTCCAAAAAAGAGACCGATCGGCGTAGCAACGGAGATTAAATCAAGGAGATCAAGAATCTTAATATGACGTGCGCGGCAAAACCAAACGGTGGCGATAGCAACCCCGATGAGTCCGCCGTGAAAGGCCATTCCCGGTTTCCAAATCATAAGAATTTCAAGGGGGTGATCAAGGTAATACATGCCCCCGTAGAACACGACATGACCCAAGCGCCCTCCAACCACAATCCCAATCGTGGCCCACGGGATAAAGTCTCCTATGTCTTTTGAGAGAATCGAAGAATAGCCCCGTTTAATGAGGGCGGTGCAGCAAAGCCACGCCAGTAAAATACCGCTTACATAGGCAATACCGTACCATCTGATTTCAAGGCTACCGAGGTTAAGGGCAACAGGGTCAATTGAAGGGTACGTCAACATAGAGCTTTTCCGTCCTATTTATAAGGATCATCCTTTATAAGGTAGGATTGTACATAGTCTTTTACACCTTCTTCAAGGCTATAGAAATTCTCCGTATAGCCTGCACTTTTGAGGTTATCCAAGCTTGCTTCTGTGAAATATTGGTATTTGTCTCTTAGACCGTCGGGCATGTCGATATAATCGATACGAGGTTCTTTTTCCATGGCGGCAAAGACCGAGAGTGCTAAGTCTTTAAAAGTTCGAGCCTTGCCGGTGCCGACATTAAAGAGACCGCTAACAGAGGGGGTCTCATAGAGCCATGCCAGTACTTTGCAGCAGTCTTCAACGTATATAAAATCGCGAAGTTGGCCGCCGTCTTCGTAGTCCTCTTTGTTGGATTTAAAGAGTTTTGCAGGGGCTTTTGCTTTGATTTGATGAAATAATTGCCACGCAACGCTCATTTGGTTGGTTTTATGGTATTCGTTGGGGCCGTAAACATTAAAGAATTTTAAGCCGACACATTGAGGCGGTTGGGGGGCTCCTCGGCGTTTTTGATCGGCAACAAAGCGATCAAAGGCATGTTTTGACCAGGCATATCCGTTTAAGGGGACAAAGTTTTTTAAATGGTCGGGGTCATCTCCATCGACAAAACCGTTTCCTCCGGCGCCATAGGTGGCAGCACTTGAAGCATAAATCAAGCGTGTTTTATGAACAACGCACCAATCGTAAAGATCTTTTGAGGTTTTGAAATTATTATTGATAATAAGGTCAACATCACGTTCCGTCGTCGTGGAAACGGCTCCCATGTGTAGAATCATCGTGACGGCTTCACTGTGTTCTTCTAAATAGGCAAAAAGTTCATCCGGAGCAATGATATCATGAACCAAGCGACGCTTGATATTCTGCCATTTTTCATCCTTTCCGAAATCATCGCAAACAACAATAGGTTCGTCGCTAATCCTTGAGAGAGTTTCAACATAGTTTGATCCGATAAAACCGGCCCCACCTGTGACAATGATCATTTCAGTATCCTTATTTAAATTAAGCATCCTTTTCTTCAAAATACACCCCTGAATAAGAGAGTACAACCTCTTAATCTAAAGGGGCTCGTGATGTCTCTGCAGTAAAAGAATAAATTCCCTATTTATGTGAATTAAGCTATAGTACGCTGAAATTTGATTGCCGTTAATGAGCTAAATCAGGGCATGGATATTTTCTCAGAAAATAAGCGCAGCGCGATAATGGCTGCAATAAAAAGCAAGAACACAAAACCGGAAGTTTTGCTAAGAAAGGCCTTATTTAAAAAAGGCTATCGATATAGCCTGCATACAAAAAACATAAGGGGCAGGCCGGATATATTTCTTAGAAAATATAATGCTGCTATCTTTTTTCACGGATGTTTTTGGCACGGACATACGTGTAAGGCAGGCAAGTTACCTAATACGCGACAAGAGTTCTGGGAAAAAAAGATTTCTATAAACAAAGAGCGTGATGCCTTGATTTTAGCCGATTTAAAAAAGAAACCAATCCGTGTTCTTTATATTTGGGGTTGCGCCTTAAAGGGCAAAGGTAAAGAAAGGCTTGAGCAAATCATCAATAAAGCTACTATATGGCTAAACACCGAAGATGTTTTTTTTGAGATAGATGATCGTAGTTTTGATTAAATAACCGAAGAATAATTCAAATGAAGACATATAAATTTATAGATTTATTTGCAGGCATTGGCGGGTTTCATTTTGCCTTTCATAAATTGGGGGCCGAGTGCGTTTTTGCTTCTGAAATTGATGTTCATGCAAGAAAAACATATGAATATAACCTAAAGTCGTTATCTCCAAAGTTGTTTGAATCAAATCGGTTTAATGACGATATACTCAAGATTACTAACGAAAATATAGACAAAGAAATACCTGATTTTGATATATTATGCGCAGGCTTTCCATGCCAACCTTTCAGCCAAGCCGGTTTTAAGCGCGGATTTAAGGAAGAGAAAGACGCCAGAGGTAATATGTTTTTTAAAATACGCGATATTATCCAAGCAAAAAGGCCTCGCACGATATTTTTAGAAAATGTTAGGCATCTTTTAAATCATGATGACGGAAAAACCTTTTCAACTATTAAAGCGATTCTTGAGCAAGAACTGGGCTATGAACTTTACTATAAAATCGTAAAAGCTTCTGATTTTGGATTGCCGCAGCATAGGCCGAGGTTGTTCATTGTCGGGTTTAGAAAAGAAGATGAATATGAGCAACCGTTCTCTTTTCCGGACAAGCAGCCTTTAAAGAATACTATGTCTGATATTTTGGGCGGCACATGCAATAAAGAGGTCGGCTATACCCTTAGAGTTGGGGGAAGAGGCTCGGGCTTAGGAGATCGAAGAAACTGGGATTCATACTTGGTGGATGGTACGCCTGTTAGACTTTCTTCAAAGGAAGGTTTGGCAATGCAAGGGTTTCCGGAAGGCTTTAAATTTCCGGTTGCAGAAACGCAAGCAATGAAGCAATTGGGGAACAGTGTGGCGGTGGATGCCATAAAAGCTTTCGGGTGTGCGATCATGACTCGCCTGAATCAAGCTGCGTCTGTTGAAAGCGATTCTCAAAAGTCTATTCATTTAGTTTGTTAGTGACTCAAAGTGCCCTCTAAAAGTCACTTTTTATAAAGTCATCCCCCTATTACGGCTCTACGATTGAAAGATAGTCTTGGGAATTAATAATGGTAGCGGCATTGTGCTATCAAGATACTGCTGTCGCTTACTTTATAAACAAGGCGATGCTCTCCGGTGATACGTCGAGACCAATACCCTGCTAAGTCAAACTTGAGGGGCTCGGGTTTTCCTACACCGTCAAAAGGAGCTCTTGCTATTTCTTTTATAAGTTTATTAATTTTCTTAAGGTTAGCCTTATCATTTTGCTGCCAATAAAGATAATCATCCCACGCATTTTCTGTAAAAAGGATATTCATTCTTCCTTATCGCCAATTAAATCATGCTCTTTAAGGTGCTTTCTTTTAATATCTGAAATAGATTTTAAAAGACGTTCTGCATTCCTCGGGCTTCTCATTAAATATAGCGTTTCTTCCATTGCATTATAATCTTCCAGTGACATCATAACAACAGGGCTACTGCTTTGGCGTGTTATGATTACAGGCTTGTGATCTTCACAAACTCTATTCATAGCTTCAGCAAAGTTTTTTCTAATTTGGGTGTAGGTTAGGGCTTCCATGGGTTATTCTCCTATTATGTTAATCTAACAATACCATATAAGTACCTATTTGGTCAACTTTATTTTCATTAATCCCGAAAGATTTTGTGATAACGGTTTTAGATTTCAGTCCTTTTAACCGTATCAATTTATTTGCTATTTTAATTCCGAAGATGACGTTTGATACAATTCATAGAATACAATATTTTCACAATGCTCTTATTATCTCATTTGGTGTTGGTTTAGGGCTTCTGAAGAGATAAGCTTGTTTGAGAATCTTTCCCGTGCTATGACTTTTCCAAGCTGTTACAATGAGAAGTGGTACGTATTACGTGGTTGACCTTCAGAATCCAACTGAAATTGTTGAAGATATTCTCTTAAATCAAGAGTGGACTTACCAACGGGTTTCTCCTTTTGAGGTAGCGGCCGAGGTTGAAGCGCGCTGGGGTATTTATCGATTGCAATTTTATTGGCAAGAGGAATACGATATTTTTCACCTTACGTGTTTTATGGATTTGCGCGTTACGGAGAAAGAAGCCAATGAGTTCTATAAACTTTTAGCGCTTTTGAACGAGCGTGTCCTGATGGGTCATTTCGAGCTTTTTAGCAATGACGGTATTCCTGCCTATCGCCACAGCCTTATGTTACCGTCTTCGGAAAGCACGCAAAGTGAATTAATCGAGCATTCCATTGCTCTTGCCCTTGAGGAAACAGATCGTTTTTACCCTGCTTTTCAGCTGGTTATTGCCGGTGAGAAATCTGCAAAAGAAGCTGCTTCTATTGCTATTTTAGATACCGCCGGCGAAGCTTAAACTTTTTTCTCCCTTTAATCGTTATTCCGTTTTTAAATAACGTCTTTGTCTAAAGAAGGGTGATTATAATTTGTTAACTATTTTGAAAGTTTTAAAAGAGCACAATCAAAATATCGTTTTATAAAAATGGACGGGAAAATCGTTGGATTTCAAAGCAGGAAATGAAAGGGAGCAAACAAAGAGGGACTCGTTTGAGACGCCGCCCTTGTTTTATGCTTTCATTGTTTTAGGGCTTTCCCTCGTGCCGTTTGTTTTGAATTTATCGGGTGTTGATTTTGCATCAACGTATAAAGACTTTTCTTTGAATGCAAACCAAAACGACATAGCCTCTTTACCGAATGCAATGATTTCCTATAATTTTACGGGGACTTTGACTCATACAATCCTTGAATGGAGTGCTTTTTGCACAGCCATTTTTACAGTCATTCTTGCGTTTATTCACTATGGTGTCACAAAAGATGTCGCTATACCGATGATCGCTATGGCGCTTTTGTGCGCCGGTGCCATAGATGTCTCTCATATTTTTGCGCTCGATAAATCTGTTGAATTTGTTGCGGGCAAGGAAAGCTTCATGCCTTTTTTATGGACGGCTTGTCGGTTGTTTAATGCAGGTATTATTATTGCCGGTATTAGTGTGACGGCGGCTTATTCTAAAAAGAAACTGAATCAAAATGGACTAGGTTTTCTTGTCCTTGCCGGAATTTCATTTGGAGCGATTGCTTACGGTATTATACAGGGGGGTGCAAGCAGTGAACGGCTGATTCGAGCGCAATTATCCCCGGGTATTATGGCAAGCTTCTATGATATTTTGCCCCTTATTGTTTTTATTTTAGGAGGCGTTTTTGTTTATTACCCGTTTTATAAACGCAATCGGAGCCTTTTCTCTTATGCCCTTCTTTTAAGTCTTATACCGGTGATAGCTACCGAGGCGCATATGGTTTTCGGATCCTTGAAATCGTTTGATAACCATTTTAATAGCGCTCATTTTTTAAAGATTTTTGGGTATTTTTTACCGTTTATGGGGCTGTGTTGTGACTACATTTTGAGAGATAAAAAATCTAAGGGGGTTTATCGAGAGCTTGAAGTGACCAATAAAAAACTCGATTCGGCTTTATCTCAAGTTCAAATTGTTACACAGTCTAAATCTAATTTTCTTGCGAGCATGACGCATGAGCTGAGAACGCCCGTGAATAATATTCTCGGAGTATCCGATTTTCTTAGCGATTCACAGCTGGAATTTGCACAAAAACAACAGGTTAATATTATTAAAGGTTGTGCAAATTCTTTATTAATCATGATTAATGATATTTTTGATTTTTCCAAACTTGAAGCAGGAAAAATGAGTGTGGAATCTCGTCCTTTTAATGTAAAGAAAATGTGCAAAGAGACGTTGGAGTTAGTGCGTTTTCAAGCAGAAGGGAAGGGGTTAAAACTTGAATTCGAATGTCATGAAACTGTTCCGGATTATGTGAAGGCCGATGCAAATTGTTTGCGCCAAATTCTTTTAAATTTCTTGAGTAACGCAATAAAATTTACAGTGAAAGGGCATGTAAAACTTATTTTATCCTCTTCTGAGCAGGCGTCGGGAGATTATAAAAGATCGACTTTCATTCGGTTTACCGTCGAAGATACGGGGATAGGCGTCCCTGAAAATATAGCTGATTATTTGTTGGAACCTTTTACTCAGGCTGATTCTAATATGAGCCGTAAGTTTGGCGGAACAGGCCTTGGTTTGGCCATCTCTCGAAAGCTTGCAGACTTGACGGGCGGGGAAATCCGGCTAAAAAATTTAGAAGAGGGAGGTTCTCGTTTTTGTTTTGAAACCCCTGTAGATCGAGTTTCTCAAAGTACTGTTGAAGAACCGGAGCAAAAGGCGCCGGAGCGTCGGGGATTGCAAATTTTAATTGCAGAAGATAACCGCGTGAATGAAGCGGTTATCTTAAGTGTTTTGAAAAAAATAGGCTATGAAGCCGATGTCGTCCATAATGGTCTTGAAGTATTAGAAGCGCTTGATAGAAGGCCTTACGATCTTATTTTCATGGATGTCATGATGCCGGAAATGGACGGCATTCAAGCTACTGCAGAGATACGTCAACGTTTTGGGGAAGCTCGTGACGGTGTGAGAAAACCTCGCATTATTGCTGTGACGGCTTGTGCAACGGCTGAAGATCGTGACCGTTGTTTAAAAGCAGGTATGGATGATTTCATAGGAAAGCCCGTTACCTTTTCCGAGCTTAAGGAGAAAATTTCGGCTATACCGCAAGTGATCTTTGATAGACCGCTTGAAAATGACTCTTCCGTTGTTGAGCCCACGGTTATTAAAAGCGTTGTGAGTTTTAAAGGGACACGATTTGAGTCTCGAAAAGTTTTAAGATCCTTTGAGGGGGATGAAGAGATGATTCCCGATATGATTGATCTGTTTCTTAAAACATCCCTTGAGTATATGGGGCAGATCAAGAAAGCAATTGAGGCTAAAAATGCCGCCGAATTACAATTACACTCTCATACGTTAAAAGGATCGGCTCAGATTTTTTATGCGGATCGTGCCGTTGAAATATCCCAAGCCCTTGAGAATCTTGGCCAAAATAAAAGTTTTGAAAAAGCACAAATTTTGTATAAGGAGCTGGAAAAGGAGTTACCTCTTTTGCAGCAAGAACTTGAATCCTTTAAAAAGAAATTGGCATGAAGAAATTGCTGCCGTTGGGTGTTTTGGGAATTCTTATAGCCCTTGTTTACACCTTCGATCTCCACTCTTATTTAACTTTTGATGCTCTAAAAGAGCATAGGGTAGTCTTGCAAAATTTCGTAAAAGAAAGTTTTCTTGTTTCTCTTGTCATTTTCTTTTTTATCTATGTTGCGGTGATCGCTTTATCTTTACCCGGAGGAGCTGTGATGAGCATCACGGGAGGGTTCTTGTTCGGTAACATTTTAGGAACTTTTTTAGTGGTTTGTGCAGCAACTCTTGGTGCAACGCTTCTTTTTCTAATTGCCAAAACGACCCTTGGAGAAATGCTGCAACACAAGGCGGGACCTTGGCTTGAGAAGATGAGAAAAGGGTTTCAACATAATGCGTTTTATTATTTATTGACCTTGCGGCTTATACCTCTTTTTCCCTTCTTTGTCGTAAATCTTGTGCCGGCTTTTTTGGGGGTAAAGGCAAGAGATTATATTTTGGCGACGTTTATCGGTATCATTCCGGGCAGCTTTGTCTTTGTTTCCGTCGGCACGGGCATCGGCAGTGTCTTTGATCGAGGAGATACTTTTTTAGCACGCTCTATTTTGACACCGGAAATTCTTACGGCACTCTTTGGATTAGGGGCTCTTTCTCTTTTGCCAATTGTCTTCAAATATTTTAAAAAACACTAATGAATCCTTTGAATAACATGCTACTATATCTAAAACTTTAAGTAAAAAAGAACAGGTGAGGTATTACCATGAACGTCGGAATCGATTCCCTCAAGACAAAAAAAACACTGGCAGTAGACGGAAAAGAGTATTCTTATTACAGCTTGTCGGAAGCCGAAAAGGCTATTGGTGATCTCTCAAAACTCCCCTATTCTTTGAAAATTCTTCTTGAAAATTTGTTGCGTTTTGAGGACGGTCGCACCGTTGAGGTAGAGGATATAAAAGCTATCGGCGCTTGGCTGAAGGAACGTCGATCAAGCCGTGAAATTGCTTATCGGCCTGCTCGGGTTTTGATGCAAGATTTTACAGGTGTGCCTGCGGTTGTTGATTTGGCAGCTATGCGAGAAGCTTTCCAAGGAATGGGGGGGGATGCCACGGAAATTAACCCGTTAACGCCCGTTGACCTTGTCATTGACCACTCTGTGATGGTGGACAAATTCGGTTCAAAAGACGCCTTTGCTTATAATGTGAAAGCAGAATATCAACGCAACAGGGAACGCTATTCTTTTTTGCGTTGGGGGCAAGCAGCCTTTAATAATTTTCGTGTTGTGCCTCCCGGGACAGGGATTTGCCATCAGGTGAACTTGGAGTATCTGGCTCAGGGTGTTTGGACGTCGGAATCTGCCGGAGAAACGTTTGCCTATCCCGATACACTTGTCGGGACCGATAGTCACACAACAATGATTAACGGTTTGGGTGTTTTGGGATGGGGTGTCGGCGGTATTGAAGCCGAAGCAGCAATGTTGGGGCAGCCGATTTCGATGCTGATTCCGGAAGTTGTCGGATTTAAATTAACAGGTGCTCTTCCTGAGGGCGCGACAGCAACGGATCTTGTATTAGCGGTTGTGCAAATGCTTCGTATTCAAGGGGTTGTTGGAAAATTTGTTGAATTTTACGGGCCCGGTTTGGATCATTTAACGTTGGCAGATCGTGCGACAATTTCTAACATGGCTCCGGAGTACGGAGCGACTTGCGGGATCTTTCCTATTGATAAGGAAACCGTTCGTTATTTACGTTTTACGGGGCGCGACGAACATCGTATTCAGCTGACGGAAGACTATGCAAGAGCTCAAGGTATGTGGCGAAATGCCGATTCTCCCGATCCTGTTTTTAGCGAAACACTTGAACTTGATATGTCGACCGTACAGCCGGCTCTTGCAGGGCCTAAGCGCCCTCAAGACAAAGTGCTTTTATCCGATATGGTTGTATCGGCGCAAAAGGGTATGGAAGCTGAAAAAGCACCGGCTGATTTCTCTGTGCCGCTAACGGTTAACGGCCATGATTTTGATTTGCATAGCGCCGATGTTGTCATTGCAGCCATTACCAGCTGCACCAATACGTCGAATCCTTCGGTGATGTTGGGGGCGGGTCTTGTTGCGCAAAAAGCCTTAGAGAAAGGGTTAAAAGTTAAACCGTGGGTTAAAACCAGTCTCGCACCCGGTTCCCAAGTTGTGACCGATTATCTTGAAAAGGCAAATTTGCAAAAACCTTTAGATGATCTTGGCTTTTCTCTTGTGGGCTATGGTTGCACAACGTGTATCGGGAATTCAGGCCCTCTCCATGAAGATATTACCAAGGCAATCCAAGATAAGAATCTGGCCGTGGCAGCTGTCCTTTCGGGAAATCGAAATTTTGAAGGACGTGTGCATCCCCATGTAAAACTAAATTATTTAGCGTCTCCCATGTTGGTGGTTGCGTATGCGTTGGCAGGTACGCTTCGTAAAGATTTAACGACGGAGCCTCTTGGGACGGATCCCCGTGGCAATCCTGTTTATCTTAAAGATATTTGGCCTACAAATGCCGAAATTCAAGAAAAGGTTGATACTTGTATTACCTCTGAAATGTTTAAAGAACGCTATGGGAATGTTTTTGACGGAGATGCGGAATGGCGCTCCCTTCCCGATGCATCGTCTTTGACTTACGCTTGGGATTCTCAAAGTACTTACGTGAAGCTGCCGACCTTCTTTGAGGGGATTTCAACATCTAAGCCGGCCTTACAAGATGTAAAAGGCGCTCGTGTTTTAGCGGTGCTTGGTGACAGCATTACAACGGATCATATTTCTCCGGCCGGGGCTATTAAAGAAGACGGACCGGCAGGGGCGTACCTTCAAGATCATAAAGTCCTCCAAACTGATTTTAACTCCTTCGGGTCACGACGCGGTAACCATGAGGTGATGATGAGAGGGACTTTCGCCAACGTGCGTTTGAGCAACGAAATGCGCCCTGATAAAAAAGGAGGGTATACAAAACATATGCCCGACGGAGAGCATCTCTCTATTTATGAAGCAGCTATGAAATATAAAGAAGAGGGTATTCCTCTGGTGATTTTTGGCGGTAAGGAATACGGTACGGGTTCTTCTCGAGATTGGGCGGCAAAAGGGACAAGACTTTTAGGTGTTAAGGCTGTTATTACGGAAAGTTTTGAGCGCATTCACAGGTCAAACCTTATCGGTATGGGGGTTTTGCCCCTTGAATATACTGAGGGCGAAACCCGAAAAACTCTGAATATTACAGGAGCAGAAGTTGTAAATATTTCCGGGGTGAGTGAGGGGCTTGAGCCCGGAAAAAGGCTGACTCTTTCTATCACATATCCTGACGGGACAACCCGCAAGACATTTGTGACGTGTCGTTTGGATACCGTGGATGAGGTGGATTATTTTGAAAATGACGGCATATTACATTATGTCCTTCGTGATATGTTAGGAAGAGAAAAGGCGGCATAAAACAACGAGACTATGGACTTTAAAACAAAAAAAATAGGGAAAAAGGATGCGGAAAATAAGTAAATTTTACTATTTTGTTTTAGCGTTGCCGGTCTATTTTTTTGTGATATCGCAGGGTGTTTTTGCTCGAGAGCTTACGACAAATAACGAACTCTTTGTTGAAGTGGAGGAAATGATTGTTCCTGTGGTTCAGCGCCGTGAGGTTGCCGGTTTTTTCTCTATTGTTTTAGCCGTTGATTGTAAAACCTTAGAGGCTGCTCACAAAGTTGAGAAATACCTTCCCCTTATTCGGGATCGTTTTTTTTGGGATTTGTTTGTTTTATTAGGGGTCATTTGGTCCCCTGATTTTAGGACGGATATTACCGAGTTAAAAAAGAGATTACGGCGTCGTATTGATAAAACCATTGGGGAGGATCAAGTAAATGATGTCCTTATTATTAGTTTTCAGGAACATGAGAGACGAAATGCCAACTTATAGACTAAATCACGGACTCCGGTTTTCTCGATTTTTTAAAACGACTCCTTATAAAAACAATAAGAAAAAAATCTTTAGAACGCCTTTTATGGCTTTTCTTGCGATGCTGTTTGTACTTATAAGCTTTTCACCTGCAAAAGCCCACCTCCAAAGACGACAGGTGTGTGATGCTTATGCTCAAACAAAAGCTGTGATTATCATTGAACCGAAACGTGTGTTTAAAGATAGGGATCATTTCTTTCAAGTGATGGCTGCAGATAAAAATTTTGCTGTGGCTTATACGAGATGCATCGGGCGAGCCGCGGATCGATTTTCCTTAGTCAAAAGCGGTTTTCGCTTACAAGAGGGACGGGATGAATTGAAAAAATTTGTTCTGAAACTTCATGCCCCTTTATTCGAGGTCATTAAGCAGCCTATTTCTTTAACGACGCCTTATAATCCGGTTCATTCTTTTACGGCAATTTTGGACGGGAGAAGTAAAAAAGAGACACGATATTCTGATCATACGGTGATGTTTCGTTCTTTTTCCGGGAATATTCTCCTTATTCCCCGTCAGCAATATATTAGTATTTATGATTTTTCTAAAAAAGCGAGTTTTGCAGAGATTGTCGATTTGTGGCGTCAAGCACATATCATTGCGAAAGAACTTAAAACAGCAAAAAAGCCTTTTGTTTTTGCAACCCGTGCCGGTACGGCTTCAGGGCAAACGGTTCCTCACTTCCACTTGCGTTTTGAGATGGAGAAATAGGGGAGGCAAAGTCCTCCCCTTTTAATAAGTTTATTTTATTTTTTCTTGGTTTAAAGGATTCTAATTTTAGAGAAAATAATGAGATACTTTTTCCTTAGAATCGACCTCATAGGCTTTTTGGAAAAGTGTCCTTAAAACTTGTAAACCCACCTCTTTTGCCTCGAAAAAAGGGTGAGGATAGGCCATCCAGTGGGGGTTAGGTTTTTCATCGGGTTTATTTTGCAGAGTGATTTTAACGGTTCCTTGACGGTCTCCTAAGGCATAAAGGCGTTCGAATTTAAAATCGGTTTTAAGAACAAAGTTTATAATATCGCTTGTGTCTATGGCTATTTTACCGGTGTCTTTCCCCTCAATGTCCGAACTGATAAGGCCTTGTGTTGCTTTTTCTTGAAGGATTGCTTCTATAATATGAGTTTGTTCGCCCCTTGTGACCTGAACCATAAATGCACCGAAGAGATCGGTTAAAATAGCGTCGTCAGCGTTAAAAGTGCTGCTGAAAAAAGGAAGGTTTCCGTCGTGTTTTTCTACGGGATTTCCTTCAAGGGTAATTTTTAGAGTTGTCGGCTTTTGAAAGTAAAGCCCAATATTAAGGCTGCCGGAAAAGTTTTTTGTGCTTAAAATTTGAAACTCTTCCAAAAGATGTCCCGATGCTTCGGCTTGGGGATTGGAGCCGATTAATAATGCCAAAAAGGCAAACAGGTTTAGATTTGATCGTACTTTTATCATTATATTCCCTCCTCTTAGTCGTTTTATTCTGCCCTTTATAAATTTAACAAATAGTAAAAATTTCTCTAATAAACGTTAGTTATTATAAAAAAAACTATCAAAGTGGATGAATTCATTGAAAATAGGATCAAGCCGATTGCTTGATTTCTTAAAAAGAGGTATAAATATAAGGTATTAGCCCCTTAAGAAAGAGTCGTCAAAAGAGCCTCCATGGAACATGAAGCTT
Organism: Alphaproteobacteria bacterium; assembly: GCA_009993885.1. Taxonomy (GTDB): domain Bacteria; phylum Pseudomonadota; class Alphaproteobacteria; order Caedimonadales; family UBA9215; genus UBA9215. The sequence goes on from JAACSN010000008.1 coordinate 23,837, forward strand.
ATATTGCAAATGTCATTATCATCTTGTTCTCTGCTGTGTTTGTGGTGTCGCTTTTTCGTGCTTTGAATGTGAATTCTATCGTGGGGTATTTGATCGCTGGGCTTTTGATCGGCCCCCATGCTCTTGCCTTTATCACAGACGTTGCGACCATCGAGATTCTTGGGGAATTTGGGGTTGTTTTTCTCCTTTTTACCATTGGTTTAAAAATGCCTATGCGACGTTTCCAAGTTTTGCGGCGCTATGTTTTCGGTCTTGGGTTGATGCAGGTGGTTGTTACCATTTCTGTTGTCTCGCTCATTGCTTATTTCTTTTCTTATGCCCCGGCCTCGGCTCTCTTAATCGGAAGTGCTTTGGCTCTTTCCTCTACGGCCGTCGGATTGCAGCTTTTATCAGAGCAAGGTGACTTGGCTCAGAAATACGGACGTGTTTCTTTTGCCGTTTTGCTTTTTCAAGATTTGGCTGTTGTCGTTTTACTTGTGCTTCTTACGACAATTTCAACGCCTGAACAAGATTTGGTTGAAGCGTTAAGTTCTGCCGGATTAAAGGCAGCTGTTGTCCTTATTTTGATTGTCCTTTTCGGGCAGCTTATTTTGCGTCCTGTCTTTAGAATTGTTGCCTCTCAAAAAGCTGAAATTTTTACAGCGGTGAGTATTTTGATTGTTCTTTTGACGAGCCTTGCAACGGATGCGGCCGGTTTATCAAAGGAATTGGGTGCTTTTTTGGCAGGGCTTTTGTTAAGTGAAACCGAATATCGGCATCAGGTAGAAGCGGATATTCAACCTTTTTACGGGTTGTTGTTAGGTTTGTTTTTTATGACCGTGGGGATGAATATCGATGTTTACGTTATTGTGAATCAAGCTCGTGAAATTTTTATGCTCTTGGGCGCGATGTTGCTTGTTAAAGCAATTATCATTTTTGGCCTTTGCAAGGCCTTTAAAATTGCAACGGGCTCTGCGGTGAGGGCTGCGTTTTTGCTGGCTGCCGGAGGAGAATTTGCCTTCGTTGTTTTAGGGCCTGCGGTAGATCAAAAGCTTGTGTCTTCTTCTACCGCACAAGTTATTTATTTAAGTGTTGCTATTTCAATGGCTCTGACACCTTTTCTCTCAACCTTCGGGAAGTGGCTTAGCGAACGTTTAGATTTGAAAGAAGGTGATTCGAAACTTGCGTCCGTTCAAGATGAGATTGATGATTTGCGTAACCATGTTATTGTTGCCGGCTTCGGACGTATTGGAAAAATGATTTGTCGCTTGTTGGCTGATCGTATGGTCCCCTTTGTTGCCATTGATAATAATATGAATCGGGTTCTTGAAGGACGAGCAAGAGGGCTCCCCGTTTATTATGGAGATGCGACCCGAGATGTTGTGTGGAAAAGTTTGGGGGCTGAAAAAGCATCGTCAGCCGTCGTAAGTTTAGCGTTGCCGAAAACAACCTTGCGTGCGTCTTTAATGGTTCGTCGCAAATTTCCGAGTATTAATGTTTCCGTTCGCATTACTGATGATGCTTATGTTGCCAAGTTAACGCAAGCAGGAGCAATGGTTGTGAAGCCGGAAAACTTTGAACCAAGCTTGCAATTAGCTTCCAGTGTTTTACGAGACGTCGGGACAAATGATGCCGAAGTGAACCAAATCATCGAATCCTTTCGGCGTTCTTATGCGGGGCAGGAAAGTCCGGAGAATCCCGAACTTCAAAAGCCTGCCTAAAAGCAATCGTCTTTCTTTTGTCTTTCTTCTTGTGTTTCTAAGCAAAAAACCTTTAAATGTAATCATCGTAAAACCCTAACCTGTTGACGGAGAGTGAGTAAAGTATATGCATGACGGTATTGATTTAACACAGATAGCTCTGATTGTTTTGGCGACTTTAAGCTGCGGTCTTCTTTTCGAGCGCTTTAAACAGCCCGCCGTCCTCGGTTATATCCTTGGGGGTGTGATCTTGTCGGCGTTTAATTTGGCGGGGGATCGTAATATGATTACAGCCTTGGCAGAGCTCGGTGTGATTATGCTGTTATTCTTAGTCGGTATGGAATTGAGTTTAAGAGCTTTTAAACGCATTTGGCTTGTTTCCTTAGCAACGGCTTTAGTGCAATTGGGCGTGAGTCTTGTGGTTGTGCTTGGTATTGGGAAAATTTTTAGCCTGTCTTCCGGTTTATCTGTTGTTTTGGCTTTTAGTATAGCGCTCTCTTCGACGGCTGTTGCGATCAAGATGCTGGAAAGCATCGGGGAATTACGTACGGAAACAGGCCGTGTTGCTGTTGGCGTTTTGATTGCCCAAGACTTGTTAATCGTCCCGCTGATCTTGATTATTCGAGGTATGGGAGGCGATGGACTGGGCTGGGATGTGCTCTTTAAAGTTGCCTTAGCCGTCGGTATTTTGCTTGTTATTGTTTTCTTTTTAAGTCGTCGTGAGAAACTAAGCCTTCCCTTTTCAAAATTGTACAGCGGGCACGAAGATTTACAGCCCTTGGCTGCCATGCTCTTTTGTTTCGGTATGGCAAGCTTATCCGGTGTTCTCGGGCTTTCTGCTGCTTATGGGGCATTTTTGGGCGGTTTGATCATTGGAAACTCCGGTGAACGTCAAACGATGATTCATGCGACTAAGCCGATTCAAAGCGTCTTATTGATGGTTTTCTTTTTATCCGTCGGTTTGCTGCTTGATTTTTCTTTTATTTGGCATAACTTTGGCAAGGTGGCGGTTCTGTTAATTTTTATCACCCTCGGAAAAACAGCTCTTAATATTGGCGCTCTTCATTTTTTCAAGCAGCCGTGGTCTCGGGCGTTTTTGGCAGGCTTGATTCTTTCTCAGATGGGAGAGTTTGCCTTTGTTTTGGTAACCGTTGGATGTGATGTTAAGATTATTGATGCTCAAGGGGAACAGCTTATTGTTTCTTTAGCCGCCTTGTCCTTAGCCCTAAGTCCGCTTTGGTTGATGGCTGCCCGTCGTTTACATAATGTTGCTCCCGGGGGAATTGAGAGTGCGGATGAGTTAATGAGCAGGGTTTATGCGCCTCAAATGCAAGCCGTTTTAAGGATTAAAGAGTCTTGTAAAAAGTTTGCCGAGCAATTTTCCTCCCCTAGGGAACCAAAAGCAGAAGATACCAAAACCGAGCCTGATTTTGATTTAGGCATTGATCCTGTTATTGAAGAGGCCTCTATTGTTGAAGACGGCGCACAAGAAAAGAGTTCAAGCCGCGACGCTAGGGATGTAGAAACCTCCGACGCTGACGAGTCAAAGGCAGCGCAGACTGACAGAAAGTCTTCTAAGGCAGATCAAAAAGACCCAAAGCTTGATGCCTGATTTTAGCTTTGAACAAGAAGCATATGAGACCTTAAAATACAAAGGATTTATTGCGGGCGTCGATGAGGCAGGTTGCGGCCCTTGGGCCGGCCCCGTTGTGGCAGGAGCTGTGGTTTTTTTGAATTTTAAAACTGTACCCGTTGATTTACTTTCTCTGCTTGATGATTCAAAAAAGTTAACGGCAAAGCGTCGTGAGAAAGCTTATAATCTTTTAAAAGCCTATGAAGGAATCCACTGTTATATTGGATGCGGCCAAACAAGTGAAGGTGAAATTGATCGTATTAACATTCGTCAGGGTGCTCTTTTAGCGATGGCAAGAGCCGTCGAAAATTTACCTCAACAACCTGATTTTGCCCTAGTTGACGGTATTTGTGCGCCCTCTCTCAATTGTCCCCTCCAAACCCTTAAAAAGGGTGACGGTCGTAGTTTTTCCATTGCAGCAGCTTCTATTATTGCAAAGGTGACACGGGACACCCTAATGAAGGACTTGGCGCTTCGCTATCCCCATTATGGCTGGGAAACCAATGCAGGTTATGGCACAAAAACTCATCAAGAAGGTCTGCTTCGTCATGGAGTTACCCCCCATCATCGCCGCTCTTTTTCTCCCGTTGCAAAGTTGTGCAAAAATGAAGAAGGGCAGCAAGAAATCCTTCAAAAGAAACGGATAGCCTAATGCATTTTTCTCATCCTCCTCATTGGGTAACGGCAACCGACCTTGTTCCTTATGAAGACGCTGTCTCTACCATGAAAGCGCGGGTGAAAGCTATCCAAGAGGGCAATGAGTCCGAGCTCTTGTGGGCTCTTGAACATCCTTCTCTTTATACGCTTGGTACAGGGGCAAAACGAGAAGATATTTTAGACGATTCGTTGCCTTCTTTTGAAACAGGACGAGGTGGAGAAGTAACTTATCACGGGCCGGGGCAGCGTGTTGTATATACCATGCTTGATTTAAATAAGCGCACTAAAGATTTGCGAGCGTATGTATGGTCTTTGGAAGAATGGTTGCTTTTAGCCTTGAAGGAACTTGGCATTGGGGCCTGCCGTCGAGACGGTCGTGTCGGCTTGTGGGTTCCTGAAAAAAAGGCATTAACGACGGCGACGGGGGAGCCGCTTGATCATAAAATTGCCGCCATCGGAGTGCGCGTTTCAAAGTGGGTAACCTTCCATGGTCTTGCCCTGAATGTGCATCCGGATCTTTCTCATTTTAAGGGGATTGTGCCTTGTGGAATTCGAGGGCACGGTGTGACCTCCCTCCATAAATTGGGAGTTAACGTCAAACTGGATGAGGTTGATCAAGTTCTTAAAAAAACGTTTTCTAAAGTATTTTGAAACGTGTGAAAAAAACCTAAAGTTCTGAAAGATTTCTGAGGGCTGTTTTTAAATTGATACCTGTTTCGAGAACTTCTTTTTTTAATTCTTCAACGGCGGATATTTCAATTTTAAGGTAATTTTCTAAAAGCTCTCGGCACTTTGGATCAGTGTTCTTGGAACATGTCTTATTAAAGCTTTCCCGTGCTTTAATAAGGTCGTTCAGTGTCTCTGAAATTTCGCGTAATTCATCGGTTTTTTTCTCTAAGGTTCCCTTTTCAAAGCCTTGTAAAAACGCCCAATATTTACTTGGACCCGTGTTTTTTTTCACAGTTTCTTTTGCTTGAACCGTATTCCCTGCTAAGAGAAAAACGGAAGCAATGAGTGCGATTTTTAATCCTAATTTTTTCATTTTTTTCCTTTAGGGTTTGTAGTGAGTAATAAAATCTTTTACCTTAAAGCGTTTAAAAACTTCAAGGTAAGGCATGGCTTTTATTTTTGTTAACGAGTTTAAGTTTCCTTTTTCTGTTCCCTTTTTATTTGCATCAATTATCCCGGAATTCACATCGATTAGGGTATAATATTCGGAAGCCATAGCTTTATTACGAGCTTGGGCACGTTCATAAAATTCTCGGTTATCCTCTCCCGGAAAAAGAGGATTAAGTTGAGACTTGTGTTCTTTGATGGCCGCGATTTTTTGTTCCATATTTTCTTCATCAAAGGAAATAAAGGTTAAATGATCAGGGTCGTCCAAAGGCCATTCATTCCAAGCGCCCCGATAACCCCAAAGGGTTATCCCTTTTAATTTACCGTATTTCCCAAGATGCTCAAGGCTGTGAGCCAGAAGCTTAACGGCAAGTCCGTGGGCGCCGTGAGGGTCATCTTCTGCAGCAAAGAAAATAATATCCGGATTGATTCTTACCAAGAGAACTTGCATACGTTTATGATCATTGACAGAGAAGGGGGACACGCCCGGAATACCTCGTCTTGTATAGTAGTCTGCCCTAAAGTAATGGAGATTCTTAGGCGGGACACCAAGAATTGAAGTTGCAGCTTGTGCTTCTTTTTCGCGAACCGCTGTTTTGGCTTCATAAGCCGCTTGCAGGGGGTCGGTTTTATCCTGTGCCGCATACTCTTTTTGATATTCCGGCAAAGTATTGCGCACGGCATTTGATCCTGTTACAGCGTAAACGACATGAACGGTATTACCTAAGTCGGCGAGCTTTTTCAACGTCGCGCCCATGCTAATGACGTCATCATCGGGATGAGGGGACATTATGAGAACGGTTTGTCCTTGGGGGAGTTCGTCTCGATTAGTCATTAGGCCGCTTTTAAGATCTCGCAGGATAGCTTTTTCTGCCGTTACTGTTCGGAATCGATGACTTTGATAGGCTTTCACGACTTCTGCAGGGATACCCTCGGCTGTAAAATCCGTCAGAGAAATTGTCTCCGTCTCTTTTTTCAGAGCAAGGAGATGAGCGCATTTCTTAAGCCAGTGCCGTGGAAAATACGTTGAAGATTTTGCGTAAATCCAAGGTTTTGCTTCGAGAGATTTTGCAGCGAACTCGTCAAAATACCAAGAGACATTGGGGTGATCCAAAAGATAGCTTGCCGGAAAATTAGGATTTGCAGCTTTTTTAAAAATTTCTTTAATGACGCGTTCTTTATTTTCCCCGGTTGCAAGAAGGATAACTTTTTCAGCGGAGAGAATTTCTTTTAAACCGATTGTTAAAGCTTTTGCAGGGACATTTACGGCGTCTTGCCTTGAAATTTCTCCTTGCTGCATTAAGATTTGGAGAGACCGAAACCGATGTTGAGTATCTTTTCGTGTTTTAGAGGTGAGGGTGACAAGATGCGTTTCTTGGGAAGGCGGTGTGCCGGGCTCGTTAAAGCCAATGTGTCCTCCCTTAATGATTTGTTCTCCTTGAAGGTTTTTAGATAAAAAAATGCCGCCGACACCCAAAATTGCAAGGTCAATGGGGCCGGCATTTTCTAAGTCTTTTTTAAAACGATTCAGGGTTTCCTGAGGGGATTCTCCACCCTTGGCAGAGAGAATAAAAGTGTTTTCTCGTTGAGGAGCACGTGACGGATCAATGGCGTGTAACGGGCCGTAAAAGTAATGCTCCATATAATAACTGTAACTTAAGGGGTGTGTCGGCGGTAAACCGACGTATTCATCCAAGTTAAAAAATTTGGCTTTGGAAAAGTCAATGGACGGGTCTGTTTTAAAGTAAGCGATAAGCTCGCCGTACATTTTTTCCGGGGTTGAACCCGTCGGTAATAAAACAATGCAATTAGGATTTGCCTTCAGGGATTTTATAACTTCATTTGCCGCCGTTTTATAAAGCAAAGGAAGCTCTTTTTCTTGATAGATATTGAGACGATGACCTTTTGGAAGTTGTTTTTGAGAGGGGGGATTTTCGATAGTTTTCTTTTTTAAAGGCGGAGTTTTTAAATTTTTAGTTTGGGGGGGTGTTGAAGGGTTTTTTGCGGTGATACCGTTGCTTGTTCCCAAAAAAAAGAGGAAAAGGGTGAGTATAAGAGTTTGCTTTTTGTTCTTAGACATTGTGCGCTTCCTGTTTTATTCCCTGTCTTCATGGTGAGGATAGCAAAGAATTGAGAGCACCTTCAACAAAAAAACAAATCCGTTGAAAAGTACAGGGTGACTTGTCCCCAAGACAAGAATTTGCTAAAAATGAGTGAAAATTAGAAAAGGATAATATTTCTATGCACCTTATTCGGTCCGTTGCGACCATTAGCCTTTTTACCATGGGAAGCCGTGTTTTTGGTTTTTTTAGAAGCATGCTAATGGCTATTCTTGTTGGTGCAGGCGCCATGTCAGATGCTCTTGTCATTGCCATTAAGATTCCCAGTGTGATGCGACGTATATTTGCAGAAGGTGCCTTCAATTCTGCCTTTGTTCCTATCTTTGCGGGCATGTTGGCTAAAGAGGGCCCTGAAAAAGCACGTAATTATGCAGAGCAAATCTTTTCTTTGTTGATAATTGTTCTCTCAATCTTTGTGGTTTTGAGTGAGATTTTCATGCCTTTTGTGATCAAAATTTTGTTGCCGGGTTTTTCAAAGACCCCTGAACGCTTGCAATACACGATTGATTTTGCGCGCATTACTTTTCCTTTTTTGCTCTTTATTTCCATATGTGCCCTTTTCAGCGGTGTGCTGAATTCACTCGAGCGCTTTGCTTATGCGGCTTCTTCTCCGATGTTCGGTAATATCTCGATTATTGCAACGGTCTTTGCCGTAAAATCTTTTACTGCCAATAATGGAGAAGCCTTTTCTATCGGTATTGCCGTGTGCGGTGTTGTTCAAGCGCTTTGGGTCATGATACCCGCGTGGAAACACGGCTATGCTATGAAAATCAAGCGCCCCAAAATGACAAAAGATGTAAAAAAGTTTTTTAAGCTTTTGTTGCCTGTTGTCATTGGCGGAGGTGTTGTACAAATTAATATGTTTCTGGATATCATTGTGGGGTCTTTTTTGAGTGAAGGCGGAATATCGTACCTTGAATATGCCGACCGCCTTAACCAACTTCCCTTAAGTACTGTAGGGGTTGCCATGGGAACGGCACTTTTGCCGATGCTGTCAAAGCAAGTGCGTGTTAAAGATTACACAACGGCTTATAAAACACAGAATTTAGCCCTTGAATATGCTCTGGCTCTTGCGGTTCCTTCGGCTCTGGGTCTCTTTGTATTGGCCGAACCCATTGCTCAAGTTGTTTATTTGCACGGTAAACTCTTACCGAAAGATGTTCTGCAAATTTCTTATACGCTGATGGCTTTTTCAACAGGTCTTCCTGCTTATATTATGATCAAGATTTTCACCAATATCTTCTTTGCACGAGAGAATACAAAAACGCCTGTTAAAATTGCCGTCGCGGCGATGTTATTAAATTTAGCTTTGAATTTAATTTTGATTCGTTTCTATCAACATGTCGGCCTTGCCGCTGCCACGGCAATTGCGGCATGGGCTAATGCTTTCTTATTGTATGTCTTTATGCAGCGGGGTAAAATGATGCCGATTTCCGAACGATTTGTCATGTTTTTGCCCAAACTTGCTTTTGCAAGCCTTGTATGTTTCGGGACAATTTATTCCTTACGCAATTTGCTTTGGGAGCAAGCACAAGGTGCACGTTTCAATGAGATTATTGCCCTTACAGCTATGGTTGGGGCAGGGGTTATATCCTATGCGTCGGCATGCTATATTTTGGGTATTATTAAAAAAAGCGATTTCAATATTTTGAAACGTAAATAGAAAAAAGGTGTTTTTATGACAGGGCGTATTCTTTCCGGTGTGCAACCGACCAATAATTTAACCATTGGAAATTACCTTGGCGCCATTAAAAATTGGGTTGATTTACAAAGCCGATATGAGACGCTTTTTTGTATCGTAGACCTTCATGCCGTTACCGTTCCCCAAGATCCTAAAGCTCTTCATCAAGCAACATTGGAAGTAGCTGCTGCCTATTTGGCGGCCGGTATTGATCCGAAAGAAAGTACTGTTTTTGTGCAAAGCCATGTGCACGCCCATGCCGAACTGGGGTGGTTGCTGTCCTGCATGACGCCGTTAGGCTGGTTGAATCGTATGACGCAGTTTAAGGATAAAGCCGGCAAAAAACGAGATAATGCGGCTTTAGGGTTGTTGGCTTACCCAACTTTGATGGCAGCTGATATTTTGCTTTATCAAACCACACACGTTCCTGTGGGAGACGATCAAAAGCAACACATTGAATTGACACGAGACATTGCTTTATCTTTCAACCATCGCTTTCAAAAAGATATTTTCACCGTTCCCGAACCCCTTATTAAAGGGGAGGCAAAGCGCATTATGAGCTTGCGGGACGGGTCGAAAAAAATGAGTAAATCCGATCCGTCGGATTTTTCACGGATTCACCTAACGGACACGGCTGATGAAATTTCACAAAAAATTCGTAAAGCTAAAACCGATCCCGAGCCTCTTCCCGAAACGTCGGACGGCTTTGAGGGGCGTCCCGAAGCAAAAAACCTCGTGACCGTTTACGCGGCTTTTACGGATCAGACCCTTGAGGAAGCATTACCGTCTGTTGCCGGGAAATCGTTCTCGGAGTTTAAGCCCCTTTTAGCCGATCTTCTTATTGATAAGCTCTTGCCCATTTCAAAAAAGACGGCTCGGTATTTAGATGAAAAAGCAGAACTTGAAAAGATTTTAAAGAGGGGAGCCGAACACGCAAGTACCCTTGCGAATCAAACGTTAAAACAAGTTAAAGACGTTATGGGGTTTGTCTCTCCGTTTTAAGCAAGGCCTTGTATAATTAATCATATTTTTTGTTTTAACGTTTTAATTATTTTTTAGGTTCTTCTAAAACGTTTCTTGACAGTAAATATTTTTCTCTCTACCTTTGGAATGAGAAGGAGATTATGAAGACATGTATGAAGTAGAGTTCTTGCGCAGGCGAATTCGCTGCGTTTTATTCATAATGTAACATTTTATCTTTCCTTGATTAAATGAGCCTAAAACCATAGAGCTTTTCCTGTGGGCATTTTAGAACAAGTTCATTTTTAGCAATTAATATTAAGAGAGAGTTTATGAGTATGTATAAAATTAATAAATTGACGTTTTCGTTATTATCATTGTTATTATTAGCGAGCCGACCGACACTTGCCGACGGGCAGCTTGATTGTGATCCGTCGGAATATTTACGGGGGAAACACGTAGGCCTTGTAAATACTTTGGAGGGCTATGTTTATTGGCAAGAATCATGTCCGGTCTTTCCACAAAGAAAAAATAAAGAAGAAGACAATCAATCTTTCGTAAAGATTTTTGACAATAAGGCACGAACAGCTATTGCTACCGGAAGAGCAGAGGGAAAAACTTCAGAAGAAATTAATAGAGCTATTAAGGTAATATCTGAAGATATGAACAGACAAGCCCGTGAATTTATAAAATTTAAGAAACTCCTTCTGTTAGGTGAATACAGTACTATTCAAAGAAAATTTCAAAGTAACGGGTATGTAAATATAGATATGGTAACGTTTAGCCGTGTTCATAGACAAGGTCGCCTTAATTTTGCCGAAGATAGTTTTAGATCCCTTGCGTCATTTGAAAAAGCCTTTGTAAGGGCAAGAGCCGCTGAAAATCAGTTAATGCAAGACGTTTTAGATCGTCTTTATAGAGAAAATGTAATGCCTTTTTATGAGACGGACAAAATTCAAAAGTTTATTACTAAAAGAGTCAAAGATAAACTATTGCATCCCCGCTTCAAAGCCTACTTCAAAGCTGTGCAGGCTCAATCACTAAGCACTGCTCAAGCAGAAGAAAAACTCGTGGAGCTGATGGTCGACAGGGCAGCACGTTATCTTTCAACTCGTGATCAAGGATATTTTGAAGATATTATGCTGAGAAAAGGCCTTCTTAAGTAAGTATATCTTGTGCTGCAGCTTCCCCCTTTTTTTTGCTAAGGGGCTAATTAATAAAAAGCATCTCCGCCGGAGATGCTTTTTTATGGGAATGACTTCAAGCGCTTCTTATTTTAAAGTTATTTCTTATGTATGACCTGATTAATTCCGGATTCAAGTCCCGGAAGCATTGCTAAAGAAGCCTTTATGCTTTCTAAGAACGGCATAAAAGATTTTGCTTCTTTAACGTCGCCGTAAAGATTTCCGGAAAGTTTATTAATGGCAAGAAGAGTCTCTTTTACGCATAGCGCGTTAGGTTGGTTTCGTTTTTCCGTAGTAACACTCTGTGCCCATTGATGATAAGGCCCACACGTCTCGTCCGGACGGCTTAAGGACCGGTTATTTAATCCGAAAAATTTAATTGATTCCTCAAGATAGTTTGGGTTCATAGCGTCTGTATAATAGTGCTGATTCGCTTTTACGTCTTCAACAGCCGTTTGTAACTCCGGGCGTGCGGCGGCATATTGATCGAACTGCTCATTATTATTTACCGGAGGTGCTAAAGCACCATAGCTGTTTCCGGCAAAATCCGAGCCTAAACACTGAAAGCATTTCTTGTTTTAACGAGTCATTTTTTATCACTTGGCATGGTTCTCGCATAGACCTTAGGGATATAATAATTGAGAGCGATTTTAAGATGAATCCGAAAACTTACCATTTTATGAGACGGCATCTCTTTAAGGCCTTTATGGTTCTTTTGACCCTTGTGCACTTTGAACACAGTGTTTGCGCGGGAGAGGTGCGTATCAAGGATATTGTTTCTTTTGAAGGGGTTAGAGATAACCAGCTTATAGGTTATGGCCTTGTTGTCGGCTTGAAGGGGACGGGCGATGATCTGAATAGTTCTCCTTATTCTAAGGAAACCATTATCGGTATGCTCGAGCGTTTGGGGGTTAATGTTCGAGATCAACAAACCAGTTTAAAATCAAAAAATATTGCTGCCGTTATGGTAACGGCCGATCTGCCGCCTTTTTCAAGGCACGGCACACGGATCGATGTGACCGTTTCAGCCATTGGGACGGCAAAAGATTTACTGGGCGGTACATTAATAGTGACGCCTCTTGTCGGTGCGGACGGTTCTGTGTATGCGGTTTCTCAAGGACCCGTTGCCACAAACGCTTTTGATGCATCCGGGAAAACAGGCACCGCTATTACGAAAGGTGTCCCTACCAGTGGTAAAATCACAAACGGAGCCATTATTGAAAAAGAGATCGCCTTTGAGCTTAAAAACACCTTTACCATTAATATGTCTTTGCATAATGCGGATTTCACAACTGCAAAGCGTATTGCAGATCGCATTAATGCCTTTGTCAAAGAAAAAAAGTTTGGTGCAGAGTTGGCAGAAGCCCTTGATCCGGCAACGGTGCGCCTTACCGTTCCGCCTAAGTATCGTCAGAATCCGCTTAGCTTTATTACGCAGATTGAGCAACTAAGAGTCACACCTGATCAATCGGCTAAGGTTATTATTGATGAGCAAAACGGGGTGATTGTGATGGGGCATAATGTGCGCATTTCAACGGTTGCTATCAGCCACGGAAACCTCACTATTAAAATCACAGAGACGCCTCAAGTTTCACAACCTAACCCTTTCTCAAATACGGGTGAAACAAAGGTTGTTGAACGAACAGGTATTACGGTTGATGAAGGGGAAGATAGAAAACTTACTGTTTTAAATGAGGGGGTTACCCTTCAAGAATTGGTCAACGGCCTCAATTCCCTTGGCGTTAATCCTCGCGATATGATTGCCATTTTGCAAAATATTAAGGCAGCCGGTGCTTTGCAAGCCGAGCTGGAGGTGAAGTAATGGAAAAGGGCGCCTCCCTAAAATTTCAGGAATCCTTTCCTTCAACGGCTCTGAATCCTGAGGCAAAGATGCACAAAGTTGCCGAGGGCTTTGTCGGAACATTTTTTGCCCAAATGGTAGGGCAGATGTTCTCTGATGCCAATGAATCCAACGAAGAAGGCTTTCAAAGCGATATGTATAGCAGCTTTCTTGCCGAAGGCATGGCGGAAAAAATTGCCGCCTCAGGTGCGGCTAAGGCTATGGTGACGCAAGTTGAAAACATGTTGCGTCGTCAAAGGGGGCTGGAAGAGTTAAAAAGCAACGATCTTGCGGCTCACAAAGCCTATAGAGCAGCGGGTGGTTTGCCCGCGATAAAACAGGAGGAGCGCCATGTTTGCACAACAGCTGCTTAAACTTGTAGAGCGTTTGATTGAGATGACTCGGGAAGAACTTGTTTTTTTGAAGCAAATGAAAATTAAAGAAGCCGGTTTGATCACTACGGAAAAAGAGCCTTTGGTGAGCCTTTATCAGAACTGCATCGATAAAATAAAAGTTGATAAGGCTATGGCTGCTTTGCTGAAAAAATGGGAGAAGTTTGATCTTTTAAAAGAGAGAATTGCTTTTCTCGGGGAGCTTAGTATAGAACATGAGCTTTATATTAAACGCTTTGAAAAAGCGCAGTCTCGCTTTGTGGCGCTGATGCAAGAAAGCGTTCTTGACGCGGTGCAGCCGGTTCAAAATTATAATAACCGCGGGTATGTAGTCAGCAGACAAAAGCATTATGCAAAACAGGGAGGCGGGTCTTTGGCCGCCTTGGACCAAACCCTTTAAGGTGATGACATGAGTGATATTATTCTTAGCAGTATAGCCGCCCAGCAACGGGTTATGCAGACAATATCTAATAACGTGGCCAATGCATCTAATCCGGATTATACGGAAAAAACTGTTAGTTTGGTGACCAATACCATTGGCGGTGTTTCTTATGGTGTCACTGCGTTGCCGGAAGTGCGCAATGCGGAGCCCCTTCGAACAGAAGCCGTACGCCTTCAGTCCATTGAGGTGAGTTACCTTGAAACGTTGGTTGATGTCTATGATAGTATTCAGCTGAAATTAGGGCAACCCGGTGATCAAGCCTCCTTGGGGTCAAGGATGGCGGCTATCAAAACAACGTTAAGTACTTTGGAAGATGCGCCGGCTACCCCCGGGCATCAACGTGGCGTTTTAGCAAAGCTTGATGAAACCGTGAAATATATTAATAAGCTTGGCGATTTTTTCCAAAATGAGCGTTTTATCGCAGAAGACGGCCTTGAAGATGCCGTTGATAATGTGAATCGAATTTTAAAAAGTCTTGATCGGATTAATAATGATATTTCTTTGGCTTACGGCCGTGGTGAAACGATCGGCAGTCTCCAAGATAAACAAGATGCTCATTTAAAAGAGCTCTCTCAATATATGGATATTCAAGTTATGCGTCGCGATAGCATGAATTTGGATGTTACGACGAATACGGGTCAAGCACTTCTTTTGCGAACAGGTGTTGCGGAACTTTCTTTTTCAAAAGCAACATCCGTTGGCCCTGCAGACACACCGGCGACCCTTGGCAAGATTACGATCAACGGCGTAGATGTAACAACCTCTATTTCAAGCGGTAAGATCGGGGCTTTTTTAAAGGCGCGCGATGTTATTTTACCGGGGATGCAGGCAGAGTTGGATGAGTTCACGGAAAAATTCCGAGACCAAATGAATGCGATACATAACCAAGGAAGCGGCTTTCCCGTTCCTGCCGTTCTAACGGGAACAAGAACATTTGCCACTCCGGGGGTCACGACCATGCAAATGGACGGGGTTGTGCGTGTGGGGATCGTGGATAATACAACGGGAAATTATATTAAAGCCCCCCTTGACCTTGATTTAACGGCCGCACCTCAAACAATTAATGCTGTTGTAGCAACGATTAACGGCTATTTGGGTGTTGACGGAACGGCAACCTTAAATGCCGACGGTCAATTGGTTATAACGGCAACCAATGCCAACCAAGGTGTGGCTATGGTTTCTATGACCGATCCCGAAGCAAAGCAGACCGTTGCAGGTTCCGGAAATAATCTTGGGTTTTCTCATTATTTTGGCTTGAATGATTTGTTTACAACGGGGACTCGTTTTATTGATGACGGTGTTGCCGGAAAAGTCGGCTTGACACAAAGCCTTGATATTCGAGCCGATATTAAAGCAACGCCTGCCTTTTTATCCCGAGCCATGGCCTCAACAGAACCTTTTCCCACACATCCGAACGCTATCCGACCGGGCGACGGTCGTATTGTAACAAAAATGATTGTTGCCTTTGACCAAGCCTTGGCATTTTCGGCTGCCGGGCCTATGGGGGCTCGAAGCGAGTCACTGCTAAATTATGCAAATTCTATTTGGCATAATGCGGCGGTGGATTCTAAAAATAATAAATCTCTCTATGAAGTACAAAATACAATTTTAGAGGAAAATGAAACAGAACTTATTTCGCGAACACGGGTTAATATGCAAAGCCAAATTGCCCAATTAATGGAAGCGCAACGTATTTATGCGGCTTCTACGACATTACTTAAAGCAAATAAAGAAATGTTACAGCAGCTTATGGCTGCAGTTTAAGGGAGTTTATCAAATGCCGGAATCAGCAATTTCTTCTTTATCAGGTCGTGTTTCCGACCTTTCTCGGGGGAATACAACGCGAGATGCTATTAAAAAATTGGGTGAAAGCTCTGCCGAAGCCAGCGGGCGTATTGCGTCCGGTAAGATTGGCGGCGGGTACGAATCCCCTGAAACAGCCGAAAAAACAAGACAACTTTTGAATATTGAACAAAAAACCATGGAGAGCGAATCCGTAAAGCCAAAGGTAACTTTGCTGACAGGGCGTATTAATCTGGCTTATGGAATCAATGAGCGTTTGGCCGAAATTGCGACGGAAGTGCGAACGCGTGTCACCCAAGCGGGAGACCCGACAATTAGAGATGCGGGATTTTCAACATTCTGTCAGAAAAAATTGGACGAGGTTGAAGCTCTTTTAAATAAAAAGGACTTTGAAGGACGAAGTTTGACGGGGGGGAATGCCACAAGAAGTAATGCGGTGGACTTTAGTCTTGCGGCTATGCCGGCCGCAGCCGACTCACCTGATGCGACTTATGATGCTTATTTTATCGGCGAAAAAGGAATACATACGGCGTCTTTTAAGGACGGAGAGGCTTTTCAGTATGGGATTTCTGCGGTAGATCCCGGGGTGCGAGATCTTATTTTTTACCTTAAAAGCGGAACCGCGGTGACACCCGACGGTATCCCGGGGTCTTCGAATACCATTCGATTGCAAGGAATGCAGGACGGACTTGGTACAACCGTTGACGGTCTTATGGATTCAAAAAAGATTTTGGGAGAACAGCTCGGGAAATTAGAAAGCATCTCAAAACGAAATGATGAAGATGTTGCGTATTTGACACAGACGATGTCAGAGCTAACCGATGCAGATTTGCTTGCAGAATTCATTAGGTCAACGCAGGAAATGTTGAAGCTTAATATGAATCAAACCCTTCTTGCGAAGGAAAATGAAATCTTGAAAAATTTGTTAAGTAATATTTAATATTTGGGAGATAAAGATGAACGATCACATTAAAACAAAACAGGATACGCCCATGGCGGACGTGGCAGAAAGTATCAAAATTTATGAGTTTCCGACGGGGGTTCCGGGGTTTCCCGACTTAAAAAGGTTTTATATTCAAAAATTAAAGGATGGTTTTTATGATCCGCTCAAATTGATGGTTAGTGTTGATAATCCGGCTGTCTCTTTTATTCTATATCCCCATGTAAACGGCGAATCCCTCTTTGATAAAAAATCTCTTTGTAATTTTGCAAAGGCCTATGATAGAGAGCGGAATGAGGTTGATATTTATTCTGTTGTGACGGTAAGAGAGCCCAACGGCCACTTGCATTTGACAACGAATCTTAAAGCACCCATTGTTTTGGATCGCAATCGCCAAAAAGGATGGCAACATATTTTGACGTCTAAAGATTCTGATTTGGCATTTCCTTTAGAAGGGTTGTCAAAGAGTTTTCAAAAAGTAAGAGCTCAAAACCATGGCTAACTTTTATGAAGGCTATTTTTTGAAAAGGTTTTAGAGAGGACTCTTCGAAAGAAATTGTTTAGGCATGGTCTTTCACAATTTTATATGGCATCATTACTAGAAGTGATATGGAAGTCTTTGCAAAAGACTCTTTTGCAAGAGTTTCTGTGATACCGCATGCTTTTATAGGGAGTTGTTACGTGATAGACCATAAACATTTCTTTGAGTATTTCCAAAGGGAAATGGCCTACCTCCGTCATGAAGGGGGACGTTTTGCCGGCAGTTTTCCAAAGGTTGCCGGGCGTCTTGATTTTTCCAACGTAGCGTCATCGGATCCTCATGTTGAGCGTTTATTGCAATCTTTTTCTTTTTTAACGGCTCGTCTTCAACGGGATGTGGAAGATTTATTTCCACGCATTTCAACGGCTCTTCTTGAAACGCTTTATCCGCAATTTGTTGCGCCTCTTCCCTCATATACCGTTACAAAATTTGAAACTTGCGGGCAAAAAGGAAAATTGACAGGACGTTTTCGTGTCAATAAAGGCACACAGCTTTATGTGCATGGTCTGGACGGTGATATTTGTCGTTTTCAGACTTGCTCTGATCTTGATATTTATCCCATAAGTGTGGAATCTATTGATATTGTTCCGACTTTTGATTTGCCTAAAAAGGCGGGACATTTTTCGACTCACCGTGTTTTACGCATTCACTTAAAGTCCGTAGCAGGGGCGGTTTCAGAACTTGATCTTGGTAAAATGCGTTTTCATATTGTGGGTGATCCCATTTTGCAAAATAAAGTTTATGAAGCGCTTTTCCTTTCCGACCCCTTAACGGCCGTAAGCTATGGCTCCCGAGCCAATCCCACGCGGTATGACTTTCCGTTGCCTCATTTAACAACAGCTGTTGGATTTGAAGACGATGAAGCCGTCATGCCTTACCCGGATCACGGACATCCGGGCTATCGTCTGTTGCAAGAGTATTTTGCCTATCCTCAAAAGTTTATGTTTTTTGATGTGGATGCCGCCGCTTTTAAGTCAGATGAAAAAGAATTTACGTTGTATATTGAAATTGCAGATGTTATCGCTCTGGAAGATAAAGATTTTGATGTGACGAATATTCAACTTGGGTGTGTTCCCATAGTTAATCTTTTTAAAAAGGTATCCGAGCCGATACGGATTACCCATAAAACCGTTGATTATCGCTTGGTGGCCGATCAGCGCCGCGAGGATACCATGGAGGTTCATAGTATCCAACGGGTGCTCGGCAGTCGTGAGGGAGAACGTGATCCCATTGAATACTCTCCTTATTTTAGCTATACCCACGCTGAAAAAGAAAAAAAACAAGCCTTGTTTTGGCATGCACGGCGCAGTTATTCCGATGATAGTCAATATCCCGGAAATGAAACCTATCTTTCTTTTATAGATTATGAATTTAAGGTGAGTCTTCCGGTTGATCATTCTGTTTATGCCGAAATATTATGTACCAACAGATCCCTTGCAAGATCTTTGACGGCAGGGACAGAGCTTCAAAGTGATCAGTCTATTCCTGTTGAGCGGATGTATTGTTTGGATCGTCCGACGGCACAGCATTACTTAAATCGAGAAGCGCTAAGTCAGTGGCGTCTCATTTCTCACTTGGCCTTGGGGCACTTGTCTCTATCGGATAATGAGGTGAGTTTGAAAATGTTAAGAGAATTGGTAAGTCAGTATGGTGATTTTGAGGATGGGAGCGTTATCCCGGAATTAAATATTATGCGGAAGTTTGAGGCGCAACGTGTTACGCGACGTTTGGGATATGATGCTTGGCGTGGTTTTGTCCACGGAACAAAATTTACCCTTACCATGGCAGATGCTATTAGCCGGGATACTCGCGTTTTTCTTTTTTCTCAGGTTTTAAATCGTGTTTTGCCGCAATTTGCATCGGTGAATTCGTTTAGTGAATTTGAAGTTCAACGTATTAATGCAAAAGGAATTTGGAAACTATGGCAACCCCGCTCCGGAAACAAAGCCCTAGCATAGAACAAAAGCTTTTTGAAAAGCCTTATGAATTTGAGTTTGCCCAAGCGATTAAACTCTTAGAAAATATCTACGCCCATAAAAAAAGGCTGGGTGAAACATCGCAAGCAAGCTTTGAGTCCGTACGTATTAAATCTAATATTTTGCTGTCGACGCCGCCGAGTGACTTATATTCTTTGACGATGCCTGCATCGGAAAAAGATCCTGTGACCCTAACGATTAACTTTATGGGGATTGCCGGTCAAACCGGCCCTTTGCCAAATGTGTATGCCGAACTAATCCTTGATCGTTTAAGGGTAAAAGATTATGCTTTTCGAGAATTTCTAGATATTTTCAACCACCGCTTAAGTTCTATTCATTATCGAATACATGTTAAATATACCGTTGCGTTAAATCCGAATCTTCCGGGTGAAACGGAAACTGCTTTGGTTTTAAAGCATTTGGGAGGGCTCTCTTGTGCCGGAGAAGAGAGCAACGGGTTAATTCCTTTGCGGGGCTATTTGAAGTATGCGGGGCTCTTGTGGCAGAAACCTCATTCTGCCATGGGGCTCCAAATTGCCTTAAAGGATTATTTTCAACTTCCTGTTTATGTTCAGCAATTTATCGGTCGCTGGTTCACAATTGAAGAGGAGGAACGGACGTTCCTTGGAGAAAAAGGACGTCATGGTGTTTTGGGTCAAGGAGCCGCCCTTGGCACAAAGGTTTGGATTCACGGAGAGAAGATACGTGTGGTTGTCGGCCCTTTAGATCTTGTGGACTATTGTCGCATGTTGCCGGGTGCAAAATATAATAAACTTTTTTCTGAATTTACGCGTCATTATCTCGGGCGTGAAAATCTTTTTGATTATCGGATTTCCTTGAAAAGGGATCAGGCAACCCCGACGCGTTTGGACGGCAGGTCGGCGTTGGGATGGACTTCTTGGATGATTGAAGAATCTAAAGATTATATGCCGGAATCTATCGTTGTGAGAGCAGATGATCCTTTGCACAAGGGGATGCATTGAGTTATTAAATCCTTATTTTTTTTGTATTCTTAACTGTTATTTAACTCCTTTTTGATAGAGTTATAATGAACATTTTCGGGAGAGTTCTATGAAACGATTATTAACTTTAAGTCTATTTGCTTTTTCAATGGCTGCAACATCGACTCAGGCCGTTATTGTGGAATCAGGCAGTAAATACCCTGTTGTTGTCGAAGTTTATGAATGGAAGAGTGTTTGCCAAGATAAAGCAACAAGCACAGCGTCTAAAGTTGTAACGGGTGCAAAGGGGGCTTACGAAAAAGGCGGTTTTTTTGCTGCTTTGCGTGAAGGTTTGACAGGAGCCGTGACTGACGCCGGTTGTAATAAAGTAGGGCAGGCGGTTGTTCTTCAGAAAAAAGGGGATAGTGTGAATTTGGCGTCGGGTCTTATGATCGTGGCTTATAAAGATCCTGTTATGGCTTTTTCACGTGATAAAAAAATTGTGAATCCGTTGCCGGCTATTACAAAAATTCCTGAATCCGGTAAGCTTATTTTGGAAACCAGAAAAAGTTCAACCCTTGGTGCTTTAATCGGTATGAAGGGAGACGGAGGATTGAAAGTTACTAAAAAATAAGCTGTTGAAACAAAAAAAAGCCCGGAAAGCTTCTATCACAGGAGAATAGAGTCTTGTCCGGGCAAGTCAGGTTTGCAAGTTAGATTACTTACATCAAGCAAAACAGCGAGGTTACAAGTCGCGAATGCTTTGTTTTTGCGCCCCACAAAACAGGAAAAAAAGAGGGCGCAAAACGGTTGGCAGCATCTTTACACTTTTTTAAGTGCTACAAAACTAAAAAAAAAGGCGTTAAAACCGATAAAGGTTTTAAGTTTTCACATACCCTATTTCAAAAAATCAGTTGCTTAATAGGCAAAAAACGTTTACATTCGGATCATAAAATAGATAAACACTTTTTGCAAGAAGAAAAGACATTTTTTTGTTTTTTTTGAAGGATTTTAAAATGGATATAGAAAAGTTAAAAACTTTTTGCTTATTGGCGGATCATAATAGCTATGTTGCAGTTTCTAAGATTATGACGATTTCCCGTTCCAATATTAGCAAAATGATTGAGGCTTTGGAAAATGAATTAGGCGTTGCGCTTACATTTGTGCAAGGTAAAAAGATCCTTTTGACAAAAGAGGGGCATCTTCTTTACCCTCGAGCAAAAAATATGGTTTATAATTATGAGCACTTTATCAGCTTGTACAAGAAAGAGATTGCCGAAGGGAACGAACTTATAAAAATTAACACGACAAATTCTTATTCCAGTACGTGGTTACCTCCCCTTTTAAAAGATTTTAATAAACTTCATGATAACTTTTCTTTTGAAATTACGGGCACGGATTCTACGCCCGTTTTTTTTGAGTCAACTATAGATGTTGCCATTCGGCCTTTTATTGAAAACCAAGAAAATCTTATTCAAAAACGTATTAAGACTTTTAAAATGGCTCTTCGGGCAAGTGAGGCATACATTGAGAAGTATGGTTTGCCTCAAACCGTTGAAGACCTAAAAGATCATAAAATCATTTCTTTTGATACAAATTCATCGGGCCCGTTTAATTTTTTCAATTGGCATCTTCAATTTCTCCCGTCTGATTTTAAGCCCTTTATTAAGGTTAATTCGGGTATCGGGATGATGAAAATGGTTGAAAATGGTTTGGGTATTGCTCCGGTGTCGCACGAAGGTGTTGAATTAAGCTCTGAAAAGCTTATTACAATTCTTCCGGAGTTAGAATCGCCGTCCGTTGATATTTTCTTTATCTATCAGAAGTATATGGAAAAATCAGAGAAAATTAATTTGCTTTGTGATTTTTTGGCAGAAAAATAGAATTTTTTCACATGGGGCTTTAAACGGGGAATGTGCTTTAACTAAGAGCAAGTAAATTAGTTTCGGAGCGGCTTCAAAAGAACCCGCTGACGCTGTTCCTGCTCTTCGCCTCTATAAAATAGGTTTCGTTGCCGAGGAGAACGAGCCGTAGGCTAAAGTCCCCTTAGATAACGACGTTTACGTTCATAGGAAGAAGGAATTTTAAGGAGCTCTCGATATTTTGAAATGGTGCGTCTTGCAATATCAAGGTTATACTCGCTTAATTTAAGAACAAGGGCATCATCCGATAAAGGTTTCCGAGGGTCTTCCTCTTTGATAAGTTCTTGGATTTTATGTTGGATTTGAAGGGCGGATTGATTTTCGCCCGTCCAAGCATTGGTAATGGAAGCACTGAAAAAATAACGCAGCTCAAAAGTACCTCTTGGGGAATTCATATATTTATTTTGCGTAATACGGCTCACCGTGCTTTCATGAACCCCGATAGCATCGGCTACTTGACGTAAATTTAGAGGCTTTAGAGCGGTTATCCCTTTTTCAAAGAAAGTTTCTTGTTGGCGGATTATTTCTTCTACAACCTTAAGGATATTCTGAGCCCGCCGGTCAAGGGCACGAACCAGCCAATTGGCTTCTCCCATGCGTTCTTGATAATATTTTCTAAGCTCTTTATCCTTTTTTAAATTGAGTCCCGCTCGGATTTTATAGTCTTGAGTCACAAGAACCTTGGGAAGTGTTTCGGCATTTAAGCTCACAATCCAAGGAGAGTTGCCTGTTGATTCATGGGGACGGTCGCGGTAAACAAACACATCCGGGATAAGGGTTTGGACGAGATTTTTTTGAAACTTTAATCCCGGTTTTGGATCAAGACGACGTAATTGTTCAAGAAAAGCTTTAAGATCTTGAGCGCTGCAGCCTGCTTTATCGAGAAGGTCTTGAATTTTTGCATCGGCAAAAAGATCAATGTAATCGAGGATGGCTTTGGCTTTTTGATCTAATAATCCGAGATCGTCTAATTGAAGTGAAAGGCATTCCCGTAGAGAGTTCGCGAAAACGCCGACAGGATCGCATCTTTTAAGATTATCCAAGACACGTCCGACGTCGCCGCTATTGGCTCCGAGGGTCTCTGTTATTTTATCAAGGGGGGTTGTTAAGTAACCTGTTTCATCTAAAGCCTCGAGGAGCGCAAAGGCAATGAGACGATCTTGCTCGTTGTCAATATCCGTATTGATTTGTGATAAAAGGTGGTCGCGAAGGGTTATGTCGTCGGCAGCAACACCTTCAAATTTTTGCAGGTCGTGGAGGTTGCCGGTATCACGGTCATGTTTTGAGGTAAGACGCCGGTCGCCGGACCAAACGTTGTCATAATCCTCAGACCTCATCTCTTCATATAGCTTTTCTTTTTCTGCCTCCTCGGTGCTTGCGGAGGGAGGTGAGGGCTCGTCTTCCGGAGCGTTCCGGTTATCTTGTTCCGATTCTTGGTGCTCTGCTTCTAAAAAGGGGTTTTCCAAGAGTTGCAGGTTAACATAGGCTTGGAGGTCAAGATTAGAGAGTTCAAGCAATTCAACGGCTTGGCGCATTTGTGCCGTAAAGGCGAGGGTTTGCCCTTGTCGTTGAACAATTTTTTGAGAAATAGCCATTGTTGCACCCAGCCTGTAAAGGAGTCTTCTACAGTCTAGCGCGTTTTGGGGGGAGCCTCCATACAAAAAGCACCGCCTTTAAATAGAACGGTGCTTTTTGTACGGAGCTATAAAGTAAAGACTTTTTAAGCAAGATATAGTTGTATGGTCTCTTTAAGCTCTAATTTCTTTTGCTTAAGCTGCTTTAAAACAAGGTAATTCGGGAGAGGCCGCTTGTTTTCATTGGCAATTTTTTTCTCGAGGGTGGAGTGGCGAAATTGAAGAGCTGTTAAGTGCTGATTCATGAACATTATGTTTCTCCCATTATTTTTATAGAAACCTCAAAAATACATTAATGATGAGGAATCCTGTTACTCTAAGATTACTTGGTCATAATGCCATTGTCTACATATAAAAATAAAAAAATGGTTAATTTTGACAGGTGTGTAAGAAATAATATAACCTTTTCAGGGAAATGGCAATTAAATTTTTCCAAAGGAAGGTTTAACAGAACCTTTCTTGTTCAAAAATGAGACGGGATCGTATATACTGTTTAAAATCATGAACGCCAAAAGGTCAAGGAACAAGTTATGGGATTTAAATGCGGCATTGTCGGACTACCGAACGTTGGGAAATCAACACTTTTTAATGCTCTGACAAAAACAGCGGCAGCTGAAGCAGCTAACTATCCTTTTTGTACAATCGAGCCTAATGTAGGACGCGTGTCTGTTCCCGATAAACGCCTTGCCGTTCTGGCAGCTATCGCGGGCTCTAAGGAAATTATTCCGACGCAATTGGAATTTGTGGATATTGCCGGCCTTGTGCGGGGAGCCAGCAAGGGGGAAGGATTGGGAAACCAATTTTTGGCTAATATCCGTGAGCTTGATGCTATTGTTCATGTCGTGCGTTGTTTTGAAAATGACGATATTACCCATGTGGAAGGCAAAGTTGATCCTTTGCGCGATATTGAAATCATCGATACGGAATTGATGTTGGCAGATCTGGAGAGTTTGGAAAAACGTAAACCTAATTTGGAAAAAAAGGCCAAGGGCGGTGATAAAGATGCTAAGGAAACTCTTGATATGGTTGTGCGTGTTTTGAGTGTCCTTGAAGCCGGAAACCCTGCGCGTGCCGCACAAATTTCTGAAGATGAAAGAAAAACCTTTAGGCAACTTCAACTTATCACCGGTAAGCCTGTTTTATATGTGTGTAACGTGGGGGAAGAGGATGCTGCTACAGGGAATGCTCACACACAAAAAGTAGCGGTTCAAGCTGAAGCTGAAGGCGCTCTTCATGTTGTTATTTCTGCGGCCATTGAGGCTGAAATAGCCTCCCTTGAATCAGAGGAGGAAAAGGTAGAGTTCCTTGAAAGTATAGGTCTTGAGGAAACGGGCTTGACGCAGGTTATCCGAGAGGGCTACAAGCTTCTTGATTTTATTACCTTTTTTACCATCGGCCCCAAAGAAGCACGGGCTTGGACCGTTAAACGAAAGAGCACGGCACCTCAAGGAGCCGGTGAAATTCATACGGACTTTGAGCGCGGTTTTATCTGTGCCGAAACCATTGCATACGCTGATTATGTTGAGTTTAAGGGCGAGCAAGGGGCTAAGGCTGCCGGCAAATTCCGCCAAGAAGGTCGTGATTACGTGGTTAATGACGGCGATGTCTTTCACTTTCGGTTTAATGTTTAAAACGCTTAAACGTTTAGTTGTCTTTGTATCACCGTTGAGATGTTAAACAGGCGTAGCACCCTAAAATATTAGGTTCGGCTCTATTTTTTTTGTAAAATGCTCCGACAAATAAATTACTTTTTAAAGGTTTCTTGGATGTGAAGGTCAACTTTTCTTTGGAAATCTTCAGGTCTATTCTTGAGAAGAAGGGGGAGTTCGTCTGAGAGAGGACCCAAGACATAGGGAAGGTCTTCGATCTCTTGCTTTGAGAAATTTCCCAAGACGTGGGAGGTCACACGGTCTTTGTGTCCCGGGTGATCAATGCCTATGCGAACACGTCGGTAATCTTTACCAAGATGCGTATCAATGCTTTTAAGGCCGTTATGCCCGCCGGAACCGCCGCCTATTTTTGTTTTTATTTTTGTAAAGGGTAGGTCAAGTTCATCGTGAAAGACGATGATATCTTCTTGGGCGATTTTATAGAAATTTGCAACTTGAGAAACGGAAGTTCCCGAATTATTCATAAAATTCATAGGCTTAAGGAAAAGGCATTTAATGCCGTCAATAACACCTTCGGTGATTAGCGCTCTATCCTTTGTTTTGAAGTCGGGTAAGTTATAGTCGTGGGCGATCATATCAAGAATGATAAAACCGACATTATGCCTGTTGAGTAAATAAGAAGGCCCGGGATTACCGAGCCCTACAATTAATTTCATTTGATCGTCTTTTTCAAAAAAGTCCTAAAGAGCGCCGTTATCTTTTAGAGCGATAAAAACAGAGTCGTCGGTTGCTCTTATCTCGGAGCTCATCATTTTAAGAGACTATGAGACTGTCTCTTGGGCATCCGAAGGAGGAACAAAGATATTGCTCCTCCTGTGAAAGAATTATTTTCCGGCTGCCTTACCGGCTTCAGCAGCATTAGGAGTTGCCTGTGAAGCGGCAGCCTCTTCATCAGTCCCTTCACTTTTAACGCTTGACGGAGCGACAAGAGTTGCAATTGTAATATCGCGCTCGGGATGCGTTGCCACGGCGTTATTAGGAATTGTGAGGTCTGCCGTATGAATGCTATCGCCCATTTCAAGGCCTGAAAGGTCAACAAGGATTTCTTCGGGGATTGCGTCAACGGAACAGGTTACTTCAAGGCTGTGAAGAACAATGTTAAGCATGCCGCCTTGTTTAACGGCAGGGCATTTATCTTCATTGATAAAGTGAACGGGGATGTTAACGTGGATTTTTGCCCCTTTTGAAACACGCAAAAAGTCAATGTGGATGGGGCGGTCTGTTACGGGATGCATTTGGACTTCACGAACCAGGACGCGTTCTTTTGTTTTTCCGACATTTAATTCATAAAGGCGGGCATAAAAACCTGTGGTGTTAAGACCTGCCATAATATCACGGGGGTCAACCGAGACATGGGTGTTTTCTTTACCCGCCCCATAGATAACACCGGGGGTCATACTTGTGCGACGTAAAGCGCGAGAGGCTCCGCCCCCTAAATTGTCGCGAAGTTCCAAACGGAACGCGTCTGATACAAAACCTGTCATTTCAATCTCCTTATAAGAAATATGCCTTTAAGCAATAGGTAAGCGGCGTCTCATATTCGTTGCGTTATTTATCGAATAGGAGGTCGCACAAAATAAACTTTCACTGTTCTTTAACCACATTATGGAGGAAATCGCAATCTTTTTTTGTGCTTTTACGAGCATTAGAGAAACAAATTTTTCTTTTGTTGAAAAAGGGCTTTGTAAAAACCTTTTGGCCTGAGTCGAAAAAAAACAAATAAAAACATTTACTTATATCGGAAGTACTTTTTTTGCTATTAAATAGATTTAATTTAACTTAAATTTAATATTGTCCGTTAGGAAAGAGATTAATTCTTTTTTCTCAGAGGTTTTTAGGTATTAATAATAAAAGGAAAAGATAATGAAAATAACAGACCTATTAAAAAAACTTTCTTTGCCGGCTGTCGCGGTTGCTTTTGCTCTACCTACTTATGCAAGTCTAAGCGATGATGAATTAGATGTTGTTGTAGACGGGCCAAAGGTTGTGGTGCTTGATACCATTAATGCCGGCCCTTTTACTATTAGTGTGATTGAGACAACTCTCGGTGAGAAATCAAAACGAAAAATGACAATGACTAGGGGAACTGTAGAGCAAGTTGTTGTTAATGTAGAGGGTTTTGTGGGAAAACATTCTTATTTTCGTGAGGGGGACGGTGAATTGGGGTCCAGCAACGGTCTCTTTTCTTTAGGAGGTGTGGTTTTAAATCTGAATGCAGCTATGGTGCAAGACATGTCCCTTAGTGAAGCTGTTGAAACCCAAGTGACACCGCTCCTTAAGTCTTTGGCAGAATCTAAAGAGCGTGCTTATGAAATTGCAGAGGAAAAAGCTCTTGAGAAGAAAGCCTATGCTGAGGAACAAGAAGAGCTTGCGCGCCAATTGGCGGAAGAAGAAGCCCTTGCTAAAAAATTGGCAGAGGAAGAAGCTCTTGCCCTGAAATTAGAGGCAGAAGAAGAAGCCCTTGCCCTAAGGTTAGAAGCAGAAGAAGCTCGGAGACTTGAGGAAGAAGCCCTTAGATTGGCAGAAGCACAAAAAGAAACCGTTGTTGTTCATGAAGAAGACACCCTTGACGAAGGAGATGATCTTTAAAAGTTTAATTCACTTTTTTCAAAAGGGGGCTTTCAGTGCCCCCTTTCTTTTGACAAAATCACGGGGTAATATTTTGGCCAAATTTTAAAAAAGGATTTTTAGGGTGATTTATTTAGTTTGTCGACGTGTGTTTTTTGGTTTATTTCTGACATTATCCGCGCCGTCTTATTCCTCTTATTTTGATAATTCTTCCGCTTCCGAAGGTGATATTTCCGATTACCGGCGTCGCTCTATTGTAAAACCTTTAACGCTCTTTTTGATTAATCCTCTCTCAAAGACAGAACAAACTTGGCAAAATGACCATGTGTTTTTACTTGGACAACTCACGCACCCTCGGCATTTCAAGGCGCTTATGGACGCTGTTGCCGGAGCAGGAAAACATTTTTCTCGAGGCAGGGGGTATAGTGATGCGGATCAGTTTTCTGTGGCGCAGTTCTTCTTGAAACCCCTCATCAAGAGGCTTCAAGAAATAAAGGGTGAAACCTATAAGAAAAAAGGTGTTTTTAAAGCCCTTTTTCGGGAAATAACCCCTCGGCGATTTTATAATGATTTTGTCCAATCTCTCCTTTTAACCAATGAAAATGATAGGAACTTTAATACTTACGTCATCCCCGTCTTTTTCGACTTTCTTGAGAGGCGTTCCGGTTTCCAAACCCTGTACGAGACTTCAGAAAGGTTGTATAGGGCAGCGGGGAGTGATCGTTCCTTATCTTGGTTGGGATATCGTGGTTTTGCCGTTCTTATTCAAGACCGGGATTCTCCCCTTGAATGGCGGTTTAAAGCCTTGCGCGCATATCGCGATAAAACCCCTAATGATCCGAAAATATTTTCCAAGTATTGTTATTGCCGCAAGTATTTTTTTGGGGAAAAAAGTTGTGATGAGACTACAAAAATTTTATCGGCGCTCTTGTTTGTTGATGACTATGAGTTTCTTATGCCTTTAGAGCAAGAACAGGTCGCCGGCTTTTTAAGCGAAACGGATTTCACACAACTCGGACTTTCTTTTCAAAGGGAAATTGCAGAATATTTTGTGTCTTTTTCCATGGATAAAGCTCTTAAAGAAAAAGGAATTTTCATGCTGGCCTCTCTCCTTGGAAAGGCGGAAAGGGGAGACTTCACTTTGCAGCGGAAAATAGGGGTTGCGCGACAACTTCTTTGTGAGCCTGCCGTTGAATACGGGAAAGCTGCTTATGATTTTCTTTTAGGTATTTTATCCGATGGAAATTTAACGGAATATCATGAAAAAGCAGCGCTGATTATTGCTCAAAATTTAGATAAATCTCCCCATATTGAAGAAAATTCGGAGAGTTTCCAAAGTGTTATTTTCCTCTTGTCTAAGTTGCGCTCCGCTCGTATGGGGCTTTCTTATTCTGATGACCCTTATGCTGTTTACGGAGCCTTGAAAAAGAAAAGACAAGAAAACGTATGGCACCGACCCTTAGCTCACGAGGGACTTGTTTTTCTGCCCCACCTTCTAATGCGCTCTCCGGAAATACCAAGCTTTCCGGAGGTAACTCATGAGGGGTTTTGTATTCTTATCGATGAGTTGTTGTCGGATTGTGCAACCCATAACGAAACCTTTGAGAGTCTTGGCGGTACGCTTGCCCTTCGCCTGAATATCGGTGTTCAAAAAACACACGTTTATTTTATAAAGCAGTTTGCTTCTTTAGAAAAAGACCGTGAAAGTCCTGTCACCCTTGATCCTGTCAGTATCCATTTGGCTCTGGCTCTTAGTAAGATTCAGAATTTCTCATCGATCGATGAAGAGGACGGTTTTTCCCCTCGGACACGAGCCATGATGCAATTTATGGTTAACGTTCTCACTTGTAGCGGAGGAAAATCCGTGGGAATCACACATTCTTCTCATTTACTTTGTGAGGATGAAAGCCTTCAAATTTATGATGAAGATGAAATTGAGAGTGAATTGAACGAAAAACATTTTCGCAATCTTCTTGAACATCATCTTTTTCTCAGAATTTTAGGGGTGCTAAACGGGGAAGGGGCGCTTGTAAGGGCTTTAACGGAAACACCGGCGGATAAAAAGGTTCATGAACCGCCTCATCAAACGATTTACCTTAAGAATTTATTGGCACCCAGTCTTCCTTTTTTGCACTTCAAAGGTCAAGGGGCACAACTGAAATTTGATATTAATGCCGGTTGTGCCTCGACTGCTTTAATGGAAAAAACACATCAAGACGTCTTGGATGCTTTTTATAGACAAATTTCCCCTGTGTTTATCTTAAAAGTTGTGCAGAATTTTGTGAATGATCATTATGGAAATCCTGTTGTTGCCGCAGGTATTGGTGCTTCAGGGCTTATGAATAAGGAAGGATACGTTGATTTTGAAGACAAAACATATCGGCCTATAATTAATTTAAAGGGAATAGTTGCATTATTAATACATTACTGTTATTTTGAAAAAACTGACAATATTTCTTTATTAGGCTACAATAATCTTGTTGTGGATTTAAAGGAGAAAAACTCGTAATTTTATATCGTGTAGAGGATCAAAAATGAAAGCTTGTTTGAGGTATTTTTCTGTCGTTGCGGCTTTCTTGCTCACTGTAGAATTTGCGAAATGTTCCGATTGTAATTCTGAACGAGGTGAGGTGTCTTTTGGAGAGTATTCTGAAGGAAGGGCGACTTTACGAGTGGTTCTAGGATGCGGCCGACAGCATCGAGAACGAACCTGTGGGGGGCAAAGGCATGACCATGAAGAGGCGTATACTGTTGACCTGAAACCGAGCACTGTTCAAAATCGTTGGGACGTTTCCGATTCCCACCGTTACGGTAATGCCTTTAAGGCTGAAACATGGCGGGATATTCCGGAAAATAGCTTGGATGATATCACGACGGAACATTTAGTTCTTTTCCGACAGCCGGATTTGGTAGCTGTCCGATCCTTTAGAAAAGCAGGATTAAGTTTAAGGAAAGCAAGGGAAAAGGCGGAGGCTAAAGATTTTAATCGGCTTATTGATCGTGCCGTAATACACTTGAAACCCGGTGGGACTTTAACATTATTGCCAGCGTTCCACGGTCATAGCTCGGCTCCTTTTTGTTGTAAAGGGATTTTTCAAAAACTTTTAAAATACACCGGATCCGTTTTTGTAGAAGAAGCAGCAGATTTATTGATTTCGGATATAACAGAATTTTTTCCCTTTGATCGAGGTTTTTGCCAAATGACGATTCGTTTTTACTTTATTTCAGAACTACACTTGTCTAAGAGGAAGTCGACTTTTGTTTCCGAGTATATTTTGAATATATCTCCTAAAGCAGAGGCAGAAGATTTGTATCGGAATGCGGAAACGGCTCTTGAGATTTGCGGTGAGCAAAGCAAAATAAATTTTGTGACCCTGTCCCTTACAAAAGAAGGAAAAGAAGAATAAAAAGGAATTAAAGCTTTTTTTATGGAATAAATCTGTTAAAATTTTAAATAAATTAAAAAAAACAGGAAATACCATGAAAAAAACGATCGCCTTTGTTGCCGTATGTCTTTTAAATTCAACACCTTTAAAAGCAGAGGAAGATCGTCTTTCTCAGTCCGGTTTTTTTGTGGGTGCTCAGGCAGGGTATAATTATCTTGGTACTAAGATGGACACAACGTCTAATACAACGCCAAACGGTATTCAAATACTAAGTGTCTCTAATAAGAAATCTAAGCGAGCTCACAGTTTTACGGGAGGCGTCCTTATCGGTTATCTACGGGAAATTAATCAAAGATTTTTTGCCGGGGTTGACCTTGAAGGTAACTTTGATACGATCGATTTGAAACAAAAATTTTCTCAGAATTTACAAGACTTTGAATATAAAGCTTGCCGTCAATTTAACCTTTTACCCTCTTTTATCATCGGTGCGCAACTTGGTGAACGTTTCAAGCTCTTTTTAAAGCTTGGTTTTGCCTTATCTTCTTTTGAATATAGTGTGAAAAATAATACGGATAATATTAAAATAACACGTCGTTTGTTTGAGGTGGGTCTCGCGCCCTCCCTCGTAAATGAATTTAAAATTAATCAGAATTTTGCTGTTTTGGCGACGGCAACTTATGAGTTTTATAAAAAATCTAAAGTGACTTTCCTTGGGACGATCTCTCCGGCTATTCCGACTGATAATAATGTTTTAAAGATGCGCCCCAATAATTTTTCTTTAAAATTTGGCATAAAATATTATCTTTAATAGAAAATTAAGGTGTTTGCGTTACTCTGGCAGAGTAGAAAACTATTAATTGTGAGTATTTCATGTTGAAAATTTTATTGATTTTATTTGTCTTTGTGGTTTTTCCTTTGGGGCAAGCCGACGCAGCTAAGCAAGCAATTATACAGCAATATGAATCTCAACAGCGCTCAACGATTACCGGTGGCGGGGATACAAGCGGCCTTCAGGCGGAAATAGAGAAATTAAAAAACGAATTAAAAACGGCGAAAGGGGAAACGATTCCCGAACTCCAAAAGAAAATCAGAGAGTTGGAAAACGCTTCTAAAACGGGCGGGAACACTAGCGGTACGGGAAATACCGGTGGCACGACACCGATAACCGTTGAAGATCCAAAAACGCCAATTAATAACGCAACTCCTCCTATTGTTAGTAATATTCCTCCGCCGCCGGGCGGAAATATTCCGCCACCACCGCCCATTCTTGGTGCAAAGTTGCCCGATGGTGTGACGGAGGAAATGGAGGAAATTCGCAAGGCTTTCTTTGATAAATACAAGCTTGTTGCGAAGAAAATTAAGGACGGTAAATATCCTCCGGGATTGTGGGAAAAGGTTGAAGACCTCACAACCCATGCAAAATTTCAATCCAAGGTAGACTCTGAGGTTAAGCGAGCTATTGATAACTATGCGGTTAGTAAAGGGCTTTTGGATGAGTTTATAAAAGCGTACGGTGAGAAAAAAGCAGGATTTAATACGCACAAAGATCACCTCTATAAGTGGTTTGTCTATTTAACGGATTTTACGATACGGGCCGGAAAATATAAAACACTCACATGGCCTGTTCAGCCCAAAGGAACATTGACTGATGACCTCTATTGGAAGCTTATGTTAACCCTAAAGGGAAACTATAATTTGATGCTTCAAGACTTGAAAGAGACCCTGGAAAAAGCGGAAGAACTTGCTAGAAAAGCGGAAGAGGCTGAAAAGGCAAAAACCACAACGGGTAAATTTTTGTTTGCTCTCGGGGACGGCAATGCCGTTAAAAAAGATATAGGGCGTTTGTTTACGGTGCCTCTCTTTAGGCAGAAAACGATTGCTCATTACGGTGATCTTTTGATGACTGCAAAAACAACTGATCCTGACGGACAAAAAACGGCAGAGGCTCTTTTTTCTTGGATGTTTGAGCGTCTTGTTCTTCCCTTCCTGCCCTCTGATGTGAGTGCTATTTCTCTTCAAGGTAATTTGAGGGCGGCTATGATCAAGGCTGTTCAAGAAAAAGGGATTGAAGACCAAGCTGCTTTGGAAGACTATTTAAAAGATCAAGAAAAGTCTAAGCTTCTGATGAAGGCTATGGATGATGCCCTTAAGGATGTTATCTTAGCAAACGGTATTCCGGCTATTAAACAAGGCGCTAAGCCTTTAAGTATCCCGACGATCTCTAACGTTCAACCGGAATATGAACAAATTCTTTTGTTTGCCGTTCAAGAAAAGCTCAATGCCGCTGTTCAAGCACCTTTGCAGAAACTTTTGGATGAGGTTTTAGAAAAAGCTCCCCTTTCAGGAGGCGCGCAGGCCCTTGAAGCAAAGCTTTTAGAAATCTTGAAGGCAGGATTAAAGACGGTCTTTGCCGAGCATCAATCTATCACCTTACAGCTTAAAGGAGAGAGTGTCGGATATGATTTCTGGACGTGGACGAAAAATTTTGGAAATCCGAATGCTCCGATCATTAAAACAGCACAAGACCGTATAAAGGTTCTTATTGAAACCTACCAAAAAGACTTGTTGGCTTTCCATGGGGGAACTAAGACATTACCGCCCTTTATGCAGCCCATTACCGATTTTGCTTACTTAGAATCGGATATAAAAGTTGATGATGCCTTTTTAACTCAATACGCTAAGTTGATTTTGAAAGGGGTGGATACCGTGATCAAAGAAAATAAAGCCGAATATAGCAAAATTAAAGACAGTAACAAACAAGAGCGTGAGCTTGTCTTAGTGGGGGTTGAAGCCGTGAAATCTCCGATGAGTAAATTCTTGAACATTAAAGACTCGAAAATTGCAGGTTCAGGAAATATGAGGCAAGAAGTACAGCCCTATGTTGATATGTTGGTTGCTGCTCATTTATTGCAGGATTAGGATTGGTTGCAGTTGAGTCATAAAACAAATCTACGCCAACGAGCCAAAGCGGTTCGGGGGCGTTTTTTTTCAACACAGTCCTCTGCAAACCTTTTGGAACTTGAAGAAATACGTATTGCGCTTCTTTGGAAGTCGCCCCTTTTTCAAAATTTTCTAAGGCAAGAAAAAGAGAGGTTTATCGGTGTTTACTCTGCTATACGAGATGAGGCCTCAACGACACTTCTGATAAATCGCCTTTCAGAACAAGGCTGTTTCGTATCCCTTCCGCGAGTGACAAGAGAGGGGGAAATGCAATTTCATAGTCTGTCTCAAGGCAATTCTCTTGTTAAATCTTCTCTCGGTATATTAGAGCCGTCTAAGGATTCAGCCCTTGTTGTCCCCCATTTATGTATTGTTCCCTTGTTGGCTTTTGATGAAAAAAAGGAACGCTTGGGATATGGAAAGGGGTATTATGATCGTTATTTTGCAAAGCATCCTCATATTATCAAAATCGGCTGGGCCTACGGATGCCAAAAATTTGATGCCATAGGGGCAGAAGACCATGATGTTCCCCTTGACGAAGTCGTTTATGAAAATTAAGATTCTTTTAATATAATGAAAATATACTGCTTTTAATAAGGTATTAAAATAATGTCACGTATCAAAAAAGAAAATATTTTGTTGTTAGGCGCTATTTTTGCGCCCCTTATTCTCATCGGTTATTTTTTGTTTAAGCCTCTTTTTTATACAACGACCTCCGACGACCCTCAGTATGATTTGTTGTTTTCAGCTCGTTCCTATGGTGAACAAGGGCCTGACGGCATTACAAGTTATACCTTTCAAGCCAAAGGGCAGCACCTTGCTCTCGTTGCCCATGAAGCTAAAGAGGGGGAAAGCACTTATGCCACATCGGATATTTTCTTGTTCCGTTTTGATGCTAAGACGCAACAAGTCGTTCCTATCCCCCTTGATGCAACTCTTGTAAAGAAAAAGCTAACAGAGCATAGTTGGATTATTGATATCCCTGAGATTGAAAATTATGTTCTTACCCTTAAGAAAATAGCACCGGACGGCTATAAGTACGCGCGTCAACGTCATTCTCGTATGGTTTTATTTGATTTATTTGATACGGTTGCGCCAACGCCTATTATTAAGAAAGAAGGGCGTCGCATTGTGATTCCGATTGATAGCAGGCGTTTTAGTAATATACGCTTTCACGGATGGATTCTTAAAAAATGAGTTACACGAAAGAAAATCACTTAGCGGAAATTGTTTCTTTGATGCAGCGTTATCATATCAGCTTGGCTGATATTGATGCTTATGGCAAAGGGCAGCCGGCTCCTTTAAAAGAAACCCCTCGTTTTATCATTTTTCTTGCCTATTTGGGCGGGTTGATGATTCTTGGCGGATTAGGCATTTATTTTAAAGATCACTGGGTGGAGTTTTCAAGCGTAGAGCGTATTCTTATTACTTACGGTGTCGGGTTGAGCCTTTATATCTTGGCCTTGGTTCTTTATAAAAAAAGATCCTCACCATTGACTTTGAGCAATCTTTTTGTCATTTCCTTTTTGTTCCAAGGCGGCGGATTGGGTGTTTCATTACATGAGTTATTTCCCGACGGCGATAATTTACCCCTTTTTGTGCTTACGATTTCAAGTCTGATGCTCTTTCAAACAGCGGTAACCTTTTATAAGGTTCCTTTGACGTCTGTTTTGTTTATGGGGCTTTATTACCTCGCGTTTACTTATTCGGCGCTGATTGCCTATCTGTTGGATGAGATGCTTATTCCTGAAAAACTTATTTCTGTTCAATTGTTGATTATGTTGGGGGGAACGGCGCTTATTGCCGTTATGTATAAAATACAAAAGACACCTCATCGAGCCATTTGCGGTTTTTGGTATTTTGTGGCCGGGATTGCGTTTTACGGGGGAGCCTACAGGCTCTTTCAAGAATGGCATTATCCTGAAATCTTTGGTTTGGTTCCTTTGTTGGGGTTGATTTTTACGCAAGTCACACGAAGTAAAGCCATGCTCATTTTAACGGCACTTGCTTTTATCGGATACCTGGGAGATATGACGGCACGTTACTTTTTTGACACGCCTTGGTGGCCTATTGCCCTTGTGGCCATGGGGTTGATAACAATTTTAATTGCCGTTCTGTCTTATCGACGGGCTCGGAGTTATAAGTAGCTATTGAAATAACGATGGATTGTAAGCCCCTTTGACATCATGAAATTATTCTCTACTATGAAGGTATGTAACTTTACAGGAGAGATCTATGAAACGAATCAAATGCCCGAATACAACCCTATTTCGAACCGGCCTGACGGCTATTTTCTTACTTTTTTCCCTCACAGCTGTGCAGGGAAGTCTTCTTGAGGGGGAGGATATCGAAGAAAAAGTTGCCAATGCCCTTGACGATTTTGCAACAGAATTTGAACTTCCCGATCTTTCAGAATTTGAAGACTTAAAACAAACTGCAACAGGATCCGACCATCCGGGGAGCTTTGAAAGGGCACAAGAACTTTTTATTGACATTGCAACAAGGCGTAACGGTATGCTTGAAGCCATGGCTTTAATGCGGCAAGAGAACGAAGGTAATAGATTCGCTGTTACCGGAATTAGGCCTGTTGATATAAGTGATCATCAAGGACATCCCCATGATTTTCAACCGGTATTGAGTTGGGAAACAATATTGATGAAATTGACACTGCTGCCTAAAGCCTTGGATTCTTTAGGTGATAATCTGGAAAATGCCTTTGAAGAACATAAACGCTTAAAACTAATCGGCCTTAAAAGGGATTATGGCCTCCTTGCTGTCCGAGCTCGTAAGGTGACAGGGGATTTTGAGGGCATTAACGGGCTCTATGATAAACCCGAGGTTCTTGAACCTGAGGATGTTTCCGAGGATGGGCTCGAGACACTCAAACAGAAAATTTCCGGTTTTGAAGAAGCGGTAGCCGGATATGATATCGCTTTGGTTCAAGCAAAGAAATGGCAAAAAACTTTTGATCTTTATCAGAAACAGTACGTTTCATTAACGGCAAAGCAAGAACAACTAGGGCGGGATTTTAATTTGTTAAGGGAGGCGAATGATCAAAACCCTCATTTGAAAGCTGTCGATGGGCTTCCCGAGATTGCCGACGAGGGAAATCTTGTTACAATTAAGGAAACACTTGAAGAGATTATAGAGGCTCAACGCCTCTTAGCCGAAGACCTTGCACTTGCTAAAAAATGGAAGCCGGAGGTGATAGACGATCTTTAAACGTTAACGTTAGCAATATAAATAAAAGCGCCTCCTTTGCGATTTATAAGGCGCTTTTATTTAAATTAAACAATTTTACAAGAAATATAAGGTTTTATAATTGATTTGAGCTTTTATCTATCTCTTCTAACCGATCTCGTTCTTCAAGGGCTTTTTGCAAGTCCTTGATTTCTTTTTTTATGGCTTTGAGATTTGGGACGTGTTTAAAGGCGTGAGATTCTATTTCTGTTAAGAGGCTTTGGAGGTCTTGGGCGTTTAGGTCTTTAAGGGAAATTTTTTTGGTAGCCTCATTATCAAAGAAACCGAGCTTTTTGGCTTGAAGTTCTTTTGCTTTGACGGCTGCCGGGAAATTTCCTCCCTCAAGGGCAGCTTGAAAAGTGCGTTCAAGATCTTCAATAAATTTCTCTCGTTGGGCAAGGGTCGGTTGTTTATTGATCACGGTATGTCCTCCTATTGTACCGAGAACAGTATTGGGGATATTTTATGAAATAGGCAAATATTTCCCGATGAAGGACACAAGCATATCTCTTAAGTGTCATAGCTCTTAAGTGCGGTCGATACCTTCATCGAGGTGGGATTGATAATAGTTATCATAGCCGAAAATATAACGAATAACACGAGCAACGGCTTCAAAGTATTGTGCGGGGATTTCTTCTCCAATTTGGACGTTGGCATAAATAGCCCTTGTTAACGGAGGATTCTCAATAACGGGAATATCGTTTTCCTCACCGGTTTCTTTAATTTTAAGGGCAATAAGGTCGCTTCCTTTGGCCAGTAAAACAGGCGTATCCATGGTCTCTAAATCGTATTTTAATGCCACTGCATAGTGAGTCGGGTTCGTCATGATCACTGTTGCTTGGGGAACCTCTTGCATCATGCGAGAGCGCGCTTTTTCTTCTCGTAGTCGGCGCAATTTTCCTTTGATGTAGGGATCTCCCACTAACTCTTTATATTCGTCTTTGATTTCTTTTTTGGACATTTTGAGTCCTTGGATAAACTTATATTTTTGATAGCCGTAGTCCAAGGCTGCTACAATGGTAATAACGGATATCACGACAATGAGAAGTTTTAAAAAGACTCCTGATAGTTCTTCTAAAATGCCAAGGGCAGATAATTGGGGAAGGCTGTGAAGACGATCAAATTCCGGGCGCATCACCTGATAAGTAATGCTGATAATAATGGCAAGCTTGACGGTATTTTTAAAGAACTCTACCAAGGCTTTAGAGCCAAAGAGGCGTTTCATTCCTTCTGCAGGAGAGATTTTGCTGAGCTTGGGTTTCATGCTTTTTAGGGATACGATACCTCGGGTCTGCACAAGTCCGGAAGTAATTGCCGCAATGATTAAAAAGAGAATGGGGAGCGCAAAGATGCTGCCCAAGTTTTTCAAAGAGTGGATTGCCACATCGATCATAGAACCGCTATTAACGGGAATTTGGCTTGCATGCTCAAAGTATGATTGCATGAAAAGCGCAAGGCGTTTAAAGCTTGAGGGAAAGGCATAGGTCAGGATTAAAGCTAAGGCCAGCAACATAAACCAATGACCTACTTCTTTAGAGAGGGTGACTTGACCGTCTTTGCGAGCTTTATCTAATTTATGAGCCGTGGGTTGTTCGGTCTTTTGGGATTTATCTTCTTCTTGCTCGGACATTTCCTACCCCATATTCCAAAGGGATTGGTATTTCAGGGCGAAGTCTTGAATGTAGTAGGACAACACAATAGTCAAGGAGAGCGTAAGCACAATAAATCCCAGTAAAAGTTGAAGGGGTTGGAGAATGAAAAAAACTTGTATTTGCGGCATCAGGCGATTCACAATGCCGGCAGCCGACATCATGATAAGACCCAGAACGGTAACAGGGGCTCCGACTTGAAGACCTAATAAGAAGCTTGCGCTCATAAAACGAGTAAAGGTATTAGCCATGTCCCCGGTGAGGCTCGTGAAGCTTCCAAAATTGCCCGGTTGGAAAAGGGCGTAGCTTTCAATAATCATCATAATCATGGTGTGGTGAAAGTCTGTTGCAAAAATTAAGAGAATAGCTATGACGGAAATATAGGCGGTTGAAAGACCGGTTTGTTGAGCGCTTGCCGGAGAATTGATAAAGGCATTGGCAAGACCCATTTGAAAGCCGATAAGAGAACCTGCAATATCAAGGGCTGCAATAAGCACGCGACCGATAAACCCTGCAAAGACACCTAGCAAAAGCTCTCCCATGAGCATTAAATCAAATACAAAAGATTGGGACGGCATCGTTTTAGGAAGATGAGTCGAGACCGCAGGGGCGATAATTAGGGTCAACAAGAGAGTTAAAAGAAGCCGGAGTCTGACGTTAATGCGTTGTTCTGAAAAAAGGGGGGCTGAGGAAAAAAAACCGGCGAATCGTGTAAAAACAAGAAGATAGCCGTAAAAATCGTGCAGGTAGAATGTGGAAATGCCTGCCATGGATTAATGCACCCCGATGATTTTATCGAAAAGTTGCAGGGTAAAACTGTGGAGTGTGGATCCAAAATAGGGCAAAAGCATTACCATAATTAAAAACATTCCGATAATTTTGGGGACAAAAGAAAGGGTCATTTCTTGAATTTGTGTGAGGGCTTGCACAAAGGAGACCAATAAACCGATGCCAAGCGCTACAAGCATCATGGGCACACCGATTTTAAGGATAATCCAGAGGGCTTCTTGTCCTATTTGCAGTACTTCACCTGGGGTCATTTTTATTATTTTTCTTGACTTTTCTTTCCTTTAATTATAATCAGAAGGAATCGATATGGTAAATGGTAAAAGATAAAGAAACCTTCTGTGTGGCATTTAAGCTTTAAACGGCGGTTTCATAAAGAATGGGCTTGACCTTTTAGGTAGTTCGTTTATGGTAAAGCAAAACGTAAATCAAGAGAAATACTATGTTCGCAGTTATTAAGACCGGTGGAAAGCAATATAAAGTTTCAGCCGGTGATATTTTAAAGATAGAAAGATTGACCGGTGAAGCCGGCCAAAAGGTTGATTTCCAAGAAGTTTTTATGCTTGGTGATGATAAAACAGCCAAGATCGGCACGCCTAATGTTGATAACGCTGTGGTAAAAGCAACGGTTCTTGAGCAAGCCCGCGGTGATAAAATCATCGTTTATAAGAAGAAACGCCGTCAAGGTTATGATCGTAAAAACGGTCATCGCCAAGATTTGACCGTTATTCATATCGACGAAATCATTGAAGGTGGAAAATCCCTTGCAAAGGCCGAGCGTAAAGTAAAAGCTGCTGCGCCTGTGGCCGCGCCTGCAAAGAAGCCTGCAGTTAAAAAAGCTGCTGCGCCTGCTGCAGAGAAAAAGACAACGGCAACAGCGGCAAAAAAGTCGCCTGCAGCTAAAAAGACAACCAAAGAAAGCTAGGAATTAAGTTATGGCCCATAAGAAAGCTGGTGGTAGTTCCCGTAACGGTCGCGATTCAGAAGGTCGCCGCCTTGGTGTAAAGAAATTTGGCGGTGAGAGTGTTCTTGCCGGTAACATTCTTGTGCGCCAACGGGGCACAAAATGGCATCCGGGGAAAAATGTCGGTCTTGGTAAAGATCATACAATTTTTGCTCTTATCGAGGGAAAAGTTGTTTTCTCTAAAAAAGTTAATAATAAGACGGTTGTTTCTGTCCATTAAAACGAGATATGCGTTAAAGCAATAGACCTTTTTTAAGAAAAAGTGGGATATCATATCTCACTTTTTTTGTGTTTTTTAAGAGTTTGTTTTATTGTGTTGCGCCAAAGAGAATAAAAAATGAAGTTTTTAGATCAAGCAAAAGTGCATATTAAAAGTGGTGCCGGGGGCGCCGGTTCCATCAGCTTTCGCCGTGAAAAATTTATTGAATACGGCGGGCCTGATGGCGGCGATGGGGGGGATGGCGGAAGCGTCTATGCCGAATGCGTTGAGGGCTTAAATACACTGATTGACTATCGCTATCAACAGCATTTCAAAGCGGAACGCGGTCACCACGGTCAAGGGAGAGGGCGCTCCGGTTCCAAAGGGGAAAGTATTACGTTAAAAGTTCCCCAAGGCACACAAATTTTTTACGAAAACCAAGAAACCTTATTGGCCGATCTAACAGAAGTCGGCCAACGTGTTCTCTTAGCCCAAGGAGGGAAGGGCGGTCGTGGTAACATCCACTTTAAAAGCTCTGTTAACCAAGCACCGCGTCGTGCCGATACGGGCATGCCGGGAGAAGAGCTTTCCCTTTGGCTACGCTTAAAACTTATTGCAGATGCAGGTCTTGTGGGGCTTCCCAATGCGGGGAAATCAACATTTCTATCCGTTATATCCAGAGCAAAGCCAAAGATTGCGGATTATCCTTTTACAACCCTTCATCCTAATTTGGGTATTGTCTATACGGATGATAAGGAATTTTGTGTGGCTGATATTCCGGGGCTTATTGAAGGAGCCAACGAAGGCCATGGTCTCGGTCATCGTTTTCTAGGGCATGTGGAGCGCTGTAAGGTGCTGATTCATCTTGTTGACGGGACACACGAGAATGTTGCCGAGGCCTACGTAACCATTCGAACGGAGCTTGAAAAATATACCGATGAGTTGGGCTCTAAGGAAGAAATTATTGTGCTCACTAAGTCTGACGCGCTATCGGAAGAGGAGGTTCTTGAGAAGAAAGAAGCCCTTGAAAAAATTTCCGGAAAGTCCGTTGAGGTGATTTCAGCCGTACAAAGAGACGGCGTAAAAGAAGTGTTACGAAAAATCTTTCAGATCATAAAACCGGAAGAAGATAATTTGTGGTAAGAACAACTTTGCATTTTAATATTAAAAAATGTTACAATGGTGGTATGTAGTTAGATAAGGAATAGAGCTATTAACGAGTGTATAATGGAACCAAAGGAAAGCACACAAAAGGGAAGTGATCTCCCGCCGTCGACTTTGGCGGATCGTGTTTGTCGTTTTCTAGATGAAAACAAAGCCCTCGATATCGTTAAAATTGATCTGGCAGGCAAGTCTGCTTTTGCAGATGCTATGATTGTCGCCAACGGAACCTCCGGTCGTTTTGTTAGGGCTTTGGCCGATAAGTTAAAAGAATTTTTCCATAAAAACGGTTATACCGATATTCATATTGAGGGAACAACCACCTGTGATTGGGTTCTCGTGGACGGCCATGATGTGATTGTGCACCTTTTCCGCCCCGAGATTCGCGAACTTTATAACCTTGAAAAAATGTGGTCGCTGGACTTTCAGCATGTGTCTGAGGCCTAGTTTTTTAGACTCGCCTATCTTTAAAAAGCCTTTCCTTGATGTCAAGAAAAGGCTTTTAGTTTCTCAGTAAAGGGCAATTATAAATATTAAAAACTACTTTTTTCTAGCTTCGGCTTGCCAATCTTTATAGATTGTATCAAATCCCGGCCTAAGCTTTTCACCCCCCACAGCCCATTCGACGAAATTTGCAATACCCGCAGAAAATCGAGTGCAATTACTTGAGTAGGCCTCGATAGTTGATTTTAATTCAGGTACCGTCTTGACTGTTCTGATAGCAATTTTTTCATTGGTAATTATAGTAAACTCGCCAAACTGTATGTCAAAGACTTTTAGATTGAGCTCTTTATTTTTATAGAGTTCTTTTTTCTTTTTAGAGGAGAGAAATGTCGGTTTTTTGAGGTTGCTAAGGCGAACCCTTTGATCCTTTGTGTTTTGGTAGGATTTTTCACAGGATTGGATGACTTCTTCGGCACCGGCGCGCATTTCGGGTGTGATTTCCCCTGCAGCAAAAACGGGGCTAATTAAGCTCATGAGCAGAGGTGCTGCAACTAATATTTTTTTCATTTTCTTTTCCTAACGTTTTTAATATTTCTTATTAGTATATTATGTTAAGAAAGTTAATTATTAGTTAATAATGGGCATATAAATGAGGGTGGATTTTACTTTTTAGTCTTTTACGTACCGTAATTACTTATGTTAAAAACCTTGTAGATTAAGAAAAACCCTGCGAGTGCTTGAAAAAAGATAAAGAGCGCAAGGCTAAGTTTATTATAGGTGCTCCAATCAATATAATGAAGGCGACGTCTATTTTTTTCTTGGGCCAGCTTGATCTCCAAGCGGAGATAAAAACCTACCAAAATCAAAAAAAGGAGAGCAAGACTCCCTGAGATATAGGAAAAATGAAGACTTAAAAATCCAACAAGGACCCACGAAAAAACCCCCCATACGATTAAAATACCGCCATAATAGCTTAACCAAAAGGCAAGGGGCCATTGAAACGCCTTATTGGTATTAGGACGCAAGTATTTTATAAGATATCCGATGGCAGAGCGTGACAGAGCTGCACTATAGCCCATCCATGTGAGA
The DNA here is from genome assembly GCA_009993885.1 of Alphaproteobacteria bacterium. GTDB lineage: Bacteria > Pseudomonadota > Alphaproteobacteria > Caedimonadales > UBA9215 > UBA9215. The sequence goes on from JAACSN010000008.1 coordinate 67,394, forward strand.
ATCCCGGCCAGCCAAAAAATAAGATGCGCAGACTTGTAATCTAAAATCCATGCAATGGAAATACCTTTTGCGGTAAGGGTCCGAAGGACAGAAACAACAGCCCCCGTTAAAAAGGCAGCACCCAATAAAGGAGCAAAAGCGCTTAGGCGGAGGTGTCTTTTAAAAGGGCTATTGTTGCTTGTGCTGTTTTGAAACTCATGGGGTGACAAAAAGAAAGGGGCTAAAAAAAGGAGAACCTTTTGCCCTGCTTCTGTTTCAAAGAACTTTGATCCCATTATCTTCCTTTCTTACAGCTTCGTCCTTTTATGCAGACTTTGTAAAGATCTCAACCCCCGTAGCCGTAACGCCCAGAGAATGTTCAAATTGGGCTGATAGGGTTTTATCTCGTGTGACGGCCGTCCAACCGTCCCCAAGGGTTTTTGTGGCGGCTTTTCCGGCATTAACCATGGGTTCAATGGTAAAGAACATGCCTTCTTCTAAAATAACGCCGGTGTCGGGCGTGCCAAAGTGAACCACTTCGGGGGCATCATGAAAAACACGACCAAGGCCATGGCCGCAAAATTCCCGAACGATAGAAAATCCTTGAGATTCTGCATAGTCTTGAATCACATGACCGATATCCCCAAGGGTCGCGCCGGGTTTTACAAGGTCAATGGCCTTCATCAAAGAGTCATAAGTGACATCAATTAGTTTTGACGCAAGGTTGCTTGTTTTGCCGATTTTAAACATACGGCTGGTATCTCCGAACCACCCGTCCAAAATCACGGTCACATCGATATTAATGATATCTCCTGTTTTAAGAATCTTAGTAGGAGAGGGAATTCCATGGCACACAACGTGGTTCACAGAGGTGCAAATAGACTTTGGAAAACCTCGGTAATTCAAGGGCGCCGGGATCGCATTGTGTTTTAAAATGAAGTCATGGCAGAGTTGATCAAGCTTTTCCGTTGACACCCCTTCCGCCACAAAAGGCGTGATATAATCAAGGGTTTGAGAGGCAAGGCGTCCTGCGGCTCGCATCCCTTTGAACCCCAGTTCATTATGGATGGGAATGTCTTGGCCGTCGCTCAAAATTCTTTTATCGATTCCGATGTCATGAGAGGGTTGTCTTTTTAAAAGTGTCATCTATCTATTTTACTCGGTCAGTTTATGTAAGAGGCAATGGCTTACCCAAGGTAATGCCTTCCTTATTTATATCACAACTATAGCATAAAAATTCAACCCCTTTTTCTTTGGCTTGTTGTGCTGTCGCGGCATAGGCAGAGTCAATGTGGCTTGCAACCTCAAAACGGGTGCAATCTTGGCGCTGAACAACGTATAGCACAATAGACCTAAAACCTTCACTTACCATGTGGGTGAGTTCTTCGAGGTGCTTTTTCCCGCGGGCTGTAACAGCGTCGGGGAATTGGGCTGTATTCTCAATTTTTAGAGTGACATTTTTAATTTCAAGGTAACACGGAGGAAGAGACCCGCCGCTCAAATAAAAATCAATGCGTGAATTTTGAAGGCCGTATTTCATCTCCCGTTTAAAGTTAGTATAAGCGATTAATTCGGGGATGTGTTTTTTAATCAGCGCTTCCTCTACAAGGTTATTTGGCCAAGACGTGTTAATACCCACCCATTTATTGCCGTTATGAATGTCTTCGATAAACTGCCAGTCATAGCGCAATTTCCTCTTAGCTTCTTCGGGGACTTTAGTGATATAAACAGGACTTCCTTCGTCCTTTAGACCCAGCATAGAGCCGGAATTGGCGCAGTGGGCGGTGATTTCTTCACCGGTTTCAAGGCGAATATCCGCTAGAAAACGTTTGTAGCGTTTTATAAGAGTGCCTGATAGGAGGGGCGTGGGAAATTTCATTTTTGTTTTCTCGTATTGCCGGTACACTATTGCTGAGAAGGAGCTTAACATATGTTGACACAAAAAACGAACCCAACGGCGGGAATTATTCTTATCGGCAATGAATTGCTATCCGGTCAAACCGTTGATTTAAACATGAATTATATTGCTAAAAAGCTGTTTAGCCATGGGGTTGATTTGTGTGAGACCATTGTTATTCCTGATGTAGAGCAAGAAATTATTCGTGTCGTGCGGGATTATAGCAAGCGTTTTACCCATGTTTTTACGACGGGAGGCATAGGACCCACCCATGATGACATTACGGCGGAAACGATCTCGAAAGCTTTTGGCCGCAAACATGTCCGCAATGAGCAGGCTCATCAAATTTTGCTCGAGAAATACGGAGAAGAAAACCTAACGGATTCCAGAGGTCGTATGACGATGATGCCCGAAGGTGTTGAACTCATTTTAAATGATTCAACGGGCGCGCCGGGATTTCGTGTTGAAAATGTTTTTGTTATGGCCGGTGTGCCGGAAATTATGCATGCCATGTTCGAAAATGCCTTAAAGGTCATCCCCAAAGGGGAAAAACGTAAAAAAGTGATTGTGTCTTGCAAGGTTTATGAAAGCCGTTTAGCGCCGGGGTTGCATCGTATTCAAGATGCCTATCCTCAGATTGAAATCGGGAGCTATCCCCATTGGATTGAGGGAAAATCGTGGGGGGTGCGTATTGCGATTACGGGACGGGATTTACTTGCTTTCGATGAGGTAAAAAAGCGCGTTTTAGAACTATGCAGCTCCTTTGACGAAAAATCTCATTGCCTTGAGGGATAAAGCCATTTACAATTTTCTAGGTATAAAAAGAAATAAAGTAGAAGAGAGAAGTTCATGATCCGTCGCATTCTTTTGGCCCTTGATAATTCAGCGCCCGGTATTCAAGCACAGGCCTACGCCATTGAATTGGCTCGGTCTTATAAGGCTGCTGTGACAGGTCTTGGTATTTTAGACACGCCTTGGATTACTGCGGCTCAGCCCGAGCCTTTGGGGGGCGGCGCGTTTAAAATTCAGCGAGATGATGCTGTGATTGAGCAATCCCATTATCATATTTCTTTTATTATGAGCGAGTTTAAGGCTGCTTGCCAAAAGGCCGGCATTAAGCACCAAGCCTATGAGGCTCAGGGGTTTCCTGCTGTTGAAATTGAAAAACTAGCCCATGAGCATGATATTATTGTTATCGGTAAAACAACGGATTTTCATTTTGACCTTGATGAAGATACTGACCTGACCGTTAAACATCTTGCCCGAGACAACGCCCGCTCTATCCTCATGGTTCCGCCGACAATACCCGAGGGGAATAAAGTTCTTGTGACTTTTGACGGGGGTCTTCAGTCCTCTCGCTCCATGCATATGTTTATTATGCTGGGATTTGCAGAAGGGAAGGATATTCATATTCTTTCCGTTGACAAAGACCCTAATGTAGCCCTAGTGAATGCTACAAGAGCCCATAATCTTTTCAGTGCCCATGGCATTGACACAAAAGTTGAGGGTATTGCACAGACCGGTTCGGCTGCCCAACAAATCATTGATCGCGCCCATGAACTTAAGGTTTCTATGTTGGTGATGGGGGGCTTTAGCCATACGGCTCTTCGCGAAACTTTCTTTGGTTCCGCTACGAAAAGCATCATGAAATCCTGTGATTTCCCTCTTTTCTTGCATCACTAGATTTTTTATATCCCTAACATTTTTTTTGTAACAGAGTTAAAAAAGCAGGTGAAATTCATCTGTTTTGCTTTGAAATTATAAAGTATAGACAATCATATTTGAGCTTTAATTCTGTTAGACGCATGATTAAGGAACAGCAAACGGGAGGCCATCTTAAAATAAAATAACTTGAAAGTTTTTGATAACAGTAATTACAATCCTCTTTAGAACCTCTCATAAATATTCCAATTATTTAAAAAAACAACATATTTAGATTTTCCAAATACTAATAGAATATAGATTTTTGAAATCGAAAATTAGAGATGACCTCCGGTTTGCTCGAGCTTAACACTGGGTCATATTAGGCCACAATAGCAGTTATTAGGCTTTCAATGCCTTATGGAGAAAGGCATAGCGCCTTATGTTACATTTACGAACGGATGTGCTTAATACACTTTATTTGGCCGTTATGAAACAGAAGTATTGAGAAAAAACTTGACAATTTTAATTTTCATAATTATACGATAATTATGAAAATTATATTTTTAAGGAAAAATTAAAATGAACAAAAAATTATTTACTTTTTTTATATTTATCATTTCAACTCTGAGCGCTAATTCTTCTTCTTTTGAGGAAATTCCTCCTGAAGTACAAGTCAAAATTGTTCAACACATTGATAATAAAGAAGATCTCTTAAACTTGTCTTTGGTTTCTTGGTCCATGAACGTGGTAGCACGTGATCCGTATATATGGAAAAATTTTAGCATTGGAGTGATGTTTTCTTTTGATATGCCTGAAGGATTTCCTAGTTTTGTTACTAAAACACATGAGACTGTGGAAATAAGCGAAGATAGACTGAAATTTTTAAAAGAAAATGAAAATTGGTGGGTAGTAACTCGAGCCCTTAGAGAAAAGGTTAGGAGTGGGTTCTTAACACTTCCTATAGTTTTGGATACAATAAAAGGAGGGTGTATGGATAGCTTTAAATCTAGAATGAATCTAATGGCAGGTATTTCTGAAAATTCGTTTGATTATGGCAAATCTTATGCTCTTGTTGAGGCTTACGCCTTTTTAAGATCCGGCTCGGAAGATTTTCAAGTTGTTAATGAGCGTATGATGGACGATAATACATTAAAAGGTTGCATTGACGGATTATTAAGTATTATCGTAGAGAATTCAAATAATATAGATTCTATTAAAAACATGATCTCGTATTTCTGTTCAAATCAAGAAATCGACTTTTTAGAAGAAAATATATCTCGCTATCTTTCTACGCTACCTGTCACTTATTAAGGCTGTGGTGCACAAAGGAACCGGCTCATTAAGCACATTTCATTGGATAGTAAAAATCCACGGGGCAAGCCCCGTGGTATTATGACGTCTCAATCTTTTTACAGACCGATTTTTAAGCCGCTTTATGAATTTTCTCGTATTCCACAGGTGTGATGTGCAACGGCTTTGTTACATGGGGTCTTGTTGCAGAGGAGAGTAGACTAACGAAGCTTCCCCATGTAGAAAGGCATAGCGCCTTATGTTACATTTACGAACGAATATGCTTAATACCTTTCCTTGAAACTGCCCCTTAGGGTGTTGCACTTTAGAGTTGAATTTGTCCAACCCATAGCGGCCGCGCAAGTAAAAGGTGAAAACAAAGATTATGTACGGAAAGCCTTAGGCCGTGTAGGCGCTCTTTACCCTATAAACATAGGCACTGTTGCCGCGCTTAGACAAAACTTTTTTCAATTGTCCGTATAACCTATTTTTTTTAGCGTCTCCATTGTCCCGGATATTTTTGTTGATGCTTATCTTCCACGGTTTGTCCGGTTGGAAAATGGAAAGCAGTACGTCCAATGACTGTCACTTGATCATCTAAAGTCCCGCCGCCCTGTAATTTTACAGGATTTTTATTCCTACTTTTTAGAAGTACGCCTTCTATTTTTTCACCGGTCGAAGCAATTAAGGCATCACATATTCTTTTGCTTAAGGGAATTGGTTCGGCGTACATTGTAAGAGGGTTTTCATTACCAACGATCTCAACGGCGCCGGCAACCGCACCGGAATTTCCGAGAATTACTGTATTATGAAATAATTTTCTTAATAAAAGGTTAAAAAAGTTGGAGTTTTTTCCTTAGGCAGCTTCGACGGTGGCTTCTTCTTTTTTCTCAATAAGATAATAATCTAAGGTCTTTGTGAGAGCTTCATCCATGGATGTTGTAGGTTCCCAACCAAGGTGATCCTTTGCATTTTGGATAGACGGTACACGGAAACCTGCATCTTCATAGTGTTTGCCATAATGGGCTTCTCCATCAACTACAGTGACCTTCGTGGCTTCGGCAACTCCTTTGTACTCGGGGTAGTTCTTAAATTTTTCAAGCAAGAGGTTGACAAAATCTTTCACAGAATAATCATTGGTCGGGTTGCCGATATTAAAGATACGGCGTGTGGCACAACCGTCTTTATTTTCGATAATTTTCATCAGAGCTGCAATACCGTCATCGATATAAGTAAAGCTACGACGTTGTTCCCCGCCATTAACCAGTTTAATTTCACCGTGGTGAAGAATATTAGAAATAAAGAGGGTTAAAGCCCGTGAGCTGCCTTCTTTTTGGCTATCAACACGATCAAGACGAGGCCCAATCCAGTTAAAAGGACGGAATAAAGTATAATCGAGATCTTCTTTTACGCCATAGGCGTAAATGACACGATCCATCATTTGCTTGGCACAGGAATAAATCCAGCGCTGTTTGTTAATAGGGCCAAGGACAAGTTGAGACGTTTCTTCGTTAAAACTCTCATCTTGGCTCATACCGTAAACTTCTGATGTTGAGGGAAAGATAACCCGCTTTTTGTACTTAACGCATTGGCGAACAATCTCAAGATTAGCTTCAAAATCAAGTTCGAAAACCCTCAGCGGGTCGGACACATAAACCGAAGGCGTTGCAATGGCAACCAAGGGGAGAACAACATCACATTTTTTAACGTGGTATTCAATCCACTCTTTATTAATGGTGATATCGCCTTCCACAAAATGAAAACGTTCATGGTTTATGGATTTCTCAAGCTTATCGTTATCCATGTCCATGCCGTAGACTTCCCAATCTGTGGTCTCCATGATTTTGTCTGTTAAGGTGCTTCCGATAAAGCCGTTAACGCCAAGGATAAGAATTTTCATATTACTTTGCTTTCCGTTGAATTGTCTTTTTTGTGTCTGTTTTAATAAGGGGGTCCGTATCCAGCACTTCTTTAATCAAGAAGCGAGGGCGTTTACGCACGACTTCATAAATACGTCCCACATATTCCCCAACAATACCAATGCCCGTAATGGCGACGCTTACAAGGAAGAAGAGGATGGCGAAAAGGGTGAAAAGGCCTTCGGCTTCAGGGCCAATAATCAAACGTCGAGCAATCATATAGGCTACAAGCAGCCCGCTTAAGGCTGAAACAATAAAACCAAAGACGGTAAAGACATGGAGCGGAGCCATTGAAAAACCGGTGAAAAGGTCAAAGGTCACCCGAATTAAACGATAGGCATCATATTTTGAATCGCCTTCTTCTCGGGCATCATGGCGAATCACAATCTCTGTCGGATTTGTTGCAAAGCGATACCCAAGGGCTGTGATAAAGGTTGAAGCTTCATCACACCGAGTGATCAGGTCAACAATGCGCCGGCTGTAAGAGCGCATCATGCATCCTTGGTCTGTGATGTGAATGTCCGTAACTTTCCCGCGAAGTTTATTCATAAACTTTGAGGGGAGGCTGCGTAAAATGTAAGAATCTTTTCTATGATCTCGAATGGAGCCCACATAATCGTAGCCTGCTTCGAATTTTTCAAGGAAGCGAGGAATTTCCTCCGGTGGATTTTGAAGGTCTGCATCCAGATTGATCACCACTTCACCACGGGTGCGCTCAAAGGCAGCCATAATGGCCATGTGTTGCCCGAAGTTACCGTTAAACTCAATAACGCGAATTTGACGGGGGCGGCGTTTGTGAAAGCTTTTAAGAATTTCTGCGCTTTTATCCGAGCTTCCGTCGTTTGTAAATACAATTTCAGAGGGTTTATCAATTTTATCCAGCACAGCTGTCAGGCGTTTATAGAGTGTCTCAAGGCATTCCTCCTCATTATAAACGGGAATCACAACGGATAAATAAATAAACTGATCGTTTGGGAGTTGACTCTCTTTTGTCATCTGTGTCATCGGCCTTCCGAACCATTACAAGAGGGTTGGTATTTGTTAAATATACGGTTTAAAGCAGAAATAACCCGATCTTGTTGCTCTTCCGTCATTTGGGGAAATAACGGCAAGCTTAAAATCCGATCGGAAATGGTTTCTGCCCTTGGAAAATCACCCTTTTTAAAACCGTAGGTTTTTTTGTAGTAATCAAAAAGGTGGACGGCCGGATAATGGAGGCCCGTTCCTATATTATAGTTTTTAAGTTCGGACATCAACGCATCACGAGTCATGCCCCCGGCTTTTTCAGGGTTGATCAAGATTGCATAGATATGAAAAGGATTGAAGTGCTCGTAAGCAGCTCCTTGGGGAAGTGTGATTTCGTCCAGGCCTTCAAGTGCTCTTTTATAACGCTCGACATGCTTTTGACGTTGAGCATTCATAGCATCCAGTTTTTGAAGTTGAGGAATACCGATGGCAGCCTGTAAGTCAGACATATTATATTTTTGCCCCGGGGTGATAACATCAATGTTTTGATTCCCGTCTTTGCTATAGCGATCCCAAGCATCTTTTGCGATACCGTGGAAGCGTTGAACACGCATTTTTTTTGCGGTCTCGGCATCATGGACGGAAATAGCGCCGCCTTCGGCCGTGGTCATGTTTTTACAAGGATGAAAGCTATAAACTTGAATATCTCCGAAACTACCGATTTTACGGCCTTTATAGCTTGAGCCGATGGCATGGGCTGCATCTTCAATGACACGTAAATTATATTTTTCAGCAATTTCATAAAGAGGATCAAGATCAACGCTCATCCCCGTGAAATGTACCGGCATGACGGCTTTTGTGTCGGGCGTGATCGCCGCTTCGAGTTTGCTAATATCCATATTATAAGTATTGGGTTCGACATCAACAAAGACAGGCGTAGCGCCCGCATGGACGATGCTATTGACCGTTGAGACAAAGGTCATCGGTGTTGTGATAACCTCGTCCCGACTTGTTCCGCCACCGTTAGCACCGATGCCACAGGCTAAAAGGGCAAGGTGAAGGCCGGATGTTGCCGAGTTCACAGTAATGGCATGGGGGCAAGCGAGATAGTCACAGAGGTCTTGCTCAAATTTTTGAACCCTTGGACCTGTTGCAATCCAGCCGGATTTCAGGCACTCAACGGCGCTATTGATTACATCCTCATCAATGCAAGGAATTGTAAAAGGCAGGAATTCTTCCTCTTTAAAAAAAGGCGTTCCTTTATTAGGTGCTGCGTGTGACAAGATAAACTCCAATCATAATAACAAAAATACCTGCAATGCGCATAAGGCCTATGTTTTCTTGTAAAACATAGTACCCGACAAGCGCAGTGAAAACGTATCCGAGGGATGTTAAGGGATAGGCAAAACTCACCTCAACCCGTGACAAAGTTAAAAGCCAAGCTCCAAGGGAAAAGACATATAAAAAAATCCCTCCCAAGATATAGGGGGTCTGTGCCATTTTTAAAAGGATAGGAACAATATTGTGGACGGTGAATTCAAAGTGACCGATTGCTTTCATACCCATTTTTAGGACAATTTGAGCTGCCGTGTTCAAGAGAACGGCAAATAGAATCAGGGGAAGAAAGGTTATACCGGCACTCATTGTGAAAAACTCACTTGTTTGTTAGTAAAATATCCTTACCGGATCGAGCGATAATTTGCAAATTCTTTAGGTCGGGGTGACGGTTCTGCATATCTTCTACAAAAGCGGCTCGAGTCACAATATAAAAAGATTTTCCGGAGTTGATAATCTCTTTAAAGCCTTCTTCGTTCAACATCCATCCGCTTACATCTTCAACGCCGGCACCAAAGGACATTTCCGTTAAGTAATCCACGACATAGGTAATGCGCTCAATATAAGGCGACAGATCCTGATAATAACGGTGCCATGATATTACCAGATCTTCTTTTTGAAGGCGGCTCTTGAGTTCCTGCGCCAGCGGATAAATAGAGCGCCCCTCAAGATGAACCCACGCCTTGTTCAGGGGAATATACATCAGGGCAGAAGAGAGACCGACGGTTAAAAGGAGAGCCCTTATATTATTTTTTCTCCGGTAAATAAAGGTGAGCACAAGGCCGATAAAAAGAATTGCTACGGTTGCAGCCGCATAGGGGGTAATGAGGAGGTTATCGAGTTTTTTTTCAACATACAGGGCAATAGGAGCGGCAATAATGAGGAGCGATGCGAGGCCTTGGAAAATTCCGATGCTTAAGGTGTAAGGAGTAAAATCATTGTTTAACCAAGCTTTTGAAACGGTTCGTCCAAGGAGTAAAGCAAAAGCAGGGAATACCGGTACAATATAAGGGATCAATTTTGAGCTGGAGGCTGAAAAGAACAGAAAAATAAACACAATCCAGATGACGAGAAAAGCATCTGTTAGATGGGTTTCAGCTTTAGTTTTGAGGATGTTATAAGTATCAACAAGGGCTTTGTGCAAGAACGCAATCCATGGAAAAAGGCCTAGAAAAATAATAGGAATAAAGAACCAAAAGGGTTGCGAGCGCTTATGAACCGTTGTGAGAAATCTCAAAATTTGTTCGTGGATAATATAGAAATCAAAAAACTCGGGATTGCGAAGAGAAGCTAGAATATGCCAGGGCAGGGCAAGGCCTAGAAAGAGCAAAATCCCCCACGGGTTAAAGGCGAGTTTTAAGGCATCATAGCGTTTATAAAAAAGAGACCACAAGAGAATAATGCCCCCCGGAAGAACAATTCCTAACAAGCCCTTGGTCATCAAAGCGCCTGCAGAGAAGGTAAAAAAACCGGCGAGCAGCAGCCGCTTTCGATTTTTATTTTTCTCAAATACGGCTGCGAAAAAGCTAAATAAGGCTCCTGTTAAAAGGACAGAAACAGGCATATCCAAGATTAAAATTCGGCTGTGGGCATAATAAAGTAAACTGCTTGCCAGAATCAGAGAGGCAGCAATACCGGTTTGTCGGCTATAAAAACGCCGGCCAAACAGGTAGGTGGCAAGGCAACCAAAGAGCGCAAAAATAGCCGGCCAAAACCGCAACGCCCACTCGTTGATGCCAAAGGCTTTAACGGATGCTGCCGCGAGCCAATAAACCAAAGGCGGCTTTTCAAAGTATTTCACGCCGTTCAGGCGAGGTGTGACAAAGTCCCCGGTCTCAACCATTTCGCGGGGAATTTCCGTGTAACGCCCTTCATCGGGAACGGAGAGGGGGCGTGTGCCTAAGAAAATCCCGAAGAACAAGCTGATGATCAAGCCTAAGATGACAAGGTCTTTGCTGACGGTATTAGGCTTTTTGGTAAGGGGGCGGCTCTTTTTTATCATCCTCAATTTTTAATACCTTCAAAGAGACTTTGCAAGGGGTATTGAGAAACCTGTTAATCCCTCCAAAAACTTGGGACAAAAAGAATGAGAAAGGTAATGTATTCAAGGCGACCGAGAAGCATAGCCGCCATGAGCATCCATTTTGCACCGTCGGGGAGAGACGTAAATGTGCCGCTGGGGCCGATGGTGGATCCCAATCCGGGCCCAACATTATTTAAAGCAGTTGCTGCAGCCGAAAGAGTCGTCGAGAAATCAAGGTCATAGAGACCAAGACCCATGATCAATAATCCGAAACTGGCAACGTAAAGAGCAAAAAAAGTAAAGACGGAGATAGAAACGGCATCGGGGATGGGTTTATTCTCGTAAGTTGGGGGGAAAATTCTGTGGGGGCGTCGTATTTGATAAATATGAGATTTCGCCACAGCAAACATAATTTGATAACGTAGAATTTTAATGCTTCCCGAGGTTGACCCCGTACAGCCGCCGACCATCATTAAGATGAAAAAGAACATGGTGGGAAAAGTTCCCCAAAAGGTGAAATCTGCCGTTGTAAAACCTGTTGTCGTAATAATGGAAAGGATGTTAAAGGCTGATTCCCGAAGAGCTTGGCTTGCTGGAATATCTTTGGAAATACGCCAAAGGGTCATGACGGTAACGCACCCAATGAGTACTTTAATGAAAAGGCGGGCTTGGTTATCTTGCCAAATGGCTTGGGGGCGTCCTTGGATCATTTTAACAAATAATACAAAAGTCGTGGCGCCGATAAACATAAAAACAATGATAATCCATTCGATAAGAGGACTGTTAAAATAAGCAACCGACGCATCGGATGTAGAAAAACCACCCGTTGAAAGGGTGCTGAATCCATGGCAAACGGCTTCCAGAAAAGTCATGCCGGCTGCGTATAAAAGGCCGATGCAAAGCATGGTTAAAAATAAGTAAGTTAGAACAATAGCCGAAGCAATTTGGGAAACCCTCGGCATAACTTTTTCCGAGCGGTCGGAAAACTCGCTTCGAAAAAGTTGCATGCCCCCGATTTTCAAAAGCGGCATAACCGTAAAGGCCATAACGATAATTCCGATACCGCCGAACCATTGTAAAAGGGCGCGCCATAACAAGATACCGTGGGAGGTAAAATCAAGCCCCTTGATGACCGTTGAACCTGTTGTTGTTAGTCCGGAAATAGCCTCAAAAAAGGAATCCGTGTTAGAGCCCGTTGTGTTTGTTAGAATAAAGGGGATTGCAGCAAAAAGTGAGACAACAAGCCATGTTGAAGCCGTTAGAATAAACGTTTCTCGAATGGTTAACGTCGTCGGGCCGGAGGGACGATTGGAAAAAGTCATAAGCAGGCCGATGAATCCTGTCATGAGTGCCGAAATAGCAAAGGGGCGCCAATTATAGTCTCCTTGCACCCAATCGGTAACCGTTGGAATAATCATCATTCCGGCAAGGGCGGTTAAGAAAAAACCGATGGTAAAAAAGATGGGTTGAAGAGCTATCATAGAGTTGTCTATGTCTTGCTTTTTGTTTTAAAAACAGTTTAACATAGTTTTAAGGTGGGAGGTAGGTTCTATAAAAGCCCCTCTATGAGGCTTTTATAGACGATCGGGTTTGTCGTTACGCGAAGCACCCGCAACGACGATTTTTTGCCGGTCTTTTCTTAGTTTTCCGCGCTTTTTGCTTTTGGCGGGATGTTTGCAAGTTGTGTTGAGGTAAGCCCGAATGTCTCCATAATGAGTTTTCCTGCTTTACGTTGTACTTCTCTATAGGTTGTAATTTTTACATCAATATCGTTTTTCTTTTGCTTTAAAGCGGCAATTTCGGCTTTAATTTTGTCCCTTGTGCTTTTTCTAGGACTTGTTTTTCCTTCTTTTTTATTAATGTTCTCGATAAGGGCAAGCTTTTCCTCAATCAGTTCTTTCAGAAGTGCCTTCTGTACCCTGAATAAAACAATTTTTGTTGAGATGTCATTTGCTATTCCTTGTTTGCGTAAAGCTTTTTGACGGATATCAACTCTCTCTAAGTGCAAACCGTAGGTTGAGTTGTAAGGATCCTTTAGCTCGTCGACGGTTGGAATTGCTGTTACGATTTGTGCAGACGCTGATGCCAGTAAAAATAAACTTGCTATTGATATGGCTGTAATATTACGAATCATTTCAAAACTCCTATACTTTGAATTTATTTAATAAATCCCCCTAGCACTTTAACCTTACACCTATATTTATTAATGTTTAGTTAAGTTGGATAAGTAACTAAAAATGAAATGACAAAAAAGCTTCTTTCATGTTATAAAATGATGTACATAAAATTCACTGTTCAGGAGCTCTTTTCCATGACCCTTTCTCGTTTTTCTTTTTCTTGTTTTATTGCCCTTGTGATTGCTCCGACACTTGTCCTTGCGCAAACCCCCAAGACTCTTGGAAAGTTCGGTTCTTGGCATGCCTATAAAAAAGGAGATGTGTGTTACATGGTAAGCCTTGCTAAAAAGAGTGAAGGAAAATATACAAAGCGCGGCAATGTGTACGCGGTTGTGACCCACCGACCGAAAATAAACAGTAAAAATGTTTTAAGCCTTCATGCAGGGTATTCTTTTGGAAAAGGAGATGAAGTTAAGGTAACCGTTAAATCTCGCAAGGGTAATAAGGTTGTAAACCTCTTCACGGAAGGGGAAGTTGCTTGGTGCGCCGATGCCAAAACCGATAATATGATGACTGATCAAATTACGAAAACGGGTTCCGAAATGATCGTTGAAGGCAAATCTGCTCGAGGCACGACAACAAAAGATACTTATTCTTTGGCGGGATCTTTAAAAGCTTATGATGCCATTTGCAAAGCTTGTGGTGTTTCTTAGGAGCTGTTCATGATGCTTGAAAAAAAATACAGCTTTATTCTTTAAATACTCCCAACGGCCAAAAAGTAAGCGTTGCGTTGGAAGAAACGGGTTTACCCTATGACGCTCATACCGTCGATATTACAAAAGGAGAACAGTTTGAAGAAAGCTTTGTGGCTCTCAATCCTAACTCTAAAATCCCTGTGCTTGTCGACCCCTATGGCCCCGACGGGAATCCTCTAAGTATCATGGAGTCGGGCGCTATCTTGCTTTATTTGGCTGAGAAAACAGGCAAGTTTTTACCGCGGGATCCAAGGTTACGGTGTCAGACTCTCCAGTGGCTCTTCTTTCAGATGGCCGGGGTAGGCCCGATGTTTGGTCAGTTCGGGCATTTTTACCGCTATGCCAAAGATAAATGTGACCACCCCTATCCTATAAACCGCTATACAACAGAAACGCGGAGGTTATTGACCGTGTTAGATAAGCAACTGGAAAGCAAAACCTATATTGTCGGTTCCGAGTACACCGTTGCCGATATGGCGATTTTCCCATGGGTTGATTGTTTACGTGTTTATTATAAGGCCGAGGATCATCTCAACCTGCAAGAATTTAAAAACGTTTCCCGTTGGCTTGAGTCCTGCCTTGCACGCCCTGCCGTGAAAAGAGGTATGCAAGTTTGTGCTATATCTGACTGATTTGTCCGCAGAGCATCATTACCCCTAAAATAAGCACAAACCAACCGAATGTTTTTTTGAGTTTGCCGTCGGAAACGCGGTGAGCAAGATGAGTTCCTAAAAACATACCCCCTAGGGTAAAGCCCAAAAAATAGCCCAAGAGAACCCAATCGAAAGTGACGTGTGCTTGAAGATCCCCTATAACGCCTGCAAGGGATTTAAGGGCAATGATCAATAAGGACGTTGCAACGGCTTCTTTCATAGATAAGCCGACTAAGAGCACAAGGGCAGGCACAATTAAAAATCCGCCTCCTGCGCCGACAATACCTGTGACAATCCCAACCATGCTTCCTTCTACGGCCACGATAAGCAAATTTCGAAGGGTTAAATGAGGGTTGCGAGGGGGCGTTGGCTTGCCGTTGGAGCGAATCATAAAATAAGCCGTGGTTACCATAAGAGAGGCAAAAAGCACCATAATAAAAATGGCTTTGGTAATAAGAAAGCCGTTAATAACAAGAATCTCTTCGGGAAGCGCCGGCATGAGGTAGCGCCTTGTTAAGTAGACCGAAACTAAGGAAGGAAGGCCGAAGATTGCTGCGGCTCTATAGTTAACTAAGTTTTCAAAATGATAGCGTAGAGCTCCGAAAAGAGCGGCAGCGCCCACCACAAGAAGAGAATAACTTGTTGATTTTACAGGGTTAATGCTAAGGACATAAACGAATATGGGAACCGTTAGAATAGATCCGCCACCGCCGATCATGCCTAAGGTCAACCCCATAAAAGCTGCGAGAATGTACCCTGCAATATCAATCATATTTTTCCTCTATCGACTAGGATTCCTCTTTGCGGCTTTCTCTTTTACGGACATTGGGGTCAAGGTGACGTTTGCGCAAGCGTAGGGAGTTGGGGGTTACTTCAACCAACTCATCGTCTTCGATATAGGTCAAGGCTTGCTCAAGGGTGAGTTTCCTAGGTGTTGAGAGACGAATGGCATCGTCCTTACCGGAAGCTCGGACGTTGGTAAGTTGTTTCCCTTTTAGAGGATTCACGACCAAGTCGTTGCTTTTGTTATGCTCACCGATGATCATGCCTTCGTATACGTCGGCGCCGCTTTCAATAAAGAAAAATCCACGGTCTTCAAGGTTAAAGAGGGCATAAGCAACAGCTTGTCCCAGCCCCGTTGAGATCAAGACACCGCTACGGTGTTTTTCAATGGGGCCTTTGAAGGGAACGTAAGAGTTAAACAAGCGTGTCATCACACCGGTGCCTCGTGTTTCCGTCATAAATTGGCTTTGATAGCCGATAAGGCCGCGTGAAGGGGCTAAGAATTTAATACGTGTTTTGCCGCCTATGGCCGGTGCCATGTCGGTCATTTCTGCGCGTCGCAGGCCAAGGCCTTCCATCACGGCTCCTGAAAATTCCTCATCGACATCAATAACGACTTCTTCAACGGGTTCAAGGCGCTTGCCGTTTTCATCGGTGCGATAAACAACACGAGGACGGCTTACGGAAAGTTCAAAGCCCTCGCGGCGCATATTCTCGATCAAAACACCTAATTGTAGTTCTCCGCGACCGGCAACCTCAAAAGAATCATTATCTTCTGTCGGTGTAACTTGAATAGACACATTGCTTTCGTTTTCTTTCATAAGGCGATCACGAATCAAACGGCTTGTGACTTTTTTTCCATCCCGACCGGCTAAAGGAGAGTCGTTAATAGAAAAGGTCATAGAAAGGGTCGGGGGATCAATGGGTTGAGCCTTTATGGGTGTTTTTATTTCAGGATCGCAAATAGTATTCGCAACGGTAGCCTCTTCAAGGCCTGCAATGGCCACGATGTCACCGGCCTCAACAAAATCGACGGGCTCGCGCTTGAGACCGCGGAAAGCCTGTAACTTAGCAAGGCGAGCCGTCTCGACAACCTTACCGTCAAGATCCAAGGCGTGAACGGGCATATTTAATTTTGCAATACCGCTGAGTACCCGTCCTGTAAGCATACGGCCTAAATACGGGTCAACGTCGAGCATCGTAACGAGCATTGAAAAAGGAGCATTCTTATCGCAATTAGGCTCGGGCGCATGCTTTATGATAGCGTTAAAAAGGGGCTCTAAGGTTTCACGGGGTTCGGAGAGCTCGTTAACGGCCCAGCCTTCTTTAGCAGACGCATAAATTACGGGAAAATCAAGCTGTTCGTCGTTGGCTTGGAGGCTGACGAAAAGATCAAAAATCTCATCAAGAACCCAATCGGCACGGGCATCGGGCTTATCTGCTTTGTTAATAACGACAATGGGTTTTAAGCCCAAATTTAGAGCCTTACTTAGCACGAATTTAGTTTGGGGCATGGGCCCTTCGGCGGCATCCACGAGCAATAAAACCGTATCTACCATCGTTAAAATGCGTTCGACTTCGCCCCCAAAGTCCGCGTGTCCGGGAGTGTCAACAATGTTAATGCGCTGATCGTGCCAGACAATGGAGGTACATTTTGCAAGGATTGTAATGCCCCGTTCTTTCTCTAAATCGTTGGAGTCCATGGCACGGGTTTGTACAGCTTGGTTGTCACGGTACATGCCGCTTTGCTGGAAAAGTCCGTCCACAAGGGTTGTTTTTCCATGGTCGACGTGGGCAATAATGGCAATGTTTCTTAGGGATGTCATGTGAAAGTGCTTTTCTATAAAATATATCGGTGATTAATGATAGTGCACTATACGTAAAGAAAAGATTAATTGCAAGAAACATCGCCGTATTTTCGGGCAGAAGCCTGTTTTTAGGAAAAAAATTGAAGCAAAAATAATTTTATAGTGATTTTTGCCAAAATCTGCTAAAGCTAAAAATAATATTTGGAGCTCTTTTGATATGACAGATTCTTTTCGTTTACCTTATTTTATGCTTTTTTCCCTTTTTTTTATTGGTTTTGACGCAAATTCGACGGCTTTTCCCCTCGGAGAAATAGTGAGTGAAGAAAGTGAGGGGCAGCCCCGGTGGCAAACGCCTCCTTGTTTGATAATGTTAGCTCAAGAATTTCAGCGTAATAAGGATCAGGGTATTTCTTATAAAATTACCCATAGGGGCGGAAAAAAGGGCTTAAAAGATATTGCTGAAGATGAGGAAGCAAAATCCCTTGATGATGAAGGTTTGAAGTGGAAAAAGGCTTGTCATCACGAGCCGCACATTTGGTCTTCTGATCTTTGCCGAGGTGTAAAAGCATTATCGCACAATCCTTTTTATCTAAGTTTTGCCGACCTTTATGTCTTTTACCGTGTAAAAGATCAGCTTACGGAAGGCTCCCCCTTAACAGACCTTTGGGAAGACTTGTTTCTTGACGAGTAAGTTGAGGCACATTATTTTAAATCTTTGAGTTCTGCCGAGAAATAGTGAGATCCTGCGATGAGGATGTCACTGGGGTTGAGAAGTAAAGCTTTCTTTAAGGCATCTTTGAGAGACATATCTACATTGCTTTCTTTGCCAAGTTCTTGACTTATGTCGGCAAGTACCGCTGCAGAATGATAACCGTCGGCAACCTTTGGCGTGAAGAAAATAAGGGTCTTAAAACTTTGTACCAAAGGTTTTAAAGTTTCCTTGGCATCCTTGCTTTTTAATAAAGCAAACAGCAGGCACTTTTCTCCGGAACGTCGGATAAAAAAATCATGAACAGCTTGGGCAGAGGCAGGATTATGAGCCACATCAAACCACAAATTGACGCCTTCTTTTTGGTTTAAGCGTTCCAATCGACCGGGCCAGACAATGTTTTGCAGACCGTTTTCAACGGCTTCTTGATCCACCGGTAACTTGTTTTGCAAAAGCGACACGGCTTTTAGGACTAATTGAGCATTGTCCCGTTGATGGTCTCCTAAAAGGTTAGGTTTGGCCGCCGTTTTTTTATCTAAGGAAACGCAGTAAAAAGGACTGTTGAGTTTCCGAGCGGTTTTTTCCAAAACGGTTTTTACGACCGGTATTTGAGGAGAGGACAAACAAAGGCAACCCTTTTTTATAATGCCGGCTTTGGCTTGTGCAATGGTTTCCAAATCATTCCCCAGAAAATCATGGTGGTCTGAAGAAATAGGCGTGATAAGGGAAAGAGCAGGGGTATCAATGACATTCGTCGCATCGAATTCACCTCCAAGGCCGACTTCAAGAAGCATAACATCGGCCGGTGTTTGTGAGGCTAAGATAAAGGAAACACCAATGAGTAGCTCATACCAACTCAAGTTATGTTTTTGAGCAAGGGACTCATGTTCTTTAAGGGCGTTCCACAGAGCCTTCCGGGTGACTTGATTATTAGACAGAACAAGGCGCTCGGTAATGTCATAAAGGTGCGGTGAGGTCACGACGTGCACTTTATATCCTTGGGCTTGGTAGACGGCACGTAACATGGCAACGGTTGAGCCTTTGCCGTTGGTTCCTGCAACATGGACGGTTGGGGGAAGATGCTTTTGCGGGTCGCCGACTTCCTTTAAAAAATGCAGGAGAGGCTCTAAAGCGATTTTGCGCGTTAAGATTTTTCTGGGGGGGAAGTGTTGTTCCAGAGAGGAAAAGTCAAAGACGGTTAAGGTCATAGGGAAGAACGTATTTCCTTTTTTAATATGGTTCTTATTATGTCTCTTCATTTCTTTAAGAACAAGGGATTTATAGGTTTTTTCCTATTTTTTGACTTTCCTTAAGGGTTTTTTTATATATATTGTGTAAAGTGAAAATAATCATATGGAGTTAGGACTTTGAATCTGGATAAATTACGTATCTTTCACCATGCCGGAATGGCCAAGAGCTTTACCAATTGCGGCTTGCATCTAAGTCCTTCAGCCATCAGTCGTCATATTTCGGATTTGGAATATTGGCTAAAGGTAAAGCTTTTTGTGCGCCACCCGAAGGGCATGACCTTAACACCGGAAGGAGAGAAACTCCTCGAGACGTGTCACACCGTTTTCAAAGAGCTTGAAGGGATTAAATCTGCTATTACCTTAGATAGTGAAAAGCCTGAAGGGCTTATTAAGATTACAACACCGTCGGGTTGGATCGGAACTATCATTATTAAGCTCATTAAGCCTTTTCTTGATGATAATCCGGCTATTAGATTGAGTATCAAAAGTTTTGACGGTGTGCCCGATTTTTCACGAAGTGAAGCTGATATTGCTTTACTGCCTTTTATTCCGGAAGATGCAGAGGTGTTGGGCGAGAAATTACTAACTCTTAATCTTTCTTTGTTTGCAAGTCCGGAATATTTATTGCAGCACGGAACGCCCAAAACCGTTGAAGACTTAAAAGACCATCAGCTTATTTCCTATGGAGACCATGATCACCCTATGTTGAATATTAATTGGCATTTGGGTCTTGGAATGCCCAAGGGGGAACAGCATGAGCCTTATTTGACGGTGAATAATTTATATTATGCAGCGGAAGCGGGTCATGGCATTGTGACCCTTGCACAGGAAAATATTCTTTTACGCAAAAACCGTCTTGTGCCTGTTTTGCCCGAGCTTAAAGGGCCTGCTGTAGATTCCTTTTGTGTTTATCCAAAACGTCTTGAAAAATCAAAACGCATTCAAACATTTCTTCACTATATGAAACAAGAAACCCATGAACATAAATGGCTTTAAGTCTTAAATGGCTTTTTAAGCGGCCTTTTTCGACGATTTATATCCTCTATCCGATCCTGATTTGACTGTAATAAATTTTATATAAATTTTAATTACTAAAGTTTTATGTAATTAATTTAAAATTTATCAAAAACTCATATTGAATTATTCTTTAAATTCATATATCTATCGTTATGAAGATGACATTTTGGCATAAAATTTAATAATGATAAGATTCCTAACCTTGCAGATGCAAAAAAAACAAAGCTTCCTTTTAATCTTCCTTTTGCTCGCAATGAGCACAATGGCACAGGCAAGTTTTGCTGAAGAAAGTGAGGAGGGAGCTCCTCAACGTCAGGCCAAAGTGAGCTTAGAGAAATGGGAAGGTAAGCGTGAGGAGGCACGTGAGGCTTTTCGTCCGGTTCTTAAGGCTCTTAAGATTTTGGGAGACGAGGCGGCTTATCAAGTTGTATTAGACAGAGAAGGGGATAAATTCCTCGAGTTTGTAAGAGGGGAAGCTCAATTGGGTTGGCAACAACAAAAGATCGTTGTCGCCTATTTAAAAGAACTCTATGACGAGCACACAGCCCTTATCGGAGAACATGCCGATCTAAAGGATTTTTTGAAAAGGATAACGAGCGCATTGGAAAGAGAACAGGCTCGTAGCGATAACTTAAGCCGTCTTTTACAAGAAAAAACAGAAGCATATGAGAGTGCGGAGGCAAGGCTGCAAAATCAAGTTCCTGTTGGCGGCAATGAAGGTGACGTTTTTATTGATCTTGAAAGTCAAAGCGCAACCGAGAACAGTCCCCTTCTTAACGACCCTGACGGATCAAAAAGGTGTGTCACACCGTTTTACACCAAGATATTTTATACCTCCGTCGGTGTCGTTGTGGGGGCAGGTCTTACATTCCTTGGCACATACCTTTATCTTAAATATCAATCTTAAGTTTTAACTCTAACCCCTCTTAAGGAAAATAAAATGAAAAAAATACTCGCCTTAACCTTGATGGCAACTTCTTTTGCGGCTTTGCAAGCCATGGCATCCGATCAGCAGGAGGATCCTCGTACCCCCATACGTCTTCGTCAAACTTTTGCAGAACGTCCTCTTGAAGGAACACCGAACTATCATTCTGTTCTTCAACGACATACAGCTGTTTCTTCTCCTTTTACGGGAGAGCAACATGCAAAAGCAGAAATTTCAAAAAGTCGTGCAAAACGCCTTATTGAGGCAGAAGCAAGAGAAAACGCAGCGCATCTTCAAGCTCAATTAGAGGCAGAAGAAGAAAGACTTGCTCGTATGAGAGAGATGGCGGAAGAAAGTCGTCTTCGTAGCGAGAGTCTCTCGCGAGAAGTTGAGGAAGCAAGATTAAGAATTTCCGATCTTACCCAAGAAAAAGAAGTGTTGGAGGCTCACTTAAGAGAAAGCCGAGAAAGAGCTCAAGCTCTTAATGGTGAAAAAGAAGCGCTTGAGGGTAGAATTCAGACAATTCAAGCTACCTCGGAAGCCGAAGCAAGCGCCTTACGTGAGCAATCAGAGGTTTTGGCCGTCCAAATTTCTCAACTACGGGAAACTCTTGACCAAGAAACAGAGGCACATGAACGCGCTCAAGAACGTCTTGATACGGAGAAAGAAGCTCTACGTCTTGCAACGGAAAGAGGAGAACAAACCGTAGAAGAGTTGGAACGACAAAGCCGCATTCTTTCAATAAAAGAAGCCGAATTGGCGGAGCAAAAAGAATCTTATGCAGTGCAACAGCAGCTTCTTTTAGAAAAAGAAGGCTCCCTTGAGAAAACTCAAGAAGAACTTGAAAGCGTTAAAGAGAGTCGTCTTCGAAATGTGGAACGCTTGCAAAAAGAAGCGTCAGATAAAGAAATTGCTTTCTTGAGAAGTGAGCTGGAAAAAAATAGGTTGCAGCAGCTTTTAGAGGCAAAAGAACGAACCATTAAAGAAATGGAAGAGATCCTTGAAAGAAAGGCTTCGGAAGTTGCAAGAGCGTCAACTGCAACACATTCGGAAGGTCAAACAGCGAGAGCTGATGATGTCGAGGACGACCTCTTTTAAGGTTATTCTTTTGAAGGTGCTTTTGTGATGAAAGCGCCTTCTTTCTTTTCCCTCAATTAAAAAAGTGACACCTATGAAATTCTCTATTTTAGTTAAATTATTTTCACAAAAGACTGTTTTTTTTATGGTTTTAAGCGCTTTGTTTTTAGCAACGGGCGATGGGGCAGAAGGACAAGAACAGTCTTCTAAAACGCCCTCAGAAGAGGGGAAATTCTTTCGTATCGGCGGGGGTGTCTCCGGTGAATACACCACCTTATCTGCCCGGCTAAAACAAGATTTTACGCCCTATGGCCAGGCAAATTTTAATCACTCTCACCATATGCAACGCAATCTTCAAATAGCACCCTTCATTGAATTTGGTGCTTTTATAGGTCGGCAATGGTACCTTGGGCTTATTACGAGTTGGCATTACTCTGATACAAAAGATAGCTCTCACTTTTTTTTAAGGGGGCGTTATTCCGTTGTGGGCGAATTTAAGTTAAAATCCTATGTCTCGAGCCTTGTGAAAATAGGATACCGGCCGTGGGATACGATGATGTTTTACGGTGTTATGGGGCCGGCTTATGCAAGGTGGAGCCACAAAACAAAACAGCTTTTTGACGGCAACCCTGTGGGGTCTTTTGATGTAAGTAAAGGCTCCTTAGGATTTTCTTTTGGCGGAGGTGCCGAATTTCCCGTGACGCAAAATACGACGGTAAGTGTTGACTATATCCACACTCTTTATCGCAGCACAAAAAGTAGGCAGGTGATCAATATTAGCGATCAAGATTTCTTAGGAGCTATCGTTGTGCGTTCCAGGGAAGTTGCAAAAACCATTCAACCCTGCCATGGTGTTTTATCGCTTAAAATTGCCTATTTTTTCTAGAAATAGCTGTTAATTATTTCCCTAAAAAAAGACCTCTGTTTTAGAGGTCTTTTTTGATTCTAGGCGTTCAATCTAAAGTCAAAGAAGGTCTCTATTAGATTTCGGTAGAGGGACCGGACGGATTTGCGTCCGCGGTCTATCGTTAATTCAATACAACCATAGACCGAATTCTTAAAAACTATGGGACTGTATTGAATTGACTGATTGCTATCAGCCTCTAGTAAATCAAAGATTAATTGAAAACGGAATAGAACAAGTTAAGCGCTATGATCGGGAAGACTCAAACTGCTTTATAAAGGTTTGAGCTGAGTGCGGTGAAAGTGGCGCGTTAATTCTTAGGAGAGGGAAGAGGTTGCAAGGCCTCTTCCTTACTTGATTATATAACTGAAAAAAATGACCTAAAGGTGGAATCAAATTTTAACCTGCAATACGGAGTGATCCATATATGACCGTGTCCCGTTTAGATATAAATAACAAGGTTAAGCTTGAGTACGTGAGCGCGAGGTTTTAAAGTTGCTTTATATATATATGTCTCCGCAGCATTTATATCAGGTGAGGAAGACTGGACAAAATTCCTTATTTTAATATTACGATGAATTTGATAAGCGTAGGTTCCACGAATCGACAATGTTTCGTTCATTTTAAATTCAGCACCGATGGTGGGTGCAATACCGGGGGTGTATTCTTTTTTATGGCCTGAAAGCGTGTCATCTCCTGTTGAAGAAAGAGTTTGTAGATCAATATTAAAATGAGTCCACAATAAATCTGCACCAGCCATAAGAGTCCAGCAGGTAGACACAGGTAACTGCACAAGACCTCTAATCCCGAAACTTTTCTTTTGGTTTGTTTTAATTATTGGTGTTTGGTTTAGGACGCCGGCTATAAAGATAGCCTCTGATAACTCGTGTGAGCGTTCAGAATTATTGTAATTAAAGAAAACTTCCGTCGCCAATCCCCAAGCGTTAAAATTCTTTTGCGTTCCAAGTGCATATTCTGAGACAAACCCAATTCTTTTAAACGTCTTTTTGTCCTTCTTTGTATCATCTACACCATCCAAAGAAAATAGAGATTGAAAGGTATCTTGTCTCACATGAAATCCGGCTCCCAGAGACCCATAGAAACGCCAGTTGGCATTAGCAACTGTCATAAAACTAGAACAGATAATTAATAAAAGCAGTGTCTTCTTGGCCATACCTCTGATCCTCTTGAAACTGAAAAAACTTGACATTTTGTCATTAATTCATATATGTACTATATAAGACATTATACATCTACTTTTGAAAAAAGGAATGGGGATATGAATAAATATATAACAAGGGTTTCTTTAATAGCATTAAGTGCTCTTTTCATAAATGAGGGCCTTGCCAGCAATATCACTAAGCTTGATACGCTTCTATCAAAAAAAGCTAACAAAAATGGCATACCGCTCACGGCTCAAATGCTTGCTGATGCCGGACACGACTACAATAAAGCTATTGCTGATTACCACGCCTCGCTTTCTGGACCTGGTAGCCCCGAACAACGACAAGAAACCTCTGAACTAAGGGCAGAAAATGAATTGTTAAAAAGAGAAGCTGAGGAACACTCTGCGCGCGCTGATAGAAATCGCTTAAATTTTTTAAAAGCAATTAATGAGCACGATCCCGATGGACTGAAACAGGAAGAAAAACTAGAATTAGAAGACTTACAAAGGCGTTTTGATCAAATTGATCAAGAAACCAACGAGCAAGTTAGAGACAGAATGCAGAGGTTACAAGGCGAAGGTAATCGACAAGGACCTATGATATCGCCTGAGGTTCGTGATCTGCAGCGCAATCTTCTTGGTGAAATAAACGCCTTCGGAAATAGAAATGTCGCTCCTATAGATGCTCACGCAGAAGTAGAAGAAATCCAGATTAATGGTGGCGAATTTGATCCAATGGCAATTTTAAGACAAAGAAGAGAAGAGCGTGAACAACGCGCTATTGATGCACTTGTTGATGATGCACCCATTGTTAATGCGCCTGTTGTTCTGGGTGGAGGGAATATTCCCAGACTACCCGGATTGGCACCACCACCACCACCACCACCACCACCTATGAATTTTCCTATAGGGGGAAATGTTGGCGCTAACCCCGTTCCTGCGCTGAATCCAATGGATGGACTATTTGCCGAGATTCGTAATCGCGGTAACCCTCGCAGAAACATTCCTCGTATAGAATTTCCACTTGAAGCGGTGCATACTGATGAATTAAACTTTATTAGGGATGAATTTGAGCGTTTACAAGATATTGTAACTATGGATCCCCTTAATTCTGTTAGAAATTTAGGTGCAACACTTGACGGCTATGACCTCACACCCCATTTAGCGGAAGGCGATTTATCTGGGATTTCTGCTGAAAACTTAAGAGAGATACTCATTGGTCTTCAAGCTGACTTAGCCCCTCTATTAGCTGCCCCTGAAAGTTTGCTTATGGTCCCCGTTTTAGCAACAGGCCTCGGCTTAAAAACACCCAAAGATATTCAAGAAGCTCGCTTAAAGTTATTTTTGCAAGGTTCAGGCAGTGACATGAGAGTTCGCATTGAAACGACCAAAGGCGGAATCGAAAATCTGCTAAGAATTGTAAATGGTAACATTATGCAACTATATAGGCTAACAGATCAACTCACAGAAAATAAACGCGTTATAGAAGATACTATGGATAGACAGCTTCATACGATTCCGGCTATTTTTACAGATCTTGAAGATTCTCTTAGAGGATTAACGAATATCGTAGGATCTTATCCTGAAAGGCTTTCAGAATACCTCAACATATCACCTTTTGAAAGAAGAACGCCTACAGAAATTTCTACCCTTCAAAACTGTGACATAGTTATGGCAGATATGCGACTCGAGCAAGCTGAAGCAGAAAACGCCCCTTTCTTAACTAACGCAGGACTCCTCTTTACAGCTTTGCGGGAGGCCTATAACGGATCCGCTGAATTCCAACGCTTAACACAAGCAAGAATTGACGAATCCATGGATGAAAGCAAGCGCCCTATTAGACTGCTTTATCAAGCTCAAGGCCCTAACATGGAAGACCTAAGATGGATCAGAGGCGTGTTGGCCCCTCCTGCTGCCGTAGGGGTTGGTAAAAGCATTGCAGGGCAATACGAGCGCTTTTACCGCCCTAGCGCATTACATCCCTTAGAAACATTAGCTCTTTTTCATATTCTTTCTGAGGATGGTGTTCTTCAAGAAAACCTCCCGCGCAATACTCCAGAGGAGATTGACGATGCAAATAAAGCAGGAAATGTTGTGAATGAGCTCCTTAGAAATCTTCGTTTGCATTATGGCACGGCTTCGGCTCAATTTTCTCAACAAGTTCTGGATCATTTCGATCTTGCAAATGATGCTTCGAATGCATTAGAGGTCTTTGTAAGAAAATTAGGCGATGGTGAGGCAGAAGATTTTGCGAAACTCATGATGCGTGACACACGTTCAGACTTCGTAGAACAAGAATGGCAATTAAGGACAGGATGCCCTCCTGTTGTGGAAGATAACCTTTAAGCCTTAAGTTCTGAATCCCAAAACCCTCCTGACTAAGGAGGGTTTTTTTATGCATCTATATAGTTTCTGTTGAGATTTTATTTTAACAACTGCAATGAGGCAATAAAATGCAAAAAGCCTGCGATAGCGCTTGAAGAATCGAAAAAATATTTGGTTTTATGGCGTTCTTTATAAAGATGTGATTCATGGAGCTGAGGATTTAAGCGGTTTTTACGAGCAGGAATAACAGGGATGGAACATTGCCTCTCAACATATTAGCGTAAATCATTAGAGCCATAGCCCTTCTCGTCCAATCCGCAAAATACCTTCAACAAAGCGATGTGAGGGCTTTTCATTTCTCACATAAATATTTGGAAATTCGCGAAAATATTTACAAATATCTCCGCATTTTTAGGTATTTAAAGTCTGAGTATATGTCATTCCCCCCTCTTTTTATAAAATCTCAACATAATCTAAGTTGGTTCCTTCCCTAAAAAAAAGACCTCTGTTTTAGAGGTCTTTTTTGATTCTAGGCGTTCAATCTAAAGTCAAAAAAGGTCTCTATTAGATTTCGGTAGAGGGACTGGACGGATTTGCGTCCGCGAGCCATCACTTTATCAATGAATTTATTCGAGGAAAAAGCGTCGCGGCGTTGTTGTTTTTTACGCGCCGTTTCTATGAGATCTTGCAGGTCGGCGTTCAAGTTTTTGTGGGCAAAGGCAAAGTCTGATTTAGCATCATTAAAAGCATTTCCGGCTGCTGAAACCTTAGAGGCATCAATGCTTGGATCCCATTCTTGCATCTTCTTTTGAGTATTAATAAATTCCTCATCATCCATGGTTTTTTTCAAGGACAACACATCGTTAAAAGGTTCTGCAAAAGTTTCAAATTTTTTATGTTGATCCTGTCGTACAGGGTCAAGTGAGAGCATGGCGTTTATATAGGCTCTTTGATAGGCGTTACATATTCCTTTGTAGCCGATCTTAGAAGCATATCCCTTTAAAGACATCCAAACTTGACTTGATATATCTGTGTCAAGCTTTTCGGCTTGAAGGGCGGCATATAGACCGGATTGCTTTTCTTGGATGCTTTTCTTGGCGTCTTCTTGAAATTTCTTTTTTAAGGCTCGAACGCGAAGATTTCCTTCAAGAGGTGTTCTTGAAGATTGTATCTTGCCCGCTTTTCGCAAGTACCTCTCATTTTCTTGAAACTCGGCTTCATGACCTTTGAGTTTATCAAGGGTTTGTTGCAGACGGGTTAAAACAAATGAAGAGGTTTTTTTGGGAGCCGGGGCTGCTTGAGATCGTGTCGGTGCAGCAACCTCTAAAGGCTCATCGTCCCCCGGATAATTGGCAAAAGATGGTGTCATTGCAAGTGCGGTTGTTAAGAGAAGAGATGAGAGTTTAGTTTTTATAAACATATTGAGGGGGGCTCCGTATTTATACATACTATCAAAGCTATCGTATTTTAATCTACTTGGCAAAACGTATTTGGCAAATTTTCTGTGTTGTTTTTTCAGCAATTTTTTAGAATTAGATAGATACCCCTTTAGGACGGGAGAAAAAAATTATAGGTGCAACGCATAAAGGCAAAGAATAAGCGCTGTATTTGCCAAAAAAAAGACCGACCCAAAAAGGTCGATCTTTTTTAATTTTTCAAGCTGCCTTAAGAAAAAATCTTAATACACCCTTTAAAAATCTTAATGGATCACAGTTACTGCGCGACGGTTCTTAGACCAAGCAGCTTCATTATGACCTGTGACATCAGGGCGCTCTTTACCAAAGCTTACTGTGCTGATACGGGCTTTTGAGATGTCTTTTGCAAGGATATATCGGCGAACAGAGTGCGCACGACGATCACCCAGAGCAAGGTTGTATTCGGATGTGCCGCGTTCATCAGCATGGCCTTCAATCGTAAAGATCGTGTTAGGATATTTATTTAGCCATTCGATTTGCTTGTCCAATGCAGCTTTTGAATCCTTTGAAAGATTTGAACTTGCAAGGGCAAAGAAAACACGATCCCCCGCATTTTGTTTAAAGTCTTCATAAGAACCGGGCTCATAAGTACCTTGGAACGTGAAATCGTTCATAGGCTTGGGATCGTTGTTACGATCACAGCCTACAAGGGCAAGGGTCATTGCAGCGGCGCTAATCAGTTTTTTGTACATATTTTATCTCCATTTTTATATGCGTTTAAAGTAATTTTAAAAGACCTTAGATTCAGCTTATAACATTTAAAAAAAAATGCACGCGAAAACAACATAATTTTAAATAAATTATCTTCAAATGTTTTTCTCTAAGACAATTAACTATTTTTCAGTCTGAAGAAGAAATATTTCTAAATCCTTAACAAAAAAAGTGATTTGGTAAAAAAATTAAGTACGGGGATGCGTTTTTTCATAAATACGAGACAAATGTCCCGGATCTATCTTAGTATAGCGCTGTGTGGTGGACAAAGAGCTGTGACCAAGGAGTTCTTGAATGGAACGGAGATCAGCGCCGTTTTGGAGGAGATGGGTTGCAAAACTGTGACGCAGAGCATGGGGGGTTGCCGTTTCAGGTAAACCCAAGGAAAGGCGCAAATGCCTCAGTTGGCGTTGAGCCACAGCCGGATTAAGAACGCCTCCTTGTTTCCCGATAAATAAAGGAGCACTCGGACAATTTCGCTGAGGATGTTTTTCGAGATACTCGTCAATCTTTCGGGTGATAAAGGGGAGAAGGGGGATAAGGCGCTCTTTGTTTCCCTTTCCCCTAATCGTCAAGAAACGTGTGGCATTTTTAACATCGTTAACAGAGAGGTTTAAGGCCTCTGAAATCCGTAGACCGCATCCGTAAAGGAGCGTGAAGAGGGTTTGGTCGCGTGCCTCAATCCAAGGCTCTTGTTCTTTAAGGGAAGGGTCGCAAGTCAGGGCAAGGGCTTCGTCAATATTTAAGGGACGGGGTAAACTGTTTAAAAACTTTGCCGAACGAAGCGTTATAATATCTGTATTCTCAATATCGTGATTTTTTTTTAGGTATTTAAAAAAAGTCTTTAAGGCCGAGGTCGCCCGTGCGTTAGAGCGGTGACTAAGACCTTTTGAAAGACGGTAGGCTAAGAAACTTCGAAAGTCTTGGAGTTCAAGGGTGGAAAGGTCTTTGATTTTTAAGGGTGTACTATGGTGTTCTTTTTGAAATTCAAAAAAGCTCTTTAAATCGTGAAGATAGTTTTTAACGGTATGAGCGGAAACACGTCGTTCAAAGATTCTGTTTTTTATCCATGACAAAAGAACGCTTTGCAAGTCAGGGCTAACGAGGCCCTCAAAGGGGGCAATAAGGTGTTCGGGGGATATCATGGATTAAGTGTGACATAAAAAAACGCCTCCATCAATTCAGAAGGAGGCGTTTTTCTTTGACGGAGAGTTTTTAAAAAAGGATTTAGGCAACTGCTTTCATGGCTGTATCTACAAGGGCTTTAAAAGCGCTTGGATTATGAACGGCAAGATCAGCCATAACTTTGCGATCGACATCAATGCCGGACTTTGTAATGCCGTTAATGAAGGCAGAGTATGTTAAGCCGTGCTCACGCACCGCTGCGTTAATGCGTTGAATCCAGAGGGCGCGGAAATTGCGTTTACGGGCTTTACGGTCGCGATAAGCATATTGCAAAGCTTTTTCAACGCTTTGCTTGGCAACACGGTAACAGGTGCTTGAACGGCCGCGATAGCCTTTTGCTAATTTTAGAATTTTTTTGTGACGGGCGTGTGCCGATACGGCTCTTGTAGCTCTTGTCATGGTATTAGTCTCTCTTTAAGAATAAATTTATTAATATCGTATCCGTTACGGCTTAGTCGCCATAGGGCATAAATTTACGAATCACTTTTGCATTGGATTCACACATAATAGTGGTTCCGCGAGCTTGGCGAATGAATTTTTTGGTTCTTTTAATCATTCCATGACGCTTGCCGGTTTGGGCCATTTTTAATTTGCCTGTTGCGGTGAGCTTGAAGCGTTTTTTCACGCTGCTTTTTGTTTTCATCTTGGGCATTTTGTCTCTCTTTCACGTTAGAGGTTTCGTTATTAAAAAGGTAATTAGGCAGCCCTATATATACAGCCATGTACCTTAGACCTTTATCTTTAACAAACTTGCCTTGAAAAATCAACGCTTATTCTAATCGACAAGGGCGAATTAAGAATAGGCTGGATTTTGAAATTCTTATTTGGTATCAGTAGACCTATGGTACACATAGAAAAGAAGATTGACGCCCCTTCCTCTCGTAGCGAGAAAGTAATCACGCACTCTTTAAAACAAACTATTCGTGGGGAATTATGACATACGTAAAAAATAAATCTGACGGCACCTCCTCTCATAGCGAGAAAGCAATTCCAAACCCTTTAAAACAAACTATTCGCGGCTGGTTGGTCGTGGCTTGCGGAGCGCTGTTTTATTTATACCAATTCATGATTCGTGTTTCACCTAACGTGATGAATGATGAATTAATGATGACGCTGTCCATTGATGCAGCCGCCCTTGGCGCTATCATGGGTGTTTATTATTGGTCTTACACGGCTATGCAGATTCCCCTCGGCTTAACCATGGATCGTTTAGGGCCTCGTTTTTTTCTTTGTGGCGCTGCTGTTTTGTGCGCTTTTGCAAGCTATCTTTTCGGTCATACAAACGAGGCTTTTATGGCCGCAGTTGCGCGTTTTATCATGGGAGCAGGATCTGCCTGCGGTCTCATAGGCACCATTAAGCTTGGAACCATTTGGCTGGAGCCCAAACATGTCGCGAAAGTGACGGCCATGACGATGCTTTTTGGGACGATCGGGGCAACCCTCGGAGGTGCGCCCTTAAAGGTTCTCCTCCTAAACGTGGGGTTGGCGCATACTATGGAAATTCTGGCAATGATTGGTATTGCCGTTGCTATTATCATTTATTTTGTTGTCAGTAATGAGCCTGACCTTGACCACCATGATGAGCTCCCCGACCTTTACGCCAATAGAAATCCCTTCATCGATATGCTTAGAATTTTAAAGACGCCGCAAGCGTGGGTCGTAGCGGTTTACGGTATGATTATGTATATCCCTATCACAACCATCGGTGTTGTTTGGGGGGTTTCTTATGTGGAACATGCTGCGAGCGTAACAGAAACAAGAGCTGCTTCTGTTGTTTCTGCCATGTTTGTCGGTGCTGCCCTTGGAAGTCCTGCTTTTGCATTTCTGTCGGATTTTTTAAAAAAGCGAAAGCTTCCCATGCTCATTGGTACTCTTATAACATCAAGCGTTTGGTTTGCTATTTTCTCCTTGGATCTTTCCTTAAGTTGGCTCTATATCCTCTTTTTTATTGCCGGATTTGCTTATACGGCAAAGGTTCTTACCTTTGCGAGTATCGTTGAAATTATGCCCTTGAAAATGAGCGGTTTGTCTCTGGCCTTTGTGAATATGATCGTGATGACAACAGGTATTATTTTCCATCCCGTTATCGGAGCGCTGATTGATTATCATTGGGACGGACAAATGGCTGATACGGGCATCCCGGCCTATACAACAGGAGACTATCGCTTTGCTCTGTTGATTATTCCAATCTGCCTAATCTCTTCGGCTTTTGTTCTTTGGTTTATGAAAGAAACGCATCCGGAGCGTAAAAAAACCAAGCGCAAAGTCCCGCAAGAGTACGGAGCCATTATCGATACGGATGTGCTTTAAAGGGTATGTAACTTTTAGATCAATATATCCTCATGGTTAAGCCGTGAGGATATTGTTTTGAGGTGAAACGGGTATCATATTGAAACTTAACCGTCTGTCCTGTATTCGACCCTGCTCATTGACCGTTTCCCTAAGTACGGCTATGCTATAAAAAGTAAATTCAATCTATAAAGGTATGGTTTTCATGGTTGAGGCACGTTGTGATGGTATATCGTCCCTTATAAAACAAAAACGGCAATTAATGGGATTCACACAGAAGGAATTTTCTGAATTTCTAGGACTGAATGAAACAGGAGAGCGTACAGTCCGAGGCTGGGAAAATGGGGAGCATACTCCTAGTCGGAAAAGAGTGGAAGAAATTTTATCCATTCCTACAGGAGCCCCTTTCAAGAATGAAGAAAAAGGATCTTATTTTAAATTCATAGATTTGTTTGCAGGAATAGGGGGAATCAGAATACCCTTTCAAGAGCAAGGAGGAAAATGTGTATTTACCTCCGAATGGGATAAATACGCAAAGAAATCATACGCATCCAATTTTGGAGAAGTGCCTCATGGAGATATCACTAAAATAAAGGCTGCGGATATCCCCGACCATGACGTTCTCTTAGCCGGATTTCCTTGCCAATCATTTTCACAAGCAGGTCTAAAACAGGGGTTTAGGGACACGCGAGGAACGCTATTTTTTGAAATACAACGTATTCTCGCCGCAAAACGGCCAAAGGCATTTTTGTTAGAGAATGTGAAACAATTAAAAGGTCATGATAAAGGAAATACCTTAAAAATCATCCTTGCTATTTTACGCGGTGAGCACACGAAAAAGAAAATTGAGAAGATTGAATTTTCTGAAGAAATTAGAAAGAGCCTAGAGGAAAAACTTGATTACTGGGTGGATTTTAAGGTGTTGCGGGCTTGTGATTTTGGTGTTCCTCAAAACAGGGAAAGGATATATATAGTTGGTTTTGACAAAAAGGCTTTTCCTGACCTTAATTTAGAGCAAGCATTTCGTTGGCCTGAGCCCTCCGGAAAAACTACAAGGCTAGGTGATATTTTGGAAGAAAATAGAACCGTTAACTCTAAATATACAATTTCTGATAGGCTTTGGAGCGGTCATAAAAGACGAAAGGCGGAGCATAAGGAAAAAGGAAACGGTTTTGGATACAGTCTGTTTAACTCTGATAGCCCTTACTCAAATACTATTAGTGCACGTTACTACAAAGATGGTAGCGAAATTCTTATAGATCAGTCTGATGTTGACCAAAACCCACGAAAACTTACACCGCGGGAGTGTGCTAGACTTCAAGGGTTCCCTGAGGAATTTATTGTTGATTCTGTTTCTGATGTTCAAGCTTACAAACAGTTTGGTAATTCGGTTTCCGTGCCTGTTATCCGAAGTATCGCAACATCTATAATGAGTGTATTTGATCTGCAGAATACCGGTTCTAATTTTACAAAACTAAGAAATGCAATATAGGATTATTTTAGATAATCACACGGGTAAGTGATCTTCCACCATTCAATAATATGCGGGATTTCTTTATTGAAAAGAGTCTCGAAAGAAATAATATTCGTGTACTCTCCCTCAAAACGCTTTTTTACTTTCTCATAAGTTACCAGAGTGATGTTATGATTACGCATGGTATCGAGGAGATTCCTACTGATTCCCTCATCTAATGTTAGCAGGTGGATGCTGGGAACGTTTGTTCTGTTTATTTCCTCTACCACTTCCTGCCAGCGCTCCCTTAAAGATGTTTTCATGGTGACAACAAGACATTTACTGCGATTGGTATCATAGGCTTTCATGGTGGGCAATATTCCGTCAACCATTTTTCCTAATCCCTTTTCTTTGAAAACTTTCTTTCCAAGTTTTGACTGATCATCGTAGGGATAAAGATAGCCGTCCATTATAGAGTGGATAATTTCTTCAAAGGCTTTTCCTGCTCGAGATCGTCTAGAGTTGGTTACACTCTTAGATAGCTCGAAAAAGTAAGGGAAAATTCTTCCTGTGAAATTTCCAAAAATCTCGGAAACCTTATGAAGGAGCTCTTTATGATTCTTTAAAGCATTGAGCTCTTGAAGTGTTCCTTCAGAAATAATAGTGGCTAATATATCGTGAGGGTGAGCGCGCTCCTCCAATAGTTCTTTTATAACAGACTTGTAAAAGAGCAATTCCGATTCAATATAAATTTTCCAAGTTTCGTCTCTTATTTGTTGAATAAATGCCGAGGTGTTTCTGAGTTTTTCATGATAATCAGGTTCACTCTTGATAGTATCAATATAATTTCTGATTGAGAGCTTCGGACTTAAAATGTAACGTGCCCGAACATTGCCTATTTTCTTGCGCCACCATTTAATTTCATCTTCATCCAGTTCAGAAATTGCCTTCATGCCGTCATGTGAGATTATTATTTCCATTCTGTCGCTCTCCTTTGCAGGGTTATGAATTAACGGATATCCTTTTCAGAATTCTCATTGCCCGTTGTCCTGATCTAAGAATTTTTTAAGATGCGTTCTTTTTGACGTTGCCAATCCCGCTGTTTGTCCGCTTCTCGTTTATCGGCTTTCTTTTTGCCGCTCGCAATACCAAGGAGAAGTTTGACGAGTCCGCGTTTGTTAAAGTACATTTTCAAAGGGATCAAGGCGATACCTTGCCGCTTGACGGCCGCTGACAGTTTGTTGAGTTCTTTCTTTTTAAGAAGCAGTTTTCGAGGACGTCTCGGTTCATGGTTGAACTGATTCGACATTTTATATTCCGGAATATTGGCATTAAAGAGATAGAGATCCCCTTGCTTTTCCCCGGCATGGGACTCTACAAGGCTCACACCGCCTTGCATGCGAATGGATTTTACTTCCGAGCCCAATAACATGATACCGGCTTCCAAAGAATCTTCGATGGTATAATCATGGCGGGCTTTGCGATTTTCTGCAATATAGCCCTCGGTTCTTTTTTGCTTAGCCATGGTGCGTCCCTAAAGCGGGTTTATACAGGTAATGAAGGGCAGCATGAGTGACGGCTTGATCGACGACATTTTTTGCCGGTTTTGTGAGGGTTGTTAAAGGTTTCCTCACATCCGGCAAACAGAAACCAAAGCGAGATAAAGCGTATTTTGCCGGTGCCGGATTTGATTCGACAAACATAGCCCGATGCAGAGGGTTTAAGAGAGTACGTGTTTCGCTTAAGCGGTTGAGGTCTGCTTCACACCACGCTTTCCATTGAGTCGCAACAAGGTTAGGCGCGACATTTGAGCTCACAGAAACAACACCGACGCCCCCTTGTGCAAAATAAGCCGGAGCCGTTGCATCTTCGCCACTTAACAGAGTAAATTTGGCAGGGAGTTTTTCAAGTAAAGTCGCAGGCCTTGTGAGGTCTCCCGTAGCATCTTTTAAACAGACGATGCGAGGCAACTTTGCGAGCTCAATCACGGTTGTGTTGCTAAGCTCTCGAGCACTTCGTCCGGGATTGTCATAAAGAATCATAGGCGTTGAGGTGCTGTCATGGATCGCCTTGAAATACTCGTAAAGAGCCGCTTGAGTGGGTTTCATATAGGGCGGGGTGACAATCATAAGGCCGTCAACCCCGGATCCGTCTACGGAAATACCTTCTGCTTGTTTGGCGAGAGCGAGCGTTTCATTGAGGGTAAGCGCGCTGGTGCCGGCAATTACGGGGACGCGTTTATTTGCAACCTCAAGGACGGTTTTAATAACTTGTTTTTGCTCGTCGTGTGAGAGGAAAAAAGCCTCTCCGGTGCTGCCGCAGGCAACTAATCCGTCAATGCCTTCTCTGATTTGCCAATCCACAAGAGAACGCAAAGCTTCGAGATCAATTTTTCCCTCTTTATAAGGGGTGACAAGGGCAGTAAAAGCACCTTTAAACATCGTTGGAATCCTTATTATAATCTATTCACAAACATTAGGAAGGAGAGTACCTTATAACTATGCAAAAATATATTTTTATTCTCTCCCTTTTTATAGCATTTCAAGCCTCAAGCGAAAACCCCGAAGTTTTGAACTGCGCCGAGGCTGCTAAGGCCTTTAAGGAAAAGCAGTATGCCAAGTCTTACGATTTAGCTCGGGGGGCGTGCCCTACCTTAAAAAATCTCGCACGGTGGAAGCAATTGCGCTATGCCCAAGGAAATCTCTCTTTTTCTGATTATGCTAAGTTTACGGAGCATTATAGCCACTGGCCTTGGATTGGGGATGTACGTAAAGAAGCCGAGAAATTTTTATCTTTTGAAATACCGCCCGTGCAAGTTGCGGATTGGTTTTCAATTCGGCATCCCAAAAGTTTTGAGGCTCTTGAAATTTATTTAGCTGCGCTTAAACGACTTAATAAGCGCGACCTTTATAAAGAAGTCATTTTGAGAGAATGGGAGCGTATGCCCCTGACTCTTGAGCAAGAAATGCGTCTTTTACGCCTTGGGGAAGGGTTGATTAAACACGAGCATCACTTGAAACGCCTCAAGCATTTTCTCGGGAAAAAACAGTACCAAGTTGTGCGGCGGCAAATTGAGCGTTGTGCGCCGAGTATCCGTTCGTATCTGAAAGTTCGACTTGCCTTTTGTGAAGGTCGAGATGAGGCGCCGCAGCTTTATGAAAAATTAAAAACCTATGAACAACGACGCTTGGATATCATTGAAGACTATTTTACATATCTTCAAGGTCGGGAATCTTCGCACGTCTATTCTTTTATTGAAAAACATCAATCTCTCTTGGATCAATCGCCTGAGCGTTTCTGGCGATTGCGTTATATTGTTGCGCGCGATGCTTTGGTGACTAAGGATTATCAAAAAGTCTTTAAGGTATTGGGACGTCACGGTTTAACCAAAGGGCAAGGCTATATCGAGTCCCAATATCTTTTGGGCTTTGTGGCCTTGCGTTTTTTAGACGATCCTGTTTTGGCCTTGCGCTATTTTGAGCCTGCTTATAAGCATCTCTCTCATGAAGGCTCTTTGTCTCGTTTTGCTTATTGGATGGCTAAGGCCTATGAAAAGAAAAAAGACGGAATCCAAGCTCAAAAATGGTTTGCAAAAGCAAAAGAGTATCCCCAAACCTTTTACGGACAAGAAGCTTTTAAGGCTACGTCTCAAGAATTAGAACTTTCTTTCCTTCGCCTGCACTATAAAGAGGAGGAGCGTGGAAAGGTTCTGCGGCATCCCTTTATAAAATATATTCGGCTCTTAAAATCCCTTGAGTCTCATCAAGATATAGCTCCTTTTCTTTATAAGATTTATTACACTTTAAAGGGAGCCGGGGAAAAAAGAGCTTTCCTTGATTTTTGCCATCGGGAATATCCCGAATATGTTTGTGATATGGCTCGTTTGACGGGGGTTGTTTATGTCTATAAAGAAACCTACCCCGTTTTACCGGAAACCAAGGCTTCTCAAGATCCGGCATTAATTAACGCCATTATCCGTAAGGAGAGCGGGTTTAACCCCTACGCCGTAAGTGGAGCCGGCGCACGAGGGCTTATGCAGCTGATGCCTAAAACGGCTCAGATCATCGCAAAGGATTTAGGTTTTGAAATAGATGTGGCGGATTTGACAAGGAATCCCGAAATGAATGTTAAATTGGGTACGGCTTATTTCGAGCAAAAGCTAGCACGTTTTCAAGGTAACAAGGAAATCACCTTGTCCGGTTATAATGCGGGGCCC
Organism: Alphaproteobacteria bacterium; assembly: GCA_009993885.1. GTDB lineage: Bacteria > Pseudomonadota > Alphaproteobacteria > Caedimonadales > UBA9215 > UBA9215. The sequence goes on from JAACSN010000008.1 coordinate 105,264, forward strand.
CTTTATTCGGATAAATGGCTCAAGCGCTACGGAGACCCAAGGTTAGGAGAAATTGATCTTTTAACGTGGATAGAACTTATTCCTTTTTCGGAAACCAGATCCTATGTTTGGCGTGTTATGGCGAATTATAGGGTATATCAAAAGCTTTCGGCCGAGTGATTTTTGGCGCGAGGAGGGCGGGAGTATTTTTTTTAAAAAAAGAAGCGTTTATTTGTTGACACTTCGAAGCGGTCAGTCTATAACGCTATTACTGGGTTCGGGAGACGGGCTTGGGAGCGGCTCCGAGAGGGGTTCGGAAGAGATTCCGAGAAGCTTTCAAG
>JAACSN010000009.1 GCA_009993885.1 Alphaproteobacteria bacterium
TTTTTTGATTTTATAATCACTCAAACCCTTTTTCATACTAGCATTAAAACCTATTTTAAAAGTTTATGCTAGTCTAGACCCAAAAGAAATATAGAAATCTTTACGCAAAAAACACGCCTTAAGAAACCTTTTGGCACAAAGATTTAACAAACCGATTCATGCCCGTTTGACGGCTTCGTTTTAAACGCTCGGCGTCTAAAATAGCCCGTACCTGCTCTAAGGCATGATCCAAACCGTCGTTAATAATCACATAATCGTATTCGGCCCAATGGCTTATCTCATCCGCTGCACGGGACATGCGTTCTTGTACAATACCTAGAGAATCTTGCGCACGCTCGATGAGACGTCGCTCTAACTCCCCCCAAGAAGGCGGCAACAAGAAAACGGTAACAAGATCCCCCCTAGCCGCCTGAGAAAGCTGCTGTGTCCCTTGCCAATCGATATCAAACAAAACGTCGCAACCCTGACTAAGAGCTTCTTCCACAGGCGCTGCAGGCGTTCCGTAATAATGACCGAAAACCTTTGCCCACTCTAAGAAAGTTCCCTGAGAAATCGAGTCATTAAAAGAAGCCTCATCCACAAAATGATAGTCATGCCCGGAACTTTCCCCCGGACGACGTTTTCTGGTTGTGTGAGAAATGGAAATTTTTAAATTAGAATCCGTTTTTAAAAGGCGGCGAGAAATTGTGGTTTTTCCGGCTCCGGAAGGAGAAGACAAAACAAACATTAAACCGCGACGTTCAATTTTGTTTTTCTGAAAATTTACCATAGGTGTTATGCTTTTAGAAACTATCATTAAACAAATATAAACTTAGGAGGCAAAAAAGCCAATGATGAAATTTCTAAAAATAATAGCTGCTTTGTTTTTATTCATTCTGGCTTTCTTTATTTATATCAATGGGGACGAGGTTCTTGCACAAACAGGGATCGGTTTTGGAGAGTTACGGTACACCCTCCTCATTCTTGTGGTGATTGCGCCCATTCTTCTTGGACTTTTGCTTTTTATGGGCGCCATGAAAATGAAAGCGGTTAAATACATCATTCCCCTTTTGTTAATCGACGCAATCGCTATTATTTGGATATCCTCAACCCTTTAGTAATAAGGACAGGATATTACCCAAGGTCTTATTAAGATCCTTGCGGTGAACAACCTGATCAAGCATTCCGTGATCCAAAAGATACTCGGCCGTTTGAAAATCGTCGGGTAGTTTTTGTTTAATCGTTTGCTCAATCACACGTCGTCCTGCAAAACCGATCATCGCTTTAGGTTCTGCAATATGAATATCACCCAACATAGCAAAAGAAGCTGTTACACCGCCGGTTGTCGGATCTGTTAACAAAACGATATAAGGCAACCGGCTCTCTTTAAGCTTTGAAATCGCAGCCGTAGACCGTGCCATTTGCATAAGAGACAAAATTCCCTCCTGCATACGAGCGCCACCGGAGGCCGGCACAACAATCAAAGCCGCCCCTTTTTCCCTTGCATAATCGGCAGCTTTTACAAGACCTTCCCCAACGGAAAGCCCCATAGACCCTCCCATGAATTGAAAATTAAACGCCGCGCAAACAACGGATTTTCCGCCAATTTTTCCAAAACCGATCACAAGAGCATCTTCTTCCTTTGTTTTCCCTTGAGCCTCCTTTTTACGCTCTGAATAACGCTTAATATCTTTAAACTTAAGGGGGTCATTAACAACAGCCGGCAACGGAATGCGCTCGAAAGTCGCCCCGTCAAACAAGAGCTCGAGGCGCTTTACCGGTCCAATACGCATATGGTAATCACATTGAGGGCACACATAATCTGCATCGGACAATTCTCTGTGAAAAATCATTTGCTCACAAGAAGGACATTTATCCCATAATTTTTCAGGCACATCCTTACTGACAAGGGCTTTGAGCTTTGGCTTAACGAAGTTACGAATCCAATTCATCAGGGTACTTTCTTCTTTATATCACTTAGAGTGAGAGTAAAAGCATTTGGGGTAAAAGGTCAATTCTAAAGTCACTTTAAAAAGGATATTTTCTTAGGAAAGCTCCTTTTTTCTCTTTTAAATTGCCGAATCAATCCCTGCCTCATCGCCCTCATGTAAAACTCCAAGCTTTCTTCTGTCCTCGGAACCGCATCGGGGTATTCCCCGGAAAGGATTCCAAAAGTTCTTTTTACACTATAACGCCTACCGCTTAGTAAGTTCGTTTTCACCAAGTTATAAGTAAACGCCTCAATTTCTCCGGAAAATTTGTTTTCTTGAGGCGTCGGGACAGCATCCAATAACCCCAAAGAATATTTAGCAACAAAAATATAAAATCTTAAAGTACTTGAGGGCACTTCTGAAAATTCTTTTTGAAACAATAGATAGATATCTGTTTGAAAAATATAATGATTTTTTTCATGTGCTTGACTTAGCAAAGTCTCTAAGAAGGCTTTATGCTTCTCCTTTATTTTAAGATGCTTGCGGGCTGACGGTTCTCTCGGTCTCTTTCGAGGGTGTTCCACAACGAAAGTGAGAGTTCTTTTCCGTTTCTCAGGATTTAGGGTTCCGGAGTCGGAAGCGGATAATAAAGCGGATAAGTCGGATAAGGATATGAATAAAGAAGAAGATGATGATGCGGGGCTCTCTATGACAGGCAACGGCTCCTCTGTCATCGCATCCTCATCATCCTCAAAAGGTGCATCCGCCAAAAGAAGAGCTTTTTCAGGGGGAGCCTGACGGAGGGCACGATGATTCAAAATTGCTTTTTCCACTTGAGCCTTATAAAACAGAGACAAAGACCTATCACCGCAAATATCCCCGTCTACAGTTAGTGAAGTGGGCGGAAGGATATCATGAAAAATTTTCAATTCTTCCTGTGACAAATTCAAAGACCACCACCAGAGGTGGTGGTTTACCCTACGGGATTAATTAACTTGACAGCGCCGAGATTACCATATGATGATCTTTCTGTTAAAAAATTATACAATTATCTTCTTCGACACCCTTTTCGCTTCCCTTATATTCTTGAATTCCCAGAGCTGATAATGGATCAATGATCCCATTTCCATAATACATTGCGAGTCCTGGAGCTGGGAGAAGACAGCTTGAATCAAGGATATTCAATAGATCAATTCCTGAGTAATCGCATCCCTGTTTATTATAATGTTCATCCATTAAAGTAATCAGCCCTACAACTGTCGGCGCAGAAAGAGAAGTACCAGACTCAGTTATAAATTTTCCTCCACTTGCTGCCACCATTAAATTACTTCCAAAAGCCGTTAAAGTGATTGCTTGGAGGCATTTATCATCCCCCGGATAATTGCTAGTTGGAGAAAGTTCCACATCAAAACTGTTCCCATTTTTAAATGAAACATTTGTTCGAGAGAAATGGCGGTTTCCAGATGATTTTGCAAGCATTAGATTCGTCACTATGCGAACTCTACTCTTAAGAACTGGGTGATTAGCATATTGCTGGAAACCAATTGATCTCCTTCCGCGAATATAATTATTTTCATAAATTATTTTCTCACGATATTCTAAATTAATGTTTTCTTCAAGTGATGGATTATAAATATCATTGAAAAAAATAGAACTTGATATATCAGCACTCTCATTCTTTGCGCAGAAAATTAAGATCTTATCTGTTCTTTCTAGGCCCTCTGCTATAAAATCTAAGAAATGAGAAGTTAGCTTATAAGTGTCCAGATAATCGATTGGAGTCTGAATATCAAAACTCGCATTAATAACTCGTCCAGGAGAATCAAATATAATTTTAAAAGCGTCAAAAATACTATCATCAATTTTTTGGGCCAATAGGTTCTTTTCTGGATAGAGCGTCAGGGCTTGTTCAAGCATCTCCGGGTGATCTTCATGAAGCAGAAATTCATTCAATTCGGCAAAAGTGTAGACTGCTGAACTCGCGCATCTTATAATAGAATTTACCCAACCGGATCTGTTTCCAGTGATGCTTGCATGGCTGCAACTGACTAAGATGGGTTTTGCTTCAGGTACAATTCCTCCACCATAATTATAATTGTTGCATGGGATTCCAACAAGAACACTCAATACCTTCTGGCAGTGATCTTGATCATTCATAAAATCTAATCCAAAAGGTTTAAAGCCTTGATGGTAACGGAAGGTAGATAAGTCTTTAAATCCTTCCGGACATTTCGGATGGCGTCCAACATCAATGCATTGAACTTCTATTCTTTTAAAGGCTGGGTGGTTGGATTCAAATGTAAAATTCGGCTCAAGGAGGATAACAGTCTGCCCCTTTCCTTTTATACCCATTTGATGAATTTCTTCAAATCCAATAGAATATTTTCCGATAGTATTTGACTCACTAGTCAACCCATAGGTTGCAAAAACAATCATTGTTAGCATTAAATTTATTATAAATTTTACAATCATTATTTTTCTTTCTTGCGTCTTTAATTAACAGAATATTACAATACATATACTTTATTCTTTTCATATTCAAGTTTTTTCTACCTTTGGTATTGAACCGTGATAGGCTCTGAAATACGGGTTCTATGGAAGCCCCCCCCAAAACTGTTAGTTCTGAGGTGAATTTCTCTCGTGAGGTGTTGATTTAAGCCATTTTTCAGAAATATCAACGCTGTGACTCTCTACAAAAGAACAACGTTAATATCTAAGTTATTCATACGTTCGCTTGGATATAAGGTGGTTAAATTTCTTAAAAGAAACACATTTGGGGTTTCTTCCACAGAACCCGTATTGAAAAAAGATTCCTAGCAAAAGCTTATCAATATTTGAAGACTCAGGCACCGTCAAGTTAATTTCGGTCTTGGCCCATGGTTAAGGAACGCCAAACGAGCCGCCATCTCTAATTTTCAACTTTAAAAATCTATATTCTCTGGGGGTTAGAGGGGATCAATATTTTCCTTCACGGCGAATGACAGTAACTTATGAATGATTGTAATTAAATGACGAAAGTGCAGGTATCAAAGGGTTAAAAAGGCATTTGAATTAGAGATGGCGGCTCGTTTGGCCTTCCCTAACCATGGGCCGAATTCTTTGCGCCTAAAATTTGGGACAAAGGCTCCTTTGCACTCAACTCAAATTAACTTGACGGTGCCCACGACTGATACCGTGGGTCATTGTCTATCAATAAAGCAAGTTTAAAAATGAAATGTGAAATTTCGTACCCAGGCGTCATAATAACCGCTAGTCGTCACAAAAAACATATTGGCAACAGAACAGCCACCCATGACCATATTCTCATAAATTTGACGGTGACCGTGCGTGCGCAAAAACTGCGCGATCGCACCCTCACTAATCATACCACTCGCCGGTAGCAGTTGACACCCATAATCATCCTTGGTACGAATCACCCTATCCCCCCATCTCCAAAACAATCCCACGGAGGCAACTTCGGGGTTCCAACGATCGCAGGCATCCTTAAACTTATCGGCATGAAGGCCATTGATTAAGCCATGAGTGCTTACCAGAACAACAACTCTGTCTTTATTCTCATTGCCCACCTTAAGAAATTCCTCAACGCTGGTCGTGATGCGGAGATACTTCGATGTTTTACCACATTCAGATAAATCAAAGGTACCCTTCAAAGTATGCTCAGAGCCTGAGGTTTTCATGTGCTTAACCACTTGCGTCTCTGGATCTGTGTACGTCAAAGTTAAACCATTAAGGGGAGATCCCCAGTAACGGCGCAGGCAGTCCTCCATGAAAAAGTCATTTCGTTTGGTTGTGTAAGCGTGACCAAAGACACCTTTTTCAGGATTGTTGCATTTTGAAAGAGATGACCCCATAGAGTTATGCCAATGCTTACAAACAAGCTCTAAGCCTCGAGGGTCAACACCATTTTCGCTTAATTCGATAAAAATTAATTTCATAATATCACCTGGTAAAGCATCTTGGAATTCATCATAAAATGGCTCAACCTCATAAACAGGTTGTGGACTTTGTTTTGGATCTTGGTCAATCACATCAGATGCATAGGAAACCTGGGGCACCACAAGGGTCAACGCCAGGAAAAAAGAGGTGGAAATAATTTTTAGTTTAGTATTCATGTCAATATCCTTCAAAAAATAGATCAAGTAAAAGCATAATAGCTATAAATTATTTTATGACAATATACAAGTTTTATTCACAAAAATCTCACAAGTCATTATGGCACCGTCAAGTTAATTTCGGTCTTGAGTGACCTTGTGAAAATCTTCTCGGTTAGGCTCATGGTTAAGGAACGCCAAACGAGCCGCCATCTCTAATTTTCAACTTTAAAAATCTATATTCTCTGAGGGTTAGAGGGGATCAATATTTTCCTTCACGGCGAATGACAGTAACTTATGAATGCTTGGAATTCAAAGACCACCACCAGAGGTGGTGGTTTACCCTACGGGATTAATCAGAAAAATCTATTGATGATCCGTATGAATCGGAGACATTAACGACAAAAAATGAAGTAAAAAAACAAATAAGTTTCAGCATAATAATTTCCAATATCTAAAAAGGCGAAACACACATGTAATAGATTGTCCTTAAGGTAAATGAAGCTTCTTTTTTCTAATTTTCCGCCATTGACTATGATTTTGAGAATGCTCTTTATAGGTTTTTGAGAAAACATGCCCCCCCGTGCCATCGGCAACAAAGAACAAGTCCTCACTAATAAGGGGATTCAAAACCGCTTCTAAAGAAGCTTTTCCCGGGTGACAAATAGGCGTCGGCGGAAGCCCTCTAATCAAATAGGTATTATAAGGGGAATCCACCTTTAAATCGTCTCGTGTTAATGTGCGATCAAAAGGCTTACGATCTATATGCTCAAACGCATAAATAACCGTTGGATCCGTTTGCAGAGGCATATCTTTTTTTAAACGATTCAAAAAAACAGCCGCAATATGAGGCCTCTCTTTTTCAAGGGCTGTTTCTTTTTCAACAATACTTGCAAGAATGACAACCTCTTCCTTGCTTCTTAAAGGTGTTTTATCCTTATAACGCTCCCATAACTCGGACAAGGTTTTCCTTAGGGCAATTTGCATTTGAGAGATAATATTTTGGCGACTTTCCCCCCTGAAAAAAGTATAGGTTTCAGGCAGCAAGGAGCCTTCAAGAATTGTGTCCGCCACGTCTCCTTGAAGTTTTTCTTCTGCCTGCAAAAGAAGTTTTATCTCTCTGCTCGTTAAACCTTCGGCAAGGGTTAAGCGGTGGTAAACAATATCCCCTCGGCAAAGCTTTTCAATGACAGATTCAAGACTACGCAATTCCGGAAAACGATACTCACCCGAGCGCAACTGATTGCCGAAGCCTCGCAGTCTGACAGACCAATAAAAAATCTTCCCTGAAGGAATTACGCCCTCTTTTTCCAAGAGGATTCCAATAGCTTTGGCTGACATTTTAGGAGGAATGATAAGGGTTACTGAAGACGGATAAATAGCTTCTTCTTCATAATCCTGCACAAAAATCTTATAGAAAAAACCTAAAGAGAGTAGAAAAATTAAAACAGCTAAAAGAGAAAAGGCCTTTTTCACGGGTCATTTTCTCCTTAGCTACTTATGGTATTAATTAAAAGCTTTTAATAAAAGCGAAGCATTAGTGCCTCCAAAACCAAAGGAATTAGACAACGCATATTGAAGCTTCTTTTCTTTAGAAACCAACGGAACCAGGTCAAAGTCACGGCATGACTCCGAAGGATTCTCCAAATTAAGTGTGGGAGGTAAAATACCTTCAGAAAGAGCTTTTATGGTAAAAATGGCCTCAATCCCGCCGGCAGCACCTAACAAATGACCAATGGAAGATTTTGTTGAAGAAATAGAAACCTTATTTCCGAATAAACGTCCCATTGCCCCAAGCTCAAGCTCATCTCCGAGAGGCGTTGACGTTCCATGGGCATTAATATAGCCAACGTCTTCAGGATTTACCTTGCCGCGATTCAAGGCCATTTCCATGGCGCGATAAGCGCCTTTTCCCTCGGGATGGGGAGCCGTAATATGGTTGGCATCACCGGATAAGCCGTATCCGACCACTTCCGCATAAATCCTAGCGCCTCGTTTCTTAGCGTGCTCCAGTTCTTCCAACACAACAATCCCCGAACCTTCACCCATAACAAAGCCGTCGCGCCCTTGATCCCAAGGCCTTGAAGCTTTTTCAGGCGTCTCGTTATAAGCTGTAGAAAGGGCACGAGCCGATGCAAATCCGGCCATAGCCAAGCGACAGACGGCAGCTTCCGCCCCGCCCGCAACCATTACATCCGCATCTCCCAATTGAATCATCCGAGCAGCATCTCCAATGGCGTGTGCACCGCTAGAACACGCTGTAACCGTTGCATGGTTCGGGCCTTGAAAACCGTACTTAATCGAGACATGACCCGCAACAAGGTTAATCAAAGCAGCAGGAATAAAGAAAGGAGAGACTTTTTTATAGCCTCCCTCGTGCAAAGCAACAGAGGTATCATAAATACGAGGTAATCCCCCGATGCCCGAGCCAATGGCAACACCTGTGCGTTCTCTTGAGGCTTCATCCTCGGGCATCCAACCGGCATCCTCAACGGCTTGCATGGCTGCGGCAACGCCGTAAAGGATAAACTTATCGGTTTTTCTCTGATCCTTTTTGGGCATATAGTGTTCATCATCAAAGTCACCGACACCGGTTCCGTGGGGAACAAGTCCGGCAATTTTACAAGGTAAATCCGAAGTATCAAAATGATCAATAGAACCGATACCCGATTGGCCGGCGATCAATCGCTCCCACGTATTTTTAATATCTCCGGCAAGGGGAGTTACAGCGCCTATACCCGTCACAACTACACGTTTCATATCCAAACAATCCAACTTTTATAGGGTTTCCCTCAAGAATAAAAAAAGCCACTTGTATTTTAAGGTCTACCCTAAAAAAGTGGCTTTATTTTTAGTCTCATTTGTAAACACGTTTCATTAAAAACACGCTTTCGTCCGTTAATAAAACCCTTAGGCAGCGTGTTCCTTGATGTAAGTAATAGCAGCACCGACAGTGAGAATCTTTTCAGCAGCATCTTCAGGAATTTCAACATCGAATTCTTCTTCAAAAGCCATAACAAGCTCGACAGTATCAAGGCTATCTGCCCCAAGATCATCAATGAAATGAGCAGCTTCTACAACTTTTTCGGCTTCTACACCAAGATGCTCAATTACAATTTTTGTCACGCGTTCTTTAATATCACTCATAGGTTTTTCCTAATCTTTCTTTAATAATAATGTCTCAGGTTGTCATACTTTATAAGAATTGGCAACCATGGTTTATTGTCTATTCACAAGATGCCCCACACTAGCGCAAAATCAACCAAAGGAAAAGTCTTTTTATGCAATGTTTTTTCATTTAAAACGCTTTCTTGCAGGAATAGCTCTCCACAAAAGTTTCAAAATAAGTTATATTAGGGCGACTTTGTGTAAAGATCTCTTACATTTTGTTAACAAGGACAAAATTAAAGGAGCAAAAAACTTTAGGAGATAATGATGTCACTTTCTAAGAGTCTTTCTTTTACCTTAATCACGACTGCATTTCTAGGTATTGACCTCGAAAACCAGGCTTTTGCATCCAATCAAATAATACCGCAAAGTGAAAAAGAACTGCAGGAAAAAACCTCAACAGCTTTACCTACAGGATCAAAAATTTTGCCGCATGATCCCGTCGAAGCGGCAAGGATAAAAGAAATTTTAGATCGCTTGGACGAGCACAAAGCCCTCTTGGAAAAACAAAAAGAAGAGAATAAAAACGATCCGCACCAAGAAAATTAAACTCGACACAAATTACACACAGGTTCCGCTGCTTGCAAGGCTCCTTAACCTAAAAAACGTCTTAAGACCTGCCGTGAACCCGTTACTCTTTTAAAGAATCTTAGACATATCCGATTCCTTGCCTAGGACAAAAAAGGGCATCAGAAATTTGCGTCAACATAAAGATCTCAATATAGAAAAAATTACCCCTCCCCTCTGAATGAGCCTTATCCTTACAAAAAGCCTTAATTTCCGAGAGACTTCACAAAAAAAAGGGGGCATTTACCGGCAAGACAATAAGAAGAAAGATTAAGTTAAGTGTTTAACTTTTTTAATCTCATGAGCCGTAAAGGTCTCGTCAACTTCCGGCGTTAAGGTCTTTTTGACAACATCGTGCGCCGTCTCAACGGCAATTTTAATCATATGATCGTGAATTTCTTTAACTGCATTTAATTCAAGTTGCTTTAAGCGATCTTCCAAATGGGTGTTTTGATTCTTAACAAAAAAGGCAATGTCGCTCATGGCTTGCTCGCGAATTCGGACGGCTTCTTTATCAGCATGCTCAAGAATATCAGAGGCTTCTTGGCGTGCTTCGATCTCACGCTGCTTTGCCTTTTCTAATAATAAAGCAGCCTCAACTTTCAAGGCTTCCGCTTCCGTTAGATCTTTGCTAATTTGGGATGATTTTGATCGAAGAGCCTCCAAAATAACTTTCTTGAGAGGTTTGGCAGCCGCCCCGACAAAAATGAAAAACGAAACGAGGACCCAACCTCCGACATCAAGCTCCATGGGAAACCTTTATATTTAATTTGTCATTCAACAATCGTTCGATATCAGACTCCGCTTGTTTCCCGGCCATAGGAAGAAGCTTTTTAACAATATCGTGAGTGATAATCTGCGTGTGCTTTTTTATATCCGAAAGGGCTTGCTCTTGCTCTTCCGCAATGGCAAGTTCGGTCGCCTCAACTTGATGCTTTAAAAGAGTAACCATAGATTTTTTGCGTTCGGATAAATCTTTATCAACATCATTAAGCGTGGCTGCAATGATATCATGAGCTTTCCGGCGCATACTGTTTAAGCTGCTTTCAACCTCATAAAGCGTCGAGTCTTTCTCCGCCTCTAAACGTTCTGCCTCAATGCGATAGCCTTCTGTTTTCTGCCAGCGCTCTTCAAGCAACTGCTTGAGTCGAGGAACGGAAACAAAAACCGTATAAATCATCAAGATCGCAAAGAAAATGAAAAGCCAGAAAATCTGAGATGAAAAAACCGTCGGATCAAACTGAGGCATAAAGAAAGAATTCCTTTTTTCGTCTTATTTTTTATTTTTCCGTCTCAATAAATACAGAGCCATCGGTGTTTCAGACCGTTTACCCGTTAAATCACGACAGAAAAAAAGCCGAGAAGCGCCTTACTTCAAGAAAATCATGAAGGAAATAACAAGGGAAAAAATTCCAAGCCCTTCGGCAAGAGCCGCGCCGACAAACGCGAACGTTTGCATATCATTTTTTGCAGAGGGATTCCGCGCAATAGATTCAATCAAACTGGCAAACACGCGCCCGACTCCCATTGCAGCACCGATAACACCAAGAACAGCGATACCCGCACCAATCATTTTTGCAGCTTCTAATTCCATTTTATTTCTCCGTTATATTTTATTATTTTTCTAGTGTAAGTTTACAGAATCGTTAAGATAAATACAGACTAAAATTGTAAAAATATAAGCCTGCAACCCTGCGACAAAAAACTCAAATCCCACAAACAAAACATTAAACAAAGCAGGAAAGATACCGAAATACATTCCTACCATCACACTAAAGCCCGCAAAGACTTTAAGAATCACATGCCCTGCCATCATATTTAAGAAAAGACGCAAGGAAAGAGTGAAAGGCCTGACCAAATAAGAAACAAGCTCCAGCACAATTAAAAGAGGCGCCAAGACCTTTGGGGCACCGGCCGGCAGAAAAAGGCTAAAAAAGTGCAAACCGTGGCGTACAAAACCGATAATTGTTATGGTTATAAAAAATAACAAAGCCAAAGAAAGCGTCACCGCAAAATGGCTTGTGATTGTAAAACTATAAGGCAACATCCCAAACAGGTTGGCAAATAAAATAAACATAAAAAGGGTAAATATAAACGGCGCATAGGCTTTGCCTTCTTTACCCACCGTGTCCCCGAGCATGCCGGCAATAAAATCATAAGCAGATTCAAGAACCAATTGCAACTTATTGGGAACAAGGGTTGCTTTGCGCAAAGCAAAGTGTTGAAAGGTTATGAGGGCAACCGTTACAATAGCAAGCCAAATTGTCGCATTGGTAATAGAAATATTACTTCCCATAAGTTCTAAGGGAATAATCTCATGTATTCTAAACTGGTCCATGGGACTGTGTGTTGTCATTTCAATTCCCTGATCGAATTTATATAACGCACTAACTTTATAAAAGGAGAATAATCCTTTATCCCTCCTTCGTCAATTGCTTCACCTCTCTTTATAATATTTTTTTCTTGCATTAACTATTTGACATACAGTATAAAAAGTTACAACCTCGGAGAATTATAAAATGTCCCTAATTCAAAAAATATCCGCCCTTAAATTATCTGCTTCTTTTGCCGTCCTTATGGCTGCAGCAACCCCCGATGCCATGGCCTCTTTAGAAGTTAGTTCTATTGAAGACACAACACCTTCTTCCTCGGTCTCTTCAGACCTGAAATTAGACTTAGAATCAACCTTTCCACGCCATTTTCGCGGTCTCAATGGAATAGATCGGCCGGATGTGCTGCGTGATAGAGATATAAACGACCTCAAATCTCTCATGGGATATAATCCTGCAATCCCTGAAAAACTTGTTGAATTAGCAGAAGCCTTAACTCAAACTTCTAATCCTATTTTTGAGAAGTTAATCACAGACATAGAAAAAGCTATCATAGACAAAGAACAACAAACCGTTCTCCATTGTATGTTTTTCCTTGGACGAGCTGCCTTAGCGGCTTCGACCAAAACAGAAGAAGAACGCCGTTTTTTCAAAATTGCCGGTTTTTCAAGCCCTTATAAATTAATTGATCTTATTGATCCTACAACTAGTTTTTGGTCGACCTTACAACATTTAGGCGATGAAGATACTCGAGGCGATTTTACACATAGAATCCATAGAAATTTCTCCGACCCCACCGATGTAATGGACAAACTCTTGGAAAAAAGCCCCTTTCACAGCCGTCCTTTCTTTATGTTAATGACACAACCTAAAGAAGATATTTTTGGCTTCTTTACCCTTGCTTTGAGCTATTATAAAGGTATGCACCCTGTGCCTGTTACGCTTTCAACCGACGGTAGCGAACTGCATGGTATTGCTATGAGTCCTTGGGGGAAATTCTGTCACGACCTTGCCCATTCGGAGATAGACCCGGCCAATCACAGTGTAGAGCAGTTTGCAAATCACATTCTCAATCTCTATACGCGTAAATTGAGGGAAACATTTAAAGATTTAACAACGGAAGAGCGCGCTCAATTCTCTGTTAAGGCAATGATCCCCCCGGTTACACAGTTCGCATTGGACGTTCACTCGGCTTACCGTCAAAGCCTTATTGATATCTTGGAAAGCTCACTTTTGTATTTTAATGTAACAAGTGATTCAAAAAAACTCCCTCCCGAATTTGAAGCTTTTTCAGTCGCAGCTTTCTTGGATGCCCACGAAGAAGCTTCAGACATGTCAAGGCGATATGTGACCCCTGACCTTGTGGAACTTCTCAAGTCTTCTCGCTCTAAAACAGCTCTTGAAATTATCCCTCAAAAAGATGAGGGAATACCTTCCTCAAGCTCAGGAGAATCTGAAGAACGCGTCATAGTTGAAAACACTCGGGATCTTCTTTTCGCAACTTCCTTTACAACGGGAGAAACTCAACTAAGTGATGAAGAAATTTTTGAAATTGCAAAAAAGTTACCTTTAAGTGCTTATCTCCTTCATTACTATCAGCTTATTAACGACCAACCGATTAACTCGGATGAGATTGCCGAATACTTGGTTAACAGAAACAAATTTTATACTGAAATAAGCATAGATATGCTTGACGGTACAAACTACCTGTTTAGGCAAGCCACAAATTATTCCAGAACGCTTAACCTAAATCATGACAGGCAAATGCTTCGCCCGGCAGCCGCTGTCTTGGCAGAAAAATACGGTTACAAAATCCCTGTTGTTCCCAATCCTCTTGACGAAGACTACGAAGAAAAGGTTGCGGCTTGTGATAAAGCGCTTCGTGAAGGCATGAAATACCTCCATGATATCTTTGCACTTACTGCCTCTGAAATTAGCCTACAGGATACCGAATCCGACATGACCATCGCCGATCGGTTTTCAGTAAATTATACAAAGGCTTTGCGTAAGCTGGCAAAAAGCATGCCCCGCTTCGTTATAGACGCTGAAGGAGGCCTTCAAGGCTTTTTGACCAAAGCAACTTCAAAAGAGGCTATCGCAAATTTATACTAGTTAAATACCATTCTTAAAGTGTTCGGCCTTAGGCCTTCTCAACTAAAAAGCGGCTTTAAAAGCCGCTTTTTTTTATAAAAACCTCTTTAAATTTCCTCTGTAGAAAACACCCTGACCGACAAAAAAACAGAGATAAATTTGACTTGGACACCGCCCTATGAAACCATACTTCTATTAAGGTCACAAAAAGTTAGCGCACTATGTTAGCGCACTATAGGCAATAACAAACCTATACTCTTTATGATCTTGATAGCCGAGATTAAAATTGGTTTTTAAAAGACTTGTTTAAACTTTCCTGCAGGAAGCCCCTTTTAAAATGCCACCCCCTTTTTTAATCAAAGCACTCGGAGCGCGCTCCCCCCCTTTTTAACGGCAAAACAAGTCCTTAAGAACGGTCAAAAATTAGAGCATAAGGCGAAAGAAACTAAAACTAAGGGAACTCTTCTAAAAATAGAGACGTCACAAAAAACATCTTACAGCCTAAAGCCCCTTACGCTTTTTCCATAAAAACGAGCTTATTTTTTCTGTAACCCTTTTGGCTTTTTTTCTAAAATTTAAATTAACTATTTTCTTTTAGAGAGCTTTAAGTTCCGTCTCGATACGAATTTCTCCGGTAAGGGTGCGATGCACGGGGCATTTATCTGCAATTTTCAAGAGTCCTTGCTTTTCAAGATCCGTCAACGAACCTTCCAAGGTAATCTTGCGCCGAATAACATCAACCATGCCTTTTTCCGTTTCACAACCATTACAATCTTGAGCATGAATACGATCGTGTTCCAGCTCTACGGTCACCTTATCAAGGCTGATACCTTTATGTTGAGCATACATCCGAAGAGTCATAGAGGTGCAAGAACCTAAACCCGCCAATAAATAATCATAGGGAGACGGGCCAAGGTCGAGCCCCCCTGCAACACTTAGGGGTTCGTCGGCGCGCATAATATGATTACCCGCATAAACCCGTTGAGTATAAAGCCCCTCATCGGTTTCCGTCACAACAACACCATCGCCTGGTTTTTCATCTCGTTTTTCTTCACTGCACTCAAATCGGATATAACGGCTAGCCCAAGCGGCAATACTGGAGGCAATATATTTTGCGTCTTCATTATTCATAATAAGATGATCGGCAGAATCAAGTGAGATAAAACTTTTCGGATGTCGAGCCAAAGAAAAAATATAACTCGCATTCTTAATATTCACCGTAGAATCATGGGGCGCATGAAAGACCAAAACCGCTGCATTCAACTTTTTAAAAACATCGCTCATATCATAGGATTTTAAATCATCCAAAAAGTGTTTCTTGATTTTGAAAGAACGTCCGCTTATTTCAACATCTGCTTCCCCGGACCATAAAATTTGCTCTTCAGCGCCTGCCATATGGCGAGCAACATGCTTTGGGTGACAGGGTGAATTTACCGTTGAAACAGCTTTAATCGAGGGTAATTTACTCGCAGCAACAAGAGCAGCCGCTCCGCCTAAGCTATGGCCTATCATAATTTCAGGCGCTTGATAATTTTTTTCTAAAAAGGCCGCAGCATACAAAAGATCATTCACATTGGTTGTGAAATTGGTTTCAACAAAATCCCCCTCGCTATCGCCAAGCCCCGTAAAATCAAAGCGCAAGGCGGCAATACCTCGTTCTGATAATCCTTGGCAAATATTACGAGCAGCTTTAATATCCTTTGAACAGGTAAAACAGTGGGCATAAACCGCAAAGGTTTTTATATGCCCTGCAGGAATATGCAGGCGACCGCTTAATATGAGGCCGTCTTTATTTTTAAAAGAAACTTTTAGCAATTTTGCTGACAAACTAATTCTCCGATTTTTCCAAAACATCTTGGCATTTTTGCCTTAAAAGCGCCTCCTGCTGCGATGAAAATGCCTTTCCGTTATAAGTCATTTTACCACTTTCTAACTCATATTCTACAAAACCCAAAGGAATTTCATTAACATAAGGTGATTTTATATGCCCTTTTGGCAACAAATCCCCCGTGCCTGATTGTGTAATTTGCCCTGACGGCAATGTTACCGTGCCTTCGGGAATCGTTACCTTACCTTCAGGAAGCGTTACCGTACCTTCCGGAAGTGCGACTGTTCCGGGCGGAATCGTTACGTTGCCTTCAGGAAGGGTCACTTTACCTTCCGGGACAGAGAGCGTGCCCGATGATTGTGTTTCAAGGCTATATTGCTTATGAATCGTAACGGGAATAACAATTTTTGTAGGAATAGGTACGCTAAAAGCATTTAAATCCGCTGGCACAACAGGCTCACCCTCTGCACCGATGCCGGCTTGATATGTCACATCATTCCGAGGGCGATGCTCCGTGATGATTTTCTGACAAAACTCTTTTGAAAACTCAAGATGCATAATATCATCCACACTTTTATGCAACGGCTCAGGCTTTTGCCCGGCAGCACCGGCAAAGGTCGAGATGACTAGAAAAGGAGCAGAAAAAGATAATTTCATAGCTTTATTATAGCTTAAAAAGTTAACTAGAATATTAACAAAAAAGATATCACTGTAACTTAGCAGAAACAAAATATGTGCTTACAAGTTAGGGTAATAAGACTCTGCTCTCGTTTTTTTTCGAAAAGCTTAAAAATTTATTTTCTCAAAAATAACGTTGCTCGCATAAGGAGAAACAGATTGGTAGTCTTCGTGAGAATTGACATTATAAGGGATTAGATGCCGAACAAAAGAAAAGCCCCTTAAGAGTATTTCCGGCATTGTCTTGCTATTATAAACAAAAAAATGAGGCCGAGCCTGCCAAGCTTGAGATAGGACGGCCTGCAAGATTTTCTTTTGTCCCCCTAACTTTTCTTTACTAGGCTCATAGTTTTGTCCTCGATAAAATTGCGGTGCATTTTGAGCAAAAAAGGCTAAAGATTGGGGATTGAAAGAAAGAATAGCAACCCTCCCCTCATACTTTTCCAAAACCCTCAAGGTCTCCGTTTCAAGGTCTCCGGCCGCTCCGTAGCTTTCCCTTTTGATCTCCACGTAAACGGGGACGCGGTCATCTACCAGAGACAGAACTTCTTCCAATGTAGGCGGGACTTCTTCTGTAGCTAATAAGGTATGCTTTTGGATTTCTGAAAGTGTAAGCTCATCAAGGCGTTTATTAGAACCGCTAAGACGTTCCAACGTGAAATCATGATGGACGATGATTTTCCGGTCTTTTGTAAGGTGTACGTCAAGCTCAATGGCATAGGCTCTTTCAGCCGCTCTTTGGAAGGCCATCAGAGAATTTTCAGGAATATTTTTATCGTTATCAAAAAATCCTCGATGAGCAATAGGAATGCCCAAAATCCACGGCGCTTTATTAGGGGGGAAAACATGCATTTTAAGAACCGTTAACCCTGCGAAAACAATTAAAAGGCCCATAAATAAGTACATTTTTTTCATCTCCTGCTCTCCCGATCTATTCTCACCATATAAGCAAGACAAAGTTAATAAAAGATAAATCAAAAACCCCTTTTAATAAAACAGTCTATCTTGCTTTTTACGTCTAAAACGTCTAAAACGTTTATAGAACGATTTCCACAGTCAACAAGGACATGACAATGACAAAATTAATGGTTGGTAAACGTGGTATTATCATGGGTGTGGCCAATGATCGCTCCCTTGCTTGGAGTATTGCCCGACAACTTCACGAACAAGGTGCTGAAATTGCCTTCACCTACCTTGGGGATGCCTTGAAAAAACGTGTTGTGCCTTTAGCAGAGTCCATTGGCTCTACAGTTATTCTCCCCTGCAATGTATCCGATGATGCAGAAATAAAAGAAGTTTTTAACGCCTTAAAAAAGACATGGGGAACCATTGATTTCGTTGTGCATGCCATCGGCTTTTCCGATAAAAATGAGCTCAAAGGGAAATATTTGGAAACAAGTCGCGAGAATTTCCTCATGACCATGGATATCTCATGCTACAGCTTAACAGCCGTTGCACGAGAAGCTGCGCCCCTCATGACAAAAGGCGGAAGTATCCTGACCCTGACTTATTACGGATCGGAGAAAGTCATGCCTCATTACAATGTGATGGGGCCGGCAAAGGCAGCCCTTGAAGCCAGTGTGCGTTATCTTGCTGTTGATCTTGGCGGCGATCAAATTCGTGTTAACGCCCTTTCTGCAGGTCCCGTCAAAACCCTTGCCGCTTCCGGCATCGGAGACTTCAGATATATCTTAAAATGGAACGAGCACAATGCGCCCTTAAAGCGTAATATTGATCTTGAAGAGGTCGGTAAAGCAGGACTTTATTTGTTAAGCGACCTATCCTCAGGCGTAACCGGTGAAAACCACCATGTCGATTGCGGCTATCACGTTGTCGGCATGAAAGCGGCCGATGCGCCGGACATAGCTCTCGTTTAAACGGATGACATTTAGAAGACAGCTCTTTAAAAGGAAAAACCCCATGCGTTTTACTGAAAGGACTCCTTTATCACCCGAAGCCGCCCAATGGGGTACGCAAATTGATCTCGGAAATCTCCCCGAGCACGTTGCCGTCATTATGGACGGAAACGGACGTTGGGCAAGGTCTCGGGGAATGCCTCGCCTTTTCGGTCATCAAAAAGGGGTTGAAGCCTTAAAAGAAGCCATTGCCTTTGCCTTGGAAGTCGGGATCCCTTATCTAAGCGCTTGGGCTTTTTCCACGGCAAATTGGAAGCGCCCCGAAACGGAAATCAAAGGCTTAATGAATATTCTCCGCCGTACGTTGAATAAAGACCTCGTTGAATTCCATGAACGCGGTATCCGTCTTAAGGTTGTGGGATCCCGAGCTAATCTCCCCGCTGATTTACTGGCCATGATTGACCATGCAGAACAACTGACAGCTCCCAATACTAAATTGACTTTGTTAATTAATTTTAATTATGACGGTCGAACAGATATTGTTGAAGCCGCAAAAGCCATTGCTCGAAAAGTTCAAGCCGGTATGGTTGCCCCTGAAGAAATTACAGAAAACCTGTTAACGGCTCATACCATGACCGCCGGCATTCCTGATCCGGATCTCTTAATTCGCACCAGCGGTGTTGTTCGTTTAAGTAACTATATGATGTGGCAGTGCACATTTACGGAATTTATCTTCCTTGAAAAGAACTGGCCTGACTTCCAAAAGCAGGATTTTTGCAACAGTATTCAAAAATTTCAAAATTGCGGACGAAACTTTGGACAAATATCGGCATAACCTTTACACTGATAACGAATTAATAATAAAAAAAAGTCCCGCTGATGGAAAAACAAGTTAATAAAATTAATAAAGAAACTTTAGGACAAGCCTTCTTTACGGCCAACTTCTTTCGTCGTGTGATCACAGCCCTTCTATTGGGCGGTTTATCCCTTTGGATCCTTGTTTCCGAGTCAGCTTACATTGGATTCTTCATTTCTTTTCTTACCTTCCTTATTCTTATTGAATGGGGAATGATAATCTTTAAATCCGATAAACCCCACAATATTCGAATTACATGGCTTTTGTCGGGAGCCCTTTACTTTGTTCTTGGGGTTTTTGGTTTTTACCAACTCTACGAATATTCCTCCCTTTTAGGCATTAGCCTCCTATTGCTTATTTGGAGTACTGATATAGGAGCCTACTTTGCCGGAAAAATTATCGGCGGGCCTAGGATTGCCCCCCGCATCAGCCCCAATAAGACATGGTCCGGTGCTATTGGCGGCACGTTAAGCGCCTCAACTACGGCGCTTATTATATCTGCGTATTTATACGAAAGGTTTAACTGGCCTATGGTTGCTTTCTTAATACTTTGCAGTATATTGGGGCAGCTGGGAGATTTATTTGAATCTCGCGTAAAACGTTATTTCAACATTAAAGATTCCGGTAAAATACTACCCGGTCACGGTGGTTTAATTGATCGCCTTGACAGCCTGTTATTTGTTGGGGTTTTTCTCTTTCTCTTTTACGCTATTACGGGATTTGCCACCATTTTTAACTTATAGGATTTTATGACTCTCCCCTTAAAACCCTTACAAATTCCTTCTTTCCCTTCAAACCTCGATCATGGTTTTTTCACACGCCAAGGAGGTAATAGTACCGGTCTATTTAGTACGCTCAACGTAGGACTATCAAAAGGAGATTACCGAGAAACCGTTGTTGCGAACCGTGAGAAAATTGCCCGTTACTTTCAACAACCCCTTACCTCTCTTTGTTTTGCCGAGCAGGTTCATGGCAATACAGCTCTTTTTATAGACAAACCCTATGACTTTAAGACTCCCCCTAAGGCCGATGCCCTGATCACAAACGTGCAAGGCCTCATTATGGGTGTGCAAACGGCCGATTGCGTTCCTATCCTCCTTTATGATCCGACAGCGCCTTTGGTTGCCGCTCTCCACGGTGGGTGGAAAGGGGCTCTTTCGGGCATTATTGAGAATACGATAACTTTAATGCTGCAACAGGGGGCTAAGAGAATGAGCATTACGGCCCTAATTGGCCCTTCTATTGCTCAAGAGTCTTATGAAGTAGATGAGGATTTCTACCGGAATTTTGTGATAAAAAATCACGCATGGTCGACCTTTTTTAAACAAGGGAATAAAAAAGAGAAATTCTTTTTTGATCTTGAAGGATTCGTTAAACAAAAATTAACAGATCAAAGGCTGAAAACAGTCCTTACCCTTGCTCAAGATACCTACAAAAATGCCAATCTTTTCTTTAGCTGCCGACGCTCTTTTCATACCGGAGAGCCTACATTTGGCAATCAAGCCTCTTGCATCATGATTCGCCCTTAGAGCCCCTAAGGTTTTTGCCTCAACCGGAATTTACAAGGGAATGTGCAAGACGCGTATACCAAGGTTTCTTGTTAAGAGAGCACTCTGTGCGAAAGACAACAGGCAACTGATTTGGATATGAAGCCTCTTCATTCCTCGGCGCATTATGAGGGGCTAAAATACTATCGTCCTTTAAAGGTTCCGCCACTACGTCATCCGGGTGCGGCCCCCAACTCTCAAAACGATGCGCATTCTCTGCACAAACAAAAAAACCTTGCTCACCCCCTATAGTTTCACCAAAAGGACTTATCTCTTGAACAGTCTGTTGTGCTGAAATCGTGCCGTAAAGGATAGGAGTTTCAGTTGAAGGGGGCAAAAGTGTTCTCGTCGATATCTTTCGGACAGCGCCTTCGCTCCGGTTAACTATGTAATATTCCTCTTGTGAGTCATCATCAGATGTCCCCTCTCCACAACAAAAACAGCATCCGTTGGAAAAAGAATTCGAAAACAAGAATCCTAAAAATAAAGAAGCAAAAATACGCATGCTTTTCCTTTCATTATATTATTTAGGGTCTAGACCCTTATTTATTTCATCTCTTTATAAGGGTTCCGCAAAAACAAGCTCGATCCTAATACAGATAAAGCTTCATCCCGTCATGAGTCGCTTTAAAACCTTGTTTTTCATAAAATTTTATCGCTTTCGTGCGTTGTTTGTCGGTTGTTAATTGTACAAGAAAAACCCCGTGAATTTTGGCGTACTCAAGGGCAGCCTCTATCATTCTTGCCCCGACTTTTTTTCCTCTGTGTTTTTCAGAAACACGCACGGCTTCAATTTGCAATCTTGTACTTCCTTTAAAGGTAAGCGAGGGTATCAATGTTAAATGACACGTTCCAACCACCTCTTTCTCATGCTCCGCAACCATTAGATATTGATTTTTATCGGTATCAATTTTATGAAAAGCCTCCCTATAACACGGCTCTAAAATCCCTTCCTGTAATGGAGCTTCTCTCTCCTGTGCCAAGGTATCTTGAAGAATTAACATGAGGATTGCCTCTAAATCATCTTGGGAAGCACGTCTAATATGAAGATCTCCTCGCATAACCAAGAGCCTCTTTTAACACTATAAAAAGAAGTCCGGCACAAGAGGTTTATCAGGCGAAACAGCATAAGGCGCTAAATCTATATCGGGAGTTGCTTCTTGGAGAACCTCCTCATCAATAAAAAAATTGCCTGTGCATTTAGCACTACGTCGGGTTAAAATCCAATGGGCGGCATCGGCAACAATCTCGGGCTTTCGTGAGGATTGCATCAAGGCTTGTCCCCCTAACATATTCACGGCAGCCGTTGCAATGGTTGTCTTAGGCCACAAGGCGTTTACGGCAAGGCCTTTATCTTTAAACTCTTCCGACATGCCTAAAACACACATGCTCATACCGTACTTTGACATGGTATAGGCACAATGATCCTCAAACCACTTAGGATCCATATTCAGGGGGGGGGAGAGGGTAAGGATATGAGGATTCTTAGATTTTAAAAGATGAGGAATACAAGCTTGAGAGGCGGCAAAAGTACCCCGCACATTCACATTAAACATCAGGTCAAAACGCTTCATTGGCGTTTGTAATGTCCCCGTTAATTGAATGGCGCTGGCATTATTAATTAAAATATCAATACCCCCGTAGGTATCAACGGTTTTTTGAACCGCAGCTTGCAGGGCTTCATCGTCACGTAAATCCATTTGAACGGGAAGAGCTTCCCCCCCTGCTTCACGAATTGATTTTGCAACACTATAAATGGTTCCCGGTAATTTAGGGTGGGCTTCCGTTGTTTTTGAAGCAATAGCAATTTTAGCGCCGTCTCGAGCTGCACGCATAGCAATGGCCTCTCCGATACCTCGAGAGCCTCCGGTGATAAAAATGACTTTGTTCTTTAAGGTATTCATTTTGTATTACTCCTATTCATTTTTAAAGTGCATTTTTGCAAAAGCGTACCCGTCTTCACGCATCGCATCTTCTGAAGCTTTCCAGTGCTTTACAGCATCGGGCAATTCCGGTGAGGGGGTATGCTCTCCCCTTTTTCCCAATAGATCAACAAGTTTTCCTGCAGGAATTGATCCTTTCCGATTTACAAATATTGCTTTTACAATAGCATGGGCAATAACATGATCCTGTGTTAAAACTTTCTGATCTAAATAAAACCATTTTTCATCCCACCCGATCACCCGGGTATGAATTTCAAATTTTTGAAAAAGCTCAAGACCTCGGCGCCAGCGAATAGTTGCAGCTCCTAAAACGCTCCCCCACTTTTTTTTCCATGTGAGTTGCGCCAGGCCTGTTCGAATTAATAAATCCGTCCGACCTAAATCCATCATACTCAGGTAACGAGAGTTGGTCATATGACGATTAATATCAAGATCAAAAGGCAACACCCTAAAAGTTACAATTCCGGTATCCAGAAAATGTAATTTGTGACGATAAAGAGCATGAATAATAATACGAATAAGCCTAAAAATTAAATTCATATTGGTTCCTACTCTATCAAAAAATGATCAAAAAACCTCACGTAAAGGCTCTTAGACATTATGACGCTCTTTCCATGGCTCTGCTAAAACCCGCAAAATCAAAAGGGCCAAAAGCTTCATCTTCCAAAGACATAAGGCTTTTTGACCCTGCCATGATATTGGAGAATAAACCTGACGTGCGCGGCAATAATTTCTGCATGTAAAAACGAGCGGTCTCGATTTTGCTTTCATAAAACAAAGCATCCTTCCCGTCGACCTTTTTCTTCGACAAGATAACCGCTTTTGTCCATAAATAAGCAAGCGCCGTATGACCGAACAAAGATAAGAAATCCGTAGCAGCTGCTCCTGCTTCTTCCGGATTAGCCATCCCCTTTTGAGCAATGGTAACGGCTGCCCGTTGCAAGCGTCCGAACGCTTTGGCAAGGGGTAAAATAAACTCTGCCAATTCCTCATCGTCTTGATGGTCATCTATAAATTCCTGAACAGGATGAAAGAACGTCCGCATATAACGCCCCATATAGGAGCTCATCTTACGGCCTACCAAATCTAGGGCTTGAATCCCGTTGGTGCCTTCATAAATTTGGGCAATTCGGCAATCTCTCACATATTGCTCAACGCCATATTCTCTGATGTAACCGAATCCGCCGTGCACTTGAACTGCATGGTTGGTGACTTCAAAAGCACAATCCGTAAAGAAGGCTTTGACAACCGGCGTCATAATTTGGACAAAATCGTCGGCCCGTTGGCGTTCTTCTTTATCCTCAATTTTATGGGCAATATCAAATTCATGAGCCACCCAACCGGAAAGCATACGGCAACCCTCATTATAGGCCTTCATCGTCAGTAACATCCGACGAATATCAGGATGCACCATAAGAGAATCTGCAGGTTTATCCGGTTGCTTTGCCCCGGAAAGAGAACGGCCTTGCAAACGATCACGGGCATAAGCAAGGGCATTTTGATAAGCTAGGTCGGCTACCCCAAGCCCCTGTATACCGACCCCAAGGCGTTCATTATTCATCATGGTAAACATATGAGGAAGACCTTCGTTGAGCTCTCCGACCAGCCAACCCGCTGCATTTTCATATTCCATAGAACAGGTCGATGAGGCCTTAATGCCCATTTTATGCTCGATGGCCGAGCAGTAAACACCGTTACGCTCGCCAAGAGAGCCGTCATCTTTTACCAAGAATTTTGGGACGACAAACAAGCTAATCCCCTTAACGCCGGCAGGGGCATCGGGTGTTCTCGCTAACACAAGGTGGATAATATTTTCAGACAGATCATGTTCACCGGAAGAAATAAAAATTTTGCTGCCGGAGATTTTGTAGCTTCCGTCCTCTTGAGGAACGGCTTTTGTACGCAACAACCCTAAATCCGTTCCGCAATGGGGTTCGGTTAAATTCATAGTTCCCGTCCAAACCCCTTCAACCAGTTTAGGAAGATATTTCCGTTTCAACTCTTCGTCGGCATGGCTGTGCAAAGACGTATAAGCTCCCCTCGTTAGACCCGGATAAAGGCTAAAGGACACATTAGCCGCACAAACCATTTCCTCCATCATATATTCGATGGATTCCGGTAACCCTTGCCCCCCGTATTCCGGATCACACGCCAAAGAAACCCATCCGCCTTCTGCAAATTTTGCATAAGCTTCTTTAAACCCTTTAGGGGTTTTTACCTCTCTATTCGTCCAAGTACATCCTTCCTCATCACCGCTCCGATTTAGAGGAAAGAGCTCATTTTCACAAAAGCGCGCACCCTCTTGAAGAACCGCATCAATGAGATCGTCTCCCACGTCAGAGTATCCGGGAAGGGCTCGAATTTCGGCAAAATTAAACATCTCACGAAGGACAAAACTTATATCGCGAACGGGGGCTTTATACTGTGGCATTTATTTAATTCCTTAAAGGTTTTCCGGTTACTAAAATACTTTCCATACGTGCAAGTGTACGAGGGTCTCTGATTAATGTCATGAACGCCGTACGCTCAAGCTCAAGAATATAATCCTCGTCTTCCGTATCCGTCGGATCCGTATCTCCCCCGCTTAAAATCACAGCGAGCCTTTTAGCGATTTCTTCATCATAGGGTGAAGCTTTTCCGGCTTTGACAAAGCCTTTAACGGCCATAGACATGGCAACCTTGGCCGTCCCGCCCGGCAAGGAAAGTTCAACTTTTTCAGGGGCTTTGAAGCCCTCAACCATAGATAAAGCTTTGGCCTTCGCATCGGCCAACAGCCGATCTTTATTCATGGTAATTGCCGTGTGTTCTTTGTCAAAGTATTTCATCTCGAGAGCTTCATAAGCCGATTTTGCAACTTGAGCCGTCCCTATAATTTCAAAAACCTTTCCAACGGCAACCATACTGCCCCCAAAGCGTCCTGCCTCAGAAAGCCAACGGCGTAACATTTCCTTACATCCTCCCCAAGCAGGAACAAGGCCAACCCCGACTTCAACCAAACCGACATAGCTTTCGCCATGGGCTTGTACCGCATTTGAATGAAGCAAAACCTCACATCCGCCGCCAAGAGCCATACCCGTCGGCGCCGCAACGACAGGAAAATTTGAGTATTTCAACCGCTGATAAACGCTTTGGCCTTTTTCTACCAATTGGGCAATGAGCTCCCACATTGCAACGTTAGCTGCAAAAAGGGCAAGGCCGATATTGGCTCCAACAGAAAAATTTGTGCCTTCATTATGAATCACAAGAGCCTTATAAGAAGACCCTTCACAAAGGTCTATGGCCTTTTCCATCATTTGGATGATATCAAAATCAATCGAATTTTGTTTGCTGGTAAATTCGAGACACAAAACCCCATCTCCAATATCCCAAAGGGCTGCCGATCCGTTCTTTGACACCGGCTTCGTTGCCAACTTAATATCACTCAACAACAAAACACCCTCACGACGAGGCGCATCAACATAATCGCCCGTCAAAGTAAAGTATTGTTTCTTTTGCTCGTGAACACGAAAGAACGTACCCCCGCCTACTTTTTTTACAAGTTCGGGCACCGGACGATTTTCGGCTGTCAACTTATCGGCAAACCACTTTGCCCCCACACGATCAATCAATTCAAAAGGGCCGTATTTCCAGTTATAACCGGTTTTCATCGCCTGATCTACGGCATATAAGTTATCGGCAATTTCCGGCACAAGAGACGCCGCATAATACAAAACCTTAGACAAAACCGACCATGCATAATCGCCACCGCGATCTCCATAGGCCAACATCTTATTCAAACCTTGACGAGAAACAGACAAGCAGGGCAAATTAACCTTCTTAGTTGCCGGTGCATACTCACCGGTTTTAAGGTTAACAGCCTCTTTAACTTTCTTACCGTCCTCTTTGTTCAGACGATAAAATCCCCCTTTTCCTTTACGCCCCGTATAGCCGTCGGCAATCATTTTTGTCACAACTTCAGGCTCGGCATAGCTTTGCACATAGGCATCCGTTGCAGGCAAAGCCGCCTTCATGCTTTGACCGATTAACGGCATTAAATCAAGACCGACCAAATCCATCAGAGCAAACACACCGGTTTTCGGAACCCCCATAGGGGCTCCGAAAAGTTTATCAACCTCTTCAACGCTCATGTCTTTCTCAACGGCCTCTAAGAGCGCGGTTTGCAACCAATAAGTTCCAATGCGGTTGGCAATAAAGCCGGGGCTATCATGACATTCCACAATGTCCTTGCCCAAGTGGCGGTCGCAAAAATCAGCAATACGGGTCGCAATTTCAGGGGACGTTTCAGGCCCCTTAACAAGCTCGAGCAAGCGCATATAACGAGGAGGATTAAAGAAGTGCGTAATTAAAAAGTGTTTTTTAAAATCGGCACTTCGCCCTTGCGTCAGTTTTTCCAAAGGAATCGTAGACGTATTAGAGGAGACAACCGTATGAGCCCCCCTTACCTTTTCAATCTTAGAATAAAGATCTTGCTTTATATCAAGGCGCTCAATCACAACCTCAATCACCCAATCTACCTCTTTAATTTTCTCGAGGTCATCTTCGAAGTTCCCCGGTGTAATAAGTTTGGCTTTGTCTTTATGCATCAAAGCGGCAGGGTTGGATTTTTTTAAATTCTCAATTGCCTCTTTTGCTAAAGAATTCTTTTTGCCGATGCCTTTTTGAGGAAGATCCATCAAAATCACCGGAATACCGGCATTGGCAAGGTGCGCGGCAATACCGGCTCCCATTACGCCTGATCCTAAAACAGCTACGGATTTAATGTCTGTCATCGCTTACGCCATCCTCTCTAAAATTGTTGCAATACCTTGACCGCCGCCAATACACTGTGTTGCCAAACCGTATCTCTTATTTTCACGCTTTAAAAGCGCTGCAAGCTTACCGGTAATTCTAGCCCCCGTTGCCCCCAAAGGATGACCCAAAGCCAATGCCCCCCCGTCAAGGTTAATTTTTGATTCATCTAACTTAAGATCATGAATACAAGCAAGGGATTGGGATGCAAATGCCTCGTTAAGCTCGATGATATCAATGTCGTCAATGCCTAAACCGGCGCGCTCCAAGGCTTTTCGCGTTGCTGCAACGGGACCGATCCCCATAATGGCCGGATCACACCCTGCAACGGCAAAGGATTTAATATGAGCCAAAATCTCAAGGCCGTGGGCTTTGGCATACTCTTCAGAACACACTAACGTTGCAGCGGCTCCATCGGTTAAGGGAGAAGAAGTACCTGCAGTAACAGAGCCTTTTTCATCAAAGGCCGGCTTTAACGTCGCCAAACCTTCAACGGTTGTGTCGGGGCGAATACAACCGTCTTGTTCGACGGTTTCACCGCGCACCTTAACAGGCACGATTTCATCTTTTAACCGTCCTTCAGATTGAGCAGCCGCAGCCTTTTTCTGACTTCTAACAGAAAAGGCCTCTTGGTCTGCCCTTGAAATTTTATACTTATTGGCAACGTTCTCGGCCGTTTCCCCCATACCGATATAGGCCTCAGGTCGACGATCATACAAATTGGGATTAGGCATAGGATTATATCCTCCCATAGGCACGCGGCTCATGGATTCAACACCTGCACAAATAAAAACCTCTCCGGCACCACAAGCAATTGCCCCTGCTGCCGTATGAATTGACTGCATAGAAGAACCGCAAAAACGATTCAGAGTAACCCCCGCGATGCTATCGGGGAGTCCTGCATTTAACACAATAAGACGCGCCATATTAAGCCCTTGCTCTCCCTCGGGAAAAGCACACCCCAATATCAAATCTTCAATGTCTTCGGGATTAATTTTGGCTCTCTCGAGCAAAGCACGAACAGCAAAGGTCGCCATGTCATCGGCTCGGAGTTTTTTCAAATCTCCCTTTGTCGCAAAGTGAAACGGTGTGCGAACGTACCCTGCTATCACAGCTTTTGTCATTAAAATTCTCCCTTTATAAACCCGTTAAATAAACATATTAATAAAACTGTGCTTCCTTAAATTCAAAAAAGGCGCTCGGCTATTTTTCCTTTTTAGTTTTTGCTTTTGAAGCCTCTTTTTCAGCATCTTGCTTTGCTTTTTCTTCAGCCACTAACTCTTTCTTAGAAAGTTTTCCGATAATTGTCTTTGGAAGTTCATCTCTGAATTCAATCATTTTAGGCATCTCAATAGGGGATATTTTCTCCTCTAAGAACATTTCCAATTCCTGAGCCGTCAAAGACCGTCCGGCCTTTAACTTCACAAAAGCCTTTGGTGTTTCACCGCGTTTTTTATCCGGCACGCCGATAACCGTTGTTTCTTCCACGGCAGGATGAAGGTAAATAGCCTCCTCAATAACGCGAGGATAAACGTTATAACCGCTACAAATAATAAGATCCTTAATACGATCCACCAAAAATGTATAACCTTCCTCGTCCATATACCCGACGTCTCCCGTATGGAAAAGGCCTTTGACAAGGGAAGCCCCCGTTTCCGCCGGGCGATTCCAATACCCTTTCATCACTTGAGGACCCGAAATGCAAATTTCTCCCTTTTCACCTTGAAGCATTTCCTTTAAAGGATCTTCGAGGGACATAATTTTTACAATTGTTCCGGGGAAAGGAATACCGATAGAGGCTTCCTTATTAAGGCCGTTTAAGGGATTGGCGGTCGCTGCCGGCGACGTCTCACTTAAGCCGTAAGCTTCAATTAACTTGCATCCCGTTAGCTCTTCAAACTCACGCTTTACCTCAACGGGCAAGGCAGCCCCACCGGACAAACACGCCTTAATAGAAGAAAGATCATATTTCTTAACATCGGGATGGTTTGAGATAAGATTATAAATAGTCGGTACGGCCGGAAAGAAAGTGATCTTGTGTTTTTGGATCATTTTCATGGCATCCTCGGGATTAAAACGGGGGAACATCATGACAATTTCCGAGCCCATTTTAACGGCCAAATTCATCACAGCCGTCATGGCAAAAACATGAAATAAAGGCAAAGCTGCCAAAACTTTTTCTTTACTTTCCCCATCGTGTAAAAACCACATATCCGCTTGGCTCGCATTAGCCGTCACATTAGCATGAGTCAACAAAGCCCCCTTAGGTAGCCCTGTTGTGCCGCCCGTATATTGAATCAACGCAATATCATCACGGGGCGTAATTTTTGCAGCCTTACTTTGTCCGTCGTTATCAATCAGATCATTAAAGAAAATAAGGCGTTTGTCTTGGCGATGGAGCTTTGCTATTTCTTTGGATTTCAATAAAGGAAACAAAATATTTTTCGGAAACGGCAGTTGATCTTTTAAAGGGCAAACGATCATCTTCTTCATCTCGGTACGCTCAAACATTTTATAAACTTTTGGATAAAGAGCCTCCAAGTCCAAGGTTACCATCACCTCCGTATTAGAATCGTCAATTTGAGTCGCAACCTCACGGGCCGCATAAAGAGGAGAGAAATTCACAACAGTGGCACCAATTTTCATGGCAGCATAATAAAAAACCACATAGACAGGACAATTTGGCAAAAACAAACCGAGACGTGTCCCTTTTTTGATACCTTGAGCCAACAGCCCTTTCGCGGCTCGATCAACGAGGTTAGAAATTTCAGCATAAGTATATTTTTTACCCAAGAAGTCTAAAAGGTAACGGTCGGGAAACTTTGCTGCCGCAGTTTCTAAAAGCTCATAAAGGGGAGATTCTTCTATTTTAGCATCCCACGAAATTCCCTCGGGATATTTTTTGAGCCACGGATATTTAGAACCGGAAGAAGAGCCGGACGATATTTTCTTTTTAGGAGCCGTTTTTGTTACCGGTTCACTTTTAGGAAGCGCCTTTTTTTTCACAGCCCCCGTCGTTTTAGACTTGCTTGCAGGCTTATCTTTTTTTGTAACCATTGTAATGTGCTCCCTGAATTATTTTGTTTTTAACGGAGTTCTTTTTCCAAAAAAAATCACACCGGTGCAAATCCTTATTTAAGTGTACAAAAAAAACAACCCTTGCACAAGACGAGAGATAAAAGCCCTCCTCCTATTTTTTTAAAATAGAAAATTGTGCAAAGGATATGCAGAAAACGAGATATAAAAAATACCAAAATAGCCCGTGAGCTCAAAAAGCCTTAATAAAAAGAGGAGTGCGATTGCGCGCACTCCTTGAGTTTTTCCCTTTCCCCAAGAAGGAAAGGTAGAGTTTTTTATTATTAGAACTTAAAGTTTGCATTAATACCGATGATATGAATATCGCTCTCAAACTTACCTTGAAGGCGGTTACCACTACCTGGAACAAAAGGATTTACACCGTTTGTAATATCAATCTTGGCATCTTTCACAAAGATATAGGTATAAGACAAGCCGACCTTAGCCCAATCTGTCACAGACCAATCAAGACCTGTGGCAAGCCATGTACGGTCATTGCCAGGCAATCTTGGTGAACGGTGTTGCTTAGAAACGGGAGATTGATCATAGGCCACTCCAAAGTGAGCCACCCAATCCTTTGCAAATTTCCAGTCGGCGCCAAGAGAGAACATAAACACATTTTTCCAACCTTGGCGTTCAACAGGGCCAACATTTCCACCATTAACTGCAACATTATCTTGCCTTTTAAAACCAAGCTCATTAAAACGGTTCCAACGGGTCCACACGACGGACCCCAAAAGAGTCCATGCTTCACCCAACTCTTGGGAAACAGAGAAGTCCAAGCTTTCAGGCGTTGTCAAATCCCCAGAAACTTTAGTTGTACCGTTAGATAGATTTAATGCAGTCAAAAATGCAGCGTTTGCAGTCGCAAGACCTGTATTTTCAATCTTACCACGTAATCCATGGGTAATTTTGCTGCGATAGGCTAAACCAAGGCGTGTGCCCTTCATAGGCTCGAACAAGACACCCACGTTAAAGCCTGCTCCCCAATCATCACCGGTAACCTTTGAATTTGCCTCACCAGCTGCACCAAAAGATGCATTATTGATCTTTTTCTCTAATGTCGCATCAGCATATTGAAAGGAAACACCTAAACCGACACTCCACATGTCATTAATTTTATAAGCAACATTGGGATTGATATTGAGAGTTTTAAGCTCCGAATGAACAGAGTGAAAACGTCCGACCCAAGTCTTATCATACTTCGTTGCCAAACCAAAAGGAACGGTCAAAGCCAAACCGATCTTCATATTGTCTTGAACACTCCACATACCGTAAACAGCCGGTACAAAAGCAAATTCGCCCCCGTTGCCGCCATTATTACCGGTTGCGACGTTTGTACCGCTGCCTTTTTTGAATTTTGTATCAGGAATAATGAAAGCACCGTTAAAGGCAAAGTGATGACCGTCTAAAGATGTCATTGTTGCGGGATTGTTCCACATTGCGGTTACATCGCCGCCAATTGCAGCAGCACCTGCCGTAGCATTGGCAGTTGTTCTTGTTTCATTAATCTTAAAACCGGCTCCCTGAGCCTGAGTTAGACCGAGAACAAGGCCAATTGCAGTTGTTGCAACTAAAAAACCTGTTTTTTGCATTGATAATCTCCTTGTTTATTAACAATTCCAACTTATCGGGCTTTTTAATAAAAAAATAGAAAAATTTTTGATAAACTTGAAATTCTTAAAAAGACGTGCAAAAATGCAACAGTCTTTATAAAAAATAACAGGGAAAATCCAGATGAAAAAAAATCTTAAGACCGCTTTAATACCCCTCCTTGCCCTTCCGCTTTTTGTAACCTCTCTTTATGCACAGACGCCTGATATCGCCAATGACACCGGTATCAAAGGGGTCTGGCAAACGGAAAAAAAAGAGGATGAAAACAGAACGGCTCATGTTCAAATTTCCAATTGTGAAGACAATGCGGAACAACTCTGCGGTAAAATTATCGCTTTGGAAGAGCCCCTTGATCCGGAAACAGGCAAGCCCAAGCTTGACAAAAAAAATCCCGATGAAACCTTAAGAAGTCGTCCTATTATGGGCGTTTTGATGCTTAAGGGCTTTAATAAAGAAGATGCAAACACCTATACGGGCGGCACAATATACAGTCCGCGCACGGGAAAAACATATGAAAGCAAAATCCGGCTTACAAAAGAAGGCATATTAGAAGTCACCGGTTATGTTTTCTTCTTTTCAAAGACGCAAACTTGGACCAGAGTCAAATAGGATAAAGACACGAAAAATCTAAATGAAAGCAGGGAAATACCACATGATAAAAAGCAACCTATTCTTTCCGTTATTTTTTACGGGCATCTCCCTGTTTTTCTCCGGCACTCTTACGGCAACCTCTAATGAAGATGATCTTTCAAGTCTTCTCTCGCCCGAAGAACGCGCTTTGGTTGAAAAAGAGCTTGAAAAACAATCTCAAAAAGAAGAAACCTCTCAGAAAAAAGCAGATCTCGATGAAAAATCTTCAAATCCTTATGCTAGCCTCCTTGAAGAAAATGGGGTAAAAACTCAACAAGACAAGCCGAATTCGGCTATAAAAAGGCCAAAAAAGGAGGGAAGCAGCTATTCGTCGCCGGAAAACTATAAACGCTATACCCCGGGAAACCGCCGCCCCGCAGACGCTTTAAAAAGCACGCCTTCCCAAAGGTCTTTTGGCAGTTAAAAAGAATCCCGCTCCTTCAAAAAACTAAAGAGCAAGAGCCCTGCGAAAGGTAAAAGAATGATATAAAGCCCCAACGGCACAAGAGTAAAATCATTAAAAAAGCTTGCTGCCAGCGTTCCCAACATCGCAAACAAGGCATTCATACTGCTTCGCACCGATGAGGCCGAGGCTCTAATACGATCAAATGATTCAAGGGTTTTGGTAATAGACGGTGTAAATGACACCCCCTGCCCGATCAAATAAATAGCAATACAGATTGAAACGGCCTCCGGACTTTTGGGAAAAAACAAGTGCGTGATGATAAGGCCGACACCTCCCGAAATAGATATCATAAACGCAAGTTTGAGGGTTTTATCATGACCGATCGCCTCAATAAGTTTATTAGCCAGATAACTCCCGATGGCATAACACACCAACATAGCCCCTAAATAATACCCGTAAACCGGTGCGGAAACACCAATCACCTGAATAAAGTAAAAAGGCAGAATGGTGAGGTAACACCACTCGCCGGAAATTAAAATAGAATTTACCATGCCATAGCGTAAGAATTTTTTATCTTTCAAAATCGACGCATATGTCTTTAACACTTGCCGAACAGTCGAGGGAACCCTTTGATCGTTTTTTGGAGGCAGGTGAAAGAAAAAATAGGATAAAAGGCACGAGCAAGATAAAAAGAAGAAAATCGCAATAAAGTTGGAACGCCAGCCCCAGAGTTGATCCAAATGTCCTCCAAGGGTTGGTGCTAAGGCCGGAATAACAGCAAAGGCAGCTCCCATAACGCTAAAAATCTTAGCACTCTCTTTTGGAGAATAATTATCCTGCACGGCACTAAAACCGATAACCGAGCTCACAGCACACCCAAGTCCCTGAAGAAAACGAGCAATGATCAATGTGTAAGGATCCTGCGCCACAATACAAAGAAGACTTGCTAAGACGGCCAAAAATTGACCCCCAATGAAAATGCGCCGTCTACCGAAATTTTCTGCTAACGCACCGCTGCAGAGTGTAGAAGACAAAGAACCCAGCATAAAAAAGACCATCGTCAACTGAATTAAATCTTCCGACGCCCCAAAATAGCGCGTGATAGAGGGCATGCTTGGCGTATATATATCCGTTGAAATCAAATAAGCAATCACTGCATAGGTAATAACCCAAGACAGCTCTAGGGAGAAGGGTCGTTTTTCTTTCACTTTTCCTCCTGGAAAAGAATTCTTTAGACGACGCAAACGGCTCGTCTTTTTCGATTCGTAAAATATATCTTAAAACTAAAATTATCACAAATGAATTAACAAAAGGCTCAAAAGAAACAGGTGATGTTTTTTCCGAAAAATAATCTCCAATGAATAAGACGATTTCTTATTAAGTCCTCTCAACAAAATCTAAAGGCTCTTCTAAAGGCTCATTAACAATGATACCATATGACGGTATGTAAAAAAGTAATTATGCCAATGCGATG
Source organism: Alphaproteobacteria bacterium (assembly GCA_009993885.1). Lineage (GTDB taxonomy): Bacteria > Pseudomonadota > Alphaproteobacteria > Caedimonadales > UBA9215 > UBA9215. Next base: position 34,853 of record JAACSN010000009.1, read on the forward strand.
CCCGATAAACCTTATTCAGCGCCACCACATGACAAAGCAAATCCTTTAGCTCTTTTACCTTTATTGCTTTTTCTGGCAATTTTTGTAGGAAGCGGTGTTTATTTTTCTCTACAAGGGATACCTAATGCTTTTTATCAAATTTCCCCTAATGTCGCGATTTTACCTGCTATTACCCTAGCCCTCATTCTCGGCTCCGGGAAATTGAGCGCTCGTATGGATAGTTTTTTGGAAGGGGTTCGTGATCCGAATATTATCATCATGTGCCTCATTTACCTTCTGGCCGGAGCCTTTGCGACCGCAACCCAAGGAATCGGCAGTATTGATGCCACTGTGAATTGGGGACTTTCTATTCTCCCTACCTCCTTTTTGTTACCGGGTTTATTCATCATCGCTGCTTTTATGGCAACGGCCATGGGGACATCCATGGGCGTTATTGCAACCGTTGCTCCCCTTGCTTTGGGACTCTCGTCCCAAACCGGTCTGAACTGTAGCTGGTGCATGGGCGCGGTTGTCAGCGGCGCCATGTTTGGGGATAATCTTTCTCTCATTTCCGACACCACCATTGCATCGGTGAATACTCAAGGGGCAAAATTCAAAGAAAAATTTATTCTAAACGCTACCTTTGCTATTCCGGCGATGATTATCACTATTTTGATTTTCTATATGGTTTCAACACCTGCAGGTGATTTTGAGATTGCAGCCTACGACGGCGTAAAAATAATCCCCTACCTTGTGATTCTTGCCCTTGCTCTTGCCGGCTTAAACGTTCTCGTAGTTCTTATTATCGGCATTGTTGTTGCAGGTTTTGTGGGTTTCGCCACAACAGACACCTACTCCCTTGTAATATTTTCAAAACACATTGCCGGCGGTTTTGCCTCTATGCAAGAAATCCTTATTCTCTCTCTTCTTGTAGGAGGGCTCAGCTATTTGACCAACAAGCAAGGCGGTCTTGAATTTCTTATTCACCATATCGAAAAAATAGCCTTGAAATTACGCCACAAAAAAGAAAGCCCTCGCATTGGTGAAATGAGCATCTCTGCCATTTCAAGCCTCGCCGATATTTGTACGGCAAATAATACGGTCGCCATTATCTTATCCGGCGGCATTGCAAAAAAGCTTGCTAAAAAGCACGGTGTTAGTCCGGAGCGAAGCGCTTGTTTAATTGATATATTTACCTGTGCTTTTCAAGGCCTACTGCCCTATAGCGCCCAGCTTTTGCTGGCAAGCTCTATCTCGGGTCTTTCGCCCCTTGCAATTATGACTCATGTTATATACTCTCCGCTTTTAGCGTTCGTTACCGTCTTGGGAATTATATTTAAATGGCCGCAATTCAAAACAAAATAAGGCATTTTTCTATGAAATACAGCAGAATTCTAACAATTTTAACAGCTATTGCCACAACACAAGCCTTTTCTTCAGGCTATTCTCCAACGGACAGTCTACTTAGCGATGAAGCGGCTCCGGCTTCCCGAATTATTACCTATTTAAAATCGGAATATGAAACAGCAGCGCCCGGTGCTATGGAGTACGAGAAAGCCCTTAAAATCATAAGACAATATCCCTTTGCTGTTTTATGGGGTGACGGAAAGCTGCACGGCAAGCCAAACGAAGCTTTCTTTTCTATTTCTGTGTTCAACTACTCTAATACCCTCTTTTTAACACAACCTCTAAACACAAAAGTTAATGAACAAATAGAAAAGGTATCGAGGCTTCGTCAGCTCTTAAACACAGCAGCAGATGAAAGTCAGTTTAACCACATAAAAAGAGCAATTGCTCGTCAAGAAGGAAAACTGGCCAAACTTTATGAACAACGAGGGAAAGAAATAGAAGGGTTTAAAATGCAAGTTATTTGTCGTTTGGGCAGCCTGCTAAAAACCAAAAAAGTTGACACGGTTAAAAGAGCGAGCCATAGTGCTGCCCTCCCGGTTGAGCGGCCTCTAAACAAACCCCTAGAACACTTGAAGAAAGGTTGGTAAAGGTCAGCTTAGCCTGCTTTTCATCAAGCAATAAATAGGCCAAATAGCTTTGCACGTTATGGGGTGTGACTTCTTGATCGGATAATTCGCCCGATAAAGCCCGCTTTTTTTCTGTTTTTAACATAACCAAATCACCGGTCAATTCAAAAGAAAAACAAAGCGTTTCCCCTTTTGCGGAAGGCTCTATTGAAATTCTAAAATCCCCACCATAAGGTGCACATTCCACCATAACACCCACAATATTGACAAGAAGGCGCGCATGATCTTGTAGGACACTTAGCTTCTCCTCAGGAACCCTGCAATGCCAATTGAGCTTAACCTTATAAGTCTCTAAATAGTCACGCAACAATTTCTCAAGTTTTTCAAGACAGTTCAAAATACTCGACGTGTTATAGCCAAAAGCGGCCCGATAATAAACTAAACGCTGAGAAGCATTTTGGGCGCTATGGGCGGTAAGAGAGAGGAGTTCGGGATCAATGTCGTCGCCGGATTCCCCAATGATTTCAAGACCCGCCGAGATTGCCCCAACCGGCGTAATTAAATCATGGCAAAGCCGAGAACACATTAATTGGGCAAGTTTTAAAGGATCCATGAAAATCTCCTTCCTGTTGGGTTTCACCATGGAAAACACCCTATCCTATCAGACTTAGACCTCCTTGTAAAACAAGGTTTTTTTTCATATTCATAAAGAATTTCTAAACATATAACAAAAAATTAAATCAATATGTAAACTGTTTTTATTTACAAATACATACAATAACGCTATCAGTATAAATAAATAAAAAATAGGAAATTATTCATGAAGAACACTTTTAACCTAACACTTTTTTCTATCACGCTTTTGACTTTCACTGTTCAAAGCAGCAATTATCTTGAAGAGACGTTTACAGAAAAACCCCCTGCAATAGTTACAAATACAATGATCGAGATCCCTGAAAAGGAAAAACGCGCCGAACACGCCTTGCTTAAAAAAGGCATTGATGCTTTTCTAAAAAGAGAGTTTTTTGATGCTCTTACCCATTTCACGAAAGCTCTCGGAGATTACGGGTCACCCTTGGGTTACCTCTATGCTTCGGCTTTGGAAACGGCTCCACAAACTAAAACACGTTATTATCTGATCGCCCAAAAGGCCGAAGAATTTGGCGCCTTACCGGCCGGAACGGTTAAAACCCATAACATGTGGATTCAACACTTTTTCGAAAACCTCAAAAAAAGCCCAGCTTAGTCACTTATAAACTTTAAAGCCTTGCTGCCAAAGAAGCTTCAAGAAAAGCATCAATCTCACCGTCAAGAACAGCGGTGGGATTGCTCTTTTCAACGTTTGTACGCAAATCCTTGACCATTTGATAAGGATGCAAAACGTATGAGCGAATTTGATGCCCCCACCCGATCTCATTCTTAACCGCATTGGCGGCTTGAGCATCTGCTTCACGGCGACGCATTTCAACCTCAAACAAACGCGCCCGCAGCATTGACATGGCTTCGGCTTTATTCTTATGTTGGGAGCGTTGATTTTGACATTGCACCACAACGCCTGTCGGCATATGAGTAATGCGCACAGCGCTTTCCGTGGTGTTCACGTGTTGCCCTCCGGCTCCCGAAGCACGGTAAGTATCAATACGCAAATCTTTTTCTTCTATATCAATGTCGACGGAATCATCAATAACGGGATAAATAGAAACAGATGCAAAGCTTGTGTGACGCCTCGCATTAGAATCAAAAGGAGAAATACGCACCAAACGATGAATGCCGCTTTCCGTTTTTAACCAACCATAGGCTTGATAGCCGATTACTTTGAAGGTTGAAGATTTTATACCGGCTTCATCCCCTGAAACTTCTGACATCCATTCAATTTTATAGTTATTTCGCTCGGCCCACCGCACATACATGCGCTGAATCATCAAAGCCCAATCCTGTGCTTCCGTCCCGCCTGCTCCCGCATGAATTTCTAAAAAGCAATCATTTTTGTCAGCTTCCCCCGAAAGCAAGCTTTCAAGTCGCAGGCGCTCTCCGCGCTTTGCGAGTTTTTCTAAAAGGCGCTCTCCTTCTGCAACGGACTCTTCATCGTCTTCCGTTTCTCCTAATTCGATAAGCGTAAGCGAATCCTCAAGCTCGCGCTCAACCTCGGCAATGCGTTCAAAAGAGGTCTTGAGACTATCTCGCTCTTGCATGGTTTTTTGAGCTTTTTCTTGGTCAGACCAAAGAGACGGATCTTCTGCGAGGACATCTAATTCTTTAAGGCGTTTAAGGGCAACATCATAGTCAAAGATGCCTCCTTAGAACAGAGATGACTTGCATCACATCGTCCTTGAGTTTTATCATTTCTGCGCGCATTTTCGTGTCCTTTAAAATTTCTCTACAGAATAACAAGTCGCCTTGAAAATTCAAGATCTATATATTCCTAAGCTCTGTGCTATACTGGTTTTCGGACACACACAAAAAATAGGTTCTACAAACCATGAACATTATTATTTGCGGCGCCGGACAAGTTGGTTTTAACCTTGCAAAATACCTTGCAGGACGCAATCACAATATAACCGTGATCGACATAAACCAAACCCTGATCACAAAAATTAATGATCGTTTGGATGTAAAAGCCGTTTGCGGACATGCCTCGCACCCCGAAGTTTTAAGACGCGCCGGTGTTGAAAATACGGACATGATCATCGCCTTAACCCACGCCGATGAAGTCAACATGGTTGCATGTCAAATTGCGCATAGCATTTACGATGTTCCTAAAAAAATCGCTCGCATTCGCAGCCAAGCCTACCTGAACGTTTCAGGAAAAGGTCTTTTTACCGATAATAATATGCCCATCGACTATATCATTTCCCCTGAAAACGAAGTTGCCCACACTATTTCTCGAGGCCTTGCTGTTCCGGGAGCTCTCGATATAACTCCTCTGGCCGATAATCGCCTTGCCCTTTTAGGGGTTCGGTGTACCGTTGACACTCCCATTGTTAATACACCCATTACACACATCCCCAGCCTTTTTCCCGAAGTTGATTTCACCATTGTAGGCATTTCAAGGGGCGACATTAAAATCATTCCGACGCCAACGGAAGTCCTTATGCCGCGAGACGAAGTCTATTATATTGTTGATCAAGAACGCATTGACCAATCTTTAAATGCTTTCGGTTATCACGGCGACACAACAAAGCGCATTGTGATTTTAGGCGGCGGTAATATCGGCCTTTTCTTAGCCCAAGAAATTGAGGCTCATTATCCCCATATTCGCATCCATATCATTGAACGCTCCCCCGAACGGGCGACCTATATTGCTCAAAAATTAATCCGCACAATCATTTTGAACGGAGATGCCCTTGATGGCGAAATGCTTTTAGAAGCAGGAGTCCAAAGCGCCGACACGGTTGTTGCGGTGACCGAAGATGATCGTGTGAATACCTTGGCGACGGTGTTAGCAAAACGTTTAGGGTCCAAAAAAGCTATGTGTCTTGCCAACAAAACTTCCTTTGCAAACCTTGTGATTTCCCTTGGGGTTGATGCGGTTATCAATCCAAGAGTTGTAACGGTTTCTAAAATCATGCAATACATCCGACGAGGCAACGTGCATTCCGTTAATTCCCTTGGCGAAAATTTTGGTGAAGTTATTGACGTCGATGCCTCAAGCGCAAGCACCCTCGTGGGAAAAACCATCCAAGACCTTTATGAGAGCCATAAAATACTCGTAGCTGCTCTTATCCGTGACAATCAAGTGACCATCCCCCGTCAAAGCAGCACCATTCGTCTTGAAGATCGCGTTATTTTGATGCTTGCCCCCGAACAAGCCAAACGCTCTGAAGATCTTCTTGGCATCGGCTAAGCTCCTTTTCCCTTTAAGCTTCCCTTGGAAAATGCTATTTTAAAGAGTAGACATAATAATAAAAAGGCTCTTGAAATGCATGATGAAAAACACGATCTTATTCGCGAACTTCCCGAATACAAAGAAAAAATCCATGAAATGAAAGAATCCAACGCTCATTTTCGAAAGATTTTTGACGAATACCACGTTCTGACAAAAGATATCCGACACTTGGAAAGCCAAGATATTCCTGTTACCGACGCGCATTTTGAAGAGCTCAAGAAAAAACGTCTTCACTATAAAGATGAGCTTTTTACGATGTTAAACGCAGCTTAACATCAAACAAGTTTATTAAAAGGCTCGAAATTTTATTTCCGTAAAAAAGATTTCGGGCTTTTTTTATGTTCGCCTATTTTCACTTTTTCCCTATAAAATCCCCCTCAAATATGCTCTTCTAGCAGAACCCGTAAGGGAATTAAAAAAAAACAGGAGAAATTTTATAATGCAATTTAGATTCCAAAAAATCCTTTTAATTCTTCTCCTTACCGTCAAGGTAAATGCCAGCGCCCTAGGAGACCATGCAACGCCGGAAGATGTCGTCGCCCCTGAGCACAATTGGACACGGACTTTTGTTTTAAAAAACGGAAAGAACACAATCACCTATACACCGGAAGACATAGTCATAAGACCGGGTATGAGCTGCGATGGCCCCGGTATTTCAGCCCCGGATCAACTTTTTTCCAACCGTTCAAAACAAATGACTTATGACGCATTTGTTAGCGCCCTTGTTCGCGCCGGAATCTATGAAGATAAACCCGAAAATTGGTACGGAGAGTTTCCGTGCACCGGAGGCCTAAAAATTACCCATGTACCGCAAGGTGTTATCCTGCAACAAAATGGTGAAACGAAAGCCTATCAATCATTAATCTTAGAGCGTAATGCTGATCATATTTTAACAGGCGCTCTATCCTATGACGTTTTTGTCGGTATTTTAGAAGCTTCCGGATACTATAAACACACGGATTAAATACACATTATACTGTAAAAGTCTCTGCAAAAGGCCTTTTCTTCCGCTTGCTGCAGAGACTTCTATATCCTTGAAAGGTCTTTATTTTTTAGCCTTATTTCTCGGAGACCCGCACTCAAGGGGAAAGGTATATTACTTATTCTTCCGATTTGCATATATTCTGCCAATTCTTGGTAAATCGGTATTATTTATAATACTTGGATTTTGACTCTTACGGTCTTTATTTCTTAGAACAAAGTACTCATGCTCTGAAGGAAAAGAGAATTCTTCAAGGGAAGAAAGGAGAGTTATATCATCATCATCCGAAAAAGAAAAAGTGATTGCGGGTTCTTCTCCTAAAAACCGCCTTTTATCAGAGCGCGCTTTCTCTATAAGAACTTGATTTTCAAGGGAGTAGTTTTTTATAGTTGATTGTGATTTAGCTTTTTTTAGCCCTTTACTTCTTTTGTTACCGCGCCCCCCTGAAGGCTCTCTTTGCTCTGCTTGTACCGTAACATTTTCTTCGATAAGATTTCCAAAATCCGACTCATTCCTAAGGATAACCGGCTTTCTCTTTTCCTTAGAAGGTCTTAAATCTCCTCTCGAATTAGCTCTGCTAAAGGTTTTTTTCTTCTGGTGAACATTACGCCTTTTGGGTTTTCTCACCGTCTCCTGAAATTGCCCGAACAAGTCTATTTCACTCTTTGAGTTCGGACGATGGAAATGGGGTTGGAAAGATTTCTGATCCTCTTCTCCTAATTGTTCTTTACCCTTTTTTTTCCATTTAATGATGTCAAAACCGTTAGATCTTTCTTCCTCGGTTCCGCCAACGCTCTCGGGAAGAATGAAGGAAAAGGCATAATGTTCTAATTCGGCCGTTATACCCGAGTGTGATACAGCTTCTTTTTTATAAGCTTCGATGAATCGAACGGTAGAGCCCTCAACGATATCATTTACAGACCTTACATTCTGAGATAGAAAAGTTACCGTCTTCAAATCTTTTTGCTTTATACGTCCTTTTTTCATGGGAAAGTTTATACGAATGGGTTTCGTGCCGGTATCGTATCGATTAGGCTCACTCTTAAATAACATTCTTAAGATTGCGAGGGGAATATCTTTCTTCTCCTCCTTATAAGAAGCCGTATTTAGAGATTTTGGATTAAAGTTCCTAAAAAAAGTTCTGAGGCGCTTTGACGTATCCTCTAAAGCAATTTCCTCAATACTTTCTTCAGAGCTGCTTGCCTGTATGGGATGTGCCATAAAAACACCAAAAGAAAAAAGCATAAAGCCGGTAGTCATCAAATTCATTTAAAAGTCCCCTTTATTTATTTCCGAAAATTATCATTAATAAAAAATTAATTTATTAAACACATATCAGCTATATAAAAACATAATAAATGTTTTTTGACAATGAAAAAATAAAATCTGATACGCCCAACCTTAAAGCGTCTTGCGACCTTAAGATAAATATGCCATATTGGCGTAATGGAATCGCAAAACTCTGCTCTACCCGCCCCCTCCACACATTCAACCAAATCCGTCTGGATCTTTTGGGGAATCGCTGCCCTCTTTTACTTTTATCAATTTATTCTACGGGTGAGCCCCGGCGTTATGAGCCAAGAGCTTATGAGAGATTTTGCCGTTCAAGGCTGTGCCCTTGGCGTTCTTGGTGCCTTTTATTACAATGCCTACGCAGCCATGCAAATTCCCCTTGGCATCCTTTTAGACCGTTTCGGGCCACGACGTTTAATGGCCGCAAGTTGTGCCGTTGCAACTTTAGGCACTTACCTCTTTTCCCAAGCAGAAACCTTAAGCGTTGCTTCTTTTGGACGGCTTTTAATGGGGGCAGGCGCTGCGTGCGGGTTCATAGGAACCCTCAAACTCGCAACTCTCTGGTTTCCTCCCGAGCGCCTTGGACGCGTTATCGGTTTTACAATGATCCTCGGCACTCTTGGCGCAACATCGGCAGGAGCCCCCTTGGGTGCCCTTGTGGGTGAATTCGGCTGGCGTTATACACTTCTTCTTGTGGCCGTTGCCGGTTCAGGCCTCGCAGCTGCCCTTTATTTTATCCTAAGGGAGCCGCGTGATTTAAAAATTATAAAAGAAAAACCGCCTATAAAACTTTTAGACGGCCTCGCAACGGTCATCACCTCGAAACAGGTTTGGTTTGTGGCTCTTTTCGGCTGTTTGATGTATGTTCCCCTTGCAGCCCTCGCCGACCTTTGGGGTACGCTTTATCTCTCCGAGCGTTACGGTATATCTGCAAAACGAGCGGCATCTATGGTTTCTTTTATCTATATCGGTGTTTGCCTTGGTGCGCCTTTTGCCATGTGGTTTTCAGACTATCTGAGAAATCGTAAAAAAGTTATGTTTGCAAGCGCCGTCATCTATTTATTGGTCTTTTTAGGAATCCTTTATATTGATAACATTCCGATGCCGTTAATGTACGGCTTAATGTTTTGTGCCGGCTTTTTCTTTTCCGGGCAAAATCTTGTCTTCGCCATGGCAACGGAGAATATGCCCCTGAGAATTAGCGGCATCACCACGGCTTTTACCAACATGATTGTGATGCTTAGCGGCGTAATATTCGAGCCCCTTGTCGGTCGGTTACTGGATTATAAATGGAACGGAACATTGAAAAACGGCGCCCCCCATTTTACAACGGAGAATTTTACCTTTGCCCTAACGTCTGTGCCCGTCGCCCTTGCACTTGCCGTTCTAACTCTTTTATTTATCAAAGAAACTTATCCCTCAAGATCCTCAAAGAACTAAGGCTAACTGGCTTAAAATAGAAACAGCTGCCGTTTCAGCCCTCAAAACGTGAGGGCTTAAGGTAACAAAACGCACAGCCCTTTGATGTTGAAGTTTTTGGAACTCTTGAGGAGAAAATCCTCCCTCCGGGCCAATCAAAACATAAGCCGTTAAACTTTTATTGTATTGTTTTAAAATTGTTTGAGCGCCCTCACGGCGTTCGTCACAGACGTACAAAATATCTTTCTCGGGGTCAAGGCTGCTAAGCAATTGGTCAAGAGATTGTAAGGGAGAAAACTCAGGCAGATGAAAGCGTCGGCACTGCTCACAGGCCTCAATAGCCGTTAATCGATGCTTCTCCGCTTTAAAGGCTCGTACAACAGTACGGTCTGTTAAAAGAGGATGAAAGCGCGTTACCCCAAGTTCGGTTCCTTTTTCAATGACAAAGTGAAGAGGATGTTGTTTTAAGGGCGCAAAGCAAAGGTGGACTTCAGGTAAAATCTTTTGAGGAGCAAGCTGTTCGCAAACCTCAAGAAGGCAAGTTTTTTTAGAGCCCCCTTGAAGCTCGGCTTTCCACAAACCGTCATAGCCGTTAAAAACCGACAGGGAGTCCCCGGCGCCAAGACGCATCACATGAGTAACATAATGGGATTGTTTTTTATCAAGTTCAACAAAAGTACCTTGTGACAGCACGGATGCCTCAACAAAAAGCCGAACCTTTCCCATTTTTATCCTTTAACCCACTTCTTTCGTTCTTCTAATAGGGTATCACTTTTTATGGCATCTCGAACAGCTTCTAAAAGGCGATTCATATAAGCAACGTTATGAATTGTGATGGCTTGCATGGCAAGAAGTTCTTTGGCTTTCAGCAAATAATGCAGATAAGAACGCGAGTAACTTTTACATGTTTCACATTCACAGCTTGCGTCAATGGGTTCGGGATCTTCTTTAAACCGAGTATTCTTTAAATTAATATGCTCTTTATCCGTCTCAATTTCTTGATCTGCCCGAATAAGAGCACCGCCATGACGAGCCAACCGCGTCGGGTGAACACAATCAAACGTATCAATGCCCTGTTGCACCCCTTCAAAGATATCACGAACGCCGCCAATGCCTAGTAAATGCACGGGACGCTTTGGATTCAAAAGACTCATCGTGTAAGAGACAACCTCATACATTTGTTCTTTATCTGCGCCGAGGGAACCGCCGACAGCATGGGCAAAGAACGGTTGTGAGTTCACAAAGTCCGTTGCTTCACGACGCAAATCTTCATAAATGCCGCCTTGCACAATACCGTACAGGGCTTGGGTGCCGTTGTGATGCTTTGCAAATTCGGCAAGGCTGCGCTCTTCCCATCTATGCGAGCGATGCATGGAAAGCTCCGTATAGGATTTCTCCACATGAAAAGGAGTGCACTCATCAAACACCACAACAAAATCGGTTCCCAATTCACGCTGGGTTTCAATAGATTTTTCAGGAGACAGCATATGCTTTTTACCGTCAAGATAAGACTTAAATTCAGCGCCCTCCTCTGTGATTTCTAACAAGGTTTTGCGACGCCCCCCAAAGCGCTTACCCTTAATTTCACTGGCGACGGATCCGTGACCCAAACTAAAAACTTGAAAACCGCCGGAATCCGTTAAAATCGGGCCGTTCCAACCCATAAATTTATGGATGCCGCCCATCTTTTGGATGAGCTTGCTACCCGGACTTAGCATAAGGTGATAAGTGTTTGAAAGAATAAATTGTGTACCGCAAGTTTTCATTTGACGAGGGGACAAACCTTTAATGGCGGCCTTTGTCGCACAGAAAATAAACGCAGGTGTTTCAACGCTCCCGTGGGGGGTGTTTAAAACACCAAGACGCGCCTTTGAGCTTGGACTTTGGAAAGTGATATCAAAGGAAAAACCGGGATAGTCAAGGGAAGATATTTTAGGCGATTGCATGTTTTTTACGCTCTTGAGTCAAATTCATAAGGTACATCACGGGTGCATTAAGACCCGTTGCCAAAAAGCGCAGAGTATACGTTCCAAGAATATATGTAAAAATAAGAGTGCGGGTATCAATATCAAGGGGCATCAGGATTTTCCAAGCCAATACGCTAAAGATAATATTATCAAGTAAAGAAGATGTCGCCGTGGATAAAAAGGAGCGTAACCATAACAGACGTCCTTCTGTCACACGCCTGACCAATAAAAAGAGGCGCACATCTGCATATTGGCTAATCAGATAGGAGCTTAGGCTTGCAATGAATAAGGCAGGGGCAGGTAAGAAAAGAGTTTGTATGGCATAATGGGCATCATTAAAAAAGGCATTTTGATCTGACGGCGGAAGCGGCGGCATACCGAGGGTTAAAATCATAATGCCTGTGGTAAAAATAATACCCGCAAAACCACACCAAATGGCTTTTTGGGCAGCCTCTTTTCCATAACGTTCTGCCAAAATATCCGTTGCTAAAAAGGTTGTCATGAAAACAATAGTGCCCATAGCAACGGGTTGAGAAAAACCCGTTAAGGTCATTGCCTTTAAAACTTGGATATTACCGACAATCACCCCCAAGGCCATGTAGACATAGACGCCCGTTTTGCCCAAAAAATAGTGCAAAGTCATTAATGATCCTACGGCAAAAACATACATCACTAAGAGTAAAAATTCATTGGGTAAGTTCTGTAAAAACATAACAAAAGGGGCTAGATCGATCATGCTTCTCGGTACCTGTAAAAAAAAAGGGCGCTCATAACAGCACCCTTTGATTATTCAATAAACAAAAACTATGCTGTTGCAGCAGGCATAGCCTTAATAAGGCGACGCTTCAATTTTAAAGCTTCATCTGTTAATTTCGTGTTTGGTGTCCCCATAAGGAAAGCATCTAATCCGCCTTTTTTCTCAACGGTACGAATCGCACGTGTTGAGACGCGGATTTTTGTTGAACCGAGAACATCACTTGCAAATGTTGCATTTTGCAAATTCGGCAAGAAACGACGACGGGTTTTATTTTTTGCGTGACTAACGTTATTTCCGCTCATCACACCTTTTCCAGTTAATGCACAACGACGTGACATTTTATTCTCCTAAATCTATCCAATGCATAACTTTTACTCACTTTAACAACTCACGTCAAGGGAAAATCACACGCCTTGCAAAACAATGTTTTTCAAAGGACAAATTAGATTTCCAAACGCCTCGACGCTATAAATTTCTTTACCCCGCTTTCAATGAGCCCCTTGCCCAATAAAATTTCCTCAAAAAGATCCAAAGCAAAATGTTGTTCTTGTTTTACCTTATCTAACAAAGCCTCGCCGTTTTCTGCAGCATCGGTATACAGGCGTGCCTTTGAAAAGAGTTCAAGACTATCAACTATATAGGTTGTTTTCTTCCTCGAATCATCGGTACGATGAGCCGCCCAGCGCTTTAATTGACCGGCAGAGGTATACAAATCGGCTAAAACCACCGCGGGAAGTTCGGACGCAACGGAAGAAACTTCTTGAGCCGCCTTATTATAAAGGGCTCCCATCATCGTATTAGAATCTCCGTGTGTAAGCCCTAAAGTATTGTAAGCATCCAAACGCATAGCCAATAAAGCAAATGTCTTTGCTTTTTCAAAGGAGGAAGCTTCTTGCTCAAATCCCGCTTCATTAACAAGACGCACCAACCTTGAAGCCGGGCTCATAGACGCAACGAGGGGATCCGTTTCTAAGCCGTTAAAGTATAGCAATGCTGTTATTGTGTTCCGCATTTCATCCAAAGGTTTTGCCACACTCAGTTGTATATCGTACATATTAAACGACATTAACTGTGAAGACACCTCATCCGGCAACTCTTCGCGCAACCATGTCGGAATCAAAAAATTATGCTTGAAGGCAAAGATAAGCTTTGCTGTTTGGGCGCGCTCTTGGGCAGCCTCTGCCACGGCTCTCATCACAGAGCGGCGGTGATTGTCCTCAAGTTCTTTTTGAGAACTTGGCGTGACGGCAAATCCTGTTTTCATAACAATGCCCGGAAATTTATAAGACTCACCTTCGGAATCTTTTGAGAAACTGGCCTGAAGCCGATTTGAAGAACAAAGAAATGTTGCTAAAACACAGCAGGCAATTTTAGTGTGCATTTTGGTTTGAGAAAATCTTGTTAGATTCACAGAATTATTCTTGTTTTTCATCATTCTTCCCCCTATCCTAGCAAGCTACATCACGTCTTGCTTTCTTCCTTTAGAGTGGGATTAGGAATATTAATAAAAAGTTAACAGATTGGCAATTTCCCCATGGAATGCTTTTCACCCTCCCCAAAAAGTCTTGAATTTTCTCTGTTTGTTTTGAAAAAATAAGCTAAACTGAACGTAATTCTTCTTAATGCAACCAAGGCAGGCACACAAAATGATCACAGATCTTTCCCTTACTCTTGTCGGCTGTGGCGCCATGGGCGGCTCTTTATTAAAAGGGTGGCTCCAAGCCGAAGGTCTTTTCTCAAAAGTGACCGTTATCACCCCGGAAAAACATACCGTCGATCCTTTTCAAGAGCGCTATCCTGATGTTGTCACCTATCTTGAAACGCCCGATCAACTCACAACCGTTAATGATGTTTTGGTTCTTGGGGTGAAACCTCAAATTATGCCTCACGTTATTAGAGATTATGTAACTCATGTTACGCCCGAAACCCTGATCATAAGCATGGCAGCCGGTCTTGACCTTTCTTTTTATGAAAAAGCCTTAGGAGACAACAAACAAATCGTCCGCGTTATGCCCAACACACCGGCAACCGTTTCAAAAGCCGTGAGCGGTTTATTAGCGAATAAAAATGTTACCCCTCTGAATAAAGAAAGAGCCTTCCGCATTATGGAAGCCGTCGGTCGTGCCGTTTTTGTAGAAAGCGACGAGAAACTGGATCGTTTAACGGCTATTTCAGGGTGTGGGCCGGCGTATGTTTTTGCTTTGGTAGAAGCCCTTGAAAAGGCCGCCGCACGCCTTGGTTTCTCCACAGAGGATGCGAGTCTTCTGGCTCGTGAGACCGTCATCGGAAGTGCGCAATACCTTGCCCGAACACCGGAGAAAAGCGCAACGGATCTTCGCATTCAAGTTACCAGCCCCGGCGGCATGACCGAGGCCGGTCTTAAGATCTTGCAAGATAAGGATCGCTTTAATACGCTCATAGAAGAAGTCACTCAAGCCGCATTCAAACACGCCGAGGCCTTAAAATGATAGAAAAAAACGCCGTTGCCCAAGCTATTTTAACGCTCCTTGAAGATAAAGATTGGATTGCTCTCACCCTGAATGATGTGGCAGCCTATCTTAGCATCAGCCTTGAAGAACTCCACCGTTTTGCCACGTCGAAAGAAGATCTCTTAACCTTAATAATTTCCTATATGGAAGAACAAACTCTAAAGCATACGGATCAAGGCCTCATAACAGAAAACACATCCGAAGAAGATCGATTGTTCGATGTCCTGCTTGCACGATTTGAAGCCGCAACACCCCATAAAAAAGCCGTTGCAAACCTCAAAAATACCTTCCAAGGAAATCCTACCCTTGCCTTTAACACAATCCCCCGATTCCTTGAGGCCGTAAAACGCCTTGCCGCCCTAGCGGATATCCGTTTTTCAGGCCCTTTAGGTGCCCTACAACTCAGAGGGTTCGCCTTGGTCTATGCGCGTTTGATCTATATTTGGCTCGACGATACATCCCCCGATATGGCAAAAACGATGGCAGCAACCGATAAAGCCGTCACAAAATACATCCCCTGCCTCTTTGATCCTTGCAAGGTTGCCGACTTATTTTAATGGCTTCTCTGTTCAAAAAACTATCGGTTCTTTTCTTCGCAATTGTTTTTTTCACCTCTCGACCCTTGTTTGATTTTGAGGGGAATGAACTTGATGCTTATATCCAAGAAACCCTAAAAATATGGAATCCTCCGGGTCTTGCCGTCGGAATCATCAAAGAAGGCCGCATCGTTTTTCTCAAAGGATATGGCATTTGTGAAATTGGAAAATCGGAAACCATTAAGGCTACGACAGTATTTCGCATTGCTTCCGTTTCAAAAACAATTGCTGCAGGCCTTTTGACCACATTTGTTCAAGAATCGGCTCTCCGATGGCAGGATAAAATTATCGACCGCCTCCCGGAGCTAAAACCGCAAAACAATTCTGCTCTTAATACCATGACTCTCAAGCATGTTTTAAGCAACAGCACAGGATTTCCAAGACACACCTACACTCACCTTTTGGATCAAAATGTTCCTTATAAAAAAATCATCACAAAACTCGGCAAAGTTAAACCTATTTGTAATCTTGGACAATGCCATACCTATCAAAATGTCATTTTCAGTTTATCGGGATATGTTGCTGAAACCCTCAGCAATCAAAGCTACGAAACACTCCTAAAAAGGCGCATTTTCCAACCTTTAGATATGAAAAATGCATCTTGTAGCTGCGCAGCTTTTAAGGCCTCTCCAAACAAAGCCATGCCCCACAAAAAAATTGAAGAGGGCTCTTATAAAGTTTTGCCCTATAACTGTCGCTATTATGATGTCGGTCCGGCTGCCGGCGTAAATGCCAGTGCAATAGACATGCTAAAATGGCTCAAAGAATTTTTATCTGACCAACCGACCCTTTTTACAAAAGACAGTATAAATTACATGACAAACCCTCATATTGAAACACCCGACGAAATTAAACGCTGGAATACACACTGGCGTATAGCACGGGTAAAACGAGCTGACTACGGTTTGGGGTGGCGCATTTTTGATTACTCCGGAACACCCTTTATTTATCATGGGGGTGCGCTTCAAGGCTATAGTGCTTCCATTGGCATGCTCCCGCAACAAAAAATAGGTATAGTGGTTTTGACGAATAGCGAAAACTCTTTTATTACTGACACGATTATGGCAACCTTCATTGATTTTGTTCTTGATCTAAAGCCCATCGATTACAATGCCGTCAGAAAAGCCGGATAAGAATTACCCCCCTGTCGCTTGATCTTTCTTATCAAATTCACCCCCCCTCTTCTCCTACACCGAGAATTGCGGATAAATCGTCAAACCCTTCTTCAAAGGTAATCCGATGATCCTTGGACTGGGCAATAAAAGGATCCAATTTCTCATAATACAAAATAGCTTGATCCACCTTGGGGTTTGACCCTCGACGATAAGCTCCCAAGCGAATAAGCTCCTCCATATCATCATAGGTCGAAAGATAATCCCGAGCTTGTCGAATCATCGCCGATTCTTCATCACGATTACAATCGGGCATGGTTCTGGAAATACTGCGCAAAATATTAATAGCGGGAAAACGCCCCCTCTCTGCAATTTTACGATCCAACATGATGTGGCCGTCTAAAATACCTCGTACGGTATCCGAGACAGGCTCATTATCATCGCCCCCTTCAACTAAAACCGTAAAAAGCCCGGTAATATTCCCTTGGTAATTTTCCTGAATTTGATCACTCCCCGGCCCTGCGCGTTCCAATAAACGAGGGAGTTCAACAAATACGTTAGGCGTATATCCTTTGGTGGTCGGGGGCTCTCCGACGGATAGGCCGATTTCTCGTAACGCCGTGGCAAAACGCGTCACGCTATCCATAAGACATAACACTTCTTTTCCCTGATCTCGAAAATATTCTGCAATGGAAAGAGTTGTATAAGCCGCACGGCGTCTCATAAGAGCAGGTTCATCGGAGGTTGCCACAACCACAACGCTGCGGGCCATACCTTCCGAACCAAGGTGTTTTTCAATGAATTCTCGAACCTCTCGACCGCGCTCTCCGATAAGGCCGATCACAATAACATCTGCCTTTGAAAAACGTGCTAACATCGATAATAAAACGGACTTTCCCACACCCGAACCCGCGAAAATCCCCATACGTTGCCCCGAACAACAGGTCGTAAAGGTATTCATGGAACGCACGCCGAGATCAATGCGCTTTTCAATGAGGCGCCGTTTATGGGCTGACGGGGGAGACGCATTTAAATCATAGGGTTTAGGACCGGAAGGAACGCGCCCTAAATCATCGAGGGGTTTTCCAAAGCCGTCAAGGGTTCGCCCGAGCCACGTGTCATGCGGGTAAATGACATTATGGTGGCCTTCATAGGTCACCTTACAACCGGGGCCTAAGCCTTCAATGGAATTGTATCCCATAACAAGGGTTTGATCCCCTTTAAAACCAACGACTTCACAAGGAAAAGTTTCTCCCCCTCGATTTTTAAGACGACATACAGAGCCGACAGATACAACCTGTTGAAGGCCGCTTACCTCAACAAGACTGCCTACGATAGCTGTTACAAACCCAAAGACATGAGTATGTTCAAGGCGGCTAATTTCTTCGCAAAGTCCGCGTAGCATGTATTTTTCTCCCTGTATCTCTCTCCTGTAGTATACAGGCTTTTTTTTATGAGTTCTAAAACTTTAAAAAAAAACTGTTTTTCTTGACCTTTCCGTTTCAATGGATTAAAAATAGTTTAAGAGTGTGTCGGACGGTTTCTTAAGAAACGCCAACCCCTTGAAAAAATTGCATGTAATTGCAATTTATATGTGCTTTAAATAGAGTGCTGTAATCAGGCTCACTTTAAAGCCTTCTTTAGTCTAACAGATAGAGGAGATAAATCTCATGAAGTTCAAACCCCTACACGACCGCGTTCTTGTCCGCAGAATCGAGCAAAATTCTAAAACAAGCGGCGGCATTATTATTCCCGATAACGCAAAGGAAAAGCCTATCGAAGGCGAAATCCTAGCCGTTGGATCAGGTGCACGCGATGACTCCGGCGCTATTGTACCTTTGGATGTCAAAGTTGGCGATACCGTTATTTTCGGTAAATGGTCCGGCACAGAAATTAAAATTGATAACGAAGATCTGCTCATTATGAAAGAGTCTGATATCTTTGGAATCAAAGCTGCTTAATTAATGCACCTATCCTTTAGGCAATGAAGGCCTTAAAACCTTCATCCTAAGGCAGGATAGCTGCAATTCTTTAATACTTAAAAGGAGATAAAAATGTCCGCAAAAGATGTAAAATTTTCAACAGATGCCAGAACACGTATGCTGCAAGGTGTGAATACCTTGGCAAACGCTGTAAAAGTAACCCTTGGGCCAAAAGGCCGTAACGTTGTTCTTTCAAAAAGCTTCGGTGCACCTCGCATTACAAAAGACGGTGTATCCGTTGCCAAAGAAATCGAGCTCAAAGATCCTTTTGAAAACATGGGCGCTCAAATGCTCCGTGAAGTTGCCAGCAAAACGAATGATATTGCAGGCGACGGCACAACAACTGCAACTGTTCTTGCACAATCCATCGTAAATGAAGGCGCAAAGGCCGTTGCAGCCGGTATGAATCCTATGGATCTTAAACGTGGTGTTGACCTTGCGGTTGCTGCTGTGATCGAAAACCTTAAAAATACGGCAAAGCCGGTTTCCACCAACGAAGAAATTGCACAAGTTGCAACGATCTCTGCAAACGGTGAAAAAGAAATCGGGGCTATCTTGGCTCAAGCCATGGAAAAAGTCGGTAAAGAAGGTGTAATCACCGTCGAAGAAGCCAAGTCTTTTAACACCGAACTTGACGTCGTTGAAGGCATGGAGTTTGACCGCGGTTATATTTCCCCTTACTTTGTAACGAATTCCGAGAAAATGGTTGCCGAACTTGAAAATCCTTTCATTTTGATTATCGAAAAGAAGCTCACCGGATTACAAGCTATGCTTCCTATTCTTGAGCAAGTTGTGCAATCAAGCCGCCCTCTTTTAATCATCGCAGAAGATGTTGAAGGAGAAGCTCTTGCGACTCTTGTTGTCAACCGTTTGCGCGGCGGCCTTAAAGTTGCTGCTGTAAAAGCTCCGGGTTTTGGAGATCGTCGCAAAGCTATGCTTGAAGACATCGCTATTCTCACAGGGGCTCAAATGGTTTCCGAGGACATCGGCATTCAGCTCGAGAATGTGACAATGGATATGCTTGGAACGGCCAAGAAAGTTGTGATTACAAAAGAGAATACAACAATCGTTGACGGCACTGCCGGCGAAGATGTTGTACAGGCACGTTGCAACCAAATTCGCGCTCAAATCGAAGAAACAACTTCTGATTATGATCGTGAAAAACTTCAAGAGCGCCTTGCAAAACTCTCCGGCGGTGTTGCTGTTGTTCACGTTGGCGGCGCAACGGAAGTCGAAGTAAAAGAGCGCAAAGATCGTGTTGAAGATGCTTTGAATGCCACACGGGCAGCCGTTGAAGAAGGTGTTGTAACCGGTGGCGGTACGGCTCTCCTTTATGCAACAGCTTGCTTGAACGGTATTCCAACTGAAAATGATGAGCAACGTATCGGTATTGATATCGTACGTCGCGCTCTACAAGCTCCTCTCCGCCAAATCGTTAAGAACGCCGGTGGTGACGGTTCTGTTGTGGCCGGTAAACTTCTCGAAGGCAATGATACCGATCGCGGTTATAATGCTCAAACAGCCGAATATGTCGATATGTTTAAAGCAGGTATTATTGACCCCATGAAGGTTGTTCGCACAGCCCTTCAAGACGCAGCCTCTGTTGCAGGTCTTTTAATCACAACCGAAGCTATGGTTGCCGATATTCCTGAAGACAAATCTTCCGGCGGTATGCCCGACATGGGCGGCGGCATGGGTGGAATGGGCGGTATGGGCGGCATGGGCTTCTAGTCCCCGCTCCCTTAACGCCAAAATTCCGGCTGTTTTTAAAAAAACCCTCGATAATCTTATCGGGGGTTTCTTTTTATTAACGTCCTAAACATACTCTCAAAACGCGCCAAAAAAGCTCTAAGGGTTTTAAGAAAAAAGCGAAAAATGAAAAGCCGCTTTCAACTTCCTCCTCTTCCAAAAGAGCATTAGACGGGCTAAAATACTCGCTGTTCTTCTCTTCATCAAGGTCATCTTTCCTATCGGACGTCTGTTGTAAATAATCTTTAGGGGAAGGTCGTAGAAGGGAATCCGACAACGTATCTATATCTATATGGGTTTCAACAGGCATATGAAGCAGGTGGATTTCATCGCCGATAATATTTCTTAAAGCTTCATAGTAAAGAAAACCTAAAAGGTAAAAGCTATTATCATCTCCCATAATAATAGATTTTGGAATATAGCGGATTTCGTGCAAGAAACCACCCAACATATAGGCCTTATAATGACCGGCAAAAAGCGTTCCTTGGATATAATATCCGTACTGTGTAAATTCTTGCTGTAAGCCGTCACTTGGAAAATCAAGCCTTATGGTAACATTATCACTTGTAAACCCTACCGAGGTGTCCCCTAAAGACTCAACCAAATCATCACTCAGTTTCTTTAAAATTTTAGCATTCTCAGATCCGTTAGGCACATAAATACCCTGCCCTCGTGCCGTCAGCCTCAAAACCTTGAAACCTTCCTGCATCAAAGTTTGATAAACAGATACGGTGCACTCTTCCAAAGGATCACTTCCGCCGTTGGTTCGTACACTAAAGTAATCAAGATCTAAACAAACCAAAACATCGCCAGCCTCACATCCAAGGATTTCTTTGCGCTTGCGTGCTGTTTCCAAGACAGCATAAATGGATTTGATTCTTTGAAAATTTTCATAACTCTGAAGTGTTTTTAAAGGATTATGCCGTTCGCAATCCCCGTTCTCGTCTTGAGAGAAGTGGCAGGGAACTAACTCACTGCCTCGAAACCATAGTAAAATAAAAAGAAACCAAACCCTATTTTTCATAAAAAGTCTCCTCCCTGATTCAATCAAAAAAAGAAAAATAGGATTTCATAGCCCCCCTATTTTTCTAAATTCTGCTAAACAAAATGCCACTCCTATAGGAAAGTGTTTTTGTCCTCATTTCTAAATGGTACACTATAAAAAGCTCTTCAGAAACCTCTTGCAAGGGCAGTCCGAAACACAGGTGAGATTACATGGAACAAGATCAAATCATTATTCTTCTGATTATTCTTTTAGCGCTCGTACTCTTTGTGTGGGAGAAGTGGCGTTATGACGTTGTTGCTTTGGGCGCTATGCTTTTTGGTGTTTTCCTAGGCGTTATTCCGGCAAACGATGCCTTTAGCGGTTTTGGACATCCGGCTGTTATTACCGTCGCTGCCGTTCTCATTCTCTCAAAAGCTTTAGGCAATAGCGGGGTAACCGATCTTATCGTCAGCACACTTACACCCTTAACAGGTAATTTTTATCTTTATCTTTTTGCGCTCTGTTTCGTGGCGATGGTTCTTTCGGCCTTTATGAATAATGTCGGTGCCCTAGCCCTTTTAATGCCCGTTGCTATTGCGACATCAACGAAAGTCGGACGTTCTCCGTCTCTAATCCTGATGCCGCTTTCCTTTGCGTCTCTACTGGGGGGACTTGGAACCTTAATCGGCACCCCTCCCAATATTATTATTTCAACCTTTCGCGAACAGAGCCTTGGAGAGCCTTTTTCCATGTTTGATTTCTCACCCGTGGGCGGTATTGTTGCTTTGGGCGGCCTTTTCTTTATTTGTCTCGTCGGGTGGCACCTTATTCCCAAAACGCGTGTTGTTAAACGCCCTTTACAAGACCTCTTGGATATTAAAGGTTATGTTACGGAGATTCAGTTTAATACGGACTCTTCTCTGATCAATACCCGACATTCGCATTTAGAAGAGCTGGCAGAAAAAGCAAGTATCGAGATACTCGGACTGATTCGCCATGCGCAACGCTTTGTTGTCATCCCTAAAAATCAAGTCTATCAAGGCGGCGATATTCTCATTATAAATGCCGACCCGACGGACTTAGATCGTTTTTGTGCAAAATATAGTTTCACTATTAAAGGATCGGATGACTCGCAAAAAACCGAAAAGAATCGCGATAAAATCCTACCTTTTGGTTCGGAAAAAGAAAAGGAAGACATGGAGCTTATTGAAGTCGTCGTGGGATCTAATTCAGACGCTAATAATCGCCAAATTGGCGAAATCGGTTTTCGACGTCGCTACGGCATTAACTTATTAGGTGTGTCAAGGCAAGGACATTCCTATAAAGGCCCGTTAAAAGCGTTTGCTTTAAAAGTGGGGGATGTTTTATTACTTCGCGGAACAACAGAGCGTCTTGAAGCCATTGTTAGCACCTTAGGCTTTATGCCCCTAGCCGAACGTCGTCTTAAACTCGGGGGGCACAAAAACCTCTATAAATCCATTAGTATTTTTGCTTTTGCCATCGGCTTAACAACTTTAAAGATTTTTCCGGCTCCCGTAGCCATGAGTGTCGGAGCCCTCCTTATGGTTCTCACAAAAACACTCAACCTCAAGGACTTTTACGATAGCATCGATTGGCCGATCATTATTTTACTGGGCTCTATGATTCCCATCAGCATGGCTTTCGAATACACCGGCGCTGCCAATTTTCTCGTTAAGTTTTTTATCGGAGAGAGTCCGACTCTGTCCCCCCTCTTTTTACTAACAACCATACTTATTTTAACGATGTTTTTAACGGACATTATGAATAATGCAGCTACTGCGATCATTATGGCTCCCATTGCCGTCTCCATTGCTCAGAGCCTTGAGGTCAATCCGGATAGTTTCCTAATGGCCGTTGCAATCGGCGCTTCCAGTTCCTTTCTAACCCCTATCGGACACCAAAACAATGCCTTAATTCTAGGGCCGGGAGGGTATAAATTCAGTGATTATTGGCGTATGGGTCTCCCCCTTGAAATTATTATTACACTTATTTCGATCCCCATGATTCTTATTGTCTGGCCTCTTCAGCCATAGAAAGTTACCGTTCGGTAACATTTCTTAGATAAAGGCACAAAAAAAGCAAAAAAGATCCCGAACGGTAACTTTTATTTGTTTTTCTCTTATTATCTGTCATAATGTTACTGTACGGTAACAAAGAAAAAGATTGCCACATGCAGACTCAGATCACAAATATAAGGACTTTAGGGGCTCTTATAAAAGAGGCTCGAAAATCACAAACCCTCACCCAAGAAGACCTTGCAGGCATAACCCTAACAGGGCGGCGCTTTATCGTGGATTTAGAAAACGGTAAAGAAACTGCTGAAATTGGAAAAGTCCTACAGGTTCTAAATGCTCTCGGTATTGCCTTAACGGCGAGTGCAACATGGAAAGATTAACCAATGTTAGATAAGAATAAAAGCAACGAGACTGCGCCTTTAACTGTTTTCCTCCACGGAATACAGATCGGTAAACTTTACTCTCACAAAGACGGAGAGCTTTCCTTTGCCTATAATAAGTCCTATCTGATCACCCCAAAAGCTTCAAAACTATCAGCCTCGCTTCCCTTGCAAGAAGCCCCCTTTGATCATGGTCCGACCTTTGCTTTTTTTACGGGTCTCTTACCCGACGAGTACGTGCGCAAACGCCTCGCCCGTTATCTTGGACTTTCTGAAAAAAATACTTTTGCCCTCTTAAAAGAAATTGGCGGAGAATGTGCCGGAGCCGTCTCTTTATATCCGAAAGGTCAATCCCCTGACAAACAAATAAAATCAACATACCGTATCTTGGAAAACCCGGAAGCACACGATATTTTATCTCACCTTGATAAGCGCCCTATGCTCGCCGGAGAAGACGACATCCGTATTTCAGGGGCCGGTGCTCAAAATAAACTCATTATTTCTCTAATTCGGGACAAAGTTGCTATTCCTACGGGTAATACCCCCTCAACACACATCATTAAACCCGCCATTAAAGATATTGCCCATTCTGTTCACAACAAGTTCTTTTGCATGAAATTAGCCAAGGCCGTTGGACTTCCGGTCCCGGAAGTTTATATCCGTTGGCTAGAACATGAACCGTATTATCTGATTGAACGCTATGACCGCGTCCCTTCAAAGGAGGGTCACATAAAACGTCTCCATCAAGAAGACTTTTGTCAAGCTCTTCACATTCCGGCAGAACAAAAATATGAAAGCGAAGGCGGACCCGGCCTTGCGCAATGTTTTGCTTTCTTAGATCAACGCTTATCTTCGGGAAACATGGCAGGACGCAATAAAATCACCCTATTGGAAGGGGTCATTTTCAATTTCCTTATCGGAAACGGAGATGCCCACGGAAAGAATTTTTCCTTGCTCTATCAAGGAGAAACCGAATCCCTTGCCCCCTTCTATGATATGATGAGCACGGTTATTTATACAGGAGCCTTCAAAGCAAAGATGGCTATGAAATTAGCCGGGCAAAGCAAATTCAAAGATGTTGTCCTCCGCCATTTTGAACGCTTGGGAGATACGATTGGATTTCGCCGAAATTTTGTGAGAAAAAAAGTGGAAAGTCTCACAAAAAAAACCTTAAAAGAAGCAACTCTTTTACGAGAGAAACTTAATAGCGATAACAATACGGCCTCCCCTATTTATGATGAGATCCTCGAAACCATCATCAAACACAGCCGGATTTAAAAGTTTTTTCACCCCTAAAAATGAATCTCCGGCGAGAAGGAGCCTCGGTTTTATAAAAAAACCCCTCTTCTGATTAGAAGGGGGGGTTTTTCTAAGGCTATCGTCACTTCAAAAAATCTTAAGAACAACCGCTCGTTGATCCGCAGGTCACACACTTCATACACGTTCCATTGCGAACAAGGGTAAAGTTACCGCAATCCCCACATGAGTCGCCTTCAAAGCCTTTCATTTTAGCCTCGGCAATTTGCGCTTTTGAGGAAGTCGAAGCTACGCTCGTTGTCGTTATTGTTGACGATAAAATAGCTGTTTTGCTCCCACCGGCCGCGGCGGAAGCTATTACTTCATTTTTTTCAACAACTTGCTTGGAAAAGTCTTGATTCATGTTTGCCGTTTTATTATGCAAAATATGAAGATTGCTTCGGATAAAGCCGCTACTGGCAAAAGGATTTGAAAAGGCTTGCATAGCTTCTTGGGCTTCTTGAGAGGTTTCCGTTTGCTTACCTTCAGCGCGACCGTTGCCGACGGTATCAGACATAAGTTTTTCTGCATCAACATGGGCAAGATCCGTTCGACCGAGATAAGAAATGGCAAGTTCTCGGAAGATATAATCCAAAATAGACGTTGCCATACGAATAGCTTGGTTTCCTTGAACAAGACCGGCCGGCTCAAACTTCGTGAAAGAAAAAGCGTCCACATATTCTTCCAAAGGCACACCGTATTGAAGGCCTAAAGAAATCGCCATAGCAAAATTATTCATCAAGCTTCTAAAAGCAGCGCCTTCTTTATGCATATCAATAAAGATTTCACCAATGCGGCCGTCTTGAAATTCTCCCGTACGAAGATATATATTATGCCCGCCGACAACTGCCTTTTGCGTATAGCCTTTTCGACGGTTAGGAAGCCTTTTACGCTCGGGCTTATGAACAATCTTTTCAATAATCTTTTCAACCACACGCTCGGCTACTTGAACGGTCTGTGCCGTCTTACCTTGAGTTGAGAACTCTATGGCATCGCTTTCGGCATCGCCGTCCTCGTCATCACCAAACAGAACAGATGAATTTAAGGGTTGAGAAAGCTTTGAGCCGTCACGATAAAGGGCATTACACTTTAGACCCAATTCCCAAGACAGCATATAGGCTTCCTTACATTCGTCCACCGTGGCAGAATTCGGCATGTTAACGGTCTTGGAAATAGAACCGCTGATAAAGGGTTGAACCGCTGCCATCATACGAATGTGGGATTCCGTTGATAAAAAGCGTTTCCCCGTACGACCGCAAGGATTCGCACAATCAAATACGGCAAGATCAGCTTCTTTAAGATGGGGAGCCCCTTCAAGGGTCATAGTCCCTGAACAATAGCTATTGGCAGCTTCAATATCCTTGGGGGAAAAGTTAAGGTAGGTCAGGACATCAAGGTTTTCATCAAGAAGCTGAGCATCGGTCATTTTAAGAGTCTCTTTGCAGAATTTTTCGCCAAGAGACCATTTGTTAAACACAAACCGGATGTCAAAAGCACTCTTTAGATCAGGCTCGAGACTTTCCAAAATCTTATCGGTAAATCCCTTCTCTTTAAGACTCTCAAAGTTAATCTTCGGCGCCTCTTTTAAAGTTCCCGTACCGACGGCATAGTTGGTGATATCTGTAATTTGTTTCTCACTATATCCCATTTTCTTTAAGGAACGAGGAACCATGCGGTTAATGATTTTAAAGTAACCCCCGCCTGCTAGTTTTTTGAATTTCACTAAAGCGAAATCAGGTTCAACACCCGTTGTATCGCAATCCATCACAAGACCGATCGTGCCTGTAGGCGCAATAACGGTTGTCTGTGCATTACGGTAACCGTATGTTTCACCAAGGCTCACAGCCTCATCCCACGCTTTTTTAGCTTCCTTGGAAAGAGAAGGAATAGAAATAGATTTATGATCCAACGGCACCGGCTTTTTGCCCAGTTTTTCATAGCCTGAGGCTTTACCGTAAGCGGCCGTATGATGATTTTTCATCACACGCATCATATGTTTTTTATTAGCCTCATAACGTACGAACGGGCCTTGTTCTTTGGCCATTTCAGCAGACGTCGCATAAGAATATCCTGTCATAATAGAGGCAAGAGCACCCCCGACGGCACGGCCTTCTTCGCTATCATAAGGTATCCCGAGCCCCATCAACAAACCGCCGAGGTTAGCATACCCAAGGCCTGTCGTGCGGTAATTATAGGTTCCCTCTGCAATTTCTTTCGAGGGCGCTTGACACATTTTAACGGAAATTTCCAAGGTCAACATCCAAAGACGAATAGCATATTTGTAGGCTTCGACATCAAAGGTTTTTCCCTGTGATTCAAGGTCACAAAACTGTACAAGGTTAAGGGACGCAAGGTTACACGCCGTATCATCCAAGAACATATATTCCGAGCAAGGATTGGAGGCGTTGATGGTGCCGTCTTCGGGACACGTATGCCACTCGTTAATGGTCGTATCAAACTGAATACCGGGGTCTGCACAAGCCCACGCCGCATAAGACACTTGATCCCAAAGATCGCGGGCATTAACGGTTTTATGGACGGCTCCGTCGGTTCGACGTAGCAGATCCCAAGACTCCCCTTTTTCAGCTTTCTCAAGGAATGCATTTGTTACCCGAACAGAGTTATTGGAGTTCTGACCGGAAACCGTGAAATACGCTTCCGAATCCCAATCGGTATTATAGGTATCAAAGACAACAGAGGTGTAGCCTTGTTTTGCGATTTGGATAATACGATTCATATAGTTTGCGGGAACGTTATCGCGTCGAGCAGCCTTCAAAGCCCTTTTCAGGTTCTCGTTGGTTTGAGGCTCAAAGCGAGCATCGGTAGAACCCAGTTGACAAGCTTGCATAATGGCATCAAGGTGCTTTTTTGTAATTTGAGAGCCGACAACAAGGGACAAAACCTTTTGCTCTTCTTTAACCTTCCAATTGATATACTCTTCAATATCAGGGTGATCAATATTCAAGGTCACCATCTTAGCGGCGCGTCTGGTTGTGCCCCCGGATTTTATAGAGCCGGCCGCCCGATCACCAATACGCAAAAAACTCATGATGCCGGAAGACTCTCCGCCACCGGAAAGGGTTTCCCCTTTACCGCGAATATTAGAAAAGTTCGTCCCCGTTCCGGAGCCGTATTTAAATAAACGAGCTTCCCTCACCCATAGATCCATAATGCCCCCGTCCTGCACCAGATCATCCTTGATGCTTTGGATAAAGCATGCATGGGGTTGAGGACGTTCATAAGCCGATGTAGATTGCCTCACTTTGCCCGTTTTATGCTCGACATAATAATGTCCTTGACCTGGGCCGTCAATGCCATAGGCCCAGTGGAGGCCCGTGTTAAACCATTGAGGAGAATTCGGCGCAGCACGTTGGGTTGCCAACATATAACGCATTTCGTCATAATAGGCTTTTGCATCTTCTTCCGAAGAAAAATAACCGCCTTTCCACCCCCAATAAGCCCATGTTCCCGCCAAACGATCGAAGACTTGTTTTGCAGAAACCTCACAAGTGGTTTCTGTGGATTTAGCTTCATCCATGACATGGCGAGACAACCATGCAGGAACCCCCTCCTCGGGCAAAGCTTTTAAAGCTTTCGGTACACCCGCCTTGCGGAAATATTTTTGGGCAACGACATCACACGCAACTTGAGTCCAAGATGCAGGAACCTCAAAATCTTTTAAGCTAAAAACCACGGATCCGTCCGGATTTTTAATCTCACTTGTTGCTTTTCGAAAAGAGATCATGTCATATGGAGAAGAGCCGGACTCGGTGAAGTGGCGGGCGATTTTCATGGGGGGATTCCTCTAATTTAACTTAATTGTTTTTTTCTTTGAAAATCAACATATAGTATCAATAGTCGCTCATAGGGTACTATATGTAGTTATTACACCTCTGATAGTGGGCAACTTAAACGACATCGTCAATAGGAAAAAATGATGAAAAACCCAGATTCTTCACTTGACAAAAAATCAGACCTTACAATTCTGGGACTTCTGCTTCCTTACCTTTGGCCAAGCAATCGAGTTGACTTAAAACGACGCATTTTTATCGCCTTCTTCTTTTTGACAATTAGTAAAGTTACTAACGTTTACATGCCCCTCCTGTATAAACAATCCATCGACCTCCTTGGGCTCTCTTCAGAAGCCCTCACATGGTTTTCTTTACCCGTTCTTATTATCTTTGCCTATGGCGCCGCACGTTTGGGCGCCCAACTGTTCAACGAACTTAAAGATATTCTAACGGCAAAGGTCGAACACTACGCCATGCGCGAAGTGGCTCTCGATACCTTTAAGCATATCCACAAATTATCATTGCGTTTTCATTTAGATCGCAAAACGGGCGGTCTAAGCCGAATTATAGAGCGAGGTATTAAAGGTGTTGAAACCGTTCTACGCTTTAGCGTCTTTCACATTTGTCCCGGACTTTTTGAAATGATCTTTGTCAGCGCCGTGCTCTGGGTTATGTATGACATCCGCTATGTCTTTATTATTTTACTCACTCTAACTTCCTATGTGATAGCGACCCTTCAAATGACTAAATGGCGCATTGCTTTTGTCCGTCAAATGTTTTCCTCGGAAAATGAATCAAATACCAAGGCTATTGATAGCCTTCTCAATTACGAAACGGTCAAATACTTTGGTAACGAAGATCATGAAACAGCCCGTTATGATGTCGGACTACGTACCTACGCTTCTGCAGCCATAAAAGGCAAACAAAGCCTCTCGGCTCTTAATATAACCCAAGGCTTTATTATTTCAATCGGGCTGGTTACCCTTATGCTTATGGCCGCCTTTGATGTACGGAGCGGCGTAATGACCGTTGGTGATTTTGTTTTGGTTAACACCTACCTGATTCAACTGTACCTCCCCCTCAATATTTTGGGATTCGCTTACCGAGAAATGAAGCTTTCCCTCGCCAATATGGAAGAAATGTTTAACCTTCTGGACGAACCTTATGAAATCATAGATCCGAAAGACCCTATTCCTTTTTCCTCTAAAGATGCCCGTGTTACTTTTGATAATGTCAGTTTTGAGTACAACCCCGATCGCCCTATCTTAAAAAACGTCTCCTTTGAAGTCCTGTCCGGAAAAACTTGCGCCATTGTCGGCTCTAGCGGCGCCGGAAAATCAACCCTATCGCGCTTGTTATTTCGTTTTTATGACGTAACCGAAGGTTCTATTAAATTAGATGGCATCGATATCAAAGATATGAGTCAAAAAGACCTCCGGCATGCTATCGGCATGTTTCCTCAAGATACGGTTTTATTTAACGACACTATTTATTACAATATTGCTTACGGTAACCCTAACGCTCCTAAAGAAGCTGTTATTGAAGCTGCCCGCCTTGCTAAAATCCATGACTTTGTCGAAAGCCTTCCCCAAGGTTACGAGACACGCGTCGGCGAGCGCGGACTTAAACTTTCCGGCGGAGAAAAGCAACGCGTCGCCATTGCACGCACACTCCTAAAACGCCCTGCTATTTTCTTGTTTGATGAAGCCACTTCAGCCCTTGACACCCAAACGGAAAAAGAAATCCAAAAAAGCATAAAAGACGTTTCGGCCAACCATACGACTCTCATTATTGCTCACCGTCTCTCTACAGTTATCGATGCCGATGAAATTATTGTCTTGGATCACGGTCAAATTGTTGAGCGCGGCTCCCATACAAACCTCCTCAAGGCAAAAGGCCTGTATGAAAGAATGTGGAAAAAGCAATTAGAAAGCGGAGCAGAAATATAGATTTTTTCCATTAAAAAAATAAAACTTGACTGTTTTTATACAAATATATAAACCTATAAGGATATTTTCTTTACTAAAAGGTATATTTATGAAAAAAATTACTTTTTTTGCACTATCTGTTTTTGCCCTATTTTCCACAAAAGTCTTCTCTTCCGCAACAGAGATATCAACATCTGAAGAATACACAGGAGGCCTATCCAAAGCCTCTGTCTGTTTTGACGGGCTCGGTTATACGGAAGAACAACTTTTAAAGATTGACGAACATCTTTCTTCCGGAAAAGAACGTGAAATACCAATGACAAATTCGCCACACGAGCGTGATTTCGGATATGATTTTCCCAAATCATCTTCTTTTAATTTAATGTTGCTCCTTGCAATAAGAACCTATTCCTATATACAATCTACAACAACACAGCCTATCTGTTATGATATCGGAGGCGGTTATGGCGGCGATTCCCGAAATATGGTTCTTGCGGGCGGGACGGTAACCTACATTGATCATCATCCCGATGTAGCGGCGACAGCACGCCAAGAAGTTTATACAGCCCTTAGAAAAATAGCTTCTAACCAGAGTCAGAAAAAAGAATTTTGGGGACGACTCCGTATGGTAAAAGGTGATTTTCTACAAACAAAAAGCACCGTATTATATCCCGAAACCTTACAAATTAATTTTTGCAACCTAAGTAATGTCCTTCACTTTTTAACTCCCGCACAAATAGATACTTTTCTTCCGGCCTTATTTAAAAAAATGGCTCCTGACGGTCTTGTTTTTGCCTCCATGCACGTCCCTTGCGATAGTGAAAAAGTCGTTGACTATTTTCTCGACCAAAAAGAAAAAGGAAATCCTTATCCCGGTTATTTCAGATATGTCAGATATTGTAATGTAAAGAAAACATCAGAAAAAGAAATGTTTTTAAATTTTCAAGAAAACAAAAAACTTACTGATGCAGAGCCGGCTCTTGAAGGAGATTTACCCGGTCAAACAACATCTCAGACCTTCTTTCCGGCGCCTCCTTCTCATCCTAAAACCGTGACCATAAAAACAGTGATTCATTATTTTGATCCGGATATTGGCAGAGCAGCCTTTGAGAGAGCCGGTTTTACGGTTCAAAAAGCTTTCTTCACAAGCCTTTTTGGAGAGCCCCTTGAAAGTCAAAAAGCAACAAGAAAAGCTTTTCTGACGGGACATCACCATCTCACGGTCATTGCAACCAAATCAAAATAGCCCTTCCTAAAACCCCGTAAAAAAACGCCGCCCTTCAATAAAGGGTGGCGTTTCTTATTGACTTTATACTCATTTTAAAAAAATATTTAATGCTTCGAGCCAATTTCTTTATCTTCTTTTTCCCCTTTGATAACATGGGTCAATTCGTCGCAAAAATAAATTTTACCGTCTCTCAACCGAAATAAAGCAAACACGCGAACCTCAACATCCCCGCCTTTCAGCTTTGTTGCTTTGGCTCTATGGATGCTATAAACCTTATCTCCGTCAGCCGCTAAATGATCAAAAGTTATTTTAATATCTTTGATCAGTTTTAATTGAGCCACACGATGAGGGAGAGAATCTTTATAATACAGGGTCTTTCCGTCAACATGCTGCACATAATCCGGATGAATATATCTTTCAATAATTTCTTGAGCCTTTTTAGCATCTACGCTTGGATCGTTATACTTTTCATCGAAAAAGCGACGTATGGTTTCGATATTTTTCTCTTGCTGACTTTGTTCGGGGGCTGATTGAATACTTTGTGTTGCAAAACCTAAAATAAAAATCACCTTCGTTACAATCTTTTTCATGTTAATACTCCGTTATTTATATGTAGGAATTCCGTTTTTTTCTTAACAAAGAGCACAAGGTTTTCTTTGCTTTGCAACCTTGATTTCTTTACTTTTTTCTGACTATAATAATTATATACCGATCGGTCAATAAATAATTTTAGATCCTTGAAGAACCGGAACGAAAGACCTATAAAGGTAAAGTCCCCCTAAGGTGAAAAAGTTTTAAAAGCATGGAAAAGGAACCAAAACCAAAAAACAAACACCAAATTGCCGCTGAAAAACGTTATGAAAAAATCATATGCGCTGCCAAAAGGCTTTTTCTTGAAAAAGGCTTTGCAGGCACTTCCATGGGAGCTATTTCCAAGGCCTCTCAAACTAACCAAAGCTTGATATATCACTATTTTCCAAGTAAAGAAGAGCTTTGGGTTGCAACAAAAGAACATATTCTAAAGAATCTGCAAGGGGATAACGATTTTGATCCGCACACCTGCAAAACCCCGCAAGATTTCATTAAAAAGACCTTGGAACAGCGTTTTCAACTTGTGCAAGAACAGCCCGATATGGCTCGTTTAATGCTCTGGCAGCGTCTGGAGAAACAAAGCAAGCCCCTTATCAGTCAAGTCAAGACTTCCTCTGCCCACTGGCCCCTAATCATCGAAAAATTCCAAAACCGAGGTCTGATAAAAAAAGAGGTTAAGCCCAAGCATCTCACTTCTTTAATGGTTAACGGTTTTTTTGCCGTTGTAACGGATAACGCCTATGCTTTAGACACTCGAACTCAAAAAGAAAATCTTGATTTCCTAATAAAAAATCTGACGAATTATGCGTGCCTATAAAATTTTGAAGGGCTAAATTTCCTTAGCCCATGAGTCTCTTACAGGCATAGAAAAAAGGCTGCATAACACAGCCCTTTTTAATATTTTTCTATCACCACAAGATTTTCTTACAAAAACTTCTATAGGCTAGATCATGGCCATGCCGCCGTTTACATGAAGGGTTTGACCCGTCACATAGCTTGCCTCTTCCGACGCAAGATAAAGAACCGCACTTGCAATATCTTCGGGTTTACCCATACGACCTTGAGGAATCCCGGCCAAAAGAGCCTCTTTTTGAGCATCGGGTAAAACGTCTGTCATATCGGATTCAATAAAACCGGGCGCTACACAATTCACCGTAATATTTCGGCTTGCCACTTCTTGAGCAAGGGATTTTGACAGGCCGATAATACCGGCCTTGCTTGCACAATAATTTGCTTGCCCCGGATTTCCCGTTACACCGACAATAGAAGAAATATTAATAATACGCCCCCACCTTGCTTTCATCATAGGTCGCATAGCAGCCCGTGACAGATAAAAAGGTGCTTTCAAATTTACATCAAGAACCTCATCCAATTCTTCATCTTTCATACGCATAAAAAGATTATCTTTGGTAAGGCCTGCATTATTAACAAGAATTGAAACGGCTCCCGCTTTCTCGGCAACTGCCGCCACAAGACCTTGAACGCTTTCTTTGTCTTTAAGGTCCGAAGTCACGACGTGGGCACGGTCACCCAACTCTTTTGCAAGAGTATTCAAAATTTCAACACGCCGCCCTGAAAGAACAACGGTTGCGCCTGCAGCATAGAGAGAACGAGCAATAGCAGAACCAAGGCCGCCGGCAGCGCCGGTTACAAGGGCAACTTTTCCATCCAAATTAAACATACTGTTTATCCTTATTTTTTTTTAATACTACGCATTTTGGGCTAAGCCGCTAATTTGTGACAAAACGCATCAATATCGGCAGGTGTTTCAATATTAACAGTAGCGACTTCTTTATTAATGCGGCGCATAAGTCCTGAAAGAACTTTCCCGGCTCCAACTTCAATACTCTCGGTTACGCCTTGTGAGGTAAGATAATTCATACTCTCAACCCAGCGAACCCTTCCCGTAACCTGATCAACGAGACGCCTTATCACTTGCTCTTGTTTTTCAAGAGGTGTTGCCGTGATGTTGGAAATTAAGGTGATATCGGGCATAGAGTTGATTTTTTCCCCTTGAAGAGCTTCTTCCATAACTTTAGCGGCAGGTGCCATCAAGGACGAATGGAAAGGAGCGCTTACAGGCAAAAGAATTGCCCTCTTAATAGCGTATTCTTTTTCCTGAGCAAGATGAATAGCCCTTTCGACGGCCTCTCTATGACCGCTTAAAACCACTTGACCCGGCGCATTATCATTGGCAATTTCACACAAAGAATTACCCTCGGACACATCTTTTGCAAGATTTTGTGCTTGTTCTACGGTTGCACCGATCAGAGCAGCCATACCTCCTTTTCCAACAGGCACAGCTTGTTGCATGGCATTACCGCGAATACGCAAAAGACGGGTTGTAGCCGCAAGGCTATAAACCCCCGTCGCACAAAGAGCCGAGTATTCTCCCAAAGAGTGACCGGCCACAAAAGCTATATTTTTCCCAAAATCAAAGCCCATTTCTTTCCCAAGGACCCGCATAACAGCCATACTCACTGCCATCAAAGCAGGCTGAGTATTATGCGTTAATTGAAGATCGGCTTCATCCCCCGCAAACATCAAGGCCGAGAGTTTTTGACCGAGAACATCATCTACTTCTTGAAAAACTTCTTTAGCGCTTAGAAAAGTATCATGGAGCTCGCGCCCCATGCCGACATACTGGGATCCTTGACCCGGAAAAACAAAAGCCTTCATATGGTATTCCTTACATCACTCTTAAAATAAATATAAGTATAGCTATAGCGCCTTAGCCTGTTTTGTCAATGAATTTTCAGGAAGACGGGTCATCTTAATGTGACGAATACCGGCTTCATCATAAGGCTCTCCTACCTCTTTAAATCCATATTTTGCGTAAAAATCTTTGGCATAATACTGTGACGATAAAAGAAGAGACGTCGTTGGATAAAAGGAGGCAGCATACTCAAGGAAACCTTCCATCACCTGTCGGGCATAACCTTTCCCGCGATACTCTTTCGCCACGACAAAGCGCCCCAAAACAATTTCATTCTTTCCTTGATTATCAGGCACAAAGAAACGAGCATACGCAATAATCTTGTCCGAGTTTTCAATAAAAATATGCAGGGCTTGAAAGTCTAAACCGTCTAACTCCTGCTCATCACAGTGTTGCTCAAAGATAAAGACCGTCTCTCGCAATTGCATAATACGATAAAGCTGTTGAGCGGAGAGTTCTTGAAAGGATTTGATCTGCATTTTTTTCTTGTTCCTTATAACTGTACTTTCCCCCAAAAATACGTTAAAAAGACAAAAATAACGAGTGTTTTTTTATGGCTGATAAAGTGACAGATAATATTGACCGGGAAACCGTCAGAGGCTTTGGCGAAGAATGGTCGCATTTTGACCAATCCTCTCTCCCCCCCCAAGAACACCAAGAACAATTTGATCGCTATTTTAAAGTGTTTCCTTGGGAGAAACTTCCCGCAACTTCAACAGGGTTTGACATGGGATGCGGTAGCGGGCGATGGGCTCGCAAAGTAGCCGAACATGTCGGTATATTACACTGTGTCGATGCGAGCGCCCCTGCACTCGAGGTAACAAAAAGAGCCTTAAAAGCTTTTCCCCAAACACAATTTCATTGCGCCTCTGCCGATCATTTACCCTTTGAGGATAATTCCCAAGACTTCGGATATAGTCTCGGGGTGTTACACCATATTCCCGATACACAAAACGCCCTCAATTCTTGTGTTAAAAAACTTAAAAAAGGCGCCCCTTTCCTTGTGTATATTTACTATGCCTTTGACTCAAAACCTTGGTGGTTTAAAGCTGTTTGGCGACTAAGTGATATTTTACGTCGCGGGATTTACAGGTTACCTTTTTTTCTCAGGCGGCAAGTAACAAATATCATTGCAGCTCTTATCTACTGGCCGTTGGCGCGTTTGTCAGGGATAATGGCTAAGCTCGGCCTAACGGTCGACAATCTTCCCTTATCTCAATACCGCCATCATAGCTTTTACACCATGAGAACCGATGCCCTTGATCGCTTTGGAACAAAGCTCGAACAGCGCTTTACCTTAGCTCAAATCAAAAGCATGATGACCGCTGCAGGTCTAAAAGACCTTGTCCATAGCCCTGAAGCACCCTTTTGGTGCGTGTGCGGTATCAAAGAATAAGTTTAGGCCTTTTTCAAACGAGGCGTCGGAACTTTCAAGAAATAGCACAGCAGACGCGTCACAAAAGCACCTATAATTGTAATGACAACAGCATATTTAATAGGATCCACCTCTACGCTATTTGATTGATAAATCAAAAAGCAAGATAATAAAACACCCCAGAACATAGATATTTCCGCATAAAGCCCGCCATGCAACGCAACAATATATTTCCCCCCGCTTAAGATATCACGCATAATACCGCCCCCTGCTGCGGTCACGATGGCAAAAAAACCGCCCCAAAGCCATAAGGGCTCAACCCTTGCAACCACAGAAACAATGACCCCCGTTACCGTAAAACTTGCAAGCCCCAAAGCATCGGTCACCATTAAAAACGTTTCTCCCGTTGACGCCGAGAAAAGAGACCTTTTTCCCGCAGCCTTATAATGCTGCATCAAACGAACAACGACCATACCTCCTAAAACAGTGGTAATCACAAGCGCAAGATACAAAGGAGACGTTAACATGCCGATTGGGTGGCGTTGAAAAATCATATCCCTTACGATACCTCCGCCAAGAGAAGGCATCAACGCAAACAAAAAAGCCCCGAAAAGAGTTGAATTTTGACGATACGCAATCAAAAGGCCTGAAATAGCAAAAGCAAAAATTCCAATAATTTCAACGATTTGAAACCACAAGGAAGAAACTGTTTGAAGCAACAAAACGGGATAAAGATAGGTGCGAATAATTTCTTGATATTTCTGAGTTTCTTGAAGGGTATCAATGGCTTGATTCACCTTAGCCATAAACTCCGGTGTGGTTGTTTTTTTGCTAAACATCAAATGAATAGGGGTTTTAATATTAAGATCAAGGCTCTCAATCTGCCCTCCCCAATCTTTGCGCCAAATAAGCGTCGACCCAACCAAGCGATCCGATAAAGCCCCTTGAACTTTTCCGGAAATCAACGCCTCAAAACTTTCTTGATCCGTAAAAACACGCAAGATCAGCTTTTGATTCCGAGGATCTGCAATCCATTCGTTAACCTTCGGATCTGCATAAATGAAACCGTCAATAACGGCTATCTTTTTCTGCTTTTCTATTAAGCCTTTTAAAAAGCGATCAACGGACGAGACATCAAAATCCCCTTGCTTTCCTTTCAAAATAAAAAGAGCATTTTCCTCAAAACGATAAGGTTTCGAAAAATAAACAAACGCCTCACGGGTTTTTGTCTTTGTGGCACCGGCAGCAAAATCCCGATCCCCTGTTTTTAAATCTTCTTGATGTTGTTTCCAAGACACGGGTTTATAAATCGGCTTATATCCCATTTCTTTAAGAATTGCCGTTACAAGCGCAATATCCAACCCTGTCAGAAACGGCACGCCGCTACTTGTATCTTCAAATTGATAAGGATCCCAAGAATACCATCCCGTCACAAGGTCTTTCTTAGGTTGACTTGCACCCGCCACAACAGAAGAAAAAACAAGAAATACACTAAGGAAAAGAAAAAATCGCTTCATTGAAAGTCTTTTTATTTTAAGTATAGCCTATAAAAACTAAAAGAGACTATATCAAAAAAGAAAGTGAAAAATTAATGATAACGTTCTTCGCGCTTGATATTCTCGGCCAACAACTCTTCCCAACGATCGCCATTATCCAATAACTTGTCTTTATTATAAAAAAGCTCTTCTCGGGTGAAGGTCGAATATTCGTAGTTTGGTCCTTCAACAATGGAATCAACGGGGCATGATTCTTGGCACAGTCCGCAAAAAATACACTTTGTCATATCAATATCATAGCGAACGGTGCGCCTGCTGCCGTCTTCTTCTCGGGGTGCGGCGTCAATGGTAATCGCTTGTGCAGGACAAATAGCTTCACAAAGTTTGCACGAGATACAACGTTCTTCTCCATTCGGGTAACGCCGCAAAGCATGCTCCGCCCTAAATCGAGGGCTTAAGGGCCCCTTTTCGTGAGGATAATTCAACGTTACCTTGGCTTTGAAAAAGTACTTAAGCGTCAACCCGAGGCCCGATAGAATGTCTAAGAGCCCAAAAGCTTTAACACGTTGAATAAACCGAATCATAATAAAATCCTTTTAGCCGGGTAAATTATCTGTGTAAAACAAGAAACCGGCAGTTAAAACCAACCACACAAGTGAGAAAGGTAAAAATACTTTCCAGCCCAATCGCATCAATTGGTCATAGCGATAACGAGGTAGGGTTGCCCGCACCCACAGAAAACAAAAAAGAACCATGGCTATTTTTAAGGCAAACCATACAAAACCGGGGAGCCATGTAAAGGGAGCAAAATCAAAAGGCGGCAACCAGCCTCCAAGAAAAAGGATCGTTGTCATAGCACTCATGAGGATCATATTGGCATATTCCCCCAAGAAAAAGAGCGCAAAAGGCATAGAGGAATATTCAACATTATAACCCGAGACCAATTCTGCCTCGGCTTCCGGCAAGTCAAAGGGCGCACGATTGGTTTCCGCCAGCGTTGAAATAAAGAAAATAATCATCATCGGAAAAAGAGGAACGGCATACCACATGCCTTTTTGAGCCATGACAATATCCGTCAAGTTTAAAGACCCGACGCACATTAAAACACTTACAATAATAAAACCCATGGAGATTTCGTAAGAAACCATTTGTGCCGCCGAACGCATAGCACCAAGAAAAGGGTACTTTGAATTGCTGGACCACCCCGCGATAATAATACCGTAGACACCAAGAGAAGAAACCGCAAAGAGAAACAAGATACCGACGTTTAAGTCCGAAAGCACAACCCCTTCCCCAAAAGGAATGACTGACCAAGATATTAAAGAAAGGGTAAAAGTAATCACCGGTGCCATCAAGAATAATACGGGATTAGAGCGGGCGGGAATAATAATTTCCTTATGCATCAATTTCACCGCATCGGCGATAGGTTGGAGCAAACCGAAAGGGCCGACACTGTTAGGACCTCGCCGCAATTGCATATAGCCGATCACCTTACGCTCGGCATAAGTAAGGTATGCAACGGACAAAATTAAAGGTAAAACGATAAGGAGAATGTACCCGAGAGTAACAGCTCCGTATTGCAAATTTTCCCACCAAAGGGGCGGAATCATATCAAGCACCGATTTTCTCCTGTGTTAGGGTAGAGGGACGGCAAAGCTCTTGCACGCATTTCGCCATAGTGGGCGACGTTCCGGCAATCACGTTGGTTCGATAAAAATCAAAGGGCGACGGCGCAAATTTTGTAGTTTTTAACGCTGCTTTTGAGGTAATGGGTTTCCATTGTGCCGGAACGATCTCGTCTAATGTTTTAAAGATCGGATTAACTTCTTGAAGGCGCTCTCTCACTTGAGCAAGGGTATCATAGGGCAAAGGGTTATCCAACACGACAGCCGACAAAGCGCGTAAAATTCTCCAATCCTCTTTGGCCTCCCCCGGAGGATTCAGCGCCAAATAAGTTTGCTGCACGCGTCCTTCAAGGTTGACATAAGTTGCATCCTTTTCCGTATAAGCAGCCCCCGGTAAAATCACATCGGCATTGTGAGCGCCGAGGTCTCCGTGGTGACCTTGATACACTTTAAAAGCGCTCTTCGTTTTTGTCGGACAAATTTCATTATCAACCCCAAGAAGATAGAGAAAGGTAATATCACCGTTTTCACAAGCGGACTCGATTTTATCTTTTGTCATTCCGCCCGCTTGAGGGATAAATCCGACATCAAGCCCCCCTACCCGAGACGCGGCCTTGTGCAAAATATTAAAACCGTTCCACTCCTCACGTATCATTCCGTAGGACTCGGCAATTTCGGAAGCCTTGGTCAAAATAGCCGGACCGTCGGCTCGTTTTAAGGCATCATACCCGACGATTATCACCGGACTCTTAGCTTTCTTTAAGGCTTTAGAAATAGAGTGCTTGCCCGCTAGAATAGCTTCAAGAACCGTTACGTCATTCCCTAAATCATCATAAGCAAAAGTAAAATCTCGATCAGAATCAAGAACACCGCCAAGATAAGCGGCTTTAAATCCGCCTTCTAAATAACGTTTACGAAGACGCGTGTGAACCATGGAGGCATCTGCTCGGATATTCGCGCCGATAATCAAGGCAAAATCCGTTTTTTCAAGGTCGGCTATGGGCGTGTTAAAAAGATATTGCCCCCGAGTTTTTGTTGAAAGCGCAGCCCCCTCAAGCACACAGTCAAAATGGGGCGATCCCAGCCCAAGCATCAAATCCTTAAGGGCAATCATAGCTTCGCAATCGGCCAAATCACCCGCAAGTGCCGCGATTTTTGAACCGTCCGACCCTTTAAGTTTTTCTGAAATTTTGGCAAAAGCTTCCTCAAAAGTTGCCGGCCTGAGTTTACCTTTTTCGCGAATATAAGGCCGGTCAAGGCGTTGTAAGGCAAGCGCATCACAAGCATGACGCGTCTTATCGGAAATCCATTCTTCATTAATACCTTCATGGAGACGAGGTAGAATACGCCGCACTTTCATACCGAAAGTCTGTACGGAAATGTTACTCCCTACGGCATCATGCACATCAATAGAATTGGTTTTTCGCAATTCCCACGGGCGGCCTTGATAAGAATAAGGTCGGGATGTCAGGGCTCCGACGGGACAGATATCCACAAGGTTTCCGGACAATTCTGTTTTAACGGAAGCATCTAAATAGGTTGTAATCTCGGCGTTTTCTCCTCGAGCAATGCCTCCCAATTCGGCTTTTCCGCCGACGCGATCGGCAAAACGTACACAACGGGTACAGTGAATACAGCGTGTCATAAAGGTTTTAATTAAAGGCCCCATATACTTTTCAGGAACAGCGCGCTTAGCATAATCATAACGGCTTTCCCCGCGACCGTAGGACATCGTAATATCCTGCAAATCACACTCACCCCCTTGATCACAAATAGGGCAATCCAAAGGATGGTTCATAAGCAGAAATTCCAAAACGCCTTCCCGTGCCTTGCGAACTTTTTCCGTATTGGTATGAATGACCATACCGTCCATCACAGGCATAGCACAACTGGCAATGGGCTTTGGGGCATTTTCTTGCTCGACCAAACACATACGGCAATTTCCCGCCACATCCAAGCGCTCGTGATAGCAAAAAACAGGAATTTCCGTCTCTAAACTTCTTGCAGCTTGAAGAACCGTTGTACCGCTTTCAACTTCTATTGTGCGTCCGTCAATTGTAATTTTTGGCATTCTTTTATCTTCTTTTTTAATTTCTTAGCCCGCAACTAAGCGAATACGACGCTCAAGCTCCGGCCTAAAATGGCGTAATAATCCTTGTACAGGCCATGCTGCCGCGTCTCCCAAAGCGCAAATAGTATGGCCTTCAATCCGGTAAGTCAGGTCTTCTAACTTATCAATGTCAGAAATTTCTGCCTCTCCCTCTCCTATTTTCTTAAGCAAGCGCCAAAGCCATCCCGTTCCTTCACGGCACGGCGTGCACTGACCGCAACTCTCATGCATATAAAAATGAGACAAACGAGCAATAGCCTCGATA
Source organism: Alphaproteobacteria bacterium (assembly GCA_009993885.1). Taxonomy (GTDB): domain Bacteria; phylum Pseudomonadota; class Alphaproteobacteria; order Caedimonadales; family UBA9215; genus UBA9215. The sequence goes on from JAACSN010000009.1 coordinate 76,862, forward strand.
ATATCCGTTGATTTATCCATCACGATAAGCGAAGCTGTTCCAAGACCCGTCCCGACATTTCGCAAGCTATCAAAATCCATGGTAACATTTGCAGCAACATCTTTGGGAATCATAGGGGTCGAGGATCCTCCGGGAATCACTGCCATCAAGTTATCCCAGCCGCCCCTTACACCGCCGGCGTGGGTTTCAATAAGCGCCCGTAAGGGGATTCCCATTTCTTCTTCAACGGTGCAAGGCGTATTGACATGACCTGAAATGCAAAAAACCTTAGTCCCCGTACTGTCCGGATGGCCAAGAGCGGCAAACCAAGCTCCTCCGCGTCTCAAGATCGTCGGGACAACGGCAATACTTTCAACGTTATTGACCGTTGTGGGACAACCGTATAAACCGCAGTTCGCCGGAAAAGGCGGTTTTAAACGCGGCATACCTTTTTTGCCTTCAAGACTTTGAAGTAAGGCAGATTCTTCACCACAAATATAAGCCCCTGCCCCTCGATGAAGATAGAGGTCAAAATCATACCCGCTCCCGGCTGCATTTTTTCCAAGGAGACCGTCGGCGTAAGCCTCATCAATGGCCTTTTGTAAGACTTCGGCTTCTCTGAAAAACTCTCCTCGAATATAAATATATCCGACATGAGCGCCAATAGCGACACCCGCATAAAGAGCGCCTTCAATAAGCTTGTGAGGCTCATGACGAATAATATCGCGATCTTTACAAGTTCCGGGCTCACTTTCATCCGCATTAATCACAATATAGGACGGTAAGGGGCTATCCTTTGGCATAAAAGACCATTTACGACCCGTAGAAAAACCGGCGCCACCCCGCCCTCGAAGACCCGAAATGAGCACTTCATGAACAAGCCATTCACGGCCTTTTTTTACAAAAGCGGCCGTATCTTTCCAATCGCCTCTTGCTTTTGCAGCAGAGAGATCAGGCGATGCTTGCCCGTAAAGGTTTTGGAAAATGCGGTCTTTATCGTCTAGCATAGTTTTAGAGTGCCCTTTTTTATCTCAACGTCTTAGCGCCGCCAACGGGAGCAGAGTTCAAGCGATCTACTTGCGAACCTGTTTTTATCTCTTTCCCGTCACGTAGTTTCTCAATGATATTTTCCACCTTTTCCGGGTCAAGATCTTCATAATAATCATCATTAATTTGAACCATAGGCGCATTAACGCACGCGCCGAGGCATTCTACTTCTACAATGGAAAACAAACCGTCTTCAGAAATTTTTCCGACATCGGCGCCCGTATGCTTTTTACAAGCCTCAAATACAGCATCAGCTCCCCTAAGCCAACAACTGGTCGTCCGACAGACCTGCACCACATGCTTTCCAACGGGTTCAAGATTATACATAGTATAAAAACTTGCTACTTCCCAAACCTTAATAGCAGGCATATCAAGAAGTTCTGCTATCGTTTCAATAGCCTCACGGGGAATCCACCCGGCATTTTGGCGTTGAGCCAGATCCAAAGCCGGCATTACCGCACTGGCTTGACGACCTTTAGGGTATTTTTTAATAATTTCCGTTAACTTCTCTTGGTTTTCAGGGGAAAAAACAAAGGGAGCTGCTTGAGAGGTCAGTGTATTACGTTTCATCGATCGACTTCTCCAAAGACAATATCCATAGAACCGATAATCGCGGGGACATCAGCCAGCATATGCCCCTTTGACATGAATTCCATACCTTGCATAAAGGCAAATCCGGGGGCACGAATTTTACAACGATACGGCTTATTTGTACCGTCGGAAATCAGGTACACACCGAACTCTCCCTTAGGAGCTTCAACGGCCGTATAGGTCTCCCCCGCCGGCACATGGTAACCTTCCGTATATAACTTAAAATGATGAATCATGGCTTCCATGGAAGTCTTCATATCATGGCGGGACGGCGGGGTAATCTTCGGATCTTTCGTCCTAAAGTCACCCTCCGGCATATCCCTCAAACATTGTTCCATGATTTTAAGGCTTTGACGCATTTCCTCAACACGCACAAGATAGCGGTCGTAACAGTCGCCGTGGCATCCCGTCGGCACACCAAAGTCAACTTTGTCATACGCATCATAGGGTTGAGCGCGACGCAAATCCCACGGCACGCCCGAAGCCCTCAACATAGGCCCCGTAAAGCCCCAATCATAGGCTTGCTCTTTTGAAACAATCCCGATGTCGACAGTCCTCTGTTTAAAGATACGATTATTGGTTAGGAGGCGCTCCATATCGTCAATGAATTTTGTATGATATTGCATAAACGCATGAATATCCTCTAAGAGACCAAGGGGAAGATCTTGGGCCACACCGCCCGGGCGGAAATAGTTAGCATGCATCCGAGCCCCCGACACACGCTCATAAAAAGCCATAAGTTTTTCACGCTCTTCAAAGCCCCATAACAAAGGCGTCATTGCCCCCACATCAAGGGCATAAGTTGTTAAATTCAAAATATGGTTAAGGAGTCGTGAAATTTCGGAAAAAAGGACTCTGATATATTGTGCCCTTAGGGGGATTTCAATCCCTAAAAGTTTTTCGACCGCCAAGGCAAACGCGTGCTCTTGGCACATCGGAGCCACATAATCCAAGCGATCAAAATAGGGAACCGCTTGCATATAAGTCTTATATTCGATTAATTTCTCAGTACCGCGATGCAAAAAACCTATATGGGGGTCTGCTCTGGTCACGACTTCTCCGTCAAGCTCCAGCACAAGGCGTAACACACCGTGAGCCGCCGGATGTTGAGGACCAAAGTTCAGCTGATAGGTTGAGTCGCCGGAAGATAAGTCACTCATTTTTTATCATAACCCATTATTTTACACCGTTTTCTTCGAATTATCTGCTTTTTCATCCCCGGGCAGAGGAATCATCAAATCATGCGTCATTCCCTCCCAAGGGCTTAAGAAATCAAAATTCCTAAATTCTTGGGGAAGCTTTACAGGATTATAAACAACCCGCTTTTGCTCGTCATCATAACGAGGCTCAACATACCCTGTTAAAGGAAAGTCCTTACGCAACGGATGACCGTCAAAATCATAATCCGTTAGAATACGGCGCAGGTCGGCATGACCTTCAAACTTTACACCGTAAAGATCCCAAACTTCCCGTTCATACCAATTAGCCGCACTATAAACCTTTGAAACAGAGGGCACAAAACCCTCTTCATCAACGGTAAGCTTCAACCGTAACCGTAAATTATATTTATAGGATAAAAGATGGTAAACAACCTCAAAGCGCTCTTCACGTTCCAAATAATCCACACCGCAGATATCGGTGAGCTGCTTAAACGCAAGATCTTTTTGGTCTCGTAAATACGCTAAAACGTCCACAATTTTTGAACGCTCCACCACAACGGACATCTCAAACCCTTCACGATTCACATCAAGGATACCGGAGGTAAATTGCTTTTTTAACTTCGTATAAACTTGCTCTAAGGAGTCTGCCATATCTCTTTTTACCGTTTCATCATCGTTATCGCGTTATCATCCTTGTGCCTTGGCTTCGAATTTTCTTTTGCAGCAACATAATACCGTACAAAAGAGCCTCGGCCGTCGGCGGACACCCCGGCACATAAACGTCAACGGGCACAATGCGATCACATCCCCGCGTCACCGCATAGGAATAATGATAGTAGCCGCCTCCGTTGGCACAGGAACCCATGGACAAAACATAACGCGGTTCCGCCATCTGGTCATAGACTTTGCGAAAGGCAGGTGCCATTTTATTGGTTAAAGTCCCGGCTACAATCATCAAATCCGATTGGCGGGGGCTGGGGCGAAACACTGTTCCGATACGGTCAAGATCATAGCGACTGGCTGCCGTTTGCATCATTTCAACGGCACAGCAAGCCAATCCGAAAGTCATGGGCCACAAAGAACCGGCCCGAGCCCAAGCTGCAACTTCATCCAGCTTTGCCAAAATATAGCCCTTATCGGAGGTTTCTTCTTGTAAACGTCGCGTAACTTCATCGGCCGAGACATTTTTTAAACGATCGGACATAATATTAAACGGAGCCTGTGCCTTAACGGGCATAACATTTTCATGCCCCCTTGAGGAAGACGGGACAAAACACTGATCCTTAGAAACCGATGAATCCTCGGGTTTAATTATTCCCACTCTAAAGCTCCTTTTTTCCACTCATATATAAAGCCGACGGTCAAGACACCAAGGAAAATCATCATAGACCAAAAGCCCAACAGACCCTGCTGCCCCAAGGTAACGGACCAGGGAAATAGAAAGGCAATTTCAAGATCAAAGATAATAAACAAGATGGCGACCAGATAGAAACGTACGTCAAACTTCATGCGTGCATCGCTGAAAGGCTCGAAACCGCACTCGTAGGCAGACACCTTTTCAGCGTCAGGTTTGTGGGGACCCCGCAAAAATCCTATGAGAATCATCACACAGGACAAAGCAACGGCAACGACCAAAAACATTAAAACGGGAAAGTACTCTCTTAACAGAGAGGCCGACCCCTCAAGGGATTCCATATGATCCTCTTTTTTTTCTTATTTTACCTACAGTCTACTCTTTTTTCCCCGACTCTCCTAGGTGCTTTTTTTCTGTTCTGCAACCCATTTCAAGTGCGGCTGCCGTAAAATTTCATTAAATTCAAAGCGATCAACAATACCGTCGTTAGATTCTAAGATCTTACGCACTTTTTTCTCAAAATCCTTCATATCTTCTAAAGTGATAATAGGGCTCACACCGGCAATCCACCACATAATAGAAGGCATCTCGCCTTCGATTTCAAATTCACCCCTCCCGTAGGGAGACAAAAAAGTGATAAGACGGTGTAGCTCTTTATCTATGTCCCCCTCTTCCATCACATAGTCAAAAAGAGCTACGGCTTGAGTTAGCCCGGGATACTGCGCAAGGATCCATTCTGTTTTGTTAAGGCGTTGCTCTTCCGAAAACAAAAAGAGAACCTCGGAAAGATCGATTAAAAAAGTTTCCAAAGGACAAGAAGCCTGTATTAAAGACATAACGGGAACACCCTCTAACAATCCGCCGCCCATTATAGAATTTAATGTGTGACCTTCAAAAACATAAGGTGTCCTTGGTTGACCTCTCATAAAAGCAGCCCTTCCGGCGTCTGATTTGAGTTCTTCCGTGCCCTCGGCTTCTGCTACACACCGTACAATTTTTTCATGGATATCGTGATGCGCATTTTTCTCATAAAACGCCTTCCATAAGGTTACAAATCCTTCTTGATCCCCTAAGGGAAGCGTTGTGACAAGTCGAGCCGTCTCAGCCTTTGTCCGAGGAGACACATCCGATTCAAAAACAGGTGACAACACCTCAACAACAGTTTCATTTTCCCGATCAAGGGCAAGAGCCATGGTGTCTGAGATGATGCTTGCTACATCAAAATTTTCCATTACTAAGGGGTGCGCATACCCGTTTAGCGTTGCCGGGTTCAAAAACCTTTCGATAAAAGGCCGTGCCTGTTCAACAACCTCCGGGGTATGATGCTTTGCCAAACGCACACAAAAATCAGGCTCCTGCGCCATCCTTTTGTCTTCTTCTGTCGGCTCCCAAGAGAAAATATCTCCCTCAGAGGAGGCAGATACCTGTGATAAACAGCACGACGCCAAGAGCATTGCAAAAATTTTTCTCATTTTATAATTTTTTTTCATTTTAAAGCACCTCTTTTTTTTCACAACACTACCCCGTTTTTCGAATCACTCACAGGTGTTTTTTTAAAGGGATTATCAACGGGGAAAATTTTAGTTACACTAAAAACAGAACAGGGAGGAAATTATGATAAAAACCACAATAAAATCTACGGGCTTGTTGTTACTTGCTTTATCCACGATGGCTTTTTCCGGAAGCTTTAAGGAAGATGCCGTCTTGAATGACAACCCTCCTGTGCCCCGTGTGATCATTATTCCAAAACCCGACAACATTATCGGACTTCGTGTCAATGATGAGACGGGGATCATTACGGCTGTTTCAGACAGGGGCGACCCTGCCGGATTTCCCTATATTATGGGGCGAATAAACTTTGAAACCGAGGTGATTAATCCGGAGACAGGAGAGGTTTTATGTCGCATCGGAGACTATTTTCACAACCCTGAATAATCCCTTTATTCCCGTTTATATTTGAGTTATGCTATTTTAAAATATTAAACGAAAACAGGAACAGGAATAATGATTAAAAATACATCCGAGTCTTACGGCATCATCACAAGGTCTTTTCATTGGCTCATGGGTCTGATGATTATCGGCATCATCATTGCGGGCTTTGTTATGACATCCCTCGAGCCCAATGATCAAAAATGGTTTATTTATGCTCAGCACAAAGCTTTCGGCATGATTATTTTAACTTTGATTCCGTTGCGCCTTTTATGGCGCTTTCTTAACCCGCAACCAAAGCTCCCTAAAACAACATCCCGACTGCAAGTTAAAGCTGCGAATTTAAACATTCTTTTCTTATACTTTTGTATGCTTTTAATGCCTTTTTCAGGTTTTCTCATGTCAAGTTTCGGAGGTCATCCGATCTCTATTTTCAACCTTTTCACTATCCCCCCCTTTGAAAAACATCAAATAGGCGGCATTATGCACGAAATTCATGGAATCTTTGCTTGGGGAATTGCCGCTTCCGTTATTCTTCATGTACTGGGCGCCCTATATCACCATTTTATTTTAAAGGATAATGTCCTAAAACGCATCCTCTCGGAAAAGTAGTTCTTGATTATTTAGCTAAAGGCTTTCTATAATCAGAGATCTTTTTAATAACATGACAAAAGAATAAAATGATGACCAAATTTAAATATGCCTTTCTCTTTATTTTTCTTTTAAATATCACCTCTTGTCCGGCTTTTGCAATGGAAAGCACACTCCCCTCCGAAGGATCAGAGAACAAAGAAAACGCGGCACAGGCAGCTGAAGAAGACAACATTGTTTATCCGGAACTTAATGATATCGTTATAGGATCGGACAAAGCGCCTATTATACTGGTTGAGTATTCCTCTATTAACTGCACCCATTGTGCACGTTTTCGTCATAAATCCATAAAAGACCTCAAGGAACGCTACATCACTCCGGGGAAAGTACGGACGGTTTATAAACATTTTCCTTTAGACTACTCGGCCGTTGAGTATATGAGCATTGTAGCGCAACAGCCCCAAGAAAAATGGCCCGAACTCCTTGAGAAGGCCTATGAAAGGCAAAACGACTGGCTTGGTCATCCCGTCGAAAAACTGGGAGAAATCCTTGGTATTTCTGCCGAAGACTGCAAAAAGGCTCTCGCTTGCGATGAAACAAAGGGTCTTATTATGGCAAAACGTTTTAATGCGGAAAAAGTCGTTGATATCCAAGCTACGCCCACTTTTCATATCTTTTACACTGAAAAAGGCGTTAAAAAATCCCTTCTCATTAATGAGGGCATCACGCCCGAAGACCTCTTCAAAAAACTGGATGAGCTCTTAGAAAAAGCCGATCGGGTTTAAGCTATAGGAAGCTCTTCAAAAGGACTACGCTCAGCAGTTTTGGATTAGAAAAAAGTGAAGCGAGGTCGTGGAAACGTAAGCATACCTTTCGTATGTGCGTCCCGCGAAAGCTGAGTTTTTGCTTTTTGATCGCCAAAAGGGTCTTTTGCAGAGCTTTGTATACTTACATTAATTCATTATAAAGCCGGTACCAGTTGGCTTCGGCTTTAAGGTGAAGGCAAAGAGAGCCGACACCAACGGCTGCTCGATCCATAAAAACAAATTCACGAGGCGGTGAAACACCTCCCAATTTCTTAAGTTCTTGATGAACCTTGTCCGCCGTTTCACGGCCGTAAATCCCGCTATGGTCTTTTTGCATGGGGCGCACACGATCATCCAACACAGGCTCATAAAGCAAAGTAGCCCAAAGCCTTAAGACGTCTAACATTTCGTTACTCAATTCTTTAAAGCCGAGGGTTTCATAGGCATGAACTTCAAGGGCTTTATCTCCTTGATCCAGCGCATGATAAAGATCCTTTACCCCTTGCAAAAAAGGCTTCTCGAATCGGCGCACACAGCCAAAATCAAAAAGATTGATCCCTTCATCTCCATGAAGGCTTTCTTGTCGGAAACTATAATTCCCCAAATGGGGATCGCCATGAATGATTTGGTGATGAAAAAACGGGTAATACCAAGCTTTAAAAGCAAGTTTTGCCATCCTATTGCGGTACTCTTGAGAAGTCTCGAGGATGCCCCGTAAAGGCGTCCCCTCTAACCACGACATGGTCAACAAACGATTGGTGGAAAGGGCGGAATAAACCGTCGGCACTCGGATATCCGAACGGCTTTTAAAAATATCTCGAAAAGTATCTAAGTTTTCGGCCTCTTTTTTATAATCCAATTCTTCGGAAAGACGTCCGGAAATTTCTTCAAAAACGGACGCCGTTTTTATCCCGCCGAGAGTCGCCTCATAAATTTTTAAAGCAAGTTTCAGTTGGTTCAGATCCGCTTGAACGGTCGATATCATATCGGGATACTGCAACTTGCACGCAAGAAGCTCATTTTCTAGTGAGGTCGCTTTATGCACTTGACCCAAAGAAGCCGCACTCGTGGCCTCGTGATCAAAAGAACGAAAGTTAGATTGCCAGTCCGGTCCAAGCTCAACGGCCATACGCCTCCGCACAAAAGGCCATCCCATGGCAGGGGCATCGGCTTGAAGGCTCTGAAATTCAAGGGCGTATTCAATCGGCACGGCATCGGGAATTGTCGAAAGCATTTGGGCAATTTTCATTACCGGCCCTTTCAAACGACCCAAAGCCTTTGTCATGGCTTTGGCTTGAAGGCTATGGTCTGCGTCTCGCCCTAAGAGTTTATCCGTTGCAGCGCGAGCAACGCTACCGCCAACCGCACTTGTTACCGTGGCATACCTCTTTAAACGCGTCGTTGTTTTGTTCGCCTCAACATCTTTCATCTTACGCACCGGAGGCTTATTAAGAAACACCGAAGGGGGGTAAATGATCTTCTCGGGGATCACGCACTTTTAAAATAAAGAGTCCGCGGGTAGAGCCTGCTTTGAAAACCTGATGTTTATCCGTTCCTTTAAATTGCGCCCCGACGGTTACAAGAATTTCATCGCCAACGCCGGCAAAATTCTCGGCTAAAATAGCTTGATAAACCGTATGCATAACACCCGGCAAGGGCTTATCAGCCAATTCTTCAGGAAGTTGAATAGCATGTGTTCCCCACGTCAAAACCAGTATATGAGCCGTTAAGCGGTCGGGCGTAATCGCAACAATAGGCGAATTAGGGCGTTCTCTTGCCGCCCTCAAAGTTGTGGAACCCGATGTTGTTAAGGTAACAATAGCCTTAAGGCTTAAGGTATCCGAAATCTTGCGAGCTGCCGCCGTAATAGCGTCAGAGGCCGTTGCTTCGGGGATAGGGTGGTGCGTATCCAAGATCATACGATAATAGGAATCCCCTTCAACGCGCTCAATAATACGGTTCATAATGCTCACGGCTTCTATGGGGTTTTTCCCTGCTGCCGTTTCAGCAGAAAGCATAACGGCATCAACGCCCTCATAAACAGCGCACGCCACATCGGAAGCCTCAGCCCGTGTTGGTGTCGGATGCTCAACCATTGTTTCCAACATTTGCGTTGCCACAATGACAGGACGCCCCATAGACCGGCACTCTCGTACAATCTTCTTTTGGACGCTGGGGACGTCTTCAGGCATCATTTCAACCCCAAGATCACCCCGAGCAATCATGATCGCATCGGATAAGCGTACAATTTCCCTGATATGTTGAACAGCAAGGGGTTTTTCAATTTTGGCAACGATCCCCGCTCTAACCCCTATAATATCGCGGGCTTCGATAATGTCGTCCGGTTTTTGAACAAAGGAAAGAGCAACAAAATCAACACCTAATTCCAGCCCAAACTCTAAATCCTTTCGATCCTTTGGCGTCAAAGAACTGATAGGCAAAGCAACGCTTGGCACGTTAAGCCCCTTATTATTAGAGATCTCTCCCCCGACAAGGACAAAAGTTTCACAAGAATCTTTATAAATTTCGCTAACACGCAAACGGACTTTTCCGTCATTAATAAGAAGAACGGTTCCTTCGCGAATAGCTTCAAAAATCTCGGGATGGGGAAGACTAACCCGTTCATTATTTCCGGGAAGATCTTGTTTCAGATCGAGGGTAAAACGTTGTCCTTCTCGTAAAGTTACCGAGGTATTTTCAAAGCGCCCAATACGAAGTTTTGGGCCTTGTAAATCTTGCATAATCGCAATGGGACGACGATATTTTTCCTCGAGGGCGCGAATAATTTGGTAATTTTTTTGGTGATCTCGGTAAGTTCCATGAGAAAAATTTAAACGAAAAACATCAACACCGCTCAAGAAAAGTTTTTCAATCACGTCTTGATTCGAACTTGCAGGCCCTAACGTCGCTACAATTTTAGTTGCTCTATAACGCCTCATTTTTCAATGCTTCCCTAGATTTTTCTATGAAGTATTCTTGGTCTCTTTTCGTTTAAATGTCAACCGTTTCCGGCGGGATAACACAATCCCCGCAATAATAGTTATGCCCCCGATTGCTTGTTGCCAAGACATGGCTTCGCTAAAGACAATCCACCCTAAAAGGGCGGCAACAAAAGGCCCGATCAGAATCGTCAGGGAAGAAAAGGTAGCCGATAAATGACCGATGGAATAAGACATTAATCCACCGCCAAGCACATGGACAATCAAAGCAAGGACAACCAGCAAAATCCACCCGTCGGCAGAACGAGGCACAACAACCTCATTCATGAAGTGGGCAATAATTGCCAGCACATACATTCCCACTAAAGCCACCCAGAACATAATTGTCGGTGCCGAAAAAGATTTACGAAGTTCTTTTAAACAAATCATAAAAGCCGCGTAAAAAACAGCAGAAATCAGAGCGTAAAAGTCTCCTTGAAAATTGCTTTCTTGGGTACTTCCGCTGGCAGACACCAAAATAAAAGAGCCGGATAACGCAAGAACAATACCTACCCCCAAAGGAAGTGTAATTTTTTCCTTGAAAAAAATCCAAGCGGCAAAAGCCACAAAAACAGGGGTTATCGCATTCAAGATCACCGCATTAACAACAGAGGTTTTGATCATCGCCAAGTGCCAAAACGTAATATCCATTCCTAAGAAAAAACCTGCAGCGATCAATAAAACATACTCACGAACCGTTCTAGGCGTCCTATGGAGTTCGGGTTTAAGGTTATCAAAAATCATCCACGTCCAGACAAGGGGAAGCGCAAAAAAGAAACGATAAAAAGCCGTTGCTGTTGTTCCGACCTCACTAAAACGTACAAATAAGGGAGATAAAGCAATAAAAGAAGACCCCAAAAGGGCTGCAATAATAGCAAGCGTCGGTGAATGATTAAACAGGAGGTTCACTTTGGACTTAAGGGATATAGGGGACTTAAATGACATAAGGAGGGGCCTCTTTTTATCTTATTTTTTATCTTGCAGTTCACAAAGTAAATGAGTACTTTTATATCTATTATCGTTCAAAGTCAACGCTCGAAACAGAGCACTTACAAGGAATAAGGAACACATCAATGACTACTTTTGCAGGCATTTCAGGGGCTCAGCTCCGTCAATTTATTGAACAAGTCGAATACCTTGAAGAACAAAAAGCAGCTTTGGCTTCCGATACCCGTGAAGTCTTTGCCGAAGCAAAATCTGCAGGATTCGATGTTAAGGTTATCCGTCAAATATTAAAAATGCGTAAAATGGATCAAGATGAATTAAGGGAATTGGAAGAAGTTTTAGATGTCTATCTTCAAGCCCTGAATATGTCTTCTAGAGCCACAAAGAAAACAGACGAAGAAAACAACGCTCCTTCCGATACACAAACAAAAGCGGAAGCTGCCTAATAAAAGAAGACGGTAGCCGAGGCGCAAGAGCAGGAGCAGGTAGAAAAACAGGTATAAAAAAGGGTTCGAGCAAATATCTTGGCCTAAAAACAAAAATAAAGCTTGCCTGAAAAACAAAAGTGACGAGAATGCCGGCTGATTTAGAAGAGAATATCGAAATGCTTTTACAGTTTCCAAATAGACTAAACCCTGCGCAGGGCTGCACAAAAGTAGAGAAGGTGTTTAAAGCTTCAACGCAAATATCATCGCCTCAAGTGATGTACTCAACCCTTGTTGCCGCCGGTCTCCCCTCTCCCACGGAAGATTACAGTGAAGGGAAAATCGATCTTAACGATCACCTCCTAGAAAACCCCGAAAGTACTTTCTTTGTTCGTGTCAGCGGTGATTCCATGATAGACGTCGGCATTCATCCGAGTGATCTTCTTATTGTGGATCGGAGTTTAAGACCGTCAAGCGGTCGAGTGATCATTGCCGTAATCAACGGAGAGCTCACGGTAAAACGTCTTATCAAAAAGGACAACAACAAGCTTTATCTCATGCCTGAAAATCCCAACTACCCCACCCTTGAAATTACCGAAGATATGGATTTCATGATCTGGGGCGTGGTCACAAATGTTATTCATCCTTTGTAAAAACCGAATGTAATTGATTTTAGCGCGGTCTATTCCCTAGTTTTTAATAGGTAGAGAAAATAATGGAAAAGAACAATATAGAATTCTACCAAGCAGAAAACGGGCAGCTTAAAATTGATGTACGAGTGGACGAAGACACCGTATGGTTAACACAAAGTCAAATGGCAAAGCTCTTTGAAAGGGATAAATCCGTCATATCACGCCATATCAAAACTATTTTTGAGACGAACGAATTGGAAGAAGCTTCAACTGTTGCAAAAAATGCAACAGTACAAAAAGCGGGTTTCAACATATATTCTAAAGCTTTAAAAAGATATAGCAGCTTGAAATACAGTGCCTAAGAATAAGCAGAGGGTCAGAAATGCGAGTATCCGAGAAACCGTTATTTGTTCTTTATGTCGCCTCTCTGCTTCATCATATTCTTCAAGAGTTATCACTGCCTTTGGTAAAAGAAAATATGTTCCTCTATTTTCATGAAGGTCTTCTGAAAATACTAAAGAGTCTAAATAGCTCTTATAATTAGCCTGTGCCCTTAACTTGTCCGGATGAAGAGCCCATCTGCATGATTTATTTAAGTCATGCAGAACTTGAATTACGTTAAAATCAACTTTTGTATATAGATTTTCGCTAGAAACACTTCTTTTACGCCTATCTTCGTTTATTAACCAACGAAGCAGTTCCATCCTTTTCTTTTTCTCCTTCAGCGGTCTTAAATTAAAAAATTTCTGCTGAATTGCATCCCATTTGACCTTGTTATTCGTTTTCATTGCTTCTCCTGTTTAAATTTTTGTTAAAAGTAAGCATATACTTTTCCCTGTTAGAGCGGTTAAAACCCTCAAATCAACTTTCTCATTTTAAAATATTTCTTACTAAATGTCGATATTTACTTAAGTATTGTGCAGATTCATATAAGCTTGCGCACCTGAATCAGGTGTTTTTTTATGGCCTTTAATCTGCTAAAATTCGCTTTATAATACCAAACCTATAAAGGTTGCGTCCATGAGTCAGCCAACTCACCTCCCTCTAAAGCCTTCTCTTTACCCTTCCCCCCTTCTCTTTTTATGGAATAACCTCAAAAAATACCCGGGAGATATCGCCAAAGCCCTTTTAGCAGTCGTCCTAACCTCTGCCGCCATTCTTGGCGTAGGATACGGCCTTCGAACTTTGGTCGATAAAGGCTTTAGCGCAGAAAACAACGAGCTTCTTAATATGTCTGCCCTCTTTTTAGTGGGGCTTGCCTTTATCCTTGCTTTTTCGGCCTACTTACGAACCTCCACCACCGCCTGGCTGGGAGAGAAAATGATCAATGATCTGCGCCAAAAAGTCTTTTCACACACCATGAGTCTGACCGTCGAAACCTTTGAGCGTAACCGCTTGGGAGATCTGCTTTCCCGGCTTAATACGGATTGTGATCAAATCCGAACCTTTGTCAGCGGCTCTGCTGCCGTTGCGTTGCGCACCCTCCTTCAGCTTATTGGCGGCACAACCCTTCTTATTATCTCGAGTCCCCAACTCACCCTTTATGTTTTTGCCATTATTCCTTTTGTCATTATCCCCATTTCCCTTTTTGGCAAGAAAGTCAAAGCCTTAACCCACGAAGCTCAAGCCCTTGATGGGGAAGCCCTCTCTTTTGCGGAAGAACATATTAATGCCCTAACCATGATTAAATCCTTTACGGCAGAAGCTTATGCCAATGCTGTTTTTGAGAAACGCCAAAGAAAAAAATTATCTCTCGTTAAACGCCGTACCCATTACCGATCTCTCTTAATTTCCCTTGTCATTGCCCTTATTTTCTCGGCTATTGCAGGGATTTTATGGGTAGGCGCCCGGGAAGTCATTGCGGATCGCCTTACCGCAGGGCAACTTTCTTCCTTTGTTTTTTATGCCGTTGTGGTCGCCGGTTCTATGAATAGCTTTGCTGAAATCATTAGTAATTTCAACCTCACACTCGGTGCGACGACTCGCATCACGGAACTTCTCGACAAACCGACGGAACCCCCTTCCCTTCAAGGGGAAGAGGTCGGCTCAACCCCCTTTTCTTGGACTCCGTCGGCTTTTCACTCCCTCGACTTTAAAAATATTTCCTTTACCTACCCTGCTCGCCCCGATGCAGAAGTCCTCAACGACATCTCCTTTACCTTTCACCAAGGGCAAAAAATTGCCTTGGTCGGGCCGTCGGGCGTTGGAAAGAGCACCCTCTTTAAATTGCTTTTGCGTTTTTATCAACCCACCCGGGGTGAAATCCTTTTAAATAATAAACCTCTTAAAGACTATGAAATCGAAAAAGTGCGCAATTTATTTACTCTTGTTCCTCAAGATACCGTCATATTCAACACTTCCATTATAAATAATATAGCCCTTGGCAATCCGCGCGCCACACGGGCGGAAATTTTACAAGCTGCCCGAAAAGCGCACATAGATGAATTTGCCGCAAAGTTCCCCCAAGGCTATGAAACAGAACTCGGAGAAAAAGGCGTTCGCCTCTCGGGCGGGCAAAAGCAACGTGTTGCTCTGGCCAGAGCCATTCTTAAAGATGCGCCCATTTTCCTGCTGGATGAAGCAACGAATGCTTTAGATAGCCAAAGCGAGCAACGTATCCAAGAAGCCCTACGCACGATCCTCAAAGATAAATCTGCCTTAATTATAGCCCACCGCTTAAGCACGGTAAAAGAAGCAGATCAAATTGTTGTCTTAAATGAGAAAACCGTTGATGCTGTGGGAACGCATGCCCAACTTATGAAAAGCTCTTCCCTTTATAAAACCCTTGCAAAACAACAATTTTTGGATCTTTAAATGACAAACCTCCCCCCCCTGACAGAAATTGAAGTTCTCAAAAAAGCAATCCGATATCGTGCCGAGCACCGCGGAACGAAAGAGGCAGATTGGCTCATCGGCGGTTTTATAAGAACACATCTGGCGGACTTTTCAGAAGAAGAGATCTATCGCCTAAAATCCCTCATCGACCTTGATGATGAAGGCTTTTTCAAACAAATTGCAGCGCCTCAAGAGCCCTATTTAAACCTTAGTCAAGCTTTTCAAAAGTACAAATCCAACCTATAGAGGAGGGCATAAAATGGGTTTATTGGTAAACGGAAAATGGGTTGATCAGTGGTACGACACAAAAAAAACAGGCGGCAAATTTGTGCGTCCTGACTCTTCTTTTCGAGATGTAATCGGCAGCGATAAATTTCCCGCAGAGGCAAATCGGTACCACCTTTATATCTCGCATGCCTGTCCTTGGGCTCATCGTACGGTTATTTTCCGAGTTCTTAAGGGATTAGAGGGCATCATTTCCATCAGCTCTGTCGATCCTTTTATGGGAGAAACAGGGTGGTCATTCGGCAGCGATCAAGATCCTTTAAACCATAAAACCCATTTGCATCAGATTTATACCCTCGCCAACCCGACTTACACAGGGCGCGTAACGGTTCCCGTCCTGTGGGATAAAAAAGAAAAAACCATTGTAAACAATGAATCTTCAGAAATTATTCGCTTTTTCAACACAGCTTTTGCGGGTTTAGTTGATGAAACCCCTGATTATTATCCAAAAGACCTTCGCCCTCAAATTGATGAAATAAACGAGTTTATCTATCAAACAATTAATAACGGTGTTTATAAAGCCGGCTTTGCAACGGCTCAAGATATTTATGAAAAAGAAGTAAGCACCTTATTTCAATCCCTCGACACCCTCGAAGAGCGCTTAAGCCGACAGCGTTATCTTGTGGGGAAGACTTTAACCGAAGCAGATTGGCGACTTTTTACAACGCTTTTGCGTTTCGACCCTGTTTATGTGGGGCATTTTAAATGCAATCTCAAGCGTATTGCGGATTATCCGAATTTATCAAACTATCTGCGGGAACTTTATCAGATCAAAGGCATCAAGGAGACCGTCCGCACGGATCATATTAAAGTTCACTATTATAAGAGTCACCTCACCCTTAATCCTACGGGTATTGTTCCCCAAGGGCCAATTTTGAATTACGACGAGCCCCATAACCGAGGACGCTTATAAATAAGCCCTACTTTACCTCTGTTTTAATCTCTCTCACAAACTGCTTAAAGTCGCTGGCTTCATGAAAATTCCGGTAAACCGAGGCAAACCGCACATAGGCAACGGTATCCAAATCATGGAGAGTCTCCATAACAATTTCACCGATAGTTGTGCTGGGGATTTCAATATCTCCCATCACTTCTAAACGCCGAATAATACCGTTAATGACTTTCTCGATACGGTCGTCTTCGATGGGGCGTTTATGAAGAGAAGTTTGTAAGGCGTTCTCTAATTTTTCTCGACGGAACGATTCAACGGCTCCCGATTTCTTTTTAACCTTAAGGGTTAAAAGCTGAACATGTTCAACCGTACTAAAACGCCCTTGGCACTCTGTACAAACGCGCCGCCGCCGAATGGTCGAATTATCGTCGGCGGAACGTGAATCTTTCACAGAAGTTGTCGGATTTGCACAAAAAGGGCATTTCATATTTCAGGCTTCCTTAACGTCTTCTTTAGAAATTATCATACAACGGAAAGCGCGCACAAAGATCACTGATCTCGTCCCGAACTTTTTTCTCTGCAGTCGCCGAGTCTCCGTCACGCACACCGCGGAGCACTTCCAAAATAGCCTCCGCAATCCAAATAAATTCCTTTTCTCCCATACCCCTCGTCGTTAAGGCGGGCGAGCCTAAACGCAATCCCGAGGTTTCTTGAGGAGAACGCGGGTCATTATAGACGCTATTTTTATTGCAAGTAATACCGGCACGTTCAAGAGCATTCGCGCCGTCCCGACCGTTGATATTAAAAGGACGCAAATCCACAAGAATCAAATGGCAATCCGTGCCGCCTGAAACAATTTCAAGTCCTCCCTCTTTTAACGTTTTTGCAAGGATTTTAGCATTGGCAATCACAGCTGCGGCATAGATTTCAAAATCAGGCTGCAAGGCTTCTTTAAAAGCAACGGCTTTTCCTGCAATGGCGTGCATGAGAGGGCCTCCTTGGGATCCGGGAAAGACCGCTGAATTTAACTGTTTAGCTAAATCGGGACAATCGGATAGAATCATACCGCCCCTTGGACCCCGCAACGTTTTATGGGTCGTTGTTGTCACGACATGGGCATATTTTAAAGGGTTGTCCAATTGCTTTCCGGCCACAAGACCTGCGAAATGAGCCATATCAACCCAGAAGTATGCCCCCGCTTCATCGGCTATTTTCCGAAAACGGGCAAAATCAATATTACGAGGATAAGCAGAGCCGCCCGCAATGATTAATTTAGGCTTATGCTCTCGCGCCAGAGCTTCTACTTGATCCATATCAATACAATGGTCACTTTCCCGAAGACCGTACCCGACGGCGTTAAACCACTTTCCTGAAAAGTTCACATGGGAGCCGTGGGTTAAATGCCCTCCGCTGGCAAGATCCATTCCAAGAAAGGTATCTCCCGGCTTGATCAAAGCCATAAAAACTTCGATATTGGCCTGAGATCCCGAATGAGGCTGCACATTGGCATAAGCGCAATCAAAAAGTTTACAGGCACGCTCAATGGCCAAGGTTTCGGCAATATCAACAATTTCGCAACCGTTATAATAACGCCGTCCCGGATAACCTTCCGCATACTTGTTGGTTAGCACAGACCCTTGGGCTGCCAAAACAGCCCGTGAGGTAAAGTTCTCCGAGGCAATCATTTCAAGCTGGTTTTGCTGACGTTCCAACTCTTGCTCCAGAACTTTTGCAATTTCCGGATCCGTTGTTTGAACGAAATCTTGAGTATCTCGTGAGTAAATTGAGGCAACAGCAGTCATGATAGTTCCTTTCGTGATAAGAATGAGAGAGTACGAAAAAAAGATGAGGGAATATTGTAAAAAAGGAAGGGTGATAAAGAATAGTTAAAATAAAAATAGGTGTTGAAAAAAACTCTCCAATTTTAAAAGTTAGGGCAAAAGAGGTAAACTTGAAATCATCATACCCCATCTTTAAAAAAAGAAAAGCGGCTATATGAAATATCTGAAAAACAGCCTAGATCCGTTGAACGCTATTAATCAGTGTCGAGGCTCTTAAACAAGCAATAATATTGGTCAAGTGATCCGTATTAGTCACATCAATATCAATATTGACCTCAAAGAAATTCTCCGTGCGGTTGACAACCTTAAGGTTGGCAATGTTACCGTGGTTTTTACTAATGGTCGTCGTCAATGTTGCAAGCGCCCCTTGGCGGTTATCCATAATGACATAAAGACGTCCCACATGGGTGGTTTTTTCTTCTTGATCTGCCCAAGTTAAATCAATCCAACGCTCGGGCTCGTTAGCAAAGTTCTTAAGCATATCACAATCGTTTGTGTGGATTGTCACACCCCGCCCCGACATGATAATCCCGATAATATGATCCCCCGGCAACGGATGACAACATCCTGCATAGTGCACGGCCATCCCCGGGATAAGCCCTCGAATAGACAAGGCGGATTTTTTATCTTTCCAAAGATTTTTTTCGTGTTCTTCAACGGACTTAAGAGGTTTGTCTTTTTTAGCAGGCTGATAATTCGGGTAAACGGCTCGAATCACCTCTGCCGGTGTATTTAATCCCTCCCCAAGCAAGGCGTGGAGGTCTTCCGTTGTGTTGCATTTAAAACCCTTAAGAGTCCCTTCAATTTGTTTTTCCGTATAATCGAGCTTTGCTTGCTCGAATCCTTTTTGAAGAAGACTCCGACCCAACGTAACAAATTGTCCTCGTTTTTGAGATCGAATAAACTTGCGAATATTAGCGCGAGCCTTTCCCGTCACCACAAAACGCTCCCACGAAGGAGACGGTGTTTGAGCCTTGGCGGTTACAATATCAACCTGATCTCCGTTATGAAGAATGGTGCGCAAAGGAACCATGCGGCCGTTGATCTTGACACCCACGCAATGATCTCCGACCTTTGAGTGAATTGCATAGGCAAAATCAATGGGCGTTGCGCCTTGGGGCAAGGAAATCAAATCCCCGGCCGGCGTGAAACAAAACACTTGATCTTGAAACATTTCCAATTTGGTATGCTCGAGAAATTCTTCGGCACCCGATGTGTTCTCTAAAATTTCAAGCAAACTCCGAAGCCAGCCATAGTCGTGGGTTTCGTTGGAATTTTGCTTATACTGCCAATGGGCAGCCACTCCCATTTCAGCAACTTCATGCATTTTTCTTGTCCGGATTTGAACCTCAATACGTTGACGATTGGGGCCGATAATAAAGGTATGAAGGGACTGATACCCGTTGGGTTTCGGGGTGCTTATATAATCTTTAAAACGATCGGGAATAACGCGGTAAACACTATGCAAAATACCAAGAACTTTATAGCAATCCGTTACATCTGCAACGATCACACGAAAAGCCACAATATCAAGGAGCTGTTCAAGGGTGATATTCTTATGATGCATCTTGCGCCAAATGGAATAAGGGCGCTTAACACGTCCCGTAATCTCCGCCGTAACCCCTTCTTTTTTAAGGATTTCCGTAAGTTCTTTTATAACGGGCTCAATATGGTTATCGCCGTCTTGGTGTTGCAAAAAATGAAGACGGCTCATAATCGATTCTCTGGCATCGGGATTCAACGCCGCAAAAGCAAGATCTTCAAGCTCATCCTTGAAATGCATAATACCGATACGCTCTGCCAACGGTGCATAAATATCAAGGGTTTCCCGAGCTATGCGGCGCCTTTTTTCCTCGCGAACGAAATCAAGGGTTCGCATGTTATGGAGACGATCTGCCAACTTAACAAGCAAAACCCGGATATCATCCGACATGGCCAACACAAGCTTTCTGAAATTCTCGGCTTGTTTTGTTTGATCGGACTGACCTTCAATTCGAGTCAACTTAGTGACTCCGTTTACCAAATTTCTAACTTCTTTGCCAAAAAGTTTTTCAATGTCCTCAAGGGTTGCGTCCGTATCTTCGACGGTATCGTGGAGTAATGCCGTAATAATAGAAGCCGTATCTAATTTCATATCGGACAAAATTCCGGCAACTTCAAGAGGATGTGAGAAATAGGGATCGCCGGAAGCTCTTTTCTGAGAGCCGTGGGCTTTCATGGCAAAAACATAAGCACGGTTAATGGCATCCTCATCCGCATTAGGATCATAGGATTTTATCTTTTCAACAAGCTCAAACTGACGAATCATTTTCAAAATCTATTTAAATTTATTATTTTTTATAATCATTATAACAAGTTATCCCTCCGCAAACCACTCAATATTCTCTTTACCTTTTATTTGTAATTATATGATAGGATGAAAGAAGAAATAAGAAAAGAACATAAGAAAATCAATGGCCAAAGCAGGGAGGTCTATAAATGAGCCAAATAGATAAATCAAGTCCCGTCATTGATAAATACCTCAAGACACCGGACGGCGCGCTTTTGCGTTATCGTCACTGGAAGCCGACCACGACATCTGACATTAAACCCCACGTTCTTTTGCTACCGGGGCGCGCAACAGCCCTTGAAAAATTAGAGTCTGCCGTTGATATTTTGAGGGAACGAGGTTATGGCGTTTGGGCTCTTGATTGGCGCGGTCAAGGCCTCTCGACAAGAGAAGCAGGCAAACGGGGCTACATTAAAAGTTATGAAATTTATTTACAAGACCTTGACCTTTTCATTCGCAATTTTTTAAAAACAGATTACATAAAACGGCCGGTCGTAATGCTCGCCCACTCTATGGGAGCCCACATCGGCTTGCGTTATATGGCGGAAAATCCCGACGTCCTTGACGGAGCGGTTTTGACGGCTCCCATGCTCGATATCAACACAGGGCTCTATTCTCGGCATCTTGCGCGATGGCTGTCTAATTTCATGGTTCGGTTAGGTTTTGGTAAAAGCTATGTTTATAGCCAGAAAGACTATAATCCCGTCACCCAACCCTTTGAAGGCAATATCTTAACCCATAACCAAGAAGCCTTTTATTATCATCGCCACCTCCAAATAACAAACCCTGACATTGTGGTGGGCGGCATTACCTTTGGATGGATTAAGGCAACCTTAGATTCCATTGAAAATCTTAATTGTCCCCCAAAGCTGGGTCGCATAAAAAGGCCTGTCAAAATTTATGCCGCAGGAGAAGAGCGCGTTGTCGATAACACGCGCATTGAACAAATTGTTGATTGGATTCCCCAATGTGAACTTGAAATTATTCAAGGAGCCCGGCACGAGCTTTTGGCAGAAGTCCCCTCCGTTAACACGCGCATTTTTAACGGCTTTGACCGCTTTGTTCAGCAAAACTTCGATCTTCCTATCATAGATCGCTCCTACAAAGAAATCACTCTTTTTCAAAAAGCCCCCCTCCAAGAACTCACCCCTATTCCCCTTTCAATCCATCCTGACAGTTAGAACGCTTTTCCACATCAGACTTTAAAGAAAAAGTATTGTTCAAGTGATAAACAAAAAAAGCCCTCCTATAACGGGAGGGCTTTTAAAAAAATCATCATAAAAACTTAGAACTTATACAAAACACCAAGCTTTGCCGTAAAGTAGTGCGGACGTACTTTGACGTCGTGTGTATCTGTTGCTGAAAACGCAGCCGGGTCACTAGGGTTATTCAAACTCTTTTTGATTGAAGGAATGTATTCATAGGAAACATCTGTGAAAACAGAAGCTTTATTGTTCATGGCATATTCAACACCAAGGGTGGGTTTAAAACCAACTTTTGTTACCGTTTTATCCGTAGATATCACAGCCGCACCAATAACTTTATTCTCTATTTTAAATTGAGAAATGCTCAGTCCTAACTTCAAGTAAGCCATCCATTGCTTTGCAAAAATATAGCCCCCCATAATTTCAGGCGTAACAGCAAATTGACGATAAAATTTTGTCGTACTAGTCGCATCAGCAAATGGGATGTCTATTACGCTTTTCAAGCTGTTTGTATCTTTCGTTAACACCACATTAAAACCGGTAACGAAGCGTTCGTTAAAAACAAAACGATATCCTCCGATAAGATCGGCAACAAACCCATGGCTACGTTTTGTTTTTTTAAAAGCACCGCTTGACTGGGGGAAACCGTCCAAAAACAAGGTATCTGTTGTCTTAGAAGATAAAGAGCTATAACCTAGAGCTGTTCCAAGAACGGCTCCCGTTTTATAATAAGAGCTCGCGGTTGCCGAAGCACAAGAAACTAAGGTGCAAAAAGCAGTTGTAAGCAGTAAGCGTTGTGTATTTTTCATTGAAATCTCCAAAAATATATTCACTACCCAATATAAAAGGAAAAAGCATTCTGTCAACGGAGAAAAAACTTAAAATACTTAACTTTTAAAGAAAATAATTGACATTAAGGACTTTTCTTTGCTAAAGAGAGAGGATACATTGAAGCGAATGCTTTATTATATTGATTTTTAATAACTTTATAGAGGTTTTTTGAATATGAACATCAGGAATAAAAGAATTACGTTTGCCAGCGTCTTGGCTCTACAAGCCGCCGCATTTTGTTTTGCAACAAACTCTTTTGCATGCAACAGAGTTACAATAGTAAAAAACATAACAGGTGCAAGTGAGGAAGAAGCCAAATACATTGTGCATGGAAGCGGCAATCACACAGTTATCGCCCCCGAAAAAATGTTGAATCGCCTTGCTCGTGCTGAAAAACTACACGAGTCAGGCGTTCTTGATGAATATGTTCGTGAAAGACTCGCAGGAAAAGACAAACAACAAACTGTTCTAGATATGCGCGTTACTCATGCGCTAGACCCAGATATTCTTGACAGCCTTAATGTCGTCCAAGCCCTCTCACACAACGCCCCTGTTGTTGTACATCATGGCCTCCATGGAGACATTGATCTCGCATTTAACCGTGTATTTGCCAACCCTCTTGATATTATTGCTGATGAGCTGACAACACGTGCTCATCTTAATACCCTTCTCAATGCTGGTGTTGCGCATGGTGCAATTGATATTGCTTTGGTTCGAGGACTTCAAAATGCCGTTGTGGCAGGACATGAAGACGGTTATATCGAAGCAATCGCAGGTGGTATCGCAGCCCCAACAGCTCAACAAGCTGCTGATGCTCATGACCTAATCAATGACGGTGCTGATCCTGTTGCGAACCCGACTGCAGCTCAAATCAACGGGTACAGACTTGCTGTCCTTGCCGGGCATCAAGCCGCTTACATTAAAGCTATTGCTGCCGGTATTGCCGCGCCAACACCTGATGATGCCTTAGATGCTCACACTTTAATTAATGGCGGTAATGCAAATCCAAGTGTCCTTGAAATTCAAGCCGAAAATCTGCGTCGCGTCGGTAACAATGAGAACATCGTTTTCAACCGTGTTTATACTGTTGGTGGCGCACCGTTGGTTAATGCTGATGAAGGAGATACACGTAACGCTATTAGAGCTCTTCTCGGCGCAGGTGTTCTTCCCGCAACTATTGATGCAGCCTATATGGCTGCTGCAGAACAAGCCTATCTTGCAATACATGCCGTTCATGGTGCTGTAAATGATATAAATCAAGTTATCGCTTGGGTAACTGCTGATAACGCAAACGGTGAGCAAGTTGCTCTACGGGCACACATCGCTGCCGGTGGTGATAGACTCGCTGCTTATACGGCTATCGCTGCCACAGGCCGCGTACCGAGAGATGCTGAAGTGCTGGCTTGGGTAGCTGTTGCAAATGACGGTGATCGTGTTGCTAACCGTGCTCACATCGTTGCAGGTGGCGACAGACTCGCTGCTTATAACGCAATCCTTGCTAACCGTGCACCAACTAATGCTGAAGTGCTAGCTTGGGTAGCTGTTGCAAATGACGGTGATCGTGTTGCTAACCGTGCTCACATCGCTGCAGGTGGTGATAGACTCGCTGCTTATAACGCAATCCTTGCTGACCGTGCACCAACCGATGCTGAAGTGCTAGCTTGGGTAGCTGTTGCAAATGACGGTGATCGTGTTGCTAACCGTGCTCACATCGCTGCAGGTGGTGATAGACTCGCTGCTTACACTGCAATCCGTGTCAATCATGCGCCGACAAATCAACAAATTATTGATTATGTTGCTCTTAACGCCGGAAACGCTGTTGACAACCGAGGTCGTGCCTTGATCGTTCTAGACCTTGACCATACAGATGGT
>JAACSN010000010.1 GCA_009993885.1 Alphaproteobacteria bacterium
AGGTCATTTGGGAGGAAGCAACTCAAGGGATTCTTTGCGCCTAAAATTTGAGACATAGCCCTCATTTCATCCAGCCTAAATTAACTTGACGGTGCCCCTGCAAGTGCCGGTGTTCCGCTGAACCGTAAAACAATTTCCCATTGGGATGAATTCAAACCCGTAAATACTCAAGAAAATATTTTAATTTCTAGCCCTGCCCATCTAAAACGCTTTCCCGGTAACTTTACCGCTCCCTTTCAAAGAGTGTTTTCCTCCGGAGGGCCTTTATTTTACCAAAACGTTCAAAATAGTTTGCAAGCCCTTGGGGTTTTACCAACGGAAGTTTATGGCAGCACGGAAACAGGCGGCATAGCCTATCGTCAACAAATTAAAGAAAACACACCGTGGACTTGCTTTTCAACGGTTACCCTCGATGTTAACGAGTCCTCAAATCTTAAGGTGGCTTCTCCTTATATAGACGCAACGGGTCAAAAACAGGGCTTTTTCCAAACAGCCGACCGAGTGAGCCTTATAAACAAAGCACAATTTTCCCTTCAAGGACGCAGCGATCGCGTTATTAAAGTAGAGGGAAAACGGCTCTCCCTCGTTGAGTTAGAAACTCGATTGCAAGCTTTAGAAGGAATTCAAGAAGCATCCGCCCTCCTGATCGCCTCAAAAACACGGCAAGAAACCGGCGTTGTTATTGTCCTCACCCCACAAGGCGCCCATGACCTAAAAACCCTTGGTAAAATCGCTTATGTGCGTCTATTGCGTCGTGAGTTACACGCCTATTTCGATCTTGTGACCCTCCCTCGGCGCTGGCGCTTCGTTGATCAAATCCCTGAAAATGCCCAAGGAAAACGTCCCGTTTCCTTACTGTCGTCTCTTTTTGAAAAGGAAGCTGCCTAATGTCTTTATCTAACGTGCGCTCGCCCCGCGTTCTTTCAAAAAAAGTCCAACACTTAACAGCGGAAATTCATCTGGAAATTCCAAAAGATCTCGCTTATTTTGAAGGACATTTTAAAGACATGCCCGTTGTACCGGGAGTGGTGCAACTTCATTGGGTTGTTGGTTTTCTTCAAACACTTTTTAATATTTCGGCACCCGTTACAAAGGGGACTCAAATTAAATTTATGAACCTCATGCAACCGGCTCATAAGCCTATTTTGCATTTGGAAGTCAATCCTGAA
This sequence comes from Alphaproteobacteria bacterium, assembly GCA_009993885.1. Taxonomy (GTDB): domain Bacteria; phylum Pseudomonadota; class Alphaproteobacteria; order Caedimonadales; family UBA9215; genus UBA9215. The sequence goes on from JAACSN010000010.1 coordinate 1,170, forward strand.
AAATCTCTTATTGCTTATAAATATACCTCAAGTAACGGAAATAACGAGCTTTATTCATCGGGGAAATTAACCTATGACACCTAACTACTGCGCTATTTTAGCAACTTACAACCATCACAAGGTTCTTGAAAAGACCGTCCGAACCCTACGCCAAGAAAACTTGCCGGTCATTATAGTGGATGACGGAAGTAACGTAAGAACTCAACAGGTCATTCAAGAAATTCGTGAAAAATATAAAGGGGTTTTTCCCTTCCGCCTTGAGGAAAACAGCGGAAAAGGCGCTGCCCTTGAGCATGGCCTTCGCCAAGCTCAAAAGCAAGGTTACACCCATGCTTTTCAAATAGATGCCGACGGCCAACATGACTTAAGCACCCTTGAGAAATTCATTGAGATTTCAAAAAGCAACCCCTCCGCCCTGTTGAGCGGACACCCCGTTTATGATCAATCCATCCCCTTAGAGAGACTCATCGGGCGCCGGTTCACCCATGTTTGGGTTTGGATTGAAACACTGTCCTTTCGCCTTACGGATACGATGTGCGGTTTTCGCATTTATCCCGTTGAACAAACCTTAGCCGTTTGTGATCGGGTCAATATCGGCCGACGCATGGATTTTGACACGGAAATTATGGTTCGCCTTTTTTGGGCCGGTGTCCCTACAATAATGAGCCCTGTTCGGGTGACTTACCCCGAAGAGAACCATTCCAATTTTGATATCCTAAAGGACAATTGGCGCCTTACAAAAATGCATACGAAACTTGTTTTTAACGTGTTGTTCCATCTGCCCGAAATTCTCGCCAACCGACCTGATTATAAATCCCTTGATCTTTCCGGAGAGACCGTCCATTGGTCTACCGTTAGGGAAAGAGGGTCTTTCATGGGCATCCTGTTTCTGGCAAAAATTTATAAATTGCTGGGGCGTCGCTTTTGTTTGATTTTGGGGTCTCCCCTTGTTCTCTATTTTTATATAACAGGCACTCTTCAACGCAAGGCCTCCCGTGACTTTTTAAGCCGTGTTCTGAAAAAGCAAATTGGTTTTGAAGAGACCTTTCGCCATTTTATGAATTTTTTTTCCATGGTTTTGGATAAATTTGCCGCTTGGAACGGCGATATTAACCTCTCCCGATTAGACTCGGCCGGCGTTAAACAATTCAAAAAAATGATGTCTCAAAAACAAGGCGGAATTATTTTTGTAAGCCACTTAGGCAATATGGAGTTATGCCGTGCCGTTTCAAGACCCGACCATAAAAGTCGAGTACACGTTCTACTGCATACAAAAAATGCCCGACACTTTAATCGCCTTCTTAAAACACTTAACCCTCTCTCGACTATCAACATCATTGAGGTCACGGAAATCGGTGCGGATACCATGCTCTTTTTAAAAGAGCGTATCGAGCAAGGAGACTGGGCGGTTATCGCTGCAGATCGCCGCCCCGTTCATACGATAAAATCACCAGCGCCCCGCGTAACAACAGTGCCTTTCCTAGGAAAACTCGCCCCCTTTGCCCAAGGCCCTTACATCTTGGCATCTCTTCTTGAATGTCCCGTTTATGTATCCTTTGCCATTAAAAACAACACGCAATACCGCCTCTATATCGAAAAATTTTCCGATCAAATTATCCTTGATCGACGTAATAAAGAGGCGTCTTTACAACACTATGCGCAAAAATTTTCTGAAATATTAGAAGAAAAAGCAAAAAAGTATCCCTATCAATGGTTTAATTTTTTTGACTTTTGGGGACAAGATAAGTAAAATCCTTTTATTTATCAAAGAACACAAGGTCTTTATATGGAAATCATTACTGTAAGTCACCGGCATCCTTTGAGCCTCGACCATATTGATTCCCTGTCCCGCAGGGGCGCAAGACTTGCCCTTTATGACGGATCAGAATTCAGAGACCTTATCAAAAAAGGCAGTGACTTTATTGCCAATACCCTTGATCGAGAGGGGCTTGTTTACGGTATTACAACCGGTTACGGGGATAATTGTACACGCTCTGTTCCCGTAGATCTTGTCCCCGAGCTCCCTCTTCATTTGACACGTTTTCACGGATGCGGCTTAGGAGATTATCTCTCTTTACCCCAAACACGAGCCGTTCTGGCCGTGAGACTTGCCTCTTTATGTCGTGGCGTTTCCGGTGTAACTTTTGAACTTCTTGAGCGCTTAGAACTTCTCCTCGCAAAGGATATTCTACCCGTCATTCCAAGCGAAGGGTCCGTTGGAGCCAGTGGTGATCTAACCCCTCTATCTTACGTTGCAGGGGTAATCGCCGGCGAGCGAGAAGTTTGGTACCAAGGAGAAAAGCGCTCTACACAAGATGTCTATCAAGAACTAAATATTCAACCCCACACCTTGCGCCCCAAAGAAGCTCTGGCTTTGATGAACGGAACCGCTGTCATGACGGCTCTTGCCGTCGAAGCTTTTTTTAGAGCGCGCTATTTAGGTCGTCTTGCCGCCCGCCTGACGGCTATGACATCCCTTGCTCTTCAGGGTAATCCCCATCATTTTGATGACGTTTTATTTGCCGCGAAACCCCATCCGGGACAAACAAAGATTGCGGCTCTTATTCGAAGCGACCTTAAAAATGCCCCCGATGCTTTTCCCGTTGATCGCTTACAAGATCGTTATTCCACAAGATGTGCCCCCCATGTCATCGGCGTACTCGAAGATGTGTTACCCCTCTTTAAAAACATCCTTGAAACAGAAATTAATTCAGCTAATGACAATCCTCTTGTGGACCTCGAGGGAGAAGGCCGTATCCTCCACGGAGGCCATTTTTATGGCGGACATATTGCTTTTATCTCGGATAGCTTAAAAAATATTGTAGCCAACATCGCCGATCTGTTGGATCGACAAATGGCGACCCTTGTCGACCCTAAGTTTAACCATGGCCTGCCGGCCAATCTATCCGGCGTAACAGGCAGGCGCGCCAGTCTTAATCACGGGTTAAAAGCCGTGCAAATCGGAGCCTCCGCTTGGTGTGCCGAAGCCCTTAAGGGAACAATGCCTGCCAGCGTATTCTCTCGTTCAACAGAAAGCCATAATCAAGATAAAGTCAGCATGGGTACTATTGCCGCACGAGATGCTCTGCGCGTCCTTCAACTTAGTGAGCAAGTCGCGGCAGCTCAACTTTTTGCAGCCTTTCAAGCCTTGCGTTTGAGGGAAAGAACGGGCATTCTGTCGGAAAAACATTACGGCGACGATCTTAATGCCTTCCTTGAGGTAGCCGGGGCCCATATTCCTTTTGTTCAAGAAGACGAGCCCCTAGAAAACGCTTTACGGCAGGCTATCTCTCATATTCAAAAACGTACTTGGCAGCTTTATAAGGAAGCCGATACACATGACTAAATCCTTAACAGCCTGCCTTCATATCACCCCTCAATTCTATGATATCGATCCTATGAACGTTGTATGGCATGGCAATTATGTCCGTTATTTTGAGGAAGTCCGCTCCCTTCTTTTGGACACAATCGGCCACAACTATAGAGAAATGGTTGCTTCAAATCACGCATGGCCCATTGTGGATATGCGTATCAAATATGTAAGACCTCTGCGACTTCATCAAGAAGCAACCGTTGAAGCAAAACTTATTGAATACGAAAACCGCCTAAAAATCGACTACCGCATTTATGATCGCAAAACCAAGGAAGTAACCACCAAAGCGACAACCATTCAAGTTGCCCTTAATATCACAACGGAAGAAATGCAGTTTGAAACCCCCGAGGTTTTCCAAACCTGTGTCAAGCGGGCTTTAGCATGAAGATTGTCTTTGTCCTCATCCTTTCTGCTTTCAGTGTTTTTTCCGTGAAGGCTTCTCCTCAAGAAACCCTCAAAAAAGTCCCCGAGAATAAAGTCCTTGTGACATCTTTTACTCAAACACGTCATTTGAAAAGCATCCCGACACCTCTCATTTCTACGGGAACCTTAAAACTCCGACCTCAAAAAGGTCTTATTTGGGCAACGGCGCACCCGTTTCCAAATACGCTTTTGATTTCGAAAACAGGTCTTTATCAAATAGAGGACGAGAAACCTCAAGCCTTAGAAAAAGCCTCTCAAAATAATGCGATTTTCAAAACCCTATCAGCGATTCTTGCAGGAGACTTCCTTAAGGGGCTAGAGGGTTTTGACGCGACGCTTTTACCGGAAAATAACTCCCGATGGCACATCAAGCTAACCCCGCAAAATCTCCAACTCAAAAGCTTCATCACAGCTCTTAGCATTCAAGGACATGAACAAGTTCAAAAGGTGACGATTTACCGAGCCAACGGGGATTATGACGACATTGTTTTCACAAATCACAAACTAGTCTCTCTCAAAAGAGCCTTCTCTACCCGAGAACTCGGATGGTTAAATGACTGAGAAATTCTATCATTTCCTCCGTTTTTCTTGGCTTGCCCTTTTGCTTATTTTAACAGGCATAAGCCTAAAAAATAAGACGATTCAGTTTGATTTATTAGCCTTGCTCCCCGATTCCAAAACAGAAAAAATGCTGCACGTCCGTCATTTCACGGATGATACGGACATCTCAAAACAAGTTATGATTTTAGTCGGTCACCAAAATAAAGACAAAGCTCAAGAAGCTCTTAAGACACTGCGCCAAGGACTTAAAACTTCCGGTCCGGCTTTAGTAGAAAACAATTCTAAATTCTTGGAGAAAAGTTACAAAACCCTTTTCCGAACCCTCTATCCTTATAAGGCCGGTCTTCTTTCCCGCCAAGATAGATCCTTGCTTCAAAACGATAAGGGCAAAGACATTGAAAACCGTGCCTTACAAGAATTGAGCACCCCTTTTAGCACCCTGGGCCCGGCAAATCCGGCCGTTGATCCCTTTTTTCTTTTTCCCCGCTATGTGATATCTCTACAAGAGCAAACTCCTTTTGAGCGAACGCCTGAAACGGGGGATCTCTTTATCACGGATCAAGACACAACGTGGTTTATTTACCACGGCCGTTTCACAACGCCTCTTTTTTCCCTGCAAGCGCAAAAAGAAATGCAGGAAAAATTAGATCCGCTCTTAAAAAGCCTCAACGTAGATGTTTTAAAAACCGGAGCTGTTTTCTATGCTGCGGCGGGAGCGAACCAAGCCCAAAAGGAAATTTCCTTTATCGGCGGCATTTCAGCGCTCTTGATTGTGTTACTGCTCTTTTTTGTTTTTCGCTCCTTTGCCCCCCTTGGCTTTGCCTTAACCGTCATCGCAAGCGGCCTTGCCGGCGGCATTTCTCTTGCCGTTCTTGTACACGGATCCCTTCATATTTTAGCTCTCGTTTTTGGAGGAAGTCTCATTGGAGTATGCGTTGATTACGCTTTGCATTATTATTGTGCCGGACTCCATGTTAAAGATAAAAAAAACCCTTTTGGCGTTTTAAAATCCTTGATGCCCGCCCTCCCTTTAGGCGTTTTATCCTCTTGTATCGGATACGGGCTTTTAACCCTTGTACCCTTTCCGGGCATTCAACAAATGGCCGTTCTTGCAGCGGGCGGTCTTCTTAGCGCTTTTGTCACCGTTGCTTTGTGGGGTCCTGCTTTTCTTAACAAAGAAAGTCAGCCGGTCCCGCCCACGGCTCTTAAAATCCAACGAACCTTAAGCGCTTTTTTAAAGAAAAGAAAGTCCATCTCAAAACCTCTTATTTTTGCTCTCTGCAGCTCTTTTTTGATCATCTTTTTTCTAACCTTTGACGATAATGTGCGCCGCTTTCAATCCCTTGACCCCTCTTTGAAAGCTCAAGAAGAGGCCGTTAAATCTAAAATACACATCAACAGCACTCCGACTTTTTTTGCACTTTCTGCAGCTTCCCTAGAAGAACTATTACAGCAAGAAGAAAAAATAACGGATCGATTAGATGCTTTAAACATCTCTTACAAAAGCCTTTCTCAAATCATACCGTCACAAAAAAGACAACTGGAAAACCAACGTCTTGTCCAAGAGAACCTTCTATTACCCTATGGTCAATCCTTGTTTCAAAAAATTGGGATCACCCCCAAAATACCACAACAAGAAAAAACAGAGCCGCTTAGGAACGTACCGCCTCTTCCTGCTCCGCTTAAGCCTCTTTTTCATCTCTCTAAGGGCGTCTATACGGGACGGATTCTTATTCAAAGCATAGAAAACACCGAAACTTTAGAGAAAATTGCAGAACCCCTTGAAGACGCTTATTATATTGATCCTCCCCAAGAATATTCCAACCTCTTTAAAACCTATCGTCTTTTGATGATAAAAGTTATTTTCGCCGTCTTAAGCATTATTATTCTCTTATTAACCCTTCTTAAAGGCCCCAAGTCAGCCCTTAAAATTACAGCGCCCGTTATGTCTTCCATGGTGATTACCTTAGCTTGTTTGACGGCGTTTGGCGTTCCTATTACCCTCTTTCACCTTATGGGACTTTTATTAGTTTTATGTATCGGTATTGACTACGCCCTCTTTTTATTTTGGCGCCAAGGTACGAATGAACAAACTTTTTTCCTTTTAGCCAATACTATGGCGGCGCTAACCACGCTTTTTTCCTTTGGTGTCCTTGCCTTTAGTAAAACAGCTGCCGTTGAAGGATTCGGATTGTCCGTCTTTCTAGGAATTACCTTTAGCTTTATCTTCACAACTTTCTATCTTGGGAAAAAATAAGATGTCTTCTATTCGCAATAAACTTAAAGCCGATGTCTTAATTATTGGAGCTGGTCCTTCGGGCGCCCTTGCTGCAAGTTTTTTACGCCAAGCAGGCCATAGCGTTTGTATCTTTGAACGCTCAACCTTTCCCCGTTTTAGCATTGGCGAAAGCCTTCTCCCCCAATCCATGGTCTTCTTCCAAAGAGCGGGCGTTCTCCCTAAAATTAACGCTGCCCGATTTCAAAGAAAAACCGGGGCAGCCTTTCAATACGGAAACAAACATAGCCGGATCAATTTCAGCAATAAATTCACCGACGGCCCTGCAGAAACCTTTGAAGTACAAAGAGCTGATTTTGATAAAATCCTAGCCGATCACGCTGAAAGCCTCGGGGCAGAAATACATTATGAGCATACGGTTACCTCTTATGAAGAAAATGCCGAGGGTGTGATGTTAAAGGGAAATAATGCTCAAGGCATTCCCTATGAAGCCCGGGGGAAATTTGTTCTTGATGCCGGCGGATACGGGCGCGTTTTACCGCGACTTTTAAACCTTGAAAAACCCTCCGACTTTCCCGTCCGAAAGGCTATTTTTTCTCATATCAAAGATAATATTTCCCATCCTGCTTTTGATCGTGAGAAAATTTTAATCACCATTCATGCTGATAATCCGACTATTTGGTACTGGCTGATTCCCTTCTCAAACGGCACCTCTTCCATTGGCGTTGTCGGAGAAGAGTATGAAATCGATGCTGCAGGCCTAACGGACGAAGAACGCTTAACAAACCTAATTCGACAAGATCAACACTATCAAACCATTATGCCCGACTTTTCATTTACTCGTCCCGTCGCCTCTCTAGTCGGCTATTCCTGTGGTGTGAAAAGCCTTTATGGAAAGAATTTTGCTCTCCTTGGCAATGCAGGTGAGTTCTTGGATCCTGTTTTTTCATCGGGTTTAACCATTGCAGCTAAATCGGCAGACCTTGCAGCAAATGTGCTTCTCAAGCAACTCGCAGGACAAAACGTTGATTGGGAGAAAGAATTTGCAGCCCCCTTGTCGGTAGGCATAAACGCTTTTCGAGAATTTGTTGAAAGCTGGTATGAAGGTACCCTTCAAAAGGTTATTTTAGAGCAACCCGATGACAACAGCGACGTTAAAAAGATGATTATTTCCATGCTCGCCGGATATGCTTGGGATGAAAATAACGCCTTTGTTAAAAAAGGCAAATACTTCCTCAACATTGTCGCAAAGCACCTCTAATATGCAGTTGATTTATTCTCTTTTTTTTAGCTCTTTGTTCTTTTTATCGGGATGTGCCTCTTTGTCGAGGGAACCGCAAAGCACTCAAAAGATTAATCGCCTTTATATAGAAGAAAACGTCTTTTTAGAGGCGCCTTCTCTGTTTCCACTCCCCTTTCAAGGTGTGTTTTTACAGAATCTCACAGCCCGTTTTCAAGGCCGTTCTCTCTCTTTTTCCGTGCACTTAACTTTATCTGCTCAAACCTTTAAAGCTATTGCCTTTAATGACATTGCCGGACAGATTTATGACCTTAATTGGACCCCTAACGGTCTTAAATGGTCTGCTTCAAAGCACCTCCCCCAACACCTTAAGCCGGAAAATATTTTGAGCGATTTTCTTTTCGTGTCCCTCCCTTTAGACCTCTTAAAAAAACATCTTCACGGCGCGACGGTGACGGAAGAAAAGAACACGCGATTCATTAGGGCGGGCAACCGGAAAATACGAGAGATAAAACGAACGAACCCTTCAGGCCTTTTTTGGAAACACGTTATTCTAAAAAACCCAAAACAAGGTTATGAACTCACCATCCAAACGGTGGAACTCCCATGAAAAAAAGTGCTTCCTTTTATCTATCCCATATGGGGATCGCCTGCTCCCTTGGACAAGGACAAAAAGAAATCGCCAAGAACCTCTTTGCACCGACCCGTTTTCCTTTTCCAAAAACAAGGACTCTTTTTTCAGGGAAACAAGTTCCCGTTGGGGAATTACCGTTTGACCTGCCCGATCTTCCTCAAGCTTGTGCAGCCTTTGAGTCTCGAAACAATCGCTTGCTAAAACTTGTTCTTGATGAAATAGCAACGGATATCCGAAAGGCCAAAAAAAGATATGGAACAAAGCGCATTGCTCTTGTGCTCGCCACAAGCACCTCCGGCATGTTTGAAGGGGAAAGAGCCTTTGCTGAAAAATTCAAAACCAACCGATGGCCTAAAGCTTTTGACTACCGACAACAAGAAACAGCCGCCCCTTCTCTTTTTGCGGCACATTATTTAGGTATTGAAGGGCCCGCTTACACAATTTCAACGGCCTGTTCTGCAGGATCGAAAGCGCTCCTCTCTGCAAAACGTCTCCTAGAATCGGATCTTTGTGATGTCGTTATTTGCGGGGGTGTCGATACTTTATGTGACTTAACCCTTAACGGATTTGATAGCTTGGAACTTATCTCAAAAGCCCCCTGCAACCCCTTTGACCAAAATAGGGACGGCATTACAATCGGAGAAGGTGCCGCCGTCTTCCTGCTTTCTAAAGATCCTGCTTTTGTGACAGAAAATAGCAACAAAAATCCTGTTGTCCTTTTCGGAGGCGGTGAATCTTCCGATGCTTATCATATTAGCTCGCCCGACCCCAAAGGTATCGGCGCTGAAAAAGCTATTAACCGAGCGCTTAAAGAAGCAGACCTCATGCCAAAAGACATTGCTTATATTAATCTTCACGGCACGGGAACCCCTTTGAATGATGCCATGGAAAGCGCTTGTATTAATCGTCTCTTCGGCTCCTCAACCCCCTGCAGTTCAACAAAAGCTCTCACAGGCCACACCCTTGGGGCTTCCGGTGCCCTTGAGGCAGGTTTTTGTGGCTTTGCTTAACTCACGGACAAGGACGGCACCTTCCTTTGCCGCCTCATCACGGCATTAAAACGCCCGATCTCAGCCTTGATAAAATTCATCTTGTTAAACCCGAGGAGTCTATAGACCTCCCTCACAGCCCGTTTGAAAAAGTTGCCTTGATGAGCAACTCTTTTGCCTTTGGCGGCAATAATGTCAGCTTGATCCTTGGAACCAACGCTCCCTTAAAGGAGATACAATAAACATGTCTGCTATCGGAAAATATCTCCCCCATGGCGAGCCCATGATTTTACTGGATGAACTCATTGAGTGTTTAGAAGAAAATGTTCATGCAACCGTCACGCTCACTGACGAGAGACCTTTTTGCGAACACGGACGCATTCCCTCTTATGTTGCCCTTGAATATATGGCTCAAAGCATTGCAGCTTGGAACGGTTACCGCGCCTATGAACGTCAAGAAGAACCCAAAATTGGCTTTTTATTGGGTAGCCGCCGTTTAACCCTGAATGTTCCCTCTTTTCTTGTGGGAGAAACGCTGGATATTTATGGAAAGTGTCACTATAACGACGGAGAAATGGCTGCTTTTGAATGCCGGATTGAAAAAAATAGGGAATGTATTGCAGAAGCTACCCTTAATGTTTATCAACCGAAAGATATAACTCAATTTAACAACGAGACATAAGACCATGACCGCAGAAAACTCACCGTCCCCCCTTGTTCTTGTAACCGGCGCAGGCAAAGGTATTGGAAAAGCGATTGCCCTTGATGCAGCAAAAGCCGGCTATGACATAGCGATTCACTATGGCCGGGATCGCCAAGGTGCTCAAGACACCTTAAAATCTGTTCAAGACTTGGGTCGGAAAGGTCATCTCCTTTCCTTTGATTTAGCCGACCGAGAAGCATGCCGCCTTGCCCTTGAGGCAGATATTGCAGAACACGGCACATATTACGGTGTTGTTTTAAATGCCGGCATTGCTCGGGACAATGCCTTCCCGGCTCTTGAAGATGAGGATTGGGATCAGGTCATTCGCACAAACTTAGACGGATTTTATAATGTTTTAAAGCCTCTTGTGATGCCTTTGGTTCGTACGCGTAAGCCGGGGCGTATTATAACGATATCTTCCCTTTCAGGCCTTACGGGTAATCGAGGACAAGTAAACTATAGTGCCTCAAAAGCAGGTATCATCGGCGCAACAAAAGCCCTTGCCCTTGAACTTGCAAAACGCCAAATTACGGTAAACTGCGTTGCGCCCGGCGTTATTGAGACACAAATGATCGATCATATCCCCCAAGAAGAAATTAAAAAAATGATACCTCTACGCCGCTTTGGCCGCCCTGAAGAAGTCGCTGCAACGGTTACTTTTTTGCTCTCAAAGAGCGCAGGGTATATTACACGCCAAGTTATTTCGGTTAACGGAGGAATGGTCTGATGCGCCGCGTTGTTGTCACAGGTATGTCCGGAGTAAGTGCCCTCGGGCACACTTGGCATGAGATTAAGAAAAATATGCAAGCCGGCAAAACCGGAACACGCCATATGCCCGAATGGGTTGATATCGACGGTATGAATACGGAACTCGGCGCCCCCATTGCCCCTCTGGATTTAGAAGGACGTTGGCCCCGAAAAAAAACGCGCAGCATGGGGCCTGTTGCCCTTTATTCCGTTTATGCGACGGAAAAAGCCCTTGAAAGGGCAGGGCTTACGGGAGATCCCGTATTGCAAGGCGGCCGTACGGGTGTTGCCTACGGTTCAAGCTTTGGCAGCCCCGAACCCATGAAAGAGTTTGCGGATCTTCTTTTTAAACGAAGCCTGCGCAAAATCACAGCCACCAGTTATATCCGCATGATGAGCCATACCACGGCCGTTAATATCGGCCTGTTCTTAGGAATTACGGGACGCATTATCCCAAGCTCAACGGCCTGCACCTCGGGAAGCCTTGCCATTGGCTATGCCACGGAAACCATTCGCGCCGGCATTCAAGATATAATGATTGCAGGGGGTGCAGAAGAAATTTGTCCTTCTATGGCCTCCGTATTTGATGCTCTTTATGCAACCAGCACAAAAAATACGGAGCCTCACACAACACCGCGTCCCTTTGATGCAAACAGGGACGGCCTTGTGATCGGTGAAGGAGCCGCAACGCTTATTTTAGAAGAATATGAACACGCCAAGAAAAGAGGCGCAGATATCTTAGCCGAAGTTGTCGGATTCGGCACAAACACCGACGGTAATCACGTCACCCAGCCCTCGGCTCCAACCATAGAGACGGCTCTTCGACTCGCCCTCAAAGATGCCGGTCTTAAACCTGAAGACATCGGTTTCATCAGCGGTCATGGAACCGCGACGGAGTTTGGCGACATTGCCGAATCCATCGCAACGAATGCCGTCTTCAAAGACCAAACCCCCTTTCATTCCCTCAAGAGTTATTTTGGACACACCCTTGGGGCTTGCGGTTCTCTGGAGGCTTGGCTTGCCATCGAGATGATGCGGGATCGCTGGTTTGCTCCTACCGCCAATTTAAAAAAAATTGATGAACGATGTGCCCCTCTGGATCATATCATGGCAGAGCCTCGATCCCTTGACGTGAATACAATCATGAGTAATAACTTTGCTTTCGGGGGTATTAATACAAGCCTTATATTCAAAAAAATATAACTGTATTAAAAAAATTTTTGTAAAATTTAGAATCTGATATAGGATGATAATATAGTCTACATTTTACAAGGGAATTTTTGAATAATGCGCTCACAAGAAGAAACAGGCCTTGCCCCTTTCCTGACCAAGTATATATCTCCCCTCGTCGATTTAACCATCCGCCTTTATATGGCTAACATCTTTTTTAAATCAGGATGGTTAAAATTTCAAAACTATATGAATAATGATTGGGACAGCACTCTTTTTCTATTTTCAGAAGTTCATCCCGTCCCCTTTTTATCTCCGGAAATTGCCGCTATTTTAGGGACGGCAGGCGAACTTGGCCTTTCGACCCTCCTTGCCCTTGGTCTTTTTGCGCGCTTTAGTGCCTTTGGTCTCTTAATGATGACGGCTGTTATCCAAATTGTAATGCCGACGCCACAAGTTCACCTCATTTGGGCCATTATGCTCGGAACAATTTTTGCCCGAGGAGCAGGCTCCCTTTCCGTTGATGCTATTTTAAAGCACCTTTTATATAGACGCTAAATATACAATATTAATAAATAACGATGAATTTTAGTATTAAATTGAGCATTCCCATCGTTCATGTTACGGCGTTTGATGAGGTATAAAAATACGCAAAAGCGAAATAGAAAAACAGCTGTTGTAGAATGACCGCGCTTATTATAACAATCACCGCATTCCTTGCTTCAATCCTGACATTATATTCCGGTTTCGGACTGGGAACGCTTTTTATGCCGGTTGTAGCAATTTTCTTGCCCGTTACAGTTGCGGTCGCTTTGACGGCGTTTGTTCACCTGCTCAATAATTTATTTAAGCTAGGGGCTTTATGGCGAGATATTAACAGACGCATTACATGGCGGTTTGGCCTTCCGGCAATACTTGCCGCAATTCCGGGCGCGTGGTTTCTCACCGGCCTTTCTGATTTACCGGAAATTCACTCCTACAGAGCGGCCGAACACGACTTCATTATCACGCCTGTTAAATTGATCATCGGAATATTGCTTCTTGTCTTTGCGACAATGGAATGGCTACCTGTCCTTAAGAAGGCTAAATTTACAGAAAAATCTCTACCCCTTGGCGGTGTCCTAAGTGGTTTCTTCGGCGGTCTTTCAGGTCATCAAGGCGCATTCCGCAGCGTTTTTCTGCTTCATGCGGGACTGGATAAAAACGCCTTTGTCGCTACAAACGCCGCAATTTCCGTTTTGGTCGATATAACGCGTCTTGCCGTATATGGCATGAATATCACGCTGCTAATAGCGCAGGTAAATACCGAGCTTATCATTGCGGCAACGGCTGCCGCCTTTGCCGGAGTTCTGGCCGGAAAGGCCGGGTTAAAGAAAATGACCATAGGGTTTATCAGGAAACTTGTAGCTGTGTTGCTCTATATTCTAGGCGCCCTTTTGATTGCAGGATTAGTTTAGAAGGAAAATTAGGTTAATAAATATAGCCAATCCTAAAAAGTCCCGAACGTTGCTTGCACAGCTACTTTTTGAAGAGCCTAGAAATGACATAAGTTCAATCACGACAAGTGATAAATGAACACTAGGTAATCACACAACACTACATTAAGCAGTTTTTTCTATATTTTTGCTCTTAAATATGCTATACCTTAAACTCTACAATAAAGAAAACAAAATTTTTATCTCATAACCCTTTGAAATATTTGTACTAAATCAACAAGAGACTCAAAAGGAGAGCTTTTATGAAAAATACAACAGCCTTTTCTACCGGAGATACCGTGGTGTATCCAAACCATGGCGTTGGTAAGCTCGAGAAAATAGAGAGTCAAACCATTGCAGGCCAAGAACTCAAAGTTCTTGTCATTAATTTTGAAAAAAAACGCATGACATTGCGTCTTCCTTTAGTGAAAGCAAAGAACACGGGTCTTCGCACTCTGACAACAAAAGAAGAAATGAGCAAAACACTTTCTCTTTTAACAAAAAAAATCAAAACAACCAAAGGAATTTGGGCAAGACGCGCTCAAGAGTATGAAACAAAAATTAACTCCGGCAATATTATTTCCCTTTCCGAAGTTTTGCGCGAATTACATCGCGACGAAAATCAAGGAGATCAATCCTATAGTGAACGTCAAATTTATCAAAACGCTCTCGAACGTTTTGCAGATGAGGTTGCTATTGTTGAAGCCATCCAATTTGAAGATGCCTGTGAAAAACTGAAAACCATGCTTCGTGTTGCTTAATATCAAAACAAGTTAAAAAAACTCTTTTCTCTATTCAAAAACTAAAAGGTGATGTTGTAATGACGTCACCTTTTTATATAATATTACAATATAAAAATACATCTTAGTTAATATAAAATTAAACAATAAATAGTATAATTTGTCTATATTTGTAAAATATAGGCGAATTAAAGTGCTAGAGAAAGAAGTTATTATATTTATACATGCACTGGCAGCTGTGACAGGCATGGGGACGGCAATTTTCCTACAAATACATGCCGGTTTAAATCTCACCCGTGAAGTCCGTGCCCGAGACCAAAGACTATACGCCGTCGGTCATCGCGTTATTATGCTCTCTTTAGGGGCGCTCATTTTATCGGGGCTCGCTTTCCTAATATATTACGCCATTAATTCTCCCGAAACCTTAGGCAACGAGAAAATATACGGAAAGAGCCTTATGGTTATCATTCTAATCATCAACGGCCTATTCATCAATAATGCGATCCAAGAAACACTTAAAAAACAAATTGGGAAAGGTTTATTTGAAGGCATGCCCTTCAAGAAAATAAGGATCTATTTTTATAACGGCACGATATCTTTTGTTTTTTGGGCGCTCATTTTCGTACTGGGAACATTTCGTACTTTAAATAATTTACTTAGCCTCGAAATTTATATTGCAGCCATTGTCGGCATCTTAATTATTTCAGGGGGTATAAGCCATATCCTTGCTCTTTATGAACTAAGGCGTCAAAACAAGCAAAAAACACAGACCCTCGAAATGAGAAAACAGGTCTGATCTTATATATATTTAACAAGAAAAAAACCTCCGATAATAGCTGCCAGAACAAGGAGGGTGACCAGACCGAGGTGCTTTTCAACAATGTCTCTGATTTGCGGACCGCAAAACCTCAAGAGAGCTGCCACGAGATAAAAACGAAAACCCCTTGCAATCAAAGACGCCATAAGGAACGTTGACATATCGAGCTTAGCCACACCGCTAAAAATCGTCACAACTTTATAGGGAATAGGCGTTAATCCCTTAAGAGCCACAATCCAAAAGCCCCATTTATCAAAACCTGCTTGGAATTTTTGAAAGGACTCTTGGAGACCGTAGGTATTAATGATCCACTCCCCGGCGGTCTCATAAAGGGCAAAACCAATATAATAGCCCAGAATGCCCCCGACAACAGAGCTAAACGTACAAAGAAAAGCCAACTTCCACGCGTCTTGAACCCGAGCCAAAATCATAGCCATATAAAGGGGATCGGGAGGAAAGGGAAAGAACGAGCTTTCTGCAAAAGAAATCGCAACAAGCATCCAACGGGCTTTAGGCGTACCTGCGTGGGCTAAAACCCAGTCATAACTCTTGCGAAGCATTGTGCACCTTTAAAACAGACAAAACATATCGCTTTTTAGCACATTTATATCGAATAATTCAATAAAACTTTGACGAATCCCTACATCCTATTGATTTTTGAAAGATCTATGGGTAAAGTGGACGCCACAGAGCACTCTCTTATAGAACAAGGAATAACGCCATGTCCGATGATTTAATTAAAGAAATTAAGGAAGATATCCGAAACGATCAACTGGTTGCCTTTTGGAATGAGTACGGCAATATTGTTATCGGAACCGTTATAGCCGTTGTTTTAATGACCGTCGGTTATCTTTTTTGGCATAACCTCCAAGAAAAAAAGATCTTGGAGCAAACACTTATGTATGAACGGAATCTGGAAACCGATCCTTCTAAAGGCGAAAAGGCCGATTACACCCCCCTTATTAAAGACGGTTCGACAGGTTACCGCATTTTGGGATCTTTTGAACAAGCTCGCCTTGCATCTGGCACAAAAGAAGCCGAAGATTTACTAAAATCCATGGCCGACGACACCTCATATGATTCTTTTTACCGTGAAGCAGCCGCCCTTCAAGCCATCATGAGAAAATTTGATTCAACCCATGGAGCCGTGCTTTTAGAAGAGCTTGAACCCCTTGTCAATAAAGCTTCCCCCCTTCAAGCTGCCGCCCTTGAATTGCAAGCATTTTCCTACCTGAAACTTCAACAAACAAAAAAAGCATCCGACGTTTTCCTATCCGTTGCAAAGCATCCTCAAGCACCGCAATCCATGCGAGTACGTGCACAGGCTATGCTGGAAACAATCAATTAATTTATACACTTTAAAAAGGTTTTTTCATGATACGTACACTTTCGCATTTCTCGCTGCTTGTTGCAATCCTATCCGGATTGCTGCTAACTGCTTGTGATGATAAAAAAGGCCCCCCTATTTTAGGAGATCGCGAAGCGATTTTTGTGGGAGATGACCCTTTAATAGCAGACCCCTCCCTAAAAAATACAAAAGTGACCCTTCCCCAAGCAAGGGTTAATAAATCTTGGCCCTGTGCCGGCGGTTCCGTTGACCATTCCTTTGATCCCGTAGCCCTTGGTTCGAACTTGAAAAAAGTATGGTCCGAATCCATCGGAACAGGTTCGGGGGCTTCGGAAAGGCTTTTAAACGGTCCGGTCGCTGCTGACGGTCGTCTTTTTACCGTTGATACGCGAGGTTATGTCAGCGCTTTTGATATTCAAACAGGTAAACAGTTATGGTCAAAAGACTCAACACCGGAAAACCTATCAACCCAAGCCTTCAGCGGCGGCCTTGCTTACGAAAACGGCTTTGTCTTTATCGTAACGCCTGCGGCTGAAATCGTCATGATGAAAGCGGAAGACGGTTCTATTGAAAAGCGTTTTTCTTTAACGGCTCCTGTTCGCGCTGCACCGACAGTTAAAAACGGTTATATCTATGCCGTCAATATTAATAACCAACTCGAAGCTATTAACTATCGCACGGGCGATCCCGCTTGGTCACACTCCGGTATCATGGAAATCGCCGGACTATTGGGTGGGGCGAGTCCTGCTTTAACACCTGATTTACTTATTGTGCCTTATACTTCCGGCGAAGTTTACGCCCTTCATCCGGGCAACGGCTTACCTCTCTGGAGTGAAAGTCTTGTGAGCCTAACAAAGCTTGATCCTATTTCTTCTTTGTTCCACATTAAGGCTCGTCCTGCTGTGAAAGGTAATCACGTCTACTTAATCGGAAACGGCGGCGTTATGAGCTGCCTTGATGCCAATTCCGGTAAAACCCTTTGGACGCACACCGTTGGCGGCATCAGAAGCCCCGCTGTTTCGGGAGACTACCTCTTTATGGCCACCAACAACAACGAGCTGGCGTGCTTTAATCGCTTTAGCGGTAAAGTTGTGTGGGTTAAGCAACTCCCGCGTTACCTTGATCCCACAGAAAAAAGCGATCCGATCTTATGGGCAGGCCCTATTCTTGTCGATAAATCCCTTGCGCTTTCCGGATCCACCGGAACGGCTTTAATTCTTTCCGTAGAAAACGGCGACATCGTACAAGAACTCGATCTTGGCGACCGCACGCTTCTTTCTCCCATTGCCGTTGAGAATACCCTTGTGTTTTTGACGGATAACGGAGAGTTACTGGCTTACCGCGGCGGGTCTTAATAGACTCCGTCCGACTTTTTCCCTCGATCGACTTTAAATGTCCCTTTTCTTTACGACAAAGGGCATTTTTATACAACCGACCCTATATTAATTTCTCTCTTCCAAGTGAGATTTGAAAAATCCAAAACTAAGGAGAATAATATGAAAGAGATACTCCCCCTCAAAAATATTTAGAGGCCGTTAAACTCCTTAGTTCCGAGGCAAGCCTTACGATGAGCCCTGCTTATAAACTTCCCCACAAAAAAAAAGACCCTGCGCTAACAGGGTCTTTTTAGTATTTCCTTTGAAGGGACTCTTATGATCCCCAAAAGTAGTTATAAGCACTTTTGGCATAACCGAAACCGGTAGAAACCGTTGATACGGCGGCCTTTGCAATGGCCGGTGCGTTGTTCACCAAGGGATCAACCACAAAGTTCTTTGTCAAAGGCGCATAAGTTCCTGCAATAAAGCCGTCAAACCCGGGAAGAACCCAACGAGCAAGCTTAATACCGCCTTTTGTGACATAGTAAGCCGCATCTCCTGCAACAGGTCCGCCAACTAGAGTTGCACCGGCATAAACACCATAAGCTGTTAGCTCTTCAAGAGCATTCACACCATAATAGTTCAAGTTCCAAGCAAGAAGGTATTTTGCTGTTTCTGCGCCGCTTTCGACAAGCTTACCGCCGACATACTTTGTCGCGCCCACAGCTTTGTTTAAAACCCAACTCCCCCAACTTTCAGCTTCTTCTTGTGTTGTGCCAAGTTGCTTTGCTGCAAACTCTGCATCATAAGGCACAAGGGCAAGCTCATTTTCAGACGCTTTATCTTCAATAAGAACCAATGCTTTCGAAAGGTTTAATTTGTCTTCGGAGACCTCATACTTTACAAGAGAACGGGGCATTACCTGAGCTCCTTCATAAGGTACAAGGGCAAGCTCCTTTTCTGCAAAAGCGCTTGAGAGTGAAAGTGTTGTTCCCATCACAAGTGTTAATAAAGTTTTTTTCATAATTTAACTCCTTATATATATGTCTTCGTTATTTCTTATAACTTATATATAGTGACAGCTTGGCAAAATTACAAATGTTAAAATAGCACAAGCCCATTGAGGATTACGCAACACGGAAAAAATTAATAAAAAAGAAATTATGCCTTCCCTCGCCTCAAATGATATTCCCCTCATTGTTGTCGGTTGCAGCCACCTCCAAAGCAAATACGGGATATTCGAAACGTTTGAAAAACTTGGATATAGCCTGGAGCGTTGCAATTAAGGCAGCACATTTGGTGAAGAGTCGCCTTTAAAACCTTAAAGTCTTTTCCATATAGCGCTGCTAACGCTACCTTTCCGTTGAGACGGACGGATATCTTTACGGTTCTATCCCCCCTTCTTGCTTTTTCTTATATCAATAAATAGGGTTCAAAAATTCCGTCCCGTTTTTTGGGGATTTCTCTCGGAGGATGACGGCAAAGAGGCTTGAATAAGAATACACACGCCTTGATCAAACAGTACTTTCCAAAAAAGATACGGTTTGATAAGATTACTCAACAGGGTGTGAAAAAAGCCGGAATGTTACTCGACACAAAACCAAGGCGCATCCTCAATTTTTAAACCTCAGCGGACGTTTTTTCGAAGACCAAGCCGGTCACGGCCTTGTCCAATGCCGTGTGGCCGAGCCGATCGGCGAAGATGCCCTCGGTAACGGACAAGGAAAACAAAAATCATGAGTACATTTACCCCCAAACTTTTTACCCTTCTCAAAAACCGCTATTCAAAATCAGATTTTCAAAGCGATGCGATAGCGGGCCTGACGGTGGCGATTGTTGCCTTACCGTTGGCCATGGCGTTGGCGATTGCCTCCGGCACTTCGCCTGATAAAGGTTTAATCACGGCTGTCATTGCAGGATTCCTGATTTCTTTTCTGGGGGGATCTCGGGTGCAGGTGGGCGGGCCGACAGGGGCGTTCGTTGTTGTGATCTTCAATGTCATTGCTCAGCACGGCTATGACGGCCTTGTTTTAGCAACGCTCATGGCCGGTGTAATTTTGCTGGTGGCAGGATATGCGAGGATGGGACAAATCATCAAATTCATCCCGCATCCGGTGGTGACCGGGTTTACGGCGGGCATTGCGGTTCTTATCGCCTCAAGCCAAGTAAAAGATTTTCTGGGCTTAAAAATTGAGAATGTACCTGCTGATTTCACCCCAAAATGGGCAGCCTATTTCGACGCACTGGATACGGTTAGTTTAGCAACCGTTGCTATTGGCTTTACAGCTTTATTTATCATCCTCTTTTTACGCCGCTTTGCCCCGAAACTACCCGGTTATCTGATTGCCGTTACCGTATCGGCAGTTGCCGTTGCTCTATTTCATATTCCTGTTGAAACCATCGGCTCGCAATTTCCGGAGCTTCCGACCGGCCTGCCGATGCCGCAGCTTCCTGCGTGGGATTTTGCCAAGGCGCAAAGTGTGATCCCTTCGGCCTTTACCATTGCTTTTTTGGCGGGTATTGAAGCGTTATTGTCTGCCGTTGTAGCCGACGGTATGACGGGTTACAAGCACCGCTCTAATCAAGAATTGGTAGGTCAAGGTTTCGCCAATATTGCCTCAAGCCTATTTGGCGGCTTGCCGGCTACGGGAGCGATTGCCCGAACCGCCACCAACATCAAGGCCGGTGCTAAAACGCCGATGGCAAGTATATTTCATGCGTTATTTATTCTCCTCTTCATGCTCTTTGCGATGGATATTATGGCCTTTGTGCCCTTGGCAACACTGGCGGCGATTTTATTCATCGTCGCATGGGGAATGAGCGAAATCGGCCGTTTCATTCATATTTTTCGCCTATCCCGCACAGATCGCGCTGTTATGCTCCTGACCTTTCTACTCACCGTTTTGGTGGATCTAACCGCAGCAATCGGCGTAGGCGTAACGCTGGCCTGTTTATTATTTATGAAACATATGAGTGAAGCCGTTGAGATTAAATCAGAATGGCGTAAATCCGGTATACTTTATGACGAAAACGCCGAAGATGAAACACAGCGTCATAATCTGCCAAAAGGTGTGGAAGTGTTTCAGATTACAGGGCCATTTTTCTTCGGCGTAGCAGGTGAGCTGGTGGATACGCTCAAAGCCATAGGTCGAATACCCAAAGTCCTAATTCTCAGGATGCGCCTTGTGCCTTATCTGGATGCGACAGGGGAAAGCGAATTAGAATCCGTTATCAAACAATGCGGCAATAACGGCACACAGATTATCTTAAGCGGCCTTCAATCCCAACCCCTACAAATGCTTAAAAATGCTCATATCGAAGACGGCAAAGCCCATGTCATTTTTGCTTCAAATTATGAGGCTGCCCTTAAAGAAGCCGAGGCTATTCTCGCCCGAGAAGAAGGCAGTCATCTTGATTTTATTAAAGCCTATTAAAAAAATAAGAGGGAAGTGCATTTAATTTTGCACTTCCCTCAAGACAAGCCGGTCAGACAAATAAATTTCTAACCTGCCGATAAACACAGTCTGTTAGTTTAAATCAGACATGTTGATTAGTGTCTTTACGTCTTCGTACAACACACCCTTTTTATAGACAAGTTCTATATAGGCCTCGAGTCTTTCTTGAGGTACATCGTTAAATCGATCCGAAAGGCCGCCGACCGCCACAATTGCTTTCGCATATCCTGACGCATCTTCCCAATGTAATGCCCTGTTTGTTTGACCAATTGCCGCTGCCAAGTTTCCGACTTCCATTTGCCTCATCTCATCTATTGCAGGGAGTCCTACAACCTGAGTTATATAACCGTTATCAAGATGCCGATCAGCTAATAATTTTTCATAATACTGTTCTCTTAGAAGCTCTGCCCTTGAACGGAGTTCAGCAACTTTTGCTTCTTCCACTGCTAACAGCGCCTTAAAAGCTTTTGCTTCTGCTTCTCTTATTTTTACTTCTCTTATTCTTGTATCTAAGGTGCTTAAAGAATTTAGCCGACTATTTAAAAATTCCGTATCAAGAGGAGACGCGTTTTCAGAAGGATTAGAAACTTCTTTTCTCGACAAGCTGATTGTTTTAAGCGGTTTAGCCAAACTTTCTCCGGAGGACTTGCGTGAGCCTCTTTCAGAAGATGTGCTACTTTCGGAAGAAGAGTATTTAGGTTTACGCTCTTTCTTATTTTTGCGCCTTTCTGATTTTTTATGCTTACTCTTTCTGTAATCCTTTCCGTGCTTACTTGATTGCTTAGAGTACCTCTCCTCACGGCTATAGTCCGGGTCAATAGCGTGATAATTATTTATAGTCATTGAAGGCATTCCCGTCATCGCCGACCGTTGATAGGGCATACCGTGGTACGGTGGATTGTAGGTTGGGGCTGTGTTCATGCCATAACCATAATAAGGCGCTGTCGTAAAACCAAATTGAGAATTTGTCTCCTGATAGTGCATAGGAGCCGGGTGTCCGCTACCCCTATTGTTAGGGTACTGACTCGGATAGAACGGCCGGTCGAACCCGTATTGACCCGGATTATAATAACTCTCTTGATTATAGTTTCCTTGTTGGTTCGGTAAGGACGTGTTCATCCCGTCATAGTAAGGGATATTTGTGTTTTGCGGCCGGTAAGTGTTTCTATTTTGTGTCGGAAAACCGCCGTAATAATCAAAGTCCTTATTATAAGAGGCCTCCGCTCCTGCAACAGCCATTGCGCTCGCCAAAATGGCAAAATTTTTAATATATTTATTCATCATAGTTCCTTCTCCATTTATCAATAATTCAGTAATGAACTATTTTTATATATGTACAAAATAATATTTATTAATATAAAATAAATATAAAAAGAAAAAGCACGCTCACATGGAACGAGAATTATTTCTGATCCTACGAAGGCAAGAGTTCCAATACAGGGTTAGCTCTACGCTTTCCTGTGATTTCGTATGAAAAGCGTCACTAGAAAATTGTTCTACCGATAACGATTCTTTTAATGACGCAAGGGATAAACGAATAATTTCCAAACAACAAGAAGTACCGCCTTCACACAGGCAAGCGAGAACTTATGATCCTTTTCGGCGCTTCTTGTTTGGGCCGGATACTTTCTTTGTAAAGATGTATTACCCTCGGCTTCATTCAGTGTGTTAATCTGATGC
The DNA here is from genome assembly GCA_009993885.1 of Alphaproteobacteria bacterium. Taxonomy (GTDB): domain Bacteria; phylum Pseudomonadota; class Alphaproteobacteria; order Caedimonadales; family UBA9215; genus UBA9215. The sequence continues at coordinate 24,077 of JAACSN010000010.1, forward strand.
CGAGGGTTTAAATTCGTAGCTCAAGGGCGTTCATGCCCGACTATCACGGTTTCTTATTCCCAAAACGCTTTTTACGATATTAAAGGTTGATCGGAGTTAAGATTTTACACCTTGGATTTTTAAGAGAACCGGAGCAATCTCCTTATTCAAATAATCTTGCACAGCTTTGTGGGGGAAATTTTCTTTATTAAAAGCTTTGCCGTCAGCTGTTCTCCAAAAATCAGGCAAATCAAGCTTCATTTCAAGAATCATTTGATAATAATCGTAGAGGACGTTCCGACTTTGTCTATAGTCCTCACCCAAACAATGCCAAGAGTCCAAACCATGGAAATGCTCTCGTAATTCAGGCGGCAACTCTATGACCTCATTACCAAAGGGCGTTATTGTAAACAAACTATCATCAAGAGGCCTTGATCCTGCCAATAGTTCAATCTCAATTCCTTTTTCCTCTAAAAGATTCTCCCTATAAAATGCAATTTTTGAATCTTGACTATAGACAAATGCATTTGGATAAAAATAGACCTCTTCACCGACAACCCTTTGTCTTAAGTCTTTAAAGAAATCTGTTACATTCGGGTATTGGTCCTGATAATACTCATTTTCATAACCGCCTTCATGAAATCCAAAAAAGAATGCAATTTCTGCCTTCTTTTTTTCATTTTCATCTTTGCAATCCTGAATAAGAGACCACAAAGGACGGAGGATTTGTAGGAGAGGATCATTCTTAAGCTCCAAACGTTCTAAGTCTTGAGCAATTGTAGATGATAAGAACAGCGATTTTGCATGCCTAAGGTCATGATCTCCGAAACTACGAGCCGAAGCCCTCTTTAAACCGCCGTCATATGCTGTTGGCTCTGTTGGGAACCCAAGCAAAGCGATACGGTGGGTCATAGCTTCATTAATCCCCGAAATTGGAAAAATAACCTGATCGGGTGTGCCGATATAAGGCAAGAAAAAAACATCCATATATAAAGAAGGTGATCTATCGAATTTTCCAAACGTGAACTTTAATGCCTCACCCTCCGTTCTAGAAAATAAATAGTCGCCTTTGCCACCTATAGCACCGTCACGATCATACATTCTACTTCTCCGGCACATATCTGCTGCAAACCGGTCCCTAAGGGCACGCAAATGGTGCCGGCGCAAAAACAATTCACTTTCAAAATTTTCCACAACGCCGTCAAACTGTAATAAAGAGTCATAAGACAAACTGGAAAAATCTAAATTTTCACCCTCAACGGCATCATGGACTACTGTCAAAACCTCCCCCATTAGGCGGTGTAAAAAGAGATACCAATGGGTATCCATTTCACCTGCTTTAAATTTCTCTTGGCCAAAGTTATTCACACGGGTAAGCATCTCATGCAGCTCAACTTTGCGCGCGCCTGTGATAACCGGATCATCTGTTAACGCCTTGGAAACACGCCCGACGGCTTGATTAAAAAAGCCCTGCCACTCTTGGCTTAAAGGGGCATCAAAGGCAACGCCGGCTTTTTGGCGTTCTACAGCAACCCTTAGTTGATGATCTAAAGAGTACTCTCTCTCATCAAAAGCGCTGGCAAAAACAACGTTCGAACAAAGCAACAGTACAAAAAACAATAAATTAATGATCTTCATTTCAATATTTTCTCCAAAAATTGTTTTATATTTAATAAACATAAAATCTATACTGAAAAATTTCTTCAGCCGAAAAGAGGAGGTCTCAATAAAACCTTTGATACCGTTGGGGATAGTGGTGGGCGCTACAGGATTCGAACCTGTGACCCGCTGATTAAGAGTCGGTTTCTCTATAATTAAGAAATACCAATAAAATAGCCATGAAACCCAATAAAACAAAAGGATTTCGGAAATTTTATAATCCTGTTCGACCACATTCAATCACGTTAAATACACCCTGAATTCGTTTCAAATGCTTCCGAATTGCTTCCGTTTTTTGCTTTTCTTTTGCATGAATCTTCTTTAGATTGTATCTCATAATATCTTTTAAAAATGAATAGCCTATGACACAAAAACTAACCAAGCGCTTTGTAGAATCCATTATTCCCGTTGACGATAAAGAGCTCCTTTTATGGGACTCGGAGGTGAAAGGTTTTGGCGTTCGTGTTTTTTCAACGGGCCGTAGGACTTATTTTGTTCAATACCGAAATGCAGCAGCCAGAACGCGGCGTCAAAAAATAGGACAACATGGTGTCATAACAGCAGATCAGGCTCGCGAAGAAGCTAAAATAATATTAGCAGATGTTTGCAAGGGAAGTGACCCTTCTGCACTTCGTAAGGATAAAAGGGCAATGCCTACTTTTGAGAAGTTTGTAGAGGAATATTTAAGAGTCTACGCCAAAGGAGAGAAGAAAGAAAAGACATACAATGAAGAGGTAAAGCTTCTCAATACCATCTTGATCCCAAAAATAGGTCATGAGCTTTTGGATGCAATTAGCACAAGGGACCTTCAGAAAATTCACCATGAATTTAAAAATAGGCCATACCAAGCCAACCGAATACGATCTCTTCTTAATAAAATGTTTAACATGGCTATGCAGTGGGAAATAACCTCAAAAAATCCTGCGACAGCTGTACAAAAATATAGAGAAGAAAAGCGTAGCCGCTGGTTGGGTGATGCCGAGGTGCAGCACTTATGGGTCACCCTAGACTCTTATAGAAACCAAAATATTGCTGATATTTTTCGCCTTTTGCTCTTAACAGGGGCACGGAAAAGTGAAGTTTTAAAAGCAACGTGGAATGAGTTCGATCTAAAAAAAGAGGTGTGGACAAAACCGTCTCATAATACGAAGCAGGCCAAAATGGAACACCTGCCTTTATCTTCACAGGCTGTTGAGCTATTAAAAAAAATGAAATTACAAGCAAGTGATAGCCCTTTTCTTTTCCCCGGAAAAGTTCAGGGACAACCTCTCAAGGAAATTAAGAAAGCTTGGGAAACAATCCGTCAGTCGGCTAATATTGCAGATGTGCGAATACATGACCTGCGACATACATATGCCTCTCACCTTGTTTCTAGCGGTTTAAGCCTTAGTATTGTAGGAAAGCTTTTAGGACATACTCAAGCCTCGACAACACAAAGATATGCGCATTTGGCGGATGAACCTTTACGGAAAGCCACAGCAGTTTTTGGCGATAAGCTTACAATGCTTACTAAAGCTTCTTAAAGAAAATGGAGTTGTTATTTTTTAAAAAATGATTCATAATTATACTATGAGTATAAATATAGAACAAAAAATAAAAAACTTGCTAAAATTACACCGCCAAGGTGTACCTTTTCTCGCACAGTGGATGGTAGCTCAGGAAATCTCACCTCAGCTTCAAGAGCGCTATGTTAAGGGTGGGTGGCTTGAGTCAATCGGACATGGCGCCTATAAAAAATTCAGCGATGAAGTAAGTTGGCTGGGAGCTGTTTATGCCCTACAAAGCCAAGCGCATCTCAATATCTATGTGGGAGCGCTAACAGCTCTATCTTTGCATGGCCGGGAGCACTATTTGCGTTTTGGGGAAAGCGCCTCATACACCTTCTCTTCTAATTTACGGAAGCCTCCTTCTTGGTTTGTGAAGCATCCTTGGGAGACCAAAAACGTTCATATCTGTACTAAATTTTTACCCAACAATGTTGGTCTCACGAATTATTCAGAAGGCCATTTTGACGTCCAAGTAGCATCCTTAGAGCGGGCCTTTTTAGAATGCCTTTATTTAGCTCCTTCCTATATCAGCTATGTTGAGTGCTATCAAATCTTTGAAGGCTTAGGAAATTTACGTCCGGATCTTCTACAACAACTTCTAGAAAATTGCGGCTCTGTTCGTGTAAAACGCCTGTTCTTATATATGAGCCAAAAAATGCAACACAGTTGGTCACCTTTTCTGGATGTGAGTGGTATTACTTTGGGTAAGGGAACACGCTCCCTTGAAAAAGGTGGTGTGTACGTGCCTGAATTTAACTTAATGATCCCGAAAGACTTGTTTGAATTATGATCGAATCCATATATCGCGAAAGAGTAGATCTCTTACTGAAAATTATCCCCCATGTTGCCAAAGAAAAGATTTTTGGCTTGAAGGGCGGCACCGCAATTAACTTATTCCTGAGAGATTTTCCAAGACTCTCTGTTGATATTGACTTGGTGTATTTACCCTTTGATGCGCGCAACATTGCTTTGGAAAACATATCGTCTGCTCTAGATCGTCTTAACGCGTCGATATCAAAAGCTATACCAAATATTCACATCACCCCCATTCCCTTAACTGAGGGGCAAGATGTAAAGCTAATGTGTCAAGTGAACCGTGCACAAGTCAAGGTTGAGGTTAATGCGGTTAGCCGTGGCCACATGCTTCCCGTGACAACCAAAAGAATTTCAAAAAGTGTTGAGGATGAGTTCGAGCTCTTTGCAGCTATGCAAATTCTCTCAGAGGGCGAAATATATGGTAGTAAGATTTGTGCTGCTTTTGACCGTCAGCATCCAAGAGACTTATTTGATGTAAGGCTCATATTAGATTCAGAGGGGATAACAGATGAAATTAAGTTTGGTTTCCTATGCGCCCTTCTAAGTCATCCGAGACCTATACATGAAGTTTTAAAGCCACGTGTAGTTAATCAAAAAAATGCCTTTGAATCTCACTTTCAGGGAATGAGCTTTATTCCTTTTTCATACGATGATCACGAAAAAACACGTACTCAACTTTTTACTGAAATGGAAAAAGTCCTAACGGAAACAGATAAGTTATTTTTACGTTCTTTCAAAACTGGAGAGCCCGACTGGCAGCTTGGTAAAGAATATGCGCTAATGGAAAATATGCCCGCTGTTCAGTGGAAACTGCTAAACATTCAACGCCTTAAAGAATCAAATCCATCTAAGCATCAGGATATGCTTGCTGACTTGGTCCGGAAGCTGGGTTTCTCAAAGTAGAGTGACAATACGTGAGACAACAGCCTGTTCTTGGAAGGCATTTTTAATGTCCCAAGCCATATTTGAAGAGTTCTCTTCCATTTTTCTTGAGCCATGCCTTTGAATCTTTGTATTCAGGGTGGAGGTCTTCGACGATTTTCCAAAAGGTTGGGCTGTGGTTCATTTCCTTTAGGTGTGCCACCTCATGAGCACAAACATATGCCGCAACAGACTTAGGGGCTAGCAAAAGACGCCAGCAAAGAGAAATATTACCTTCCTCGGAACAGCTCCCCCATCTGGACTTTGTATCTCGTATGGTGACTTTATTCACTGCCATACCTATTGCGACAGCATATTGTTCACAATATCTCTCTAGTTCACTCTTTGCGTGGCGCTTGAGAAAAATAGTAACCATCATATTGATGCGTTCTTCAGGTCCATATACCGTAATAGATCCATCCTGCATTTTGACATCCAGCCGGCCGTAGAGGCTTTGGTGTTTAATTTTATAATCTATATCAAGTACTGAGATGACAGCATTTTTCTCAAATGGTACAGACGTTATTGCCCTTGAAACTTGCTTCAAAATCCAGCCCTCTGTTCTTTCCAGAAATCCCAGCATCTGTTTTTGAGAAACCCGCGGGGGAGCCGTTAGGTTTAAAACGTTTTTAATAGAATCAAACCTCAAGCTCATACGTTTTGACCTCTTGTTTCGAGAGAGACGTACGCTTATATTTTGATCATTAAGGCGGTGGATAAAATCAGTCATAAAATAATTCGGTTTATTTAAGGTCTATTTTTTATCCTGGAGCGACGCGTTCCAGAATTGATTCTAGGAGCATAACCAAGAAGTCCATACACTTTTTACTCATTTTAATGAGCTCCTTTGGGTTATAGGCCATGCCGTGAACATAGTTAGCCATCACTCTATAGGTCACATAGAGTTTTTCCCAGCTGTCATCTGGACGGTCAAAGGCAATTTCTAATTTCCGTTGAAAATTAAATCCTTTGACGTATTCAGGATCATTCTCCTCTAGGTCTCTCACTCTTATTTTATCTTTTTTCAGCTGGGACCCTGGAACTTTCTCTATCCCATAGGCCAATAAATCAGCGTCAGTCTGGATTTTCAATTTTTGCTTTAGCTCTTGGTATTCAAGTAATTTACAATAGTTTTCATCCTCAATGATAAGGAACAGGTCAACTTGCGCTTCAAAAATAGCACGGAAAATCATCGGGATGGAGGCAGCAGATTTTTTTTCATCCAAAAGGCAAATATCTTCTGATAGTTGAACGATTCTTTTAAAAAGAAAATGCTCCCAAGAACTTTTTCCAGCCCCATCGTTATTCCAAGGGTGAGCTTGCATTTTTTCAAGAATTAACGCAAAATTTGTTTCAGGTTCACTGATAGGCATAGTTAAAAATATTTTCCAAGTTGAGTTCATAAACCCTATAGGCTAGCAAAAAGAACCTTGCACCTTTTTAGACATTTTGGCCAATGAAAAACATCTTTTTTGCTCCTTCACAATGAAGAGACAAAAAGTTAAGTCCCACAAAAAGTTTGGTAAACGCGCTCCTCTGGTTTAGGAGGCTTTTGGAATTCCTTATATTCAGGTTTGTCTACATAAGGCTCCGAAAGAACCTCGAGCAACTTATGCAATTTGCTAAAATCACTTTGTTCTTCTGCAGCGAACAAAGCCTTCTCCACCTGGTGATTGCGCGGGATAAAAGCTGGATTACTGGCTCGCATCAGGCTGAAGGCGGACTCCGTTGACTCACTGTTCTGTTTAAGTCGGATTAACCACCGTTCCCACCAGTCCTGAAAATCCTCCGTTACATAATAGTCGCCTTTCGGAATGGTTTCAGAAATCAGATCACGAAATGTATTGGTGTAATCGGCGTGATGATGTTTCATCCACTTTAAGAGATCAGCAATCAATAACTCATCTGCTTTGTCTTCACCAAAAAAGCCCAACTTACGACGCATCATAGATAACCATGCTGTTTGGAAAGGCGCATTAAATGACTGAATAACCTCTTCTGCCAGCGCAGCTGCCTGTTCGATATCTTTATGCAGTAATGGCATTAAGGATTCAGCAAAACGGGCTATATTCCACTGGGTAATATGTGGCTGGTTAGCATAAGCATAGCGCTTCATTTGATCGATGGAGCTGAAAACCGTTTCTGGATCGTACGAATCCAAGAAGGCGCAGGGACCGTAATCAATGGTTTCACCAGAAATAGCCATATTATCCGTATTCATAACTCCATGGATAAAGCCAACTCGTAGCCAATTGACAAGCAAATCAATTTGCCGGTTCATTACGGCTTTGATCAACTCCAGATAGGGTTGTTCGGAACCCTTTAGCTCCGGATAGTGTCGGTCGATGGCGTAATCAGCTAGTTGCTTTAGGCCTTTGCCATCTTTTTGCGTGGCTAAATATTGAAACGTCCCGACGCGCATGTGGCTGGAAGCTACACGTGTCAAAATCGCTCCTTGCAGCATGCTTTCCCGATAAACTTTTTCACCTGTTGTGACCACGGCAAGGCTCCGTGTTGTGGGAATACCCAGATTATGCATTGCTTCACTGATAATGTATTCTCGAAGCATGGGGCCGAGCGCCGCCCTGCCATCCCCACGCTTGGCATAAGGTGTTTTACCGGAGCCTTTGAACTGGATATCTACACGGGTTCCATCCGACGTAACATGTTCACCGATCAGATGTGCTCTTCCATCACCCAGTAGGGTGAAATGCCCGAACTGATGTCCAGCATAGGCCTGTGCTAGGGGTTCAGAGCCCTTGGGTAAAGCATTGCCGGAGAAAAGTTGGGCTAACTCCTTCTTAGAAGGCTTCTCAAGCATCAACCCCAATTTATTCGCTAATTTCTGATTTATGATGACAACATGTGGATCGCTAACCGGAATAGGATGCATCTTCGTGTAGAAATATCCCGGCAAGCGAAAATAGCTATTATCAAAATTCCAGCCTATTTGATTTTTATATGTGTCATCACTCATCGCTTACCTCAATCAATATATCGTTGCGCCGCATAAACGGAATTATCCATGGCGGGCTGTAAGGGTTCTGTCGCACGTTTACTGTGTATCTTTTTAAAAGTCATTTTTCAAAACGCCTAAACCATTCTAAACGATACGCTTGAGCAAACACCGCGTCTTGAATATAGAGCATATTCTCTGAATTCCTGCTATTTGCAGCTTTGCTAAAGTTATAGCTGCCAGTAATCAACCGTGCCCCGTCGACGATGATAGTCTTATTGTGGGCAATGCCTTGCACATCATCTATTTTGGTTTTTATGCCTGCTTTGCTAAGGCGATGGATTTGAGAGTATGGTGCTTTGAGTTGGCTTTTATCAAAGAGGATTTTTACAGTGATCCCCTTTCTATGAGCCTCAATCAAAGCATCAGAAATAGGCAAGGAGGTAAAGCTGTAGGCCTGAACAAGGATTTCTTTCTTGGCTGATTGGATGGCATGTAGGGCTAGCTTCTCGCATTGCCCCTCAGGAGAAAAACACACGTTAAGCGGAGGTGATTCCGTTTCAGAGGAAAACACCATTGGCAATTGGCCTTCGTAATACAGGTAGCCAGAGGCAAATCCAAATAGGAACAACAAAGGCATAACGCTTAGGGTAGATGTTGCTCTCTTGCGGTGTATTTTCTTAGATGTCATTTTTTTTGTCTATTTTATATTTTTTAGAATGGTCTTCTTGAGTGTTATTAATTCTAAAAACGCCATATTCTGAGTTTTGAAGTTTGTCATCTATGCATGCTACAAATAGAGCTTCAAAAAATACCGCCAAATTATATGTCATTGTATCCAAACTTGAACTTAAACATATTGGCCCTTCAGATTTAAAGTCTATTTTTTCAGTTAAATTATATTCCCAAGACGGCGCCATGAATTTGTTATCAGGCCCTATTGAAAAATTTTCTACGGTAACTCTATAATCTTCTTTGGGGTGTTCAATAGAATTTCTTAAGTTTGAAATTTTTCGATTATGTATATCTTCATTTTGAAGATATTGGACGATATTGTGATCTTCCCCAAGTTTTTTGGCCATCCATTCTAAAGCTTGTTTGAAATTAGACCCAGCATGTGGCGCATCATAAAAAAACTCTAACAGACGGTAGGATTGGATAAGAAAACGTTTTGCGTTGCTCAGATATGCCACAACATCATTATTCAGATTTTGAATTAGATTTAATGGCGGAATGACATTATTTATTTTATTTTGATTAATTAGGCGATCATTAGAAATTATTTTTTCATTAAATTCTGTTTTTAATTTGGAAGAGAATGTTTCGCATTCAAAGAGTATCTGGCTGGTTTGCCATAAGTATAAAATGAAATCATTTAAGTCAAAAGAGTTTTTGAAAAATTGATGAGAAACTTTAATCATCTCTTCAGATTGGAGAAAACAGCGTGAGACTGAAATATTTTTCGTTCCTACTCTGTAGAGAAGTGCTGAACTATGCCTTGTATCAGGCGCATTATTTTCAGGGTCTATAGTTTCAGCTGTTAAGGACCGAAATATATGATTACCACAGAAGATGATTAAATCATCGCCCACCTTTTTAAAGTCCTGTGGGGCTGTATCAGCATCAGGATTTTCTGGATCTATTAGGTTAAAATTAAATGCATTGTCTCTGCCGAATGTCATAGTAGGATTCCTTTGCAACTTGCCCTATTCATATGCAACCCCTCCAATAAAGAGGAGGGCATTATTCCTAGGGTCAATGTCGCTCTTTTACGGTATGTTTTTTTCATAACAACTCAAAAGGCGCTATTCAGTTATTGGAAAAAGTTATTATTCGAGTTGGCCATTCTGAAATTGGGGGTAAGCTAAGCAACTTTGCTTGAACCAATGCAGAAAAAGCTATTATTACAGTTAACCAGAAAATTCTATTTCTCCCCCTTTTAGCATCCTTGTGAGTACGCTCCTCTCTTTCATCCTCTTCTAGAGTCTTTAAAGCCTTCCCTTCAACAACGTAATATCCATCGGTCTCAGTTATATCTCCTGATGACACTAAGGATGCTAGATATAATTCAAATTTGTTTCTTATCTCTATACGAAGCGGGTTTAAGATCCACCTATCTGTATAGATTTTGCTCATTAACTCCCATTTACCCACCCCATTAGATTTATTGTAGAAGGAAGTTTCAAGAGTCATTTGAAGTTCTAGCATAGATTTCAAAATATCCATTCGGCCTTTTGTAAAAGTCCCCTTTTTATTATGATAATAATTAGACAATCGATTAGTGAAAACATCAAACTTCACTCTGAGCTTATCCCAAGACATTATGTAGCTTAAGAAAACGTAATATATATTTCTATAGTTAAATTCATGAAGACCAAGGTAATGCCTAAAATCGAAAATATATTCTTTTAAACCAATAACATCAATTGAATTTTCTACAGAAAATTCTTTCTTTTCCTCATTTAAAGATCGTACAAATAATTTGTTCTTCTTCAAATCTATACTGTCTATGAGGTGCTCTTCCTTGCCTTTTTTGTTAATGAGTGTGATTACATATAAATTTACAGCCTTTCCTTTCTCACCAGTTCTCGGGATATATTTAGGCACCTCGTGTGATAGTAACTTAGGGAGTAACCAGGTTAATATTTTTTGTTTTGGCATTTTCTTATAGATTCCCTTAAAAGGTGCATGAAACGCAACAAAACAAAATCTCAGGTTAGGAAGTTATGCCACGCTTATCTTGAAACAATTCTGCCCCTTTATTAGCTAGAAGGTCAATGTGGAATTCTTGATTTTGCATCATTTCTTTGAGCTCTAGGAGGCCACCTAGGATGGCGAAGATGTTCTCTTTTTTCTCAAGATTTTCTTGGAGGTTGTCGCCTGCTTGCACATCGAAGCTTTCCATAAGACCAGACTTTTCAAAGAGCCCTCCAAGCTGAATTAATGTTCTTGTTCGGGCCCGCCGAAAGGAGGTGTGTGTATGATGATTTTCTTGATTCATTCTATATCTCTTTCTCTCAAACCGACTTAGCAACCGGCTGTGCTTTTTGATCAATACATTTAGTGTTTCGAGGCTTTGTAAATTGAAAGATGGTTGCAGCTTGAAGCCACTTCTCCTTTTGATCTTTTGGTGAGCAGCTCCAAGAATCTTGCACAATGCACGCGGCTAGTTGCGGCGTGAATTTGTCACCGATTTCTGAGGAGAGATATTTTAGAAGATGTTGAGCTTGTCGTTTTTCGAGGTCTTTCTTTTTCTCTTTAAGCTCTGCAATCTTAGAGTCGATTGCTTGTAGGGATTGAGGCATGATTGCTCCTTTTCATATTGAAACTAGAGCTTCCGATACCCACTTTTTAACCTAAGGCCAGAATATCAAGCCTCCCTGTAATGTAAATAAAAAAAATAATCCGTCTGTCCTAAAAGCATTTGCAAAATGCTTGAAAGGCGCGCAGATACGTTGCATAATGCAACTATACGCTTTGTCGCAAGCGACGTACCCTCACAATCCCCAGACTTTACACGGAGTTCAATGGCCCTAGCCCACACCAGACTTAAGGTATTTTCACGTTCATCAAGGCGAACAGTTGGTTCTCTTGCCTATCGTGCAGGTGTGTGTTTGTTAGATAAAGAAACGGGCGAACTTCACGATTACAGCAAGAAACAAGTTCATTCCGTTGATTTATTGATTCCTGAAGATGCTCCACAGTGGGCACAGGATTTACAAAAGAAAATTGCTGAGAATCGAACAGCCGGCGTTCAAGAACTTTCCGATATCGCTGAAGCTGCCGAAAAAAGAAAAGACTCCCAAGTATATCGTGAATATGAGTTCTCTTTGCACCGTGAATTAACCGATGCTCAGAACAAAGAATTGGCTTTAAAGTTCCTTCAAGAACAGTTCTGTTCCAGAGGGATGATGGTTAAAGCAAACTTTCATTTTGACGTTGATAAAGAGGGTAATAGAAAACCCCATTGTCATGCTGTGATGCTGACAAGGCGCCTTGAAGAACATGGTCCCTCCAAGTTGAAAGATCGGAGCTGGAATCATAAAGATCTAGCCACAGAATGGCGCAAAGAATTCTGTAATTATTCCAATGAGGCTTTTAAAAAACTTGGCCTTGATATCGTGCTGGATCCCCGTACTTACGCAGAGCAAGGCATTAACATTGAACCCCAAACAAAACTGAGTCGAAACACCCTTGAAATCGAACAGCGTCATGGTGTAAATCCCAAAGATATTCTCTCCACACCGGTGACAACCAGAGGGCAAGATTTTCAACAAATCAGCTTGCGCAACCTTTACAAAATCATCGATAACCCCAAGATCGTTTTGGAAGATATTTCAAAGCAACAAATGACTTTCATGTGGGGAGATGTTGTTAAGTTTTTGGCTCGTCATATTGATGACCAAGCCTTGTTTGAACGTGTGTGCTTAAAGCTTCAAAGCTCTGAAGAACTGGTTTGTGTTAAAGAAGGAGGCTCTTTATCCCAACGGGTCTTTACAACCAAGACACGCCTTGAGGAAGAAACACGCTTTGTTGAAAATGTTAGATCCTTAAAACATAGTCATACTCACAGCGTTGATCCTACTGTTGTTCAGTCTGTTATTGACTCAACCAACCACGCATTTCAAGAACGATCTAAAAAGCCTAAAGCCTCTTTATCCGATGATCAGGTACGCGCAATCCGTCACATGGCTTCTTCAAATCAGCTCAGTTTTATAGAAGGCTATGCAGGGGCCGGTAAGACCACCGTGATGCGCGGCATGAAAGAAATCTGGGAAGCAAATGGTTATAAAGTTTATGGACTTGCCCCGACAGGACGGGCAAGTGATAACCTTGCGGACTGTGGCATTAGCTCACAAACCGTTGATCGCTTTTTAAGATCCTATGAACATGGCCAAAACCAGCTCAACTCAAAGAGTATTCTTGTGCTCGATGAAGCAGGTATGGTGAGCAGTAAAAACTTTACGGCTCTTATTGAAGCCATAAAAGAACTGGGTGTTAAGCTGGTGGCCTGTGGGGATCGAGGACAGCTCTCTCCCGTTGAAGCGGGGGCTCCTTTTAGGCTTGCCATTAATGAAATCGGCAAAGCAGATTTAACGACAGTTCTGCGCCAAAAAGTTCCCTGGCAATCACAGGCAACGTCTCTTTTCGGAGAAGGAAAAACAGAGGATGCTTTGCGCCTCTATGGTGAGCATGGGCGCATTAAAATTGTTGAGGAATCACTACCCGCAACTATTGTGGAACAATACAATATTTCCCGCCGTATTACGGGAAATATCGCTCACGAAATGAATCAAGATATTGAGCGGGCGAAAGAACACGGCGAAGAGCTTCCTTTCAAAAAACATCATGACTATGGCTTATTCATAGACTGGAAGAACACTAGAGACACCTGCACAAAAGAAATCTTTCAGAACATAAAAACCTACAAAGACGTTATGAAAGAAATGGGTGTTGATGGTGTTGATTTCTGTAACAAGGTTATTAACCACCCTCAAAAAATAACTCAAGAGTACGACAAATACCGCCTCGCCAAGAAACTTGAGGTAGATTGGCGTATTGATGTTACCCATACCTGTGATCCTCGCCTTGAAACCAAAAAAGAGCTTATAAGCGATTGGTTTAAATCCACCCAAGATCATCCAGAGGCAAAGCAAGCCATGATGGCTTATAGCAACAGGGATGTGCTTCACCTCAACATGATGGCCCGCCAGCTTAAAAAAGAATCTGGTGAAATTGGAAAAGACGAATTTACCTATACCATCGAGCGTAATGATGGCGAGGAACTAGGGACACGTAAAATTATCCTTGAAGAACGAACCTTTAGTAAAGGGGATCAAATTGTCTTCACAGAAAACAATACAGGCCTTGGGGTAAGAAATGGTACCTTGGGGCAAATCACGTCTCTGGATAAATCAAAGATCACAGCAACCTTTAAAGAAGAAGGCGTTGAGAAAGAGGTTTCCTTCTCTCCAAATCTTTATAAGCGATTTGATAACGGTTGGGCTCTGACCATTCATAAAAACCAAGGGGCTACTGTTGATCTGGCATTTAAGCTCGCTAGTTTTGAAGAATATAAAAACTTAAGTTATGTCGGTATGACCCGCCATGAAAAAGACGCTAAACTTTACGGATCCGATTTCGATTTCTACCGTGATGAAAAAATATATGATCGCTTGGGGCGCCACCAGGACAAATTGTCTTCTTTGGATTATCTCAGCCCTGAGGATTCTGAAAAGCTGCTCAAGTCCGAAAGAGATCGGCTCAATAAGACCTTTGAGGCTGTTGGTCGTAAGCTTGAAGCTGTTGGTTATGTGGGCGGCAGAGCATGGGGGCAGCTCTGCGACAAGTTCCTAGGGAGAACCCCAGAGAGTAACCTCATTAGAGTTGACTACGAAGCCCTTCATTACCATAAGACAGAAGCCACCAGAGCCGATGAGGTTCTTCGAGGCATTAAATATGATGACTCTATCCTGTCTCGTGATGTTATTCTCAAATTTGACGATCAAATTGAGGTGAAGAAAACAGAAGCTCCAGAGACGAAAGAGAAGCAGGAGACACTAGAAAAGCAAGTTGAAGCAGTCGTACCTATATCTCCATTTGCTTCAGCATCAAAGAAAGCTGTTCAGCCTAAAGAAGAGCTGCCTACCACTAGCCCTCCAGTGGAGCCGGTTGTTGATACTATAGTTTCTGAGCCAGACAAAAAGACAGCTCCTGAGGCAGGAGAAAACAGAAAAGCGGATGTGCCCAAAGCTGAACAAACTGTTGTTGAGACTCCACTCAAACAACAAAAACAACGGCCAGACCGCAAGCAGAAACTACCCACGCAAGACTTCCAAAAGCTTATAAGAGATGTCGAAGGGGCCATCCGCATTGAAGATCTAGCAAAGGATGTTTTAGGGGCTCGAAATCTTAACACCAGCTTATCTAATTCTTCCCAACTAAGGTTTGGGCGTCAGGGAAGTTTGTCTATTGAGTTAAAGGGGCAATATGCAGGTTCTTGGAAAAACTGGGAAAATGATGAAAAAGGCGGCCCCTTAAAGCTCATTCAAAATGAAAAAGGATTAGATTTTAATGCGTCTCTTGCCTTTGCATCAAACTACTGCCGAGGAAGTATTGCAAAGGATATTGATAATTTCTTAAAGGGCAAAAAAGGGCGAGAGCTTTCTCCTGCTGAACGTAAAGCTCAAGAAGCAGCCTATAAAGCAGAATGCCTTAAACAAGAAGCAGAAACACTGCGTATTAGTGATGCAAAAGTTCAAGACATCCAAGCACTCGTTGCAAAGGCTCATCCCCTTACGGGTACGCCCGCAGAAACTTATTTGCGAAAAGAACGCGGCATTCAAGGTGATCTACCAGAGTCCTTAAGGTACCTAGCGCCAAAAACCTCATTTTCCTATAAAGGAAAAAGCATCCCAATAAAAAGTGGTGCGCTACTATCGGTTGCAACGGATCGTCACGGTGTGATTAAAGCTATTCAAATAACTCAGCTCACAGAAGATGGAAAAAAAGCTGTTGGATTTGATGGGGCTAAGCTACCAAAAAGAACCTATGGCGTTCAAAAAAGCTCTTTTGTAGAGCTTCAAAAAGGAAGTCTTAAAGATCCTATCATTCTATCTGAAGGCATTGAAACAGCGCTCTCGGTGAAAGAAACAGGAATTAAAGGAAGAATTTTGTGCTCCCTTGGAACCTCTAATGTCGGTAATCTTGACGTGAAAGGTCGAGATATTGTTATCGCAGCAGATTGGGATGGCAGCTTTGAAGTGCAATCTTGGAAAGCAACAGAGAAAGCTAGGGTAGGTCTTGAAGCTAAAGGAAATGCTGTTTCTTATATTCTGCCCATAAAAGATCCATGGAAAACGCCAGAATTGACCTCCGAGTTAAGAAATGGAAAACTGGATTTTAACGATCTCTTAAAACAAGAAGGTGTAAACTCAGTAATAGATCGTGTATCAGATCGACTCCCCGGGGTTATTGGCACGATGTCATCCTCTAGGGAACTTCAAATTAAGGATTCCAATGAAAGACAAGAAAGTAATCCCCTTTCCGAAAAACAATCTACTGACCCTCGGGTTAACCTGTCAGCAGATCACGCCAAGGACCCGGATCAGCTTTTGGCGCAAATGGACAAAGCAACTTCTCAAGAAGCGGCCTTAAAAGGCAATATCCTCGCTTACTTTGAGCAGGAACTTTCGAAACCAGAAAATAGAAACTGGAACAAAGAACACGTCCTAGAGGACGTTCAGAAGAACCCTCTTGATGCCCTTAGCTGGTGGCATAAAGACTGTGGCGGCAGTGCGTTCGACCCTAACAAATCTCTGAATGATCAGCCTTCTAATTCACAGACTGGCAGCTCTTTGGACGATTCCCTAAAAATCCCTGAGGATGATTTTGCAAAAGACTTCGCCAAAGAGCTTAAAATTTTGGATGACAGCATCGAACGCGTTTCTCATGAGCAAGGTTACCAAGGTGCTTTTGCCAATTATACCCAACAAAGAGAAAACCTTCTAAAGGGCCTTGATGGTGCTAAAATAGAAGAACTCAAAGCACACGAACCAGAGCTAGCTCATCGCATTGAAGAATGGCAAACCTTAGAAAAAATTCGTGAGATAGGCTTAGGATTATAGATATCAATCTTTATGCTGTATACGTTTTCGCATTTCTTTTTTGTAGTCTTGTTGGCACATTTTGTCAAAAAACAATTATCTTGACGGTGCCCCCAGACAGCAGCTTATGATAACTTATAGAAAAATTGAAAAGAATATTAAATGGTGAGAAGACTCTATTTCCAAAAATCAATTAAGGAGCTTGAAGATATTTTTGCACGGAAAAGTAGTGATTGTAATGTACTTGCCGACCTAAAAAGCGAGCTAGAGTTTCGAAACACCAAAAGAGCACTGTCGCTGAAGGTTAAAGTGATTGATATGCTTCAAAGCCTCAAAAAGGCAGTACCAAAAGGAGAAACATGGCATATCTCTGAAAAGCCAGCACAAATGACCATAGAACATCCATCGACAGAGCCAACGAGTCCTGAAGTCAAAAGAACTACTTTAAAGCGCAATGATTTTGGTCCCAAACCAGCCATGGAAAATGCCCCTTCAGATATACTTCAAGCATGGACTGCCCTCGAAGTACTGTCTCCGCAAGGCTACAAGAATGAAGCGGACTTAGCTGCTGGTGATAAATCTAGAATCGCACGTTTCGATGAAAGAGACCTACCTTGGAAGCTGGGCGAAAGATCGCGACCGAAGAAGCGACTTTATTACGAACTCATTTTAGGTTCTATCGCTCTTGCTCCTGCCGTTGAAGAACTCCTGAAACTCTACTCCGATGATAGACCAGATAAGCCAAGCATGAAAGGCTTTTGCCCGATTGCTACCATACTGCTAGACAAGGAGGGTAGACCACTAGAGGAAGAAACCTCAGCTGCAATATCAAGTTTTGCATGGGGGGTGCCTATCGCTTTGCAAGGCGATTTGAAAAGCCTTGCTGATTGGCCACAAAAAGAAAAGCAAATCCTATCTACCTTTCGGAAGCATCTTATTAGGCGGGATAGCAATAACGAAATTATCCCTCTTACGAAAAGCCATATCACAGAGTTGTTTGATCATCTCGTTGCCGCTTTGAGTCTCGTAGGCCATGAGATAAAAGCTCCATACTTCGCATTGCGTCGCTTTGAATATTTTGCTAGCAAGACTCCGCCCGAGCCAGGACTGCTGAACTCGTTTTTTCTTGAAGATCTTTCACTCGCTCTAACATTGCACAACAATAATAATCTCCCACATGCCCTTAAGCATTATCTGGGAGTCTCCAGCCCCTTACAGCAAACGGACTTGCTGAAAGATGACGCAGGCTTGCAGCAATTACTACAGCCAGCTTATACGCCACTTGGAAGATGGCCCGGAAATGGACGCCATCCTCTCGCATTGCTTCAACAAGCAGCAGTCAACGCTTCAGATAAACGACTGTTGGACACCGGAATTTTGGCTGTGAATGGCCCGCCAGGTACAGGTAAAACTACACTGCTTCGGGACGTTGTGGCCGCGCGGCTAATTGAACGTGCAATGGTGATGAGCGAGTTCAAAAGGCCATCTAGCGCATTTATCCCAACAAACCAAAGCTTCCAAAGAAGCGGAGCAAAGATTGTGCTTCACAAGTTAGATGATCGACTCAAAGGCTTTGAGATGGTGGTCGCATCATCCAACAATAAAGCGGTGGAAAACGTAAGTGCTGAGCTGCCTGCATTGGAAGCTATTGCACAAGATGCGACCAGCCTTCGGTATTTCAAAAGCATCTCAGATAAGATTCTTGGGCGTGAAAGCTGGGGTACAATCGCAGCTGTACTTGGCAACTCTTCTAATCGATACCTGTTTTCGCAGGCTTTCTGGCGCGACGAAGAGAACGGGCTTTCTACCTATCTTAATCACGCAAGTGGACTGCCACAGACTGTTTCGGAACTACAGGAAAATGGTCCGTCGATAATACGTAACCGTGAAATCATAGATAGTGAACATCCTCCTGCGAACGCGCGCGAAGCACTGGTACGTTGGGAAACGGCGCGTGCAGATTTTCTCGGTGCGCACAAAGCATCGACAGAGTCTCAAAAAACTCTTCAAGCCATTCACAAAAACCTTATTTTTCTAGCAAGGATCATTGCTGAGATGGAGGTTCTGGAAAAACAAATCGCATTATCTGAAGAAGAAGCAAAAAGCCTTTCACCTTCGATTGCGGATGCGCAGGAACAGCTAGAGTGCGCAGATAAAGCACTCAAAGAAAGCGAACGAGCTCAGAAAAACAACCTTGTGCACCGTCCAGCTTTCTTTGCTCGCCTGTTTCGAACAGGGCAATTCAAATACTGGCGATCTCACCATGATGAGCTTTCAACGACTGCGCTCAAAGATAAAAATATAGCCGTATCGTACAAATTAGAGCTCGAAGAACTTCGAGCAAAATTATCAGAGAGGCATCGATCTATTGCCGAAGCAAAAGCTCAGCTTACAAGCCTCGAATCTGAAAAGACGAACCTGGAAGAAAAAATTGAAAGTGCTAAGGCTGATCTGGGCATCCCTATCCCTGATGCAGATTTTTTCGCTCTGGATCATGAAAATATCCAGATGGCCAATGTATGGTTTAACGCCGCTGAGCATCAATTGCGTGATCGGGTTTTCGAAACGGCCATTGCTTTGCACCGTGCATTCATCGACTGTGCGGCTGATCCGCTCAGACAGAATTTATCTATCTTCACAGAGAGTTTTTGTACACGCTCCTTTGGCACGTCGCAAAAGGATGATCTGATTGCTGATTTGTGGTCGTCATTCTTCCTTGTCGTGCCAGTGGTCTCGACAACTTTTGCATCTGTCCACAGGATGTTTTCACGTCTACCCTCCGAAGCGCTTGGCTGGTTGTTGGTTGATGAAGCCGGTCAAGCCCTTCCTCAAGCTGCGGTCGGCGCGATGATACGAACAAAAAGATCAGTTGTAGTGGGTGACCCGTTGCAGATCGAGCCAGTAGTGACCCTTCCCAGAACCTTAACCGAAGAAGTTTGCAGGTTTTTCGGGATTGATCCTTTGAAGTACAATGCGCCCGACGCATCGGTGCAGACGGTAGCAGATGCTTCGAGCATGTACTGCGCAAGATTTCCGATAGGAAGCGGGCATAGGGATGTGGGTGCTCCACTTCTTGTGCATCGCCGCTGCGAAAGTCCCATGTTCGATATCTCTAACGAAATTGCCTACGCAAACCTTATGGTGCAGGCGAAAAAACCAACCTCTGCGCATTCAATTCTAGGGTTTTCATGTTGGATAGATGTTGTGGGTAAGCCTGGGCCGGATAAATGGTGTGCTGATGAGGCAGTTGTCCTCATAGACATGCTTCGTAAACTTCGAGGTTCTGGGGCTAGATCTGATCTCTACATCGTGACACCATTTGTAATTGTGCAGAATAATCTCAGGCAAGAATTGCTCAAAAGCGGCGTTTTGGAGGGCTGGACGAAAAACCCCAAGGCATGGGTCTGGGAGCATGTTGGTACGGTCCACACCGTACAAGGACGGGAAGCTGAAATTGTCTTTTTCGTCCTTGGTGCCCAAGGTTCCTCACAAAATGGTGCGCGTGGATGGGCGGGTGGCAGGCCAAATCTCGTAAATGTAGCAGTAACTCGTGCGAAAGCTTCATTGTTTGTGATTGGTAACCGTCAGCTTTGGAAATCATCAGGGGTGTTCTCCGTGCTAGCCCGATTCTTACCTGAATCTTCGAAAGGTGGCGTGTCCTGATGTTGGTCTCGTCGTATTCTTTCTGCCAAAGAGCTTAAAATTTTGGATGACAGCATCTAGCGCGTTTCTCATAAGAAAGATTACCAAGGCGTCCTCGCTAACTATACCCATCAAAACCAGCAAGCACAAACCCGTGGTGCTGAGTTAAAGTTTTAAAGATCTAAATGAATTAGAGTTTAGCGCAAAGTTAAATCATGAACGCCAGAATAAGAAAAGTTTGGACTAAGAGCTTGTCTTTAAAAAAGTGTTCAAGTTTGCCTGGGGTATCAACGCTAAATATTTGACTTTTCCTTCCTTTAAATTATCATCTACATAAAAAAGAAGAATTTATTATGGTTTCAAACAATCAAAATCAATCTAATTTAAATGAAAATTCCTTATATTTTCTTAATGAAAGGCTCGTCGCTGACGCATTCTGGGGTTTTGTTTATAAAAATAGCTTGAAAAAAACAGGTTTCCCCGAAAATATAAAAGACATCCCTAAAGATTTATGGTCACGTGAGCGTATAATTGATTTATTAAAAGAATATAAAATTACATTAAAAGCAGAGGGCGACCTAGAGGAGCTTATTGAGTCCATATATTTAGTAGGTTCTAATATAATTACTAAACATATGAAAGAAGGAAAAAACATAATAGGGCCTGTATATGTTGAGGACTTTAAAGAGTGCAAAGATCCATTTTTTAATTTTTCTCACCTTGTAAATCGGCTTAAAAGCGACTCAAACGAAAACTGTGACTATTTACTGAAATTAAATGGTGACTATGAGCTATCAGGAGATTTCCTTTTGAGAACTCCATTACCCTCTGTGGTGCTATTAAAAGAAGAGCCTAAAAAAAAGATTAATATCATAATCCCAAATACAGAAAAGGCGTTAGGGTATCAGAAAACTCTTATTTTACCGATGCAAGAGTTATCAACATTACCAAATAATAAAGAGGGGTATAAATACTTTGCAACAGGTATCTTTCATATTCCAACACAAATCCCTCATGATAAGTATTGGGCGAAATTAATTCCAAACAGTTTGTGCTTTTTAGAAGCCTTTAATGCAATCATAGCAAAAGGACAAATTGTGAAGAAAAAAAAGAAGAAAGACTTTTTTAAGAACGCTTTTTCAAGATTTTTTAAAAAATGATGTATTTTACAAATCAGACTAACAAGGTGCCCTTGCAACTATATCCAATAACGCGAAGACCTCTTCAAAGGCCTTGATGACGCCAAGATAAAAGCACTCAAAACCCACGAGCCTGAACCAGCCCATCGTATCGAAGAATATCAAAATTCGCAAGCACAAGCCAGTGGGGTTGGTTTAGGAATTTAAGGTTACTCTTTTTTCTCAAAAATGCGTTTACCATTTTTATCTTCCCTTTTACTTGAGTACTGAAAGAATGAATAGAAACGTTGAGGGTGAGTTCCTATAAATCCTCTGCAAATCACCTTGTTTTGAACAAACGCATCAACCGATAATTCGTTAGGATTTAGGTCTAAAGCAAAACTTTTTCTGTATGGACATAAGTATATTATTTTTGTAATTCCAGCCGCTATGACTAATTTGCTGCATAGGTGACATGGAAAAGTTGTTGTATATAGAGTGCTACCGTGAAGCTTTACTCCTCTGCAAGCTGCTGTAGCAATCGCCGTTTGCTCTGCGTGGACATTTTGTGAAAATTCTAAAAGATCACCCAATCTGCTGTTTGTGAGGTAAGTCTTAACTTGTTCTTTATTGAGTTCAAATTTTTCTTCTAGTGAGGTGCTTAGATCTTCTATTAAGTCCTTTTTATGCCGTGCATTTGTATCATCGCCTTGTGTGTCACGATAGACGCCACCATGGAATTTAGGCACATTATTGCAACCACTAGCCAACAATTCGCCATGTGAATCAACAATTGCAGATCCGACTTGGCGGGATTGATCAACAGAACAACAAGCGGCTGTGTATGCCCAATTCATTGCTACTTCTTCTTCTGTCGGTGGCTCAAATAGGTTCTTTTTCAAAATCAGTTTCAAAAAACGTTTTATTGGCTCTTTAAAATCATCACCTCTATAGTCATTGAGAAAATAGTCACAAAGAGGTAGTGTTTTAAGCATTTGTTGACCAATTCTACGATTTTCTTTTTTATCTGGAATAATAAGATCTTCTCCCTCATCTCGAATAATAAGATTTTGTATATACGCTTCTTTTAACGATTTTTCATCCAAGTCTTTTCTAAAAATAAATTTTTTATTCTTCGTTTCTTTGAAATTTCCCCCTGTAAGCTCACCAAAAGTCTTTCTGCGCAAGCGTCGTCTTGCATCATTTCGAGAGGTGTGGACTCCCAATCCATAAAAATATTTGTTTTCATTTTTTAGCTCATTATATTCCTCTTCCCGTTTTAGATGACTTATGACTACAATGCTCTTCTCGCCTGTTTGCTCTTGCAGCTTTTCCTTAATTTTATTCAATAGATTAATATCGTTATTACCACTATCGATTTTCTCCTTTGTGCTAATGGGACTTCCTTTAATAAGTCCAGATACTTTAACTTCCTGTACATTGTATCCAAGTTGTGATCCGCAAAATTCAATTTCAGAGTAGATATCATCAAAACGTGAGGCCACTCTTCCTACCAGTGCAATAATAATAGGTTGTTCCGTTTTACTCATGATAAATCCTTCCAATAAAAATATGAAAATAAAGCAGCCGTCAGCACATTAAAGACCATCCAGATTTCTTTTGTTAAATGGATAGGGAGGAATGGATTAAAAAGAATAGCTACGGCAACACAAGACCAGAGTATCCAATCTTTTTCATCTGATATGTAGCGTAAATATGCGGTAAAGCCTCCTACTCCTGTGACGGCAATTCTTAAGAAAACATAATAACCATACGGCATTGGTAGCAAAGCAATTAAGGAAAGCGCTGCCACGAGTAGAAAAGGGATTTTGAGGTCAGAGATTTTCATTTATTTGTTCTCCCCATATGAAGGGAATATCCAAATTTATTAATTCACCCTTTCGTTCTTTTGCAAAAATAGAACTATAAATTTCTCTATAAATGCGATCATCTGGATCGACTTGCGATATTTCTTCTGGTGTAGCAACGCCTGATCTTGCATAGAACTCTTTCCCTGATACATACCCTGGAAAGATTGAGTAATAAATTTTATCGTAAGCACTCTCCCTATCTCGGTGCTGTTCTAGGATATTCATAATGCTACAAACTCTTGGCCTTAGAGAGTTATAAAGAATCCCCGTGTAATAAAAATACATTAAATATGCCGTTAAAATTCTTAGGGCAAAAAACGCGCTCCACTGATTTATCTCTGTCAGAGAGTGTTTTAATAAGACATTACTATCTAAACATAGAAGTCTTTTTTTACCTCCCAGCCCCATTTTTTCTCTTCTCTTGCGCATGAGATCACAGTCTTGAGATTCAAAATCCTTTAGTTGAAGATTATGCCAACGAACCATTGTTCCCATAAAATTCCCTAACTTATCTGCTGATATATCATTTGCTTCTAAAAGTGCAGGCATGTCAGCAAAAACTGACATTGCAAAGTTGGTTTCTAACAAACTAAGATCTTCAGGCGTTGCATTCTTTAAATAAGTTTCAAAGAATTTTAACCTTGATCTAGTTCTAAAATATTGAAACATCCCCTTATTTCCTAAAAAAAATTAAGCTGATAATCAAGGATATCAAAAACTTATTAAATAACTGTTAATTCTGCATAATCTCCTCATAGTACTCTTTCCAATATTCGCCCATTTTGCCCTTAAGGTTCTTTTGTTCCTGGGGCGATAGCTTTTTAAATGCATGGCGAAATAGGATGCCCTCACGTAGGTACTCAAAGTGGCGTTGGCTGAGGGAGTAGTTTACTTGTTGGGGGAAGAAATACCAGAGGATGGTTCCGCTGAGAAGACTCCCAAAGCAAAAGGCGAGGCAGATATATAGGCTCGCTTTTTTCATTTTTTTCTCTTGTTTTTGGTGGGAGGATTTGAGCTCTTGCATGAGGCCATCCACAGTCTCAGAAAGTTTTGAGAAGTGCTTTGAAAGGGATGTTGTCATCAACACCACCAACTCAGGATGGGAAGATTTTGTTGTTTCACGGATTGTATCCTCAACGTTCTTGCGGCACCCATTGAGTTCGCTGATTTCATCTTGAAGTGATGTTTTTAACGCCTCCAATTCCTTTTTGAGCTGGATCGTTTCATCAACTTTATTTTGAAAAATTGTCGTGTTGCGATCAAATTTTCTCATGGCGTCTGTGAGGTCAGTTTCCATAAAATGGGCTCCTTAGTTTTTTAAATCAAATGAGGAATGAAGGGATTTGCGATCGTGATAACTCATCTTGAGTTTTGAAATGGGGAACTTGCCTGGGAACTTTAGATAACAGGTCAGATCTGGCAATTGCGCCACCTCTGTTGGGAGTACAAGCCGACGTCTGCTCTTTTGTTGATTAAGGGAAATTCCATCACGCATTTGGTGAGCACCATAAGAGAGACTTTCTTTTGCCTCTTCAATTTCTTCTTCCCCTAACCATTTTGAAATTTGCTCACAGGCTTTTGATTCCTCGCTCCTAAAAAAGAACTTTGTGTTAAAGAGGTTAAGGATTGTTTTCGATCCGTTGTGGCCGTAAATTTCATCGAACTGTGACATACTTTGAAGACCTGCAAATAGGCACGCTCCATATTTTCGTCCCTTGGATAAGAGAGCCTGAAGGGACTGTAGCTTCTGTATGGCTGGCAACTCATCCATAATAAACCAAACACACCTTTCTTTTGATTCACTTTGTGACATTAAGAATGTGGATGCTGAATTAAAAACAGCGGCAATGAGAGGATTTAAGGTGTGGAGCATATCTTCATTGGCCGTCACGAAAATCCAGTTTTCTTTGCTCTCATCCCTGATCCAATCTGACAGAGAAAAACTTTTTTCTCCTTTTCCCAGATGTTTTAAAAACTGAACGCTACTGCTGAGGGTTGATCTGAAACTCAAAGTTGTTCGCTCACCCGCTGGGTCCGCAAAAGGATAAGCATCGGTTCCCCAGAAGAAGGCCCCAAATTCTTTCAAAGAAGATTTAATCAAAATGCGATGAAGTTCTTTCGGGGAAATATCCCGCTGTTGTGCTTTTTGAAGTCCTACGGAGAAGAGCTTTGCCGATCCATTTTGCCAGAGAGGATCTGAGTGCTCTCCGTTCTTGGGCACAATGGATTTAGCAAGGTGGTCAAATTGATATTCATGGGAACATTCATGGATTATATCCCACTTTGCTGATCGTCCATCAAAGGGATTGAGGATGACATCGCCCCGATCAGGGTTGTAATATTTTGAAATCATATCCCCTGTGGTATCTATCACGAAGGATCTTTGCTTCTCCTTTGCTATTTGCGGTAAGAGGTCATTATAGAGGTTTGTTTTACCTGAACCGGTCGTTCCAACGGCGAGGATATGTTTTGTCTCAGAATTTTTTATGAGGGGGAGTTTTTCAACTTTCAAGTGAGAGGCTTTACGGCGTAATTTAATCATCCACTTCAGCCTAAAGGAAGAAACAAGACGTTGCCCTCGAAGGCGCTTGGATTTTAAACTTTTTCGTCCCTTTAGGCCCCAGAACAGCATCAGCAAAAGAAGGCATATAATGGTTACATTGATAGAAGAAGTTACTTGCTTCTTAATGGTATCTTCCACATAAGATCGCATATTGTGGGTGTAAGGATGGTGGATAATATCGATTGCGCGTACTTTTTGTGTGTAATACTCATCAGGCCAACTAACCATAAATCTATGACGCATTGAGTCACTTTTGTAAGGTAATATGAACTCAGCTTGATAGCTGGAGAGATACTGGCGCAAGATATAGCTTGGAATACTATTCCAAGTTTTCCAGGCCAAAACACTGCCGCCTATTAAAAAAGAAACAACAAGTCCAACACTGAGAACTTGTTTAATCATCCTCAAGTTATGGATATGAAGTTGTCCGCCTCGAACTAAGTTTTTAGCCATTTTTATATCCTTTTTACTTTGTGATGGGCGTTGAAAATGTTAAACTGAGAGTAGAGCTAATAAGACTTTTCAGGGAAGTTAGATGTCTAAATATGCACACTCCAAACAGAAACGTACTTGGATCCCAAAGTGGTTTATCAAGGCCTTTGAAAATAGCGAGGCTTTTCACCCTTTGAAGACCATCAGCCGATTGACAGGGCTTATGTTTCTGCTGTTTGCCTTCCTGGTGATCAAGGATCCCTTTATCACATTGATTGCCTTCCCCACAGGGATTCTGCTGATGGATGCAATTTTCTTTATTTTTAAAATGAAAGAATCTACCTATAAGTCTCAAGTATTTTTTCGTATAGCTAAAACAACTCCAAAAAGTATGGATAAATATAATCTTTGGATGTTTTTGATTAGAAGCATTTCTTTTGCTATCTTCATTCCGTTCGGACAAATTTATGGCTATGGAGCGATTTGTTTCCTCTTCCCTCTCCTCGTAGCTCCCATCACAAGATTTGGGCGATTTGAACTCGCTTCTAGCCCTAAAAATAATATTCCAGAGGCAAATTTGAACCAAGCTTCCATTGATGATCATATTAGAACATCGCCTGGAAATTTGGCTTCGCCTCTTTATGGATTGGCTGGTATTTTTCCAACGCGATAGTAAGTGCATCTACTTCATCCTCTGTTGCTCAGCTTTTTGAACTCTCGTTCTTCGGCAGTTTGTTCTCCAGATAATGATTTGACAGTTCCGCCAATATCACCAGCTCCTTTTTCAAATTGACGTCTAACGTTGGTTTGATTATTCCTGAATTGAAATTCCCCATTTCGTTGCTTATTATGCTCTGACATGACAGCTCTTTGATTATCAATAGATCTATCTTGGAACTTTATTTGGTCTCTTGCCTCTGCTTTAATAACATTAACTTCCCCTGCTAATTGTGGAGCCGTTTTAAACCCTGCCATATCAATTTTGTTTTGCACAACATCTCGTCCAGTTTTGTTAATGGTAGGAACATCTGACATAAACTTTTGGATTTCCCCCTTATCCAATACATGGTCGATATTACCAACCCTTGCACGTAACATTTCCTCTTTTCCTTTCATGAATCCACTTTTAAGACCATCGACTTCTCGCCCCCCCTTGTTTAAGAACGGTACGATGTCAGCCTTAGATAGACCTGTTTGCTTAGATACATAATTAAGGAAAGGATCGTTTTCATTTGCCATCCTTCCCACTTGTTTTTGATCATTATAACTTTTCATATTTTCTAAATTCTTTGTTTTTGTATAAGAATGGTTATAAGCTTCAGAAGCTGCTTGTGTTTTATTAAAGCTGTGGGTCAAACTATCTGTCATCTCATTTCCAGAAGAGTCTGTTATTTGTCCTCGATGATCCGTGGCGTATTGCGTTAGGGTTGAGAGGTTCTCAGCAAGTTGCTTTCCTTGTGTAGAGTTTTGAATTTTAGCAATCACCTCATTATTTGCTGCGCTTGTAGATGTGCTAGCAGATGCTCCTAATTCAAAACCAAGAATACTGCCACCAAATCCACCGCGCGCAGTGGCATCAACAACTGTTTGAGCACTCACACCATGGTTCTTTGCAATATCGTTTATAAGGTTTTGAGTATCTGCGGCTGTCTTTTGGATACTTGCTTGAGAGCTGGTGCTGGCTCCATTTGTTATTGTATTCCCATTGGCAAGTTTCTTGTTAAAAGAGAGGAGTTCACCTGACGTATCAGAAAGCGCATCATTAAAGTTGTGAGATTTTTGCTCTGTTAACGCTTCAGAATCGCGGAGAGTATTTCCGATAGCAGAAGACATAACACCTGAACTTGAATAGCTCTCCCTTAAGGTGCTGGAATTTTCCGCAATATAATCATTGCCGTTAGCAGCATTTGTTATGGTCTGGCTTCCTGTGTTAAGACTACCTGCAAAGCCACTGCTACCCACATGATTTTGTTGAGCAACAGACCTTGACGCAACACTTTCATTAAAGAAGTTTTGATTGCCCATGGAGATATTACCATCAGCGGCCTCTCCAGCATACTTACTAGAAAGTCCTTGAAGGCCTGACGTTAAGCCACCAACAATTGTTGACATCACATAGGGAGATCCACTCACAACACCCCACGCTAAGACTGGAACCATGAGTTGCATTCCAGCGGCCCAAGTTCCTACAGAAAACGCAGAATCAGAAAGACCAGATATTGTGGCGATCGTAAATCCCTCAACACCTTGCAAAGCATCTTCTGATGATTTTCTAAGCCAAAACAAAGAGAGTGAATTAAGCATAGAGGACAGCACTGGCCAAAGTTGAAAACTGAACATCAGTTTTACAAACAACCAAAATTTGTTAATTCCTCCAGGCATGAAGTAAAAACCAACAATGATCACAAACAACAGACACAATAAGCCTAACATGGTGGCTTGAAGAAGAGGCATGGTCACTGAGGACGTAAATGCATTCATCATGCCTGTCATTCCCTGTGTTTCCAAAGCTCTTGCGGCGTTAATAGAAACAAGCTCCGGATGAAGTCTTGGATATTTAAACTTTTCCCTAGAATCATCAAAGGCTTCTTTTTGAGCGTTCACCACCATCATTTGTTGGACTTGCTGTGAGGCTGATTTCGTTGACTTGGAAATCATTTGCCACGCTTCTTGCATTATGGGTTTAAAGCCATCCATATCGACACCTTTTGGTCTAAAGCCAAAAAGCTTTGCCCCAAGGGCACTAAAACCTCGTTGGCCTTGTGCTGTCATGGCCTCTCGAATAAGAGGAGCTGACACTTTACAGGTTCTATAAGTCTGAGACCCGTCTTCATTTCGCCAATAGGTTCCAAGGGAGGGATGTCCATTTTCTTCAACCCAAGAAATAAGGTCATCACTTGTCCTGGCTGATTCTCTTTTCCCTCCAATGTTTGTTTTCAAATAGGGTAGCCAAATACATTGGTCCGTCCAATCTTTTATGTTCTGACGAATCCGCGGATCGGCAATACGCAGGGTTCGAGCTTCTTTAGTTAATCTTGATGAAAAGGCAAAGCCTGTCTTTGTAAAACGCGACAAGTCAGCGGTCTGAAAAACATCTTCATAGGCTTCAACTAATGCTCTTGAAAACAGTGAAGACGCCCCAAGAATAGCCACAAGCCCAACGGGGAGATTATCAACGCGATCAGCCCCAAAAGTTGGATCAACTTCATCAACAATATTGAGAGTCGTGCGCGGAATAAGAAGGACATTTAAAAGGAGGAAAGAAGGAATGAACCATTTCTTTGCAAACAACCCAATGTCAACTTTTGCAAGAGCAATCATAGAGGCCCACATTAAGCCAATAAGAGTCGAGAAGCCCAACATTTTTCCCCAAAAGGGAAGCTCTGGATTGGTAAGATAGGCAACACCATTAAAGACATTATAAAGGAGATGGCCACCACCATATGTATGAAGAGTATCCATTAAATAGTCCCCTCCAAATCATAATTGGCTCGAATCTCATCTTCCTTGGACCGAATGAGCTTATCGATCATCCAGATCTCACGGCCATCTAAGGTTGCTATCTTTTGTTGAAGACGCGTCCTTGCTAACTCTAAGCGCTTCTTAAACTCTTGTGTGATTGTTGTGTCAAATTGAACTGACTCTAGGACAGAGACAGCTTGTAAGACTTCTGCTGCAACCTCTTCAAACTGTTTTAACAGAATGGCAAAGGCGAAATACTGAGAGGCTTTTTGAAGGGGCCAATGAGCTCCAGAAGACGCTGTAATTTGAATATATTTGTAAACGGGGAGATTAACCGAATCACTTAAAAATACCAGCTCCTGAGTGCTAAAAGGTTCTTCACTCAAGTACTTTGACTTCATAGAATTAATGTTTTTCATGATGAGATTAGAAAGAGAGTTTTCAGGGGTGATAACATGCTGACTATTTGTTAAAGACAGGCATTTTGAGGTCTCATCACAGACGAGTTTGCTTGTAGTTCCTCCCTGAAGATACGCTTCTAAATACCCATCTTCATCAGCCTTTGGATCAATGAAAGTGACCTTATAGTTTTCTTTATTTAACGGCCCTTCTTTCTTAGAAATCACCGTTCCCACAAGAGACATAATCATTTCTGCAAGTTCCGTATCATTTTCATATCGAGGAAGTTTTTTAAGAGCTGTCCACACAAGATTGAACTCACCCACGAGAAGATCAGGATACCTTTCGCGGGCTTCATCGATTTTCGCATTCACTTTATCCTTTCCTTGGCAACGTTTTCTGGTACCAAAGAAATCGTGGTTTCCTCCACCAGATTTTGTAATATCCTCACAAACCTTTTCATGCATCGCTGTTCCCGTCGGAATAACAGCCTCAAGCATCTGTTGTCTTGAATGACAGTCCCCTAGAAGCAAGGCATTCATATCCTCTAGGACTTTTTGAATACTCCGCATAGTGCCTTCGCACTGAGGACACGTAGTCTTCAGTGCCAGTTGAAGGGCATAAGCAGGAACACCCTGAGCGGTTGCTTTGAGCGTATCCACAAGCTGATCTGTTTGAATAAAGCTAATACCACCGAAACGCATATCAAAATCACCACAGGACATACCCATTTGAGGAAGCCGGATATTGAGAGGATTTATGGTACGATTCCGTTGACGAACCATCATACCGCCAGCGGTATAATGACCCGTTGATTGATCTCTAAAAGATCCCGCAGCATTAAAATTACTTGCATTCCCTAGATGAGAAATCATATCAGACATTTTGCTACCAAAAAGAGGCTGGCCACAAAGGGAAAGTACAGAGATGACAAAATAAGTGGTTAGTTTTTTCATTAGAACTGTCCTTCATTTTTTAAGTAGGAAATAACGTATTTCATATTCGTCATCAGTGCATCAAGACCGATATAACCATGCGCAACAGGAATCACTTCATTGGTTTTAGGATTGGCCAAATACAGCATGGGGAACTCAAGTTTAGGATTTACAGCTAAAAGGGCGGATTCGTTTTTGCTACAGGTCATCGCCTCAAAACACTCATCCCCTTTTGAGAGACCTTGGACATCAAAGCCATGTTCTACGGCGAACTGTTTTACAAGAGGGGCAAATTGATGGCAATAAGGACAATCCGGCTTAAAGGCAAAGATAAGGCCAAACTCTTTTGAAAGAATCTTGAGATCATTTGATAGGGAAGCCTCATCCTGTTCTTCCTTGATTTTTAAAGACCCGGGGCTTGTTACAATTTTTTCATATCCTGGATTAATAAGCTCTGCTGTCGTCCAACTTTTTTGGAAATCACTAGCTTGAGCCATAATAAAATTATGATGCCTTTGTGCATTGGCTACATTCTCTAATGTCGGTTCAAGAATGGCTAAAGCCTTAGCCTCTTCAAAAGCCTTCTTTTGTTCTTCCAAACGCTCTGTTGCACTGAGGGGTTTTTGACTAACAGATGGAGAAGACTCCTTCTTCTCAAGGGGTTTTTCAATCTTCTCCTTAGGCATTACGGGGTCTTGGTACCAAAGCCATCCTTTGGGTTTATCCATCTCTGATGCATGAACGCTGCTTAAACTCAGCAAAAGGACACAAGGTATTTTATAAAGAGACATCGGATTTTTCCTTTGTTTGATGGAGGTCAGATGCTTTGACCTTTCCGTTTTCTTTCTTCGCAGCCTTAATTTTTGATTGCCAATTTTCACCAAGGTTTCTGGCAGCCTTAGCCACATTATCGATATTTGTTTTGGCTCGAATTTCGCTATAAAGCTCGCTAAGATCAATTTTGCTGAAATCAATATTTTGAAGTTCGGTAACAGTAAAAGGTCGGCAATCGGGATGTTCCGCATCACCCAACCCAATACCGAGCTGGCTTCTTCCTTGCTCATGTACGATTTTAGCTAGCTTTGATCCGAAGCAACAAAAAGACGTTTTTTTGGTTAAACAAATTTTTGTGACATCTTCTTTTTGAGAGCAGTACGTTCCAACACGAATACATTTATTGGCATCACGCTCTTTTTTGAGATTCTTTTCATCTTCAGAGCAGTTTTGACCCAACCCAACAGAGCGGCCCCAGCCTCCACTGCCACAACAATCTTGAAAGCTCATGGTTGATTTAGAGCATTTCATGCCGGTGCCTCGAAATACTGTGGCATTCTCAGCATCCATATCTTTAGATATTTCACGAAACACAGACATCTTTGACATAGCTTCGGCAAAATCTGTGTTGGCTGACCAACTGCGATCATCACAGTTTCCGTCCAAACAAAAAGGAACATCGCCGCCAATTTTAGTAATGCCATTGCCGAGTTTTTCAGAACGGCATAAGAATGTTTTTTGATGTTCTACGCAAAAATCTCCAACACGGGTTTTGCAGTTCGCTTTTGTTTGCTCACAACCAGCAGATCTAAAAGGGCCACAATTGTCTTTGGATGGGTGTTTACAATGATAGGTTCGCTGGCGTTTCCACCAGTCTCTTGCTACAGAAATGCAGTCATCTCCATCGCAGAACTCCCTTGTTTCAGCCCCTTCAAAAATTTCTTCTTCTCCGTAACGGCAAAGACCTTGGTTAGAGATAGCTTCGTAAGACGCACAACCATCCTCAACTCGTTCAATCATGTCTTCTTCTGTTAAAGGTGCGTGGTAGCTAATAATTGCTGTGCCGATATGGGTGCGATGGTGGTTTCCTGCGCCACATCCTCCACGGTAATAAAAGTTTCCCTTCGCATCAAAACTCATGCTCCCCCCACCACATGGATTGCTCAGGGCAGATTTTAACTTAATGGAGATAATGCGATCACGGAGTTCTGATGGAAAGGGGTTTGAAACACCGCCACTCATGTCTTTTGCACGGGGGCTTCCGCCTTGATTCCACTGATTGCCATAAAGAGCCGTATCCGTGATGATGTTCATATTGAGCATGGGGCTGAAATCCTGAGGTCGGTACCAGAAGTTTAATTCATACTCAGCAACGTCTCTGTCTTTAAGCTCAATACTGCGTGTTTGATCACAGGTATAGATCGCTTCTTCAGCACTCTCCTCACACACATGGGTAGTTTCAACGACCTCTTTTGTTCCGCCA
The DNA here is from genome assembly GCA_009993885.1 of Alphaproteobacteria bacterium. Classification (GTDB taxonomy): domain Bacteria; phylum Pseudomonadota; class Alphaproteobacteria; order Caedimonadales; family UBA9215; genus UBA9215. The sequence continues at coordinate 57,240 of JAACSN010000010.1, forward strand.
GTTTTTCTCTCAGCTTCGCCACCAATTACTGAAAGGGGGTTTCTATTAATTTCATTGGAATGTTGGATGAGAGGGTCATCTTCCGTAATACGGAAATCGTGCTCTAACCTTTCCTTTTGGCTATTTATGACCGCTGCCCCTGTTTGATTTTCAGGATCGTGAGTCATTTCTGTAGCGGCATCACCCATTTTGTGAAAGTTCTCTTGATAATCAGTTTCGGGAACATCTGCCCCTTGATACTCAGGAACATCCTCCGTTTTAAGAGCATTAGGGCCCTGTATTAAACTTTCTCCAAGACCCTTACCGTCAGCATAAGAAAGCTCATCGTTTGCCAGGGAAACAAAAGGGACAGACAAGACTGCAACCAAGGCCATAAACCGATTCATATGTTCCCCTCTTTTTTTGATTGAAGAAGGCTTTGAGCCGCCTCTAGGAGTTCCCCTTCCACGGCAAATAACTCAAGGGCTGATTGTACCGAAACATTCCCCGTCACCTTGTCATAGGGTCCTTTAATGTCTCCATCCTTGATTTCCGTTAACACAAAGGTCGGAATACGCTTTACCTCGAAACGCTCAAACAACGTTGGGTCGATATCAATGGGGATACCAAGAGTTCTGAGCCGAGCTTGTGTTTCCTTGAAAGAATTATTCACCAGCCCTTGAATAACGAGGTTGCCACCCATAGCTTTTGCTTGCTGAGATAGAGCTTTAAGGATTTCATCGGACAAAGAGAAACTGACAAAGATATAAAGCCCACTGTCCCCTTGGTACCGTGCCTTGGGTGAATTGGGTTCTATTTTTGAGGCATGACATGTTTTTCCCTTTTCTTTAAGCGGAACAACGTCATTGGTTTTAAAAACAGGCTCCTTGGTTTCTTCAGCAAAGCCAAAAAAGGAGGGGTACTTTTCATTTTTTGTGTTTTCGATAAGATGTTGGGCATCGCCTAGGGCAGATTCCCGTTGAGAAACCGACTCACGAGCAATGTCTTGGGCCATTCGGGTGTAATCCGTTGCTTGCATGGGTGAGATAATAGACAGGAAGATAAGAAGATATTTCATAATAAACAGCAGTCCCTTTTTCGCCAAATGAGGTAACCAAAGTCTTCCCCTTTAAAGGGATATTCATGCCCTGGCTGCCAGAACATTTCCGTTGCCCCAAAGGCTTGACATTTATTAGTTTGAGGAATGGGATAGGTCATTTGAGTGCGATATTGTGATTTCTTAATGATAGGCATCGGGTATTTATCACAAAGGCCTTGAATACCGATGTAGCCTTTTAAAAGCCCCTCTCGATGAAGCTTGGCCATAAAGCGACCCATAACAAGAAGACTTGCTTGAACACCCCCAGAGTGATCATTTACCGTTCCTGTAAAAGGGTAAATGCTACCTTGGCAGCCATTGCACCAAAACAATATATCCAATGGCATGCCAACGGATGAGGTAACGCAATCCACAACACAAGCCGCTTGTGCAATGGGGTTACCAAAAAGAATAGCTTCGGGATTTAAAATGGCATTCTTTTCGTCATCATTCCAAAAGGGATCAATCTCTGTTAGATAACCGACATCAATACTGCCAGACTCAATGCACACAAAATCCGTTAGAACTTCAAGGATGTAAAGAATGGGATAGATATACCAATGTACGTTATAAAAGCTACGCTTTTGACCATCGCCATCATCATCACTGGTGTGTCCCCGATCAATGACACCCGTATTCATTAACTGAACGCCGCCAAGATTAATAAAGCAATAAGGCGTTCTCGTGACATCAACGAGACGAGCAGGTTCCCAATAGGAAATTGGAATGCCGGGAATATCATAGGGAATAGGAGGCCGTTTGCACCAGCAAATGATCGGCTGTTGCCCTTCCTCGGGGTCAGACACATCCCCTCCGACCACAGTGAGACTTGCAATCTTGAGCGGAAAAATACAGCTCCAGCAAACATCACTTATGGGGTTTAAAAAACGCCCAACACAATTAGCTTTAGCAGAGCTTATTGGAGACGTTCCAACCCAAATAATAGTAGTAAGAAAGAAGATTAGCCGCATCATGAAACCCTAACTAGATTTTCTCTTAAGGTTTTTAAGATGGTTTATGATGAACTTTTGAGCCGCTTCAACGTGATAAGCTGAACGACTTTTTGTTGAATCATAAAGGTGCTCCAAAGCCATGGTTAAATCACAACCAAGTTCCCAATCTAAAGCGATATCGAGGATCTTAAATTCATTAGGTGTTGTTATATAACTTTCTGAAACACCTTGCACACAGCGCCTTAAAAAACGATCTAAGTACCACAAAGCCTTTTGCAGGTCTTGCGCTTCACAGTCCTTGTGACCGGCTCTGCAAATATATTTTAAAGTGCACGCAAGGTGGTGGTTGAGCCCCCATGATTCGATAACATCAATGGGTTCAATGACACGTCCCCCAACATAATGAGATGGTGTGTCAATTTGGTTGTTGTTTATAAAAGCTAAGTTCATTTTATTTCCTTTAGTTCTTGGATTAATAGATTGAGTCCATCCTGGCTAATGCGTGCAGGAACGTGATGAATTTGAAATTTCTCGATGATCTTACCGCCCTGATCAAAGTAAAAACGACGGCCCGTTTTTCGGTAAAGCTCTATGGGAGACCCTTTAACTAAAACCACCTTACCTGTTTGAGCTAACGCCCAAGAAACTTGTTCTGAATCAGAGCCATCAATGAGCAATAAAGGGATACCCCAAGAAAAGGTTTTAAGGGGATTCACCTTCGTTCCTTTGGCATGGATGATGGCTCCTTTGTGATCCCTAATATCACTCTCGACCGTGATGGAGGGATCAAAATAATATGATCTTTCCTCTTGGGTTTTTTCTATTCCCTCAACGGGAAGTGGATTTAGCACACGTTCTTTTACGCGCTTTTTAATATCCTCTTCCATACCTTCCAATTTTCCAGCACTAGTAGCCTGCTGAACACGTCGTTGAATCATGGTTAAGAAGCTCTCTTCAGCAATGTCAAAAGAGTGACCAATATCAGCAAATGTTTTTGCTTCAATAGAGGTGGAGAGAAGAAAGGCTAAAAATGGATAACGCTTGATCATTAAGAAGCCTCTTTCTCTCGACTATCTAAAACACACCGGATACTCTCATCTAGGTTTTTACCTGAAGCTTGAAGATCCCTCAAAAGAGCGACCTCGTCGGAATCCGTACTATAAAGGAGGGTGCTATAATCATCGCAGTACAAGCGACAAGGAACCCCCTGAACTAATGAATGATGCAAAACCATTTCACTGAAACCTTCAGCCGGTTTTAAGGATCTCAACATCGTTTCCCGATAAGAGTCCTTTAAGAGCTCTTTCAGTTGTGGGTGTTCTTTGAGGCCTGAAAGAGTATCTGCCGCTTGGTTAAAGATGATTTTCCAGGCGCTATTTTCCCATGCAGCTTTGGGTCCCGTTAAACCATCCTTAAAAAAGTGCTCTAAGGATTGAGTGGCAACCCCAAGGGAAAAGCGATACTTCCTTGACGTTAAGGCCATGGCCTCTAAAAAGTCTCCCGTTGCTTTACCGCGCAATAAATCCCAGCCTTCATCAATTAGGACGAGGAAGGGGAATTTCCGGCTTGAGTTGATCATCCGTTGCCAAACTTGAACCATCATCATCATGACCATGACGCTTTTTAAGGGCTCTTTTAAGTTGTGAGTTTCAATAACAACAAAATCTGAGTTCACATCAATATTTGCGGGAGGGTTAAAGAAATTTCCATAAATACCTTTGGACGTAAAATCTAGCAAGCACCGGGCAATGTCTTGAGCTCTCATATCCTTATGAGCATTCAAAAGCTCATAAATATCATCTATGCATCCCTGTGATTTTTTTTCATTCCAAATTTGATATAAGGATTCTTTTAAGAAACTTTCCTCCGCATCGGATTGTTTCCCGGAAGGAAAAGCCATTTGGCGTAAGATACTTTGAAAGCCGGACATAAGCTCAGTACGTGAGTCAATTTCGTCTGTTGTATGGCCTTCCGGAATATGGGTAAAAGGATTCAAGGAAAAATCCGTTGTATGGTCAAAGTTAATATGATGGCCACCAAGGGAAAGGCAGAGGTTTTTAAAGGACTCCCCTTTGTCGAGAATAAAAGCTTTACCACCAACAGCGATGGTGTTCATGATCAGCTCATTACACAAAAAGCTTTTCCCAGATCCCGGAACGCCTGTAATACAAAAGTTAAAATCACCAGGTGTTTTGTACATGGCCTTTCCCGGAATAAAACGCCCATCAAAGGGACTCCAGAAGGCTAGCTGACCGCGTCGTCCTACAAGGGGAATACCTGGTGCTCTTTGACCTGTCCATTCAGCCACAACGGGCAAAAGATTTTGAGGCTCTTTCGTGATGGTTTTTCGGGTGACCCCCAGACCCTTTAAGGTAGATCCAGCCCCTACAATTTGTTTCTTTAATCCAAAGACATTAGAGACCGTATCCGTTGTCCATGTCATGGGCAGAGAGGCTAGGAAGAGATTCAAATGATTGTAGCTGGCACTTTCAGAAGACCAACCATATTCGTTCCAGATGGATTCAACGGTACTTTTGATCTTTGACAGGTCTTTTGATTCTGAAAAAGTCGTAAGGGACAAGCATGCATCAATGACACGTTCCCCTTTTTGAATCTCTTTTAACACTTCATTTGCTTCTGCAAAATCGTTCTCAATGCCAACTTGCCACTTTGCAAGGGGACTCTTTAAAGTCTTCCCAAGACTCTCTCGTTTAAGTTCAGCACGCCTTTTTTGAATCGTTTGATCCTTACAAACCGTAAAACCATAGTGCATAAGAAAGGAACAAGGGATTGTTTCACCGCCCCGCAAAACATCTCCAAAAAGCTTATCCATATGCCCCAAAGCCCACATCTTGGGCGTAGCTCGAGGCAAAAACGTATGGGCAACGAATTTATTATCTTTAAGGTACAAGCCATCCTTTCGGAGACGTCCATCTATATCAAAGGAAGGAATGAGCCTTGAAATTTCTTCATGTTCCGAATACCAAGACTCTTCATCTTGGGTCTTTTGATCAAAGTTCAAGATATTCCCAACTTCTTGAATGAGCTCTTTATCATCTAGCGGCTTGGTATAAAGGCCAATTTTTTCAAGGGAGCCTTGAAGGTTTTCACGCAGACGAACGAGTTCTTCTTTTTCAATGGGAGATGTAATAACTTCTGGCAGTGTGTATGAAATTAAGACCTTAAAATCACGAACAGGATCCTTCTTATCAAAGGCTTTTGAAGTGAGATAATCGTAACGTCTTTGTGTGAGTGCCTGAAACTTAGGGTTGGTTCGATAGCTCTTCCAATAATCTAATTTTTTTTCAATGCGAGGCGTTGCCACAAGCAGGAACTGCATGGAGCATCCTTCAGGTAAATTCCCCTTTTGCGTAAAGAACTTATCGATTTTATTTTGATCGTTCAAGCTTGCCCCAGCAATAGGCGTGCCCAATAGAACAAAACCTGTAGCGCCACGATTCAAAAAAAGTTGTGTTTCTGAATCATAGGTATCATAAGGAAGGTACTTCCAAAACTTATCGACATAAACATTCATAGATCCCAAGGGTACATGTTCTGTATTAATACCTTGAGTGCCTTCACCGAAAACTTTTGCTACTTTTTCACCGAGCTCTTTAAACATAATTACCCCTTTAACCCTGCTGAAAAATCATAACCAAGGTACGTTGTGTTTGCTTGTAGAGAAGCTTCTTCTACTTGAATTTCTCCCTTGGTCATTTTAGTGTTGATCGTAGATAAAGAGGCACATCGCACGCCTTCTCCCACAGGGCAGTCAAAGGTTTCTTGATAGGTAGAACAGGCTGAAAGAGATAACAGGGATAATATAGCTATGGTTCGGGACATATTAATTTCCTCCTTGAGAATTTGATGATGTGCTAACGGGACGAAGATTTTTATTTGTTACAGGATTTAAGTCAAAACCCTTTTTAAAGACCACATCCACTACACGGCCTGGATGAACCACAAGAACCGGACTCATGGATTCTGCCCGTTTGATGCTAAAGTCAGCTAGTTTTTCAAGGGCATTAGACGCGCCATCTCCAATACTACTCTTGATAACACCTTCTGTTTTAAGGGCATTAGTTTGCCCAAAAGGGGAGACAGGAAAGACAGCGCTTTGTGCTTGAGATTTTACGAAATTACTCATGCCGGAGAGCATGCCGGCAACAAAGGCCTCTCGGACAACTTTTCCAGCTTTATCTACAACGAGTCCTCGAAGGCCCGGTGCGCCATCTTCGCCAATAACCCAGCCCTCAACTTGCTTTTCAACAGTACGGCCATTGGCCTCAACAAAAGAAAGGGTGTGGATACGGCACATGGCACGTTCCGAGGAAAGATCCCCATAACAACTACCAATCATCACGGCATCTTTGAGCTTGGATTTCCAGCCACGGGGAAGATTTCCTTGATCACCCAAACGCATCATAATAGGTTGCGGATTTCCTTGGGCAGAAATAGATGTGGAAGCCACAACACCAGAGGTTAAGACAGCTTTGGAATATGTTCCTGCAACCACATAGTCATTAGCATTATGAAAATGATCATGAGATCCTATGCTGAAGTGCAATATTTTCTTAAGGGTTGGCATTCCTTTACCTGAAGGAACTGTTTTACTTTCATGGGGGAAGGTGTTTTCGATAACAGGCGCACTCTGGGGTTTTTCTGGTGAGATACTTGAGGTGTTAAACCCCATAGAGCCAACAGTCTTTCCACTGGGTTTGAGCGTATTATGCTTCTCTGTTCTTTTTGCAAGGTTCTGACCTTTTGTTTTTTCTCTGGAAATGAGGGCGTCTTCCAAGTTTTTAAGGCGCTCTTCCTGAAGGTCGTTTTGTTGTTTAAACCTCTGCGCAATCTCAGCCATTTTAAGGACCTGACCTTCAAGACGTGCTGCCCAAATATCTTTTTCGCTGACAAGATTACCAATGACCACTCGCTTAGACTTTTCTGCAACGTCTTTACCCTGTGTCACTTTTGAAAAGCCAGAAAACAGAAAATAGACCACCCCGAGAACACACAGAACCGCAAAGAGGAGAATAAGGAGCTGTTTCTTTTTTACCTCTTTAGAGCTGTCCTGTTCCTTCAAGCGAAGAAAGTTGAATAGTTTTTTCATCACAGTATCCCTTTAGCCGCCAAAGAATTGTTGAATTAGGTGATCGGCAAGGAAAGCTATACCAAAGCCTAGCCCCATAAAGGCCATCCCTAGTTGAACACTGATATTATCGATAATTTTATAAGCCCCAAAAGCAAAGGCCGCCAAAACGCCTGTACCAACTACTTTTCCCATCATACCCGCATCAATTTTGTCTACTTCAGCCCCAAATTTCTCAACGAGCGAGCAATAGGCAGAGGTGCTATAGACGCAGCCTGCAAGGAAGAGAACTGTTTTGAAGGTATTAACTTTTCTTTTTGTAAGGTTTATAAATTGTTTCATTATTTTTTCCCTGTTGTTTTTTTGATGATTGCCAATGTGGCTTCCCCATAAGAAGTAATTTGAGGTATGGAAACTCGCCCCCCTTCATCTTGATCAATGAAAAGCTCAGGGGTAATAGTTATCGTTTCTGGGTTTTTAGATATGATTTTGCAAAGTGATATTTCATAGGAGCCGTTTGAAAACCTGTCGATTTCTCGGGCTGTGGCATATTCACTCACACGCTTATCGTGCTTTGGACTTTCACGCCGGAACCCCCTTGGTGTTTCCCCAAGCAGAGCAACAGATAACCACCTATCAATCTGCTCCTTAGAAGCCCTTTTTTCATCTTTGTGTTTTAGAATTAACGGACGTGGTGCTTTGCGAGCAAAGTCCAGTTTCAAGTCCTGCGTTTCCCCGGAGTTTAGAATCATTGTTAAATAAATAGGCTCACTAATACCTGCCGGAGCAACAAATAGGTGCCCTGATTCATGCAGGTTTAAGCTGTCATAAGCAGTTGATGGATATGCAAACATGTCTTTGATAGCGTCATTCTCAATGGAAATGCGCGTGAGTCCTGTATTGCTAATAGTATAATGCTGGACTTTAGACGAATCTATATCCGATGCAGCTTGCACTGCTGTGCTGCATAACAAGAGAGTTAGTAGTTTATTTTTCATCTTTAATCTCCTTGAGAGTTCTAACGGCTACTTGTCCCCTTGATAGGATCTTCCAACCAAGGGCAAATTTCTTTTTAGTCACGACTGGCTTTTGACTGCGACCAAAATAAGATAAGAAGTTTCCTTCAATAATGAGTTCATGATGAGAGCGATCGATGTGAGCTTTTTCAGGGTAAAAGGCGGTGCTGATATTATCTTTTTTTAAGGCCTTCTCTGTGTTCTCTAAATTTTCTGCTAATCCAGAGGAACTAATGGCCATTTGCAAAAAGGTTTGGTTTTTCTTTTGAATGGTCTTGGGATTCGCTGTGAAAAGATCTCCTAGTAAAGTAAAACCCCAGTCCACAAGGTAGTTATCTGGGATGTGTTTGCCATCAAGATGGTATTGTTTTTGAGGCTCATTTAAAGAAGGCACAATAATGACCTTTTCATTCTTGCTCAGAGCTTTTGATAGCAAAATTAATGTGACTACCATTAGAAAGCCACACATGACGTAAGCAAAGTTTCTTTGCTTTAAAACATGCTCTGTGACTTTGTTTTTGATATCTAAATGCATTAATTGATGATCCTTGTTGATGAAGGAGGAAGACTGGAGCGTCCGCTGGACAGACCCGTATGCCACCAAATAAGAGTTCCCATACGAAACCCTCCGGTCGCCTTTTTAAAGCGCTTAATAAAAATGATGGCGGCAACACATGCAAAGACAGCAATAATACCGATGAGCTTATTGTCACTGAGTGCATAGACAATAATGCCGACAAAGAGCAATCCAAGCTCATCCTTGGTCATACCTAGGAATTTAATGGGGGCTTCGAGATCGAAACCAATACGATGTTTTGAACTCATATTTTCATTCCTTGTTTTAGGCCTAAATAGCCAATCAAATTCCCAGGCACCTCGGAGGTTAAAAAGTGGGCGGAAGCCACATGAGTGGTGCCTGGGCAAGAGGGACTACGCAATGCAAGAGAAGGGACACCATCACGCAGGGTTTTTGCAGGAAAAGCTGAGGGATGTTTCTCTGCAAAGCTTTGGGCAGCAGATAACGCTGCTGAAAACTGTCTTGATTTTTTTGATGAAATGAGTGATATGTTATGCATATCTATTCCTTTCTGTTAAAAGGGGGAGTTGATACGAAGGAACGGATTTATCCGTTTATCTTCCGATCAATTAGGTGCCGCGCCGCCAAGCATTGGATACCTAATTGATCACTCTTTGGATTGAATCATTTATTTGTTTGGTCCTTTAATTTCTAATTTCATACTGCTATTTTCCTTCAGAAAATCCCTCAAAGTCATACCAAAATCTTGTTCGATTTTGTCGCGGCAGAATCCATTGGGGTGGATGATATATAAACAGCTCCCTTTAACCTCAATCTCAGCCTGACGAATATAACCGTGGTAAAAACCCGGGTTCCTCTTAAAAACAAAGTGACGGACTTTCTTGCATATTTCAGGCTCATTGATTGATTCGATGCTGCTTTCAATTTCATCAAAATCCAAGGAGGACTTGCCGAAGGATTCACGGTCATCAAACGTCCATTGACTCTTTGAAAATACATTGGCCACACGGGGTTCTTTTGGACTTACGAGCCAAGAAAGATTCGGCTTAAAGGCAACTTTATCAGCTTCACCCATGAGAAACTTTGATGATTTAAAATTATTACAAACGGTCTCCCAGTTCTGGAGGTCCCCTTCCAGCTGGTCATGCAATGCAGCCTCCAATTGTTTCGATAAAAACTTATTGGCTGTGGTGATGGATTTTTCTGAAACAAGCTTATTCCAGATTGAAAGCATTTTTCCTGAAAGAGATTCTTCCCCTCCCTCATTTTTCAATTCCGCTTGACTAGGTACTTCAGAATCATCTTTTGAAGAGGAGAGAGAAGAAATATTTGAAGTAGTATTTGTATCCTTTATATGATGTGGAGCTTGATCTCCATAGGGGGGTCTTTCTACGTCATCACCTATGGAGTTTGAATTCCATACCTGTGGAGCCTGATCTCCATAGGGGGGTATCTCATCTTCCATAGGGGCGGCTTCCTTTGAAAACACAGGTGTTTCATGGGTCATCGTCGTTAGTCTTTGAACAACAGAAGGAACGAGGTCGATATACATAACGTTATTTAAGCGCCCTGCTCTGCTATGAAGGGTCCTAAAAATACGTTTAATGACACCTAAATTTTCAAGACGGCGCAGACATTCTTGGCATTGTTTTTTAGAGAGACCAAATTGCACTTCAAAATCGGCGTATGAGCGCCTTAACAAATCTTCCTGGAACTTCTTGCGGTAACCAATTACAAATCCTGTATGTTCATTACGAAGCTCAGTCGGACGATACCAGTACAAAATATCAGAGAGAATAAGGATTGAATTTGTATCAGGCTTTCCTGACTCAAAGGTAATGGTCTTAAACCATAAAGGCGGAACAATATTACCAGTGATGGATATCTTCCCGATCTCAGCAACAGCCTTTGGTAATTCGCTACTTACTTCACTGTTCAAACGTGCCATGTCATCTTCCTTTTAAGAAGTTTTGCTAACTGTTACGCTAAGAAATCTTCTGCTGTATGGAGACGAAGCCTCCTCTCTTCAAAAGACTCAATGTCTTGGAGACGATATAGTATTTTTCTACCTATTTTAAGATAAGCAGGCCCCTTGCCATTGCACCTCAGTTGAGCCAAATAACGTGTTGTTTTGCACCAACGTTCTGCCAAGATATCGGGTGTTACGATACTGTTTTGCATGTTTACCTCTCTTCAAAGTGATACCCCATACTTCAAATGACGTGTAAGTCCTACGAAGGTGTGATATTGTTATAATTATAGATACACACGTGTAACCATTAATTACACATTTGTAACACTTTAATTACATACTGTCAACGGAAAAAGATGTCGGATATTCTTTTAAAAAACATTCAGAGCCACATTAACTACAAATCCCTTTCTGTGTCTGCGGTTGAGCGCATGGCTGGGTTGAAGAAAAATGCAGTTTATAACATACTTAAAGGTATTTCTAAAAAACCTTCTTTAGAAACCATCCAAGCAATTTCAGTAGCTTTAGATTGCTCTATTAATGATTTAATTGAAGATAAAGGGGTAGATATAAGTCATGCCTCCGCAATTTTAGAAGACCCAAGTTTTTTTATTGAGTCGGCCAAAATGATAACAATTATTTTAAAAGAATCAGGTAAAAAAGTATCTCTAGATATTTTTTGTTCTATGGCACAAGAGCTGTATCTCTTTTCTTTCAAAAAGAAACTGCAAACACCAGATAGAGATTTTGCAGAGTGGATCGTTGATAAAAAAGACTAAAAAAAACATGCGCTTACCAATATTTTAAATGTCTTTATCTAAAGATACCAGGAGATCTGAATAGCGAGTACTTTCTATCCCAAAAAGATTTTTATAATGCTGAAGGTAATCAACGGCAACTCTATGAGAGTTGTTTTTTATAGATGAATCAATAATTTGAAAATAAAGAAGCTCAACATCAGGAATATTGAGATTTTTAAAGACTGCCTTATATATCTTTTCGGATTTTAAGAAAGCTGCAAATGCTTCGGGTATCTTCTTCTGTATCAACAAAGCTTGCCCCATTACACGCCAAGCAAGTGCTTGCAAACGATGTTTTTCGTCGCTTTTATACGTGGTTTGAAAAAGATCAATAAGTCTTTCTAGTTGAGTAACATTTCCTTTTTGATTCTTTTGCGTGTTCAATGAAACCGTTGATAACAAAAGATAGGTGATGGCAGATAAAGAGGTAGTGTCTCCTCCAAAAAACTTAATTTGGTCCTCTATATTTGTTAAAAGGAGTTTCTCGGCTTCAATGAATCTATCAGTTTTAATATAAAAATCCGCTTGAATATTTTTTCTTATGAGTTCAAGTGTCCCATAATCTTCCACCAGTTTAATTTCCTCAGAAAGCTGATCAAGTGCATTTTCAGCTTCTTCTAAATTACGGTCATCTAGATGGATCATACTTTTGATGCAAAGAAATAGGCTCTTGTAGGTTGCTGATACTGATCGATGGTAATAGCCAGTGCATTTCTGGATATAACCTTCTGCCTTCCTTAGGTTTCCCTGCAAATATTCATATTGGGCGAGGTTTGTGAGACACCTTAGACAATCATCTGCATATTGATAATCGAAGGCCTCTAAGTTTTGCAGAGCTTCCTTCATTAATTTGATAGCCAAGTCATATCCTGAATCTTTTATAGAAGACAAATAGCCTATGTTGATTTTGTTAAGAGCATCATAATACGACGTAGAAAATTCATTCTTAGCATTTTGTAAATCTTTTTTGATCGAGTCTTTGACTTTAGAAGCGCTGTCGAAGTTTCTTACGCCCCCCATGTAATAATCAAATAACATAGCTTTAATGGATAAGAGCTTCGGGTTTGAATAATTATAGTGCTCACAAAAGGCGATAAGACTTTCAGCGTGCGTGACCATTTCATTCTCTTTAAGCAAAATGTTGGTAGAGCTTACAGACTCTTTATCAAGAGAAGTATACAAGATATCAATGGCTAATTTAATTATATCCTGACGCTTGGGTGCGGGGATGAAAAACCTTATAAGCTTGTGAATAATGTCATGAAAATGAAACGACATCTTTTCTCCTCCTGTGTTAAGGGAAATTAGAGAGGTTGAGCTAATACTAGAGAGTATGCCATATAAATTATCATTTTCATTCTTTTCTAAGTGCTTAAACAATATATTTCGGTCTATCTTTGTGGGACCATACAAACATAGGGCTAAGAGATATTCAGATGCTCTTGGGTTCTTTTTGGAAAAGTCATTAAAAAGTATTTCTAGAAGGGGTAGGAACCCTTTGTAATTATCCAATATCTCGGGATTAAAAAGGTTCTTAGGTTCTAAGAACGAACCAAATATTCTTTGTATTTCCTGCAAAATTTCTTTTGTTGTCCCAGTGTTCATCAAATATTCTTTTATAATAGACAACATAAATGGATATCCAGAGAACATATTAGAAATATAAGTTAAATTTATGTCCTCTTTGAAGGATAAGCCCAGACTCAAATATTGACTTGATTCCTTTGGTTCAAATCCACCAATTTCTATTCTGTTTGCATGCAAAGATTTATCTTGAGATGTTATGAGAAAGTAGGATGAATTTTTTTGCGCCAGAGAAATATAATTTTGAATTTCTTTATAATCATTACAATTGTCAAAAACGAGTAATATCTTTTGCTTTTTTTCTGAAAAAAAATCATAAAGAAGAGATAAAGAATTATTTAAAGATAATTTCTTGAAGTCAAATGGAATCTGGAATTTTTGCTGGAGAAGATTGAACATTTCTTTGATCTGCTGGGTCACATTATGGCGACAGTCAATCCAATAAATCAAAGCGTACTCTTGCATTTGACCCTGAGCATAAAGTGCAGCTAATGCTGTCTTTCCAATACCAGGTAAGCCATAGAGTAAAACAGTAGAATTATTTTCAAATTGATCATGAATTTGCGTTTGATACTTTTCTCGAGAGATAAATTGATCAGGGGAATAAGGGATATAAGTGAATTTAGTAGCGCTGACATCGTTAGAAATTAGTAAAAGAAGGACAAGTAAGTGTTGAGCAATGCGCATCATCGAACGACCTTGAGGGGCAGTCTTTGGGTAGCCAAGACTTTAGCCTCTCCAAGTTGAGCAATATGTGAATCATTTTCTAGGTAAAACTCTAAATGCAAAGCATTTGCAGATGCCATTGTTTTTAAGAAATTTTGATCTAATGAAAATAAAGTTTCTCCTCGTGTAAATGAGGCCTTGGGATCAGGCAGTTTTAATCTGTACCCATTATCCTTAATTTTTAAGAACCCTTTTTGCTCAGCATTTAAGTAAATATCAATTTTTCCTTGCTTCGGAAGTCGCTCAATGGATTGATTTAGAAGGTTCGCAATTAAAAGCAACACTACGTTTTGATGAGGGCTTTTTAAATAAATATCGCAACCTTCAAAATGCGTTTGAATATTTATCCCTTTTTGGAAAACTTTTTGATAAAGGCTTGTAGTCGCTTTTTCCACACATTCCTTCAAAGTAAATTCGTCGGTATCTAATGTTGAAAGATTAAGTGATTGAAGCCCATCTAAGGTCTGATTGATTTTATCGATGAGCTCCTTCTGGGAAAAGGCCGGATCGTTGCTATCAAGCAGCTCTTTATATATTTTTATTTGTTCTATTAAGGAAGAGTGGTGCTGAAATATATGGTTATGAATAGCTTCTTTCTGCTGATGCATCTCATTTGTCTTTTTATTATCCTGTAATAAGATTTTTTGTTTGTGGTCGTAGTCATCCAGAGCCTTCAATGTCCCCCTCTGAAAGAGGATATAAATTCCAAATAGCAAAAGGATAATAAGGAGGTGATCATAAATTGACTCATCAAATAGGCTGAGCAACCTCTTTTTCATGTTTAAGGAGATATTAACTTCTAGACGATCTTGCAGTTTTTCGCTCACAATCATGTTATAGCCCAAATCTCTAACTTCTTCTGTAAAGCCATCTAAGGAGATAACGACAGTTAGTTTTCCGGTGAATAGGTTGTTAGTCCTCACTGTAGACAGAATCTCAATTTCATTGGATTTGGAAAAAATTGGCAAAGTTTGTTGAGCCTTTGAAATGCCAATGGGGGTGATTTTATGATTTTCGTCAAGATAGCTGAGGGTTGAAATGAAGATTTTTTCTTTAGGGGAGAGTCCATGCTGCAATGTATTTCTGATCAGACTTAAGATCAAAGCGGGCTTATCCTGTATTGCTTTGTTCTCAATATACTGGCTCAGAGATTTTGAAATGGCCTTCCCGCTAATATAGGCATTTGTAATGTTTGCTTCAACTTTTTCCAAGCAATCTTGGTCTGACTTGTATGACTTAAGAAAGAACAGAAACAGCCATATGAAAAAAACTAAAAAAAGGCTCCCTATAAATTTACTTCTCAACGCTACCAACCTGTTTATTTTGATAGAGCTGCTTTAAACAGCAATACCCTATCTTTTTGAAGCCTTAATTACCTTAATACATGATTTTATTTAATAAATAAAGCAAATTGAGCTAAGTGGGTAAGAGGTGAGAAAGAGTAAAATGAAATTCTTTCTTGTGCTTCCGATATGCTTCCGAAGATGTTTTGGTTTCTTTTAGAAAAACCCGCAAACCGTTTGGGATAGTGGTGGGCGCTACAGGATTCGAACCTGTGACCCGCTGATTAAGAGTCAGCTGCTCTACCGACTGAGCTAAGCGCCCCAAAAAAATATTTTTCTTTCAATACGGAAAAATAAGATTGGAAATTGTATCTCTTGTTTAGCAAAACAGTACCGAGCTGTCGATAAAAAAAACAAATTCCCTACAAAAAAGAATGCCCTAAGGCGCTTCTTTAATCTCAAGAATCTGATGAACTTGGAAAATGATTTGTTTTTCAGCCAATTGACAATAGGCCTTAACACCTTGATAGGGCTGCCCCTGATAAGTCATTTCCTTTACTTCTTGAGGTTCTATGCGGCGCGCGGTTTTAATGCCGTTGCTTTGCAAGTAAATAATAGAGAGAGTTTTCTTTTGATCGGCGGCTTGACCTAAGATGTGCATTTTATGATTAACGGGCAAGGTTTTATTGGCGACTTTGTATTGATGAGCCGTGAGAAACTCAACAACACGCGGATCTGTCCGGATATGCTTTTTTAATACGGGTTGGCGAAGACTTAGACCCTCAAGGGAAGTACAACGACTCAAAGCCACATAAGTTTGTCCCGAAGAAAAAACATTGTCTCCAAGATCAATGACCGCTTTATCAAAGGTTTTACCTTGACTTTTATGAACGGTAATACCCCAAGCAAGAGTCAAGGGATACTGTCTGAATCCGCCGGCAATTTCTGAAACAATACTTTCGTTTTTGAGTTTATAGTTATAAAGCTCCCACTTATAAGGGGTCACATTGGCTTTTCGACCGTTCTCGAGCTCGACTTGAACAATGGTTTCGTAATCGTCGGTATCTTGAAATATGCGTAAAACTCGCGCCATAGTCCCGTTGATCCATCGTTGTTTGGCGTCATTGTTAAGCATCATGACCTGAGACCCGATTTTAAGCTGTAACTCTTTAGGAGCCGGCAAGTGCCCGTTATCAAAACTCCCCGATGTTATACCGTCAAAAAAGTGATATTTTCCCTCAAGGCGCTTAAGCTGTTCGTCATTAATAGCTTGGGCGGCTTTGTTAGTGGGTGTAAGAAAGACGGACAGACCTTCATTACTTGGTTGAAGATCGGGGACATAACGCCTGTTTAAAATATCAAGCTGCCCTTGAGTGACGGTGTTATTGCGAACGGCATTCAGAATTTCGATAAACGTCGTGTCTTTTTGGCGATAAATTTGATCAAGTTCAACGAGAGTCAGATCGATCTCGTTAAAAACGTTGGCGCTAAAAAAATAAGGGCTACTATAACGGGTTTGGAAAATTTCTCGCGCTTGGGTCGAGACAACGGGTGCCAACTGATAAAGATCTCCGAAGAAAATAAGCTGCAGCCCCCCAAAGGGCTTACTCGGATCTCTACCGTTTAAGCGCAAAAAGCGATCCATACAATCCATCAGATCTGCTCGTACCATGGAAATTTCATCAATAATTAAGGTATCAAGCTTTTGGTAGATGTTTTTTTTACCGTCGGGTTGTGCTTTTTGCTTTTTAATAGAACCGACGGTAACATCGGGTTTAAAACGAAAGAAAGAATGAATGGTTTGACCTTTTACGTTGACTGCTGCAACGCCTGTCGGCGCAAGAACAACGATAGATTTTTGGGTATGGTCGCGAAAATATTGTAAAAGAGTAGATT
Organism: Alphaproteobacteria bacterium; assembly: GCA_009993885.1. GTDB lineage: Bacteria > Pseudomonadota > Alphaproteobacteria > Caedimonadales > UBA9215 > UBA9215. The sequence goes on from JAACSN010000010.1 coordinate 74,175, forward strand.
TTCCCGTACCCGCTTTACCCGTAATAAAGATATTTTGAGAGGAGCCGTCCATGAGTCGCAAAGCTTGCTTAAAGCTTTCATTCATTTCTAAAACAGGTGTATCGGTCATATTGGTTTTGCATCGTTAAAGAATCACAAGGTTAACTTAACCCATTGTTGAGTCCGTTGCCTAGCCCTCTTTAGGGAGCTTTTAAAGACACAAGAACTTGCATGTTTTTAAAAAGTTTGTCATAATATGTATAGGTTCTTTTGGAATCTGTTGTTTTAATCCGGCTCGTGCTTCCGTTTAAAAGGCTTGCAGGATTAAGTTATTTAATGAAAATGGAATTTGAAAAGCGCCTTATGGGCTTTTGAAATTTGCAAAAGAAGGAATAGAATTATGTCTAAAGTCATTGGAATCGACTTAGGAACTACAAACTCTTGTGTTTCCGTCATGGACGGCAAAGAAGCTAAAATCATCGAAAACGCCGAAGGTGTAAGAACAACACCGTCAATGGTTGCCTTTACAAAAGATGATGAAAAACTCGTTGGCCAAGCTGCCAAACGCCAAGCTGTTACAAACCCTGAAAACACTCTTTTCGGTATTAAACGCCTTATCGGTCGAACATTTGACGACCCTGCTACACAAAAAGATATCGGCTTGGTTCCCTACAAAATTATTAAATCAAAAAGCAATGATGCTTGGGTTCAAGCAAACGGTAAAGAATACAGCCCCAGCCAAATTAGCGCGTTTATTCTTCAAAAAATGAAAGAAACCGCCGAAGCTTACTTAGGGGAAAAAGTCACACAAGCCGTTGTGACCGTGCCTGCTTACTTTAATGATGCCCAACGTCAAGCTACAAAAGACGCCGGAAAAATTGCCGGTCTCGAAATTTTACGTATTATCAACGAACCGACCGCGGCGGCACTTGCCTATGGTCTTGATAAAAACAAAACAGGCACAGTTGCTGTTTATGACCTTGGAGGCGGTACGTTCGATGTGTCCATCTTGGAAATTGGCGATGGGGTTTTCGAAGTTAAATCAACCAACGGCGATACGTTCCTCGGCGGTGAAGATTTTGATCTTCATATTATTGATTATTTAGCCGATGAATTTAAAAAAGAACACGGTATTGATCTTCGTCAAGATAATCTTGCATTGCAACGTTTGAAAGAAGGCGCGGAAAAAGCAAAGATTGAACTTTCCAGCGCCCAACAAACCGATGTTAATTTGCCCTTTATTACAGCCGATGCTTCGGGTCCCAAGCACCTTAATGTAACGCTATCTCGTTCAAAACTTGAAAATATCATTGACGATCTTATTAAGCGAACTGTCAAACCTTGTAAGGATGCCATTAAAGATTCGGGTCTTAAAGTCAGCGAAATTGATGAAGTGATTCTTGTTGGCGGCATGACCCGTATGCCGAAAATTATTGAAACCGTTAAGGAAATTTTTGGTCGTGAACCGCATCGTGGCGTAAACCCTGACGAAGTTGTTGCGATGGGCGCTGCAATTCAAGGCGGTATTTTACAAGGCGATGTTAAAGATGTTCTTTTGTTGGATGTTACGCCTCTTTCTCTCGGTATTGAGACGCTCGGCGGTGTATTCACACGCTTGATAGATCGCAACACAACCATCCCTGCAAAGAAAAGCCAAACCTTTTCAACGGCCGATGATAATCAATCCGCTGTAACCATTCGTGTTTTCCAAGGAGAGCGTGAAATGGCTGCAGATAACAAAATTCTCGGGCAATTTGATCTTGTCGGTTTGCCTCCTGCTCCCCGTGGCGTGCCTCAAATCGAGGTAACCTTTGATATTGATGCGAACGGTATTGTGCATGTTTCCGCAAAGGATAAGGCCACCGGCAAAGAACAGCAAATTCGCATTCAAGCCTCCGGCGGCCTGGATGATGCTGAAATTGATAAAATGGTAAAAGATGCCGAGGCTCATGCGGAAGAAGATAAAAAACGCCGAGAAGCTATTGAAGCTAAAAACCAAGCCGAAGCTCTTGTGAATGCAACGGAAAAGCAACTTTCCGAACATGGCGATAAGCTTGAAGACGCTGATAAAACAGCCATTGAAAACGCCATAACAGCTGTAAAAGAGGCCATGGAGAAAGAAGCCTTGGATGCGGCTGATGTAAAAGCGAAATCCGATGCTTTGATGCAAGTTTCTATGAAGCTCGGTGAGATCCTTTATAGGGAGGCACAAGAGGCAGAAGCTGCGAATACTGACGGAGCCTCTTCTTCTGAGAGTGCCGATTCAAAGCCGGAGGATGCCGATATCGTTGATGCAGACTATGAAGACGTCAAAGACGATGAAGAAAATGATGAAAAAAAAGCCGCTAAATAAGGCTTTTTAAAAATGTGCCCTTGGATGGTCTTTTTGTTTAGTGACGGGATGTAATTAAACAAGAACGAAACCAAGGGTTTTTTTTATTTCTATAGGATGATGCCCATGTCTAAGCGTGATTATTATGAGGTTCTTGGTGCTCAAAAAGGGGCTTCTGCCGATGAGTTAAAAAAGGCTTATCGAAAATTAGCCATGAAATACCACCCCGATCAAAATCAGGGGGATGCGTCTGCGGAAAAAAAATTTAAAGAGCTTAATGAAGCTTATGAAGTTTTAAAAGATCCCCAAAAACGGGCAGCCTATGACCAACTCGGCCATAGTGCGTTTGACGGCTCCGGAGGCTTTGGCGGCGGTCGCTCGCATTCCGGTTTCCACGGTGGCGGCGCTGCCGGTTTTGGTGATATCTTTGAAGAAATGTTTGGCGATTTCATGGGCGGCGGCCAAACGGCTTCCGGGCGCTCTCGGGCGCAAAAAGGAAATGATTTGCGCTATGATCTGGACTTAAGCCTTGAAGAGGCTTTTTCCGGTATTCAAAAAACTATTTCCATTAGAGCAGCCGTTTCCTGTGAGGATTGTAACGGAAGCGGTGCAAAAAAAGGTTCCGGTTCGACAACGTGTCCCCAATGTCACGGAGCCGGCGTTCAAAGAACACAGCAAGGTTTTTTTACTATGGAACGTCCGTGCTCGGCTTGTCAGGCAACCGGACAAATTATCAAAGATCCTTGCGTGACGTGCCATGGTCAAGGCCGCACCATGAAGTCGCGAAAAATAAAAGTATCTGTTCCGGCAGGTGTCGAAGACGGTACCCGCATTCGCTTGACCGGTGAAGGAGAAGCAGGACTCCATGGAGCTCCGGCAGGAGATCTTTATGTTTTTATTTCTATTCAACCTCACCGTCTTTTCCGGCGTTCGGGAGAACACTTAAGTTTTCAAGTAACCATTCCCATGGCAACAGCTATTATTGGCGGTGAGGTTGAAGTGCCCACCATTGAAGGCGGCAAGACAAAGGTTAAGATTCCGGAGGGAACTCAATCCGGTAAGCAGTTCCGTTTGAAGGAAAAGGGGATGAGCATTATGCGCCAGTCAAAACGCAGAGGCGACCTTTATATTAAGATTGATGTTGAAACACCTGTGAATTTGACCCTCAAACAAAAAGAGCTTATAAAGGAATTTGATACGCTTTCTAAAGAGCACAACAATAGCCCGAGCTCACAAAGTTTTTCAAAAAAACTAAAAGATTTTTGGAAGACTTTTAAAGGTTAAAATCAAGGAATCTGCCAATGAAATCGCTAACGGTAAGGAAAATCCTAAAATTAGGCATATTAGGATTTGCTATCTTTTCAGGATGGTACGTCGGATCGCGCCTTGAATTTGAGGATCCTTTTGCACCGTCTCCTCATTTTGAAGGAACCTATATGACGAAAGAGGCTATTCAAGAAGATCCTCTTCGGGCTATTAGTTTGACCCAAGACGCCGCAAAACAACAGTACGCTGCCTTTGCGAATTTAATAAAAATATTGGATCAAAACGGGATCGATTATTGGATTACCTGCGGCACCTTACTTGGGGCTGTGCGCCATGAAGGCCTTATTCCCTATGATGACGACGTTGATATTTTTATAAAAGAAGCAGATACGAAAAAGCTTTTTGCCCTTAAATCAGACCTTAAAACAGTCGGACTCGGTATTTATCAAGATCGCCCGAGTATTAAGATTTACCAACTTAACGGTTCTCATGTGCGCCCTAAAAAGAAGAGCTTCAAAATTATGGACGGTCTTTGGTTTGTGCGCCGAAAGACCGAGCGCTTTCCCACTATCGATGTATATCCGACAAAAGAAGAAAACGGCCTGATCGTGCATGCCAATCGTCGGGCAAGACTTAACTTCTCTCATAAATATTACCGGGTTCAAGATGTCTTTCCCTTAAGGGGTTACCAATTTGGCCCCTTGTACGTTAAGGGCCCTAACTTCCCTGATTTTCATTTGGAAAAAGCCTATGGCCCGAAATGGCGGGAAGAACTTGTTTATGTCGGAACTCATATTGCCGGCGGTAATGAAAAACTTTTGATCCCTTTAACACCCGAGCTTGAAAAACGTTTGTTTCGTTTCGGCACTCCTTAAGGCAGAGTATAAATTACTATGAGAAAATGGTTTGTTGCCCAAACTCAACCCGGTAAAGAAACACTTGCGGAATCCCATTTACGGCGGCAAAACTTTCAAATTTTCTTGCCTCTTTATCGCAAAACCGTTTCTCATGCTCGTCGCACCCAAGACGTCTTACGACCTCTTTTTCCCGGTTATATATTTGTGAATCTTGATCCGGATACGGATCGGTGGCGCTGCATTAACGGCACACGGGGGGTTTCTCATCTTCTAACCCAGGAAAATCATAAACCTCTTTCCGTACCGGAAGGAATCGTTGAAACCTTACAAAAAGAGCAAGAGCAACAAGGTGCCATTGCTCTGGGATCTCTTGCCGATGTTTTTAAAGAAGGAGATACAATTCGTATTACAAAGGGCGCTTTTGCAGATTATGTGGGAACGGTTGAGGCACTAAGTGATAAAGATCGGGTTCAACTTCTGCTTAATTTTATGAATCGCCCGTTAAAAATTAATGTGCCCCTTACCTCAATGGAGAAATTGGATTAGAGCCTATGCGTCTTTGTTTTATGATACACGCTTTAACGGCCGGCGGAGCAGAACGGGTTTTAAGTGAGCTGGCGAATCACTATGCCCGAAAAGGTACCCATGATGTTCACCTTATCACCTTTCAACCTGAAGGTGCGCCCTCTTTTTACCCTTTAGAGCCCTCTATTACCTTGCATCAACCGGGTTTAAACCAAACGGGTCCGGGAGGATTGAGCAAAGTAAAAAGAATTCTCAAACGCCTTTATGCTATGAGAAAAATACTTAAAACCCTCAGGCCCCATAAAATTATTTCTTTTGTGGATGAAATGAATATTGCAACATTGCTGGCCGGTTTAGGCTTAAAAATCCCCGTTGTGATTTCAGAACGCATTGATCCTCGTTATCATAATATAAATTTTATCAGTAAGATTTTAAGAAGATTTCTTTACCCTTTTTCCCATAAACTTGTTGTACAAGGAGAATATATTTCCTCCTTCTTTCCTTATTTAAAAAAACGTATCTCGGTCATTCCAAATTCTGTGCTTATGCAGCCCTCCAAAAAACAGTTAACAGGTAAATTAAGAAAAATAATTACAGTGGGGCGTTTAGCCTTTCAGAAAGATCATGAAACTCTCTTAAAAGCTTATGCAAAAACTCGAGAACAATTTCCTGATTGCTCGCTTGATTTTTATGGGGAGGGGCCGGAAAAAGATATTTTAGAAGCTTTGGTGAAAGACTTAAAAATACGAGATAGTGTTATTTTTCAGGGCACTGCCAAGGACATTCAAAAAAAATTATTAAAAGCAGACCTCTTTGTATTTTCCTCTCGTTTTGAAGGATTTCCTAATGCTCTGGCGGAAGCAATGGCCGTCGGTTTGCCGGTCATTGCCTCAAATTGCGACGGTAATTTAGAGCTCGTTGAACACGAAAAAAATGCCCTTGTCTTTCCCGTTGGAGATGTTGATAAGCTTGCAGAACACCTGTCACTTTTGATGTCGCATTCCAAAAAACGGGTACAACTGGGCAATGCTGCTCGCAACTCTATTAAAAGATTTGCACCGGAAAAAATCTATGAGATGTGGGATGAGATAATAGAGGATCAAAAGGGAGAGGAGCAAACATGAAGCTTCTCTTTGTGATATCCTCCCTTGAAGCAGGCGGAGCAGAGCGCGTTTTAACACAACTGGCAACTCATTGGGCAGATAACAAGGGTCACGAAGTGCACATTGTGATCTTTCGCCCCCAAGGATCTTGCTCGTTTTACCCTTTGTCCTCAAAAATTACCGTTCACACTTTAGGAGACCTTAAACGTAACGGTGCTTCTTTTCTGTCTTGGATAAAGCGTTTTGTGTCGTCGCTCTGTTCCTTAAGATCTCTTGTTAAAAAGCTAAATCCGGATCATGTGATTTCTTTTGTTAACGTCATCAATATCGTGACTTTATTAACAACGGCGGGTTTAAAAAAATCTCGAATCATTTCAGAGCGGGTTGACCCTCGCCATCACAATATTACTCTTTTGGGAAATTGTTTGAGGCGCGTTTTGTATCCCTTTGCAACAAAGCTGGTTGTGCAAGGCAATTATATAGCCTCCTATTTTCCTTACCTAAAAGGGCGAATCCATGTAATTCCAAACCCTATTTCAGTTCCCGATCGGGCTCTTTTAAAAAAAGAGTCTAAAAAACTGATTCACGTCGGACGATTAGCCCCTCAAAAAGCTCAAGATATTCTTCTTAAAGCCTTTGCTCGAGCCCTTGAAAGTGCCCCCGATTGGCACCTTGATCTTTATGGTCAAGGTGCGGAAAAAGAAGCTTTAGCGTCTTTGGCAAAAGAGTTAAAAATAGAAAATCATATTACCTTTCAGGGTGTTGTCCGAGATGTTCAAGAAAAAGTCTCACAGGCCGCGTTATTTTGTTTTCCCTCTCGTTTTGAAGGTTTTCCAAATGCTCTGGCAGAAGCCATGGCTCTTGGTTTACCGGTGATTGCGTCCGACTGTGGCGGGAACCTTGAATTGATACGGCACGAAGAAAACGGCTTGATTTGCCCCATTGATAATGTTGATGCTTTTGCCACGGCACTTGTGAGATTAATGACACAACCGAGTGATCGAAAAATACTGGGAAATCAGGCAAAAGAATCCATGAAAAAATTTTCCCCTGAGAAAGTTTTTGAGCAATGGGACCAGCTCATTGTTAAAAATCGAACTTACTGCAATTAGATAACCCATTGCTTTTCTTCAAAAGAACTCTTAAACGGACAAGTGTATCTTTTTTGCAACACCACTTTCTAAAATAATCCAAAGGGTCAAAATAATATTGCCTTTCTTGTCGGCAACTTCTACAAATACCTTAAGCGACTGATCGCTTCCTATTGAAAACAAAGGATTATAAAAATGACTTTTAAAACAATGATTGCAACTTCTGCTGTTGCTCTTGCAGTTGTAACATCTGCAATGGCCGATTCAAACTTCTCCGGCGCTTATGTCGGCGGTAACATTGGTTACGGTGCCGGTAAAGTAAAGCAAGATGACCGTAGTAATAACACATCTGGGGATCTTGGTGTGAGCGGTGTTATCGGTGGTCTCCACACAGGTTACCAACACCAATTCGGCATGTTTATCTTGGGTGCGGAAGCTGCTGCTAATTTAAGCAACACCGAAGGTACAACTAAAACTGATGCAGTGAAAACATCTTTTAAGCGTAAGAATGCCTTCGGTTTGGCTGCCCGTGCCGGTCTGGCCGTCAACAGCTGGATGACTTATGTAAAACTCGGTTGGGAAACTGCTAAATTCAACGCTAAAGAATCCGGAAACGTAGCTCCAAATTTGGCTGATAACTATTCTAAAAATAAACGTCTTAATGCATTTGTAACAGGTCTTGGTTTTGAAACTCTTGTTGCTAAAAACATGATGATCGGTGCTGAGTGGACTTACTCTTTCTACCAAAACAAATCATTTGTTTCCGGTGCTGACGCTGAAAAATTTAAGCCGCGTATCGGTGACTTTAAAGTACGCCTAGGCTACAAGTTCTAATTTAGAACCCACAGCCTGATTATATAAACCGCGGTTTCGATCGCGGTTTTTTTTATGCTTACAAGAAAGAGCAATTCCGCTATTCTGTGATCAAATAAAAACAAAACCTATTGTGATCTGTGACAGCTTACGCCTTAAGACGCCTCCTCCTTATCATCCCCACCCTCTTTGGTATATTGACCGTTAATTTTGCCATCATTCAAACGGCTCCCGGGGGGCCTGTTGAACAAATGATTGCGAAGGTTCGAGGAACAGACGTTGGGGCGACCGCAAGGTTTACAGGGGCTCAGGATATGGGGTTTTCCCAAGACAAGCCGGTTTATGCCGGTGGTGAGAGCAACTATCGAGGAGCCAGAGGCCTTGACCCCGAGTTTATTGCTCAAATTGAAAAAATGTACGGGTTTGACAAACCGCCTTTAGAGCGTTTTTGGCTCATGATTAAGAATTATTTGACCTTTGATTTCGGCGACAGTTATTTTCGCGATATTTCAGTTATTGATCTCCTCAAAGAAAAGCTGCCAGTTTCCATTTCTTTAGGGCTTTGGTCAACCCTCTTGATCTATCTGATCTCTATCCCCCTCGGTATTCGAAAAGCCGTGAAAGACGGGACATCTTTTGATCTATGGACCAGTACCGTTATTATTATAGGCTATGCAGTACCCGGTTTTTTATTCGCTATTTTCCTTATTGTTCTTTTTGCCGGAGGAAGTTTCTGGGATCTTTTCCCCTTAAGAGGCCTTACGTCCGACGGTTTTGAGACCTTTCCCAGGTATCGTCAGATCCTCGATTATTTTTGGCATATTACCCTCCCTGTCACAGCCCTTGTCATTAGCGGTTTTGCAAGCTTAACACTCCTTACAAAAAATTCTTTCCTCGAGGAAATCAATAAACATTACGTTTTAACGGCTCGGGCAAAAGGCGTTGCTAAAAAGGATGTTCTTTACAAACATATTTTTAGAAATGCCATGCTTATTGTAATTGCAGGCTTTCCGAGCGCCGTTGTGCATATTTTTTTCACAGGCTCTCTTCTCATTGAAGTCATTTTTTCCTTGGACGGTATCGGGCTCCTTGGTTTTGAATCTGCCATTTCTCGAGACTACCCCGTTGTTTTTTCAACATTATATATCTTCACGCTCATTGGGCTTGTTCTCCATATCATCGGGGATCTTGTGTATACTTTTGTGGATCCTCGTATTGATTTTGAAAAAAGAGCGGGGAGCTGACCGTGTCCTTATCCCCTTTGACAAAAAAGCGTATTCAATATTTTAAGGCCAATAAACGGGCTTATGTTTCCCTTGTTATTTTTGCCGTCCTTTTCGTTTTAACTTTATTTGCAGAGTTTATTTCCAATGATAAACCTCTTCTTGTGACGTACGAAGGAAAGTATTACGTTCCCATTTTCAAGATGTATCCTGAAACGACCTTTGGCGGGGATTTTGAAACAGAAACATCCTACCGAGACCCTTTTTTAAAGGAACTTATTGCAAAGAAAGGCGGCCGGATGATCTGGCCCTTAATCCCTTACAGTTACAATACGATCAATTATGACCTCCCGAGCCCGGCACCGTCTCCGCCGTCAAAAGAAAATTGGCTTGGTACCGATGACCAAGGGCGAGATGTGATGGCACGCCTTATTTACGGCTTTCGAATTTCTGTCCTTTTTGGCCTTGTCCTAACCTTTTTTAGTTCTATCATCGGCGTCATTGCCGGCGGAACGCAAGGGTACTTCGGCGGCACGTATGACCTTGTTTTTCAGCGTTTTATTGAGATTTGGTCAGGGCTCCCGATCCTTTTTTTGCTCATTATCATGGGGAGTCTTGTGGAACCTAATTTCTGGTGGCTCTTAGGCTTGATGCTTCTGTTTAGCTGGATGAGTCTGGTTGCCGTTGTGCGAGCCGAGTTCTTACGAGCTCGAAATTATGACTATGTGAAGGCGGCTCAAGCTTTAGGCGTTTCCAATAGAATGACCATGATCCGACATGTCTTACCCAATGCCATGGTGGCAGCCCTTACCTACTTGCCCTTTATTTTAAACGGCTCTATCACGACGCTAACCTCCCTTGATTTTTTGGGTTTCGGTTTGCCGCCCGGCTCCCCTTCTCTTGGGGAGATGTTAGCCCAAGGAAAAAATAACCTTCATGCACCATGGCTTGGCTTTACATCCTTTTTATCCGTTGCGGTGACCTTATCCTTATTAATTTTTGTGGGAGAGGGGGTGCGTGATGCCTTTGATCCTCGTAAAACGGAGCGTTAATGATTTTGGAAAAAAAGCCCCTATTGAGCGTTGAAAACCTAAGTGTCTCTTTTAAAGGGGATCAAGGTGAAGTTCAAGCGGTTAAAAATATTAGTTTCATCCTTGAAGCAGGAAAAACACTGGCGCTGGTGGGGGAAAGCGGCTCCGGGAAATCAGTCTCTTCTCTTTCTATTTTAAAGCTCTTGCCTTATCCGAAAGCGTTTCACCCTTCCGGAAAAATCTTTTTTGAAGGGCAAGATTTATTATCCCTCAAAGATAAACAATTAGAGCGCATCAGGGGCAACGACATTGCTATGGTTTTCCAAGAACCCTTAACGGCATTGAATCCTCTACAGACCCTTGAGCGTCAAATCAAAGAGACCCTTGATCTGCATACAACCTTAACGGAAAAAGAAAAGAAAATCCGCATCATCGACCTTTTAACCGATGTTGGCTTTCCCGACGGAGCAGGACGCCTTAAATCCTTTCCCCATGAGATTTCAGGCGGACAGCGTCAAAGAGTTATGATTGCCATGGCTCTTGGCGCTAATCCTAAAATCCTCATTGCAGATGAGCCGACAACAGCCCTTGATGTCACAACTCAACTACAAATTTTAAACCTTATTAAAGAACTTAAAGAAAAATATAACCTTGCAGTTTTGCTTGTTACCCATGATTTAAATGTTGTTAAACACCACGCAGACCATGTGGCTATTATGCGACAAGGAGAATTAGTCGAACAAGCCCCCACACAAGAGATTTTTTCAAACCCTAAACAGGTTTATACGCGACAACTTATCGAGGCTGAGCCCAAAGGCTCGGCTATTCCGTTGCCAAAGTCCCCTAAGACCCGTTTGGTCGCCGATAAAGTATCCGTGCACTTTCCCATTAAAGCGGGCTTATTAAAAAGAACCGTGGATTTTGTGAAAGCTCTTAATGACGTTTCCTTTGACTTAAGAGAGGGAGAGACCCTTGGTGTTGTCGGGGAAAGCGGGTCGGGGAAAAGCACCCTTGCCATGACTATTTTACGCCTTCAACGAGCTACTTCCGGGCATATCTTGCTTCAAGGAACGGACATCACAAAATTAAAGGGATCTGCCATACGACCTTTGCGAAAAAATTTGCAAATTGTTTTCCAAGACCCTTTTGGATCGTTGAATCCCCGCCTTCCCGTTGACCGGATCATCGGGGAAGGATTACACGTCCATAATCTTGCAAAGACGCCTCAAGAGCACGATAAGTTAATTATTAAAGCCATGGAAGAAGTGCACCTTGATCCAAAGACCCGACATCGCTATCCCCATGAATTTTCAGGAGGACAACGCCAGCGCATCGCCATTGCACGGGCTCTTGTTTTAAATCCGAAGGTCTTAATCCTTGACGAACCCACCTCGGCTCTTGATCGAGCGGTGCAGGTCAGTATCTTAGATCTTTTAAAAGAGCTCCAAGAAGATCGTCAGATGAGTTATATTTTTATTAGTCATGACCTTAAAGTGATTCAATCCGTTGCTCACAAAATCATTGTCATGAAAGAAGGGCATATTGTGGAATCAGGGTCGGCTCAAGAGATTTTCCGTCACCCAAAAAATCAGTATACCAAAACCCTGATTCAAGCTTCTTTTTAAAATCACCCTTTTATCAAGACTCCTATAGTCTGAAACTTTTTAACACGAACGCACAATATGAATCGTCACAATAGGTTTTTTGGACAGTAAGGCTTTGACAAAGCGTTTTGTGCTTTGGGAAAGGCGCTCTTGGATGTGGTCGTCATCCTGTATATTTTTGCTTTTGATAGCCGTTACGTCCTCTTGAACAGTAAGTTGTAAATCTTCCGACAAAGAGCCTTCTTGGCCGATATCCGGCAAGCCGATGATAGAAATAGAGACAGGGGTTTTGAGATTATCGTCCTTATCAAACTCCAAGGTAATAAAAATAGCGCCGCAGGTCATCAATTTCTCACGCTTCTTTATGTGCTCTCCTTTAACATGCACAATAGCCGTACCGTCAAGGGCAAGGCGGCCGTGTTCTACAACGGCTTCATTATCGGGTCCCCCTTTAGCCGAAAGATTAATAAGCATACCGTTGCGAGGTGCTAAGGTATGAGGGATACCGCATTCGAGACCAAAAGCAGCGTGTTCTCTTAAGTGAGAACGCTCTCCGTGAACGGGAATCAAAATTTTAGGCTTGGTCCATTCATACATTTTCTTGAGCTCATCTTGATTGGGATGGCCGGATACATGGGTTACATCATCATAATCGGTGATCACATTGATACCGGCGTCAAGAAGTTCGTCTTGGGTGTGGTGAATGGCAGCTTCATTCCCGGGGATTTCGCGAGAAGAATAAATAACGCTGTCCCCCTTTTCAAGCTTAATTTTAGGATGGGTTCCGTTGGCAATACGTGTTAAAGCTGCTCGAGATTCCCCTTGTGAGCCCGTACAAACAAGAAGAACTTTTTCACGCTCAATATTATTAAAAGCGCCGTCCTTTAAAAAGTCTTTGGTAGACTCAAGGTAGCCGCTGTGTACCGCTGCATCCGACATATTCCAGAGGGAGCGCCCGGCCAAGATAATTTTGCGGCCGCTTTTCTTGGCCGCTTCGATACAAGTGTTAAGGCGAGCAACGTTGCTGGCAAAACAAGCAACGGCGACCCTTTGTTTTTGACTTTGAATCAGGTCAAGCAAACTTTCACGAACTTCTCCCTCAGAACCCGAATGACCTTCGGAAAAGATATTTGTGGAGTCACACACAAGGGCCAAAACACCCTCGTCTCCCAAAGCTTTAAGGTGCTCAATATCCGTTGTCCTTCCAATTTGGGGATCGGGATCAATTTTCCAATCTCCCGTGTGCACAACAATACCGGCCTTGGTTTCAATTTTAATGACATTGGCTTCGGGGATTGAGTGGGTAATGGGAATATAAGTTACCTTAAAAGGGTCAAGGTCTATCTCTTTATTCGTTTGAATTTCAATAACTTCCGCTTCTGAGAGAAGTCCTGCTTCTCTCAATTTTCCGCGAACCAAAAAGGCCGTAAAAGGCGTTGCATAAATGGGGCAACGGAGCAGTTGCCAAAGGTAAGGAATAGCCCCGATATGATCTTCATGCCCATGGGTTACAACCAATCCGACAAGTTTATCCGCATTTTCTTCAATGAATGTCGGATCCGGCATAATGACGTCCATACCGAGAGCACGCTCAAAGGAAACACCAAGATCAACCATAAGCCACTTATCATTGACGGCATACAGATTTAAGTTCATCCCGATTTCTCCCGAACCTCCAAGGGGCAGGAAATAGAGATTATCTTTGGTCATTTTCAACACATGAAGTTCCTTTAAAACGTGTATATTAACTCCCTTGTACCCTTTATTGTACAAAAAAACCATTAAAAACGGGAAAATGGCAAAAAGCCGCCTGCAAGACTAAGAGGCTCAATGGGCACGGGTTACAACTTAATAGACAAATGAGTCACAACAACCTAAAAAGCCGAATTTTTCCTTTTCCGATCTCTTTTTCTCCGTATCCATATTGCTTTTGAATAAAAGGCGTCCCGGCTAAGACAGGTTTTCAGCCTTCCCCTTCCATGCTAAAATAAAATTTATAAGAACAATAAAGTTATTTTAATATGGCGCAGCCTTGTGTAAAAAAATGGATTTTCTTTCTTAGCCTACTTGTTTTTACTCAAGTCTACGCCCGTGAAGAAACAGGACAAGAAAAGCCTGAAAGCGCTTCTGAAGATCTTCCGGTTTTAACCTATGACTATACTCTCAAAGGGGCGGACGATACGGATATTCCGAAAGAATTTAAGAGCCGCTCTCGCCTTGAACTTCTCAAAAAAAGACCCCTTTATTCTAACTTTGCCCTTTCAAGACGTGTTCAAAGTGACAAAGATATTTTGCAAAAACTCCTTTATTCCTTTGGGTACTACGATGCGACCATTGATATTCTCATCAGCGACTCCCTCAAACAAGATGTCTTGCGACATGCTGAATTTACGGTGATTCCCGGCAAACGTTATAAATTAAAATCCCTTCAATTTGTCTTTACGCCAAAAGCAGAGGGTCCCGAACCTTGTCAAAAAAGTCCTTCCGACCTCAAACTCTATACGGGAGAGTTTTTTACAGCCGAAAAAGTTTTAAGTGCTTTTAATGATGCGCAAGAGCATTTAGGCACATGCGGGTATCCCTTTGCTACAATTATAACCCATGAAGCCATTCTATCGAGGTCGGACAAGACGGTCAAACTGATCTTAACCCTTGACCCCGGACCTTATGTTACCTTTGGTCCTATCCAAGTTAAAAGCTCCGGTGCCGTAAGTGCCGATTATATTAAGAACAGAGCCCCCTTTAAACAAGGAGAACCATACGATCAAGGTCAAATAGACGGATATCAAGACGCCTTGAGCACCTCAAAATTATTTGAGAAAATTATCATTCAACATCGCAAAGAAAAAATTCAAGAAAATCATGAAATCCCCGTCGAAGTTGATTTAAGCGACGCTAAACCTCGCACTCTTTCAGCCGGTGTAAAATTTGGAACTTCAGAAGGTATAGGAGCAAAAACCGGTTGGACACATCGCAATCTAACGGGGCGTGCCGATAAATTTGTTGCCGGTGCCGAAGCCTCTCAGACCCTCTCCATGGTTGATCTTAATTATTATCTCCCTGATTTTCTAAAGAGAAACCAAACCCTTGGAACAACCGTTAATTACAAAGAAGAAAATACAAAGTCCTATAACAGCCGAGGCTACGGCACTTCTTTTCTTTTGGATAATGAATTTAAAAAAGGTTGGAACTATTCCTACGGCCTTTCTTTTGAAAGCACCCGCATTAGCCAACGAGGGGAAATTATACATCTTGATGCCTTAGGTGTTCCCCTTGGCTTTACCCTTGACACGCGAAACGATGCCTTAGACCCGTCATCGGGAGGAAAATTATCCCTAAGCATTACCCCTGAATACGGTCATTTGGGACATGCAAAACTCATCACGCATTCTCAGCTTTACGGATCTTATCATTGGGCCATGGACGACCGTCATCGACATGTTCTGGCTCTTTGGTCTCGGATCGGCTCTGTTTTTGGGGGAAGCCTAAAGGACATCCCCGGGAATCGGCGTCTTTATGCCGGTGGCGGTGGATCCGTTAGAGGATACGGCTATCAATTAGCGGGCACTCTTGACGGAGAAGGAAAACCTCTTGGCGGAAAATCTCTTTTAGAATTTGGCATTGAGCCTCGGGTTCGTTTTGGAGATGATTGGGGGGCTGTTGCCTTTTTAGAAGGGGCTCTTGTTAGCAAAACAACTCAACCAAACTTTGGTAATCGTTTCCTTTTTGGTGCCGGTGTGGGGTTACGATATTATACGAGTTTCGGCCCTATTCGAGCAGATATTGCCGTTCCCTTTAAAAAACGCCGTCAAGCCGGCGGCAAAATAGTTGATAGAGCTTTCCAATTTTATATAAGCATAGGGCAATCCTTTTGATGAAAATATTAAAAATATTTGCTGCATTCTTTAAGTGGTTTTTAATTTTCTTTGTGCTTTCTCTCACAACTTTAGCTACTTTTTTGTCCTTTGATAAAGGGAAACAAATCCTTGTCAATACAATCAATGCTAATTTTAATAGCGGCGCTTATACCGTAGAAATTAAAAGCCTTACAAGCTTTTTCCCCCTTGTTTTATCCATTGAGCATATTGATTTAAAAGAAAAGGAAAAAACATGGTTAGCCCTTCAAGGTGTTGCAATCGAGTTAGACATAGGGTCGTTTTTATTAACTCAAAGTCTCACGGCAACATTAACGGGAAAAGAGCTTTCCTTGACGGATCTTCCTACGGCTGCTCTTGAAAAAACCGTAACAAACGAAGATATTATTGGAAAAAGTTTACCTGTAAGGTTAGCCGCAGCTTTGGCGTCTTTTAAAAACACTTTTTCTACATTGAATTTAAAAATAGACCTCCGGCGTTTTCATATCGGCTCTAATATTATCGGGCAAGATGTTGACCTTGCCCTAGAGGGTATTTCTTTGAAATATGATGCAAATCAAGATCAGCTTTCCGTTGTCCTTCCCCTTTTAACACGCACCTTTGGAAGTGACCTTAGGTTGCTTGCCACAGCGGAGGGAAAATTCAGCGATTTCACAGTTGCCTTTGATATTAAAACGCCCCGCTTTACTTATGATACCCTTGATCTTAAAAACATTGCCCTTCAAGGGAAAGTGACGGGACTCCCTTCTACAGGACACGGTAATTTAAAACTGGATTTCCTCTACAACGGTATTCATGCCTCTCTAAACCTTGCCTCTATTACTCTTGCAGAGCAAATTCTTTCTCTCAAAGATATTTCCCTTAAGGGACTTTTGTCCTCGGTACAAGGTCATTTAACCTATAACCTTGAAACATCCGAGATTGCAGCCTCTCTCAAAGGAAATATCAGTGACTTAACACCCTTAACATCCCTTGCGTCTTTAGGAAAACTCCCTCTTGCAGGAACAGCCGACATTAACGGGCACTTAAAAATGTACGGGGCCGAACCCGACTCTCTACGCCTAAAGCTCCAAGGAAAAAAACTAGAGGGAGAAGGCATTTCCATTGCAACCCTTAATATTGATTTGAATTTAGACGACTTTTTAAATATTCCGACCGTTAAAGGCACTGTCGGAATGACGGATATTAAAAGCAACGAGGTCACCCTTGACGCCCTCACCCTACACTCTCATTTAGAAAAAGGGCAAGGTTCTTTAATTCTTAAGGGACACGGGAAAGCGTTAACCCTAGAGATCCTCAGTGCCCTTAGCCTTAGCACAAACCGCCAACTCGTTACCTTGAACACTTTTAAAGCTCTCTACAACAAAGAGCCTTTTAACCTTGAAAAGCCTTTTACGATTGAGTTCTTTGGAGACACTGTAACGGTTTCACCGGCGACCTTTAAAATCGTCACTTTTCCCTTTACCTTTCAAGGAAAAAAACAAGGCGAAATCCTAGACTTCTCCCTTAAAGGAGAAACGGATTTGGGTGTTTTATCCAGACTCTTTTTATATACGGGAGATATCGTAAAGGGGATACTATCCATTGATCTCACCATCGCCGGAACCCTAAATCAACTTGATTATGACGGAACCCTTGACCTTAAAAAAGGTTATTATGAAAATATAATCTACGGCACAAAACTGCATGATTTATCTTTTAAAGCACAAGCAAAGGACGGCTTGATCACCTTAAACAAGGTCAAAACACGGGACGGATACGGAGGATATCTAAGCCTAAACGGTACCTATGATTTAATTAAAAAATTCTTTGATTTCAAAGCCGATGCTGTAAAAATGCGCTTTGCTTATACGGATAAATTAAAAATTATTGCCCGAGAAGGCACTTTAAGCATAAAGGGGCCTTATAATAATGTTATGGCTAGCGGCTCTTTGACCATGGACGAAGTTGCTTACAATGTCACGGCTGCTTTTAGCGAAAATGTCGCCGAACTGAATGTTATTGACCCGTCAAAACCTCAACAAGACGCCGAAGAAAAACTCAAAGCTAACCCCAAAAAGTCACCTAATGCCTTTAAACTGACCTTTGACTTTAATATTAAGATTCCGCCTGTATTTCGTATTTACGGCTTAGGACTTGATTCCCTGTGGGAGGGGGAACTCAAAGTCAGCAAATCCCTTGATGATATTCTTATAATTGGAGAAATCGATCTAAAAGAGGGGGAGCTTGATTTTCTAGGACAGACCGTTGAAATCGACGAGGGTACTCTCACATTTGACGGGCAAGAAGAAAATATTCCCTATTTAGCCCTGCAAGCTTCCTTAAAAAAGAACGATTTTAAAGCCATTATTGCCTTAAACGGTAGGGCGACCAAGCCAAGTTTTGCCATTTCTTCCGAACCGCCGCTTCCCCAAGAAGAAGTCCTTTCTCAGCTTCTTTTCGGATCACATTCTTCTAAACTTTCTCCTCTGTCCGCCTTAAAACTTGCCAAGGTTGCAGGCGAGCTCGCCGGTGTCGGAGGCGGCGGGAGTTTTACAGACCTTATGAAAGATCAATTAGGAAAAGAAGAAGTTAATGTTGAAGGCGGGGACAATGAAAAAGACGCCCTCTTAAAAGCAAAAGAGGCGCTGTCTGACAAAGTGAGCGTTCATTTAGACCAAGGCGTCACCCCGATGGACTCAAAAGTCGTCGTTGAAGTTGAAGTTACGCCTAAAATCACCGTTAGCACGGAAGCCGGTGCCGCCAAATCCTCCGAAAGTGTCGGTGTTAACTATAAGTGGGATTACTAGATCTATAACTTGGCATGGAAACTGCATGGAGTAGCACAGGAAAAATAAAAACGGATTTTATAGATGCCTGTTTCTCTCGACATTACCCTTTCCATGCAAAAGGCCTTGCAGGACAAAATCAACGTCCTTTCTAATAATGCTGCCAATGCCGGAACCGTTGGTTTTCAAGCGGATTCCGTTATTTTCTCCGAATACTTAGGCGAAGGAGATTCCCAAGAAACTTACTCTTACCTTGACAGTATTGCCACGGTACGTGATACGAATACGGGTCCCTTAGAACACACGGGAAACCCTTTTCATACTGCCCTTAGGGGCAAAGGATATTTTGGCGTGCAAACGCCTGAAGGCGTTCGATACACACGTTCCGGAGCTTTTACCGTCAGTTCCGGCGGGCTTTTGGTTGATTTACACGGCAACCCTGTTTTAAGTGCCGACGGCGGAGAAATTAATATTCTGCCCGAATCCGAAAATATCTCCATTTCAAAAGACGGCACCGTATCTGATCAAAACGGCATTCTGGCACAGTTGGGTATCTTTGATTTTACAAATGAACATGACATGAAAAAGGTAGGCAACACGCAACTTCAAACAGATCAAGCCGCTATTCCTCTTACTTTTGAGGCTAACCTTGTTCAAGGAGCCTTGGAACAGGCAAACACCAATGCGGTTAAGAATATGAGCGAAATGATGGAAGTCTCACGCCTCTACGGCTTGAATCAACGCTATATCGAAGAAAGTTTAAAACTGGAGTCAAAAAAAGCAGAGCTGCTGGTTTCAATGCCGCCTTCTGCGTAAAATAGAAAATAGGAGATCAAAAATGAGTTTATCAATGGCAAACGGCGCTTCAGGCGCAACGTTCTTTCAAGAATCCCTCGATGTTGTAACCCATAACATTGCGAGCATGGAGCGGGCAGGATTCCGCGAAGAATTTCTCATTGGCGCCTCCAATGATTACGTGCAAGAAAAAGGTGCCGGAAGCCTTTCAAGTACCAATGGGAATATTGTACCGGCCGGTATTCAAAAAGGACAAGGCGTACGCGCTGTTGCCGTTGTCTCAAAATTGACTCAGGGGCGTTTAAATCGAACGGATAATCCCTATCATATTGCCATCCAAGGCAAAGGTTTTTTTCAAATTGAAATGCCGGACGGTACGCTCGCCTACACAAGAGACGGCACCTTTTCTGTAAACGCAGAGCGAAATCTCGTGACACAAATGGGCTATGTTGTTGCCCCTGCCATTAGTGTCCCCGAGAATGCGGAATATATTACCATTAACCGCACCGGCAAAGTCCAAGCGAAAATTGCCGGACAAAATGCCATGCAGGATGTTGGGGACATGGAAATTGTGACCTTTGCAAACGAAGAAGGTTTACGAAAAATTGAAGACAACCTTTTGCTTGAAACCGACGCATCCGGCGTTCCGACAACGGGAATCCCTGCACAAGATTCAAGAGGGCATTTATTGCAAGGCCATTATGAAGCCTCCAACGTTGATATGGTTTCACAGGTCACAAAGCTTATTAAAATTCAACGCGCTTACGAAATGAATATCAAATCCATTAAAACCGAAAATGAATTATTGAGCGGCTTAAACAATATTTAAGTTTAAGACGGACAGTTCGCGAAAAAGGAGTGATTTTTTGATAAATCTAAGGAATATAATCGGTTTTCTCTTTGTGGCAACGGTTTTCTCTTACCCGTTGAGCGCGCTAACCTTGACAGAAATCGTTAGCGCGACAAAAGAAGAAGCGGCAGAAAAAAGGGAACCGTCTCCTCTACCGGAAAAAACATCCTCTGTTGCACAAACAGGTCTTGTTTCTAAGGCAGAAAAAAGTGCGCCCTTTTCTTTTTTCACAAAAAAAGAGGTTGAAGCAAAAGTGCAACATGAAATCCAAAAATCATATGGAGATGACCTCACTGTAAAATTCGCTTCTTGGCATCTGCCGGGGAAAGAGTTTAAAAATGTTTCCCAATTTATTGTTGAAACCATTGAAATTAACGAGCAACACACAAAAATAGCAGCCTTGGTTCATTTTCAAATCAAGGGCGTCCTAAAAACTCTAAAAATAAGAGGGCGCTTAGAACACATGATTAACGTACCGACCCTAAATCGCCCTGTCTATTATGGGGAGACTATCACAAAGGATGATATTTCTTGGACAAAAATTCCCGGCTATAAATCAAATCGTTTTCTTATTACTGCCCCGGAAGGATTAATCGGTCACCAACCCCGCAGAGGTTTTCTTAAAGTTGACGCCCCCCTTTATCAACGAGACCTTGAAAAGGTGAAAGATATTGAAAAGGGATCGATAGTGACAGTGCATTATAAAACCGATAAACTGGAGTTAGTCACAAAAGCCCGTGCCTTAGAACACGGTTATAAGGGAGATACCGTTCGCATCCTAAATCAAGACACAAACAAAATACTTCAAGGCTCTGTGATCGATGTCAATACGATTTCATTAACGCCCGACTATAAACAGGATACTCAATAGGGAAAAATTTACCATGAAACAAAATAAGAGCCCCTTTTACGGTTTATTCCCCCTTTTAAGCCCCCTTCTTTTATTACTTGCCTTGCCGGGATGCTATACTTTGGATCGCTTGGAGAACGTAGGGGATCGCCCCCCTATTACCCCCATTAAAGACCCGACAAAGTTGCCCAACTATCACTCTGTTACCATGCCTATGCCCGAACCCCAAGAGCATGTAACCCGTGTTAATTCTCTTTGGCAAGAGGGCGCCCAAGGCTTTTTTAAAGATCAACGGGCAAAACAAGTCGGTGATATTTTAACGGTGGATGTGAATATCGCGGGCGATTCCGCAGAATTCAGCAGCGAATCGGATAGAAGCCGAGAGACAGAAGAGAAATTTGCCGTTGATAATTTCATGGGTATTGAAAAAAGTTTTGCCGAAGTCCTTCCCGAAGCCGTTGTACCTGAAAAACTTTTAGGGCTTTCCAATAAGCCGACCTATAAAGGCAAGGGAAAGACAAAACGCTCGGAAAAAATGACATTCAAGATAGCGGCAACAATTGTGCAAATTTTACCTAACGGAAATTATGTCATCTCCGGGCGTCAAGAAACCCGGGTTAACTTTGAAAACAGAGAAATTGCCCTTATGGGGATTGTACGCCCTTCGGACATCACATCGGCCAATACGGTCAGCTATGATAAAATTGCCGAGGCTAGAATTACCTATGGCGGCCGCGGAAATATTATGGACTATCAACAGCCGGCCTACGGAGCACAAATTATGACGCAAATTAGCCCTTATTAATAAAAGTGTAAACTTATAGGTCTACCTTAAAAATAGCTGCCCTTCGGAAGACTGGCCTTTTCTGAAAAATCAACGTAAACTGTTAGAAAAGGACTCGCAAACGAGGTAAGAATAAGAAGAAATGAGAAATAAAATCATAACGGTTTTTGGCGGTAGCGGCTTTTTAGGGCGCAGCGTTATTCAGAACTTAGCTCGGCAGGGAGCCCGTGTTCGGGTTGCCGTGCGTAATACGGATCGAGCGAATCACTTGCGCGTTTATGGAGAAGTCGGACAAGTTGTGCCTCTTCAAATAAACCTTAAAGACGCAGAAAATATCGAGGCTGTTTGCAAAGGCTCACATGCCGTTATTAATCTCTTGGGCATTTTATATGAAAAGTGTACTTCAACTTTTGAGGCCGTTCATGTCAAAGCCGTTGAAGATATTGCAAAAGCATGCACTAAACATGCTATTAAACGCCTTATCCATATTTCCGCTTTAGGCGCTGATTTAAATTCGGAATCAAATTATGCGCGCACAAAGGCCTTGGGAGAACAAAAAGGGCAAGCTGCTTTTAAAGACATGACGATTATCCGCCCCGGGCTTCTTTTTGGCGCAGGAGATAATTTTTTTAACCGTTTTGCGGAGCTTGCAAAAATTACCCCTTTTCTCACCCTCTTTGATAAAGGAACAACCAAACTGCAACCCGTTTATGTGGGGGACGTTGCCGAAGGCATTATGACCGTTTTGAAGGACTCAACAACCAAAGGAAAATTGTATGAACTTGGCGGAGATCAAATTTTCACCTTTAAAGAGCTTATGGAGTTTCTCTTAAAATTCACGGGGCGCCCCAAACCCGTTGTTTCCTTTCCTGATCGTGTTGGAAAAGGGCTTTCTTATATTTTGCAATTTATGCCCAAGCCCCTTGTGACACCGGATCAACTTAGATTTTTGAAAAAGGATGCTATTGTCGGAAAGAAAGCAAAAACTCTAACGGATCTCGGCATTATTCCAAAACACCTTGAGGCCATTGTCCCTCCCTATTTGGCTCCCTATAAACCTCGCTTTTAAGAGGCAAAAACAACATGGCCTTACACAATTTTGCAGAGCGTCAGTTTAAATACCTTGTTTACCTGAACGGAATTATGTTTTCGGGTTATCTTCTTTTGACCTTTAGTTATCTCTTTCATTTTACCGGCCGAGATATCGCAGAAAACGCTATGGTACCGGCACAAGAGTTTACTCCTGTTTTTATCATCGGTATGTGTTCTCTCGTTTTCGCGTTTACATGCGGAGAATTCTTTGGCCTCCTTCGTTATCAATTTAACGCCTCGACAGATGAACCGGGTGCCCAAGGATTGCGTCCCGTTGCCACACGCTCCTTAAATGTTTTTTTCGTACTCAGTATTTTCTTTTATCTTTTGCGAGCGGGTCTCCAAGAGAGTTTTCTTGAAAAAGTCTTCATGACGGGTCTTCCTATTTTCCTCGGAATTTATCTAATCTTTATCCTCAAATGCTTGAACCAAGCTCATATGATGGCGCCTTGGTACTATCGTTTCAAATTCATCTTGCTTTTCGTGTGCCTTGCCGGGCAGCTGCTCGCAAATATTATGTTGTTTTTTCCCAATTTTATTGCCACAATCCTCTCCATATCATCATGAAAACCTTGAAAGCTTCTGCCACCATGATTAAAATTACTTTTCCCGACGGCGCCTTTAAAAATTTTGAGGCTCCCGTTACCGGCCTCGAGATAGCAACAGGCATAAGCAAGGGTCTTGCAAAAATTGCTGTGGCTGTTCGTGTTAACGGCGAGCTATGGGATCTGAGCCGCGATATTACCGATGACGCAACAATAGAGCTCATCACAACCAAACAAGATGAAGCCCTCGAGATCATCCGCCATGATGCGGCACACTTAATGGCTCAAGCCGTACAGACGCTTTATCCTGAAACACAGGTGACTATTGGCCCCGCCATTGAGAATGGTTTTTATTATGACTTTTATCGCGAAGAAAGCTTCACCCCGGAAGACCTTGAGAAAATCGAGGCCAAAATGCATAAACTCGTCGAAGAAAATATCGACATTGTTCGTGAAGAATGGGATCGAGATAAAGCTATAACCTTCTTTAAGGAACTTGGGGAAGACTATAAGGCCGAACTCATTGAAGCCGTCCCCGCGGGCGAAGCCGTTACGCTCTATCGTCAAGGAAACTTTATTGATTTATGCCGTGGGCCTCACCTGCCTTCAACGGGACATATCGGTAAAGCCTTTAAACTTATGAAATTGGCCGGTGCCTATTGGCGCGGTGATTCTAATAATGCAATGTTGCAACGGATTTATGGAACCGCTTGGGCTACTGAAAAACAACTGGCCGAGCATCTCACCATGCTGGAAGAGGCCGAAAAGCGCGACCATCGTCGCTTGGGCAAGCAAATGGAACTCTTCCACCTGCAACCCGAAGCCCCCGGCAGCGTTTTTTGGCACCCAAAAGGCTGGGCAACCTATAGAGCTCTTCAAGAGTATATGCGAAAACGTCTTGTACAAGGCGGATACAAGGAAGTGAACACGCCCATTCTTGTGGATCGCAAGCTGTGGGAACAATCCGGCCACTGGGAAAAGTTCCGTGAACATATGTTCACAACGGAAGACGGCGATCAAGAAGGTGCCATGGCGATGAAGCCCATGAACTGTCCTTGCCATCTACAAATCTTTAAACAAGGTACAAAAAGCTATCGCGACCTTCCCTTACGTATGGCGGAATTTGGCTGTTGTCATCGAAATGAGTCTTCCGGCGCCTTGCACGGCCTTATGCGGGTTCGAGCAATGGTTCAAGATGACGCTCATATTTTCTGTACGGAAGATCAAATCATCAGTGAAACTCAGGAATTCTGCCGTCTTTTAAAGCTGATTTACAAAGACCTTGGGTTTGACTCCATCCATGTGCGTTTTTCTGATCGTCCGGAGATCCGAGCAGGAACCGATGAAACATGGGATAAAGCCGAAAATGCCTTGTTGGAAGCTACACGAGAAGCCAACCTTGAGTATGTCTTAAATCCCGGTGAAGGTGCTTTTTACGGGCCTAAGCTTGAATTCGTCCTAAAAGATGCCATCGGCCGTGAGTGGCAATGCGGAACCTTGCAAGCAGACTTTGTTTTGCCCGAGCGCTTGAAGGCGACCTATATCGGAGAAGACGGTGAAAAACATCATCCCGTCATGCTGCACCGTGCTATTCTCGGGACTTTCGAGCGCTTCATGGGTATTTTAATTGAAGATTGTGCAGGACGTTTTCCAACATGGTTAGCCCCCGTACAAGTCGCTGTTGTTCCTGTTTCAGGGGATAATAATGACTATGCCCAAGAGGTTTATGACCGCTTAAAAGCCGTCGGATTACGCTGTGACGTTGACTTACGCAATGAAAAGATGAACTATAAAATTCGAGAATATTCCCACGGGAAAGTGCCGGCTATTTTTGTGGTGGGTCGTCGTGAAGCCGAAGAAAGAACAGTGGCCGTCAGAAGATTAGGGTCAACCGGTCAAGAAATTCTTGCACTTCAGGCTGCAATTGATACACTACAAAATGAAGCGCGCTCTCCGGCGGATAATACACAGGATTAAAAGCTGTGCTTCACTTATTGAAATAAAAGAGCTATAAGCTATAGAAGACGATTTACAATTAAGGAGAAATGACCATCAATAGCCCCTTCCAAAACGCCCCCAAACAAAAAGGGCCCCGCGTTAACCAAGATATTACAGCCCAACAAGTTCGCCTTCTCGATGAAGCAGGCGAGATGGTTGGCGTTGTCTCAAAGACAGAAGCCCTTGAAATGGCGCGTGAAGTCGGTTTGGATTTGATTGAAGTTTCTCCCAATGCAGAACCGCCCGTTTGTAAAATTACAGACTACGGAAAATATAAATTCCAAGAACAAAAAAGACTGGCCGAAGCCCGCAAGAAACAAAAAGTCGTTGAACTTAAAGAATTAAAGCTTGGCCCGACCATCGAAGAGCATGACTATCAGATCAAAATGAAAGCTGCTTTTAAGTTTATCGAAGCAGGAAACAAAGTAAAGTTTTCCATGCGCTTTCGGGGACGCCAAATTGCCCACAAAGACATCGGTTTTAATCTGATGAAACGCGTTGCCGACGACCTTGAAGGTAAGGCAAAGGTTGAAAGCCATCCAAAGCTCGAAGGCCGTCAAATGATTATGGTTGTAGCACCCGATCTGACAAAGAAATAAAATACTTTATACTTAAATAATTGTTAAAAAAGGCAATCGGTTCATGCAGATTGCCTTTTTGGCATAACCGGAACGTTGAAAGAACTGTAATTCGGGATTGAACTTACTTTTTCATCTGCGTTTTTTAGATATAGTTATTTATCCTTGAAATCTTCTTCATTAATCCCATAACGTCGGCCTTATAACATTTAAAAACTGAAAAAATGAGGTTCATGAGGCGGATACTTATAAACCTCTCCCCGTATATATAGCGGAT
>JAACSN010000018.1 GCA_009993885.1 Alphaproteobacteria bacterium
TTTTATTTATTTGCGAAACCTCTATTTTGTCAGAAAGAATAAAAATGGCGCGTAAATTTGATCTCTACGGCCCTTATATTTTACTGGCTATCTTGTTTATCACCGCCGTTTTATTAAGGCCAGTGCTTCCTATAGATGAAACGCGGTATCTAACCGTAGCGTGGGAGATGTTTCTGCACAAACAATATACGGTACTAAGCCTGAATTTTCAGCCGTATCATCACAAGCCGCCCATGTTATTCTGGCTTATAAATGCTATGTGGGAAATTTTTGGCGTAAGTCGTTCAGCGGCACTTATTCCCATCTTTGCGGCCTCTGCCTCGGTTATGTTTCTAACGCAGAAGCTTTTAAAAGAACTGGTGCCCGAAAAACAATGCGCTGCCAAGCTTATACCTTGGCTGTTAATTGGATCAGTGCCTTTCCTCATTTATAACACGCTGATTATGTTTGATGTTCTGCTCACGGCTTTTGTTCTGGCAACATTTCTTACATTTATAGATCACGCTAAAAATCCGAAATTTTATAAGCCAGTATTGGCAGGCGTTTTTATGGGGCTGGGCGTTCTAGTGAAAGGTCCCGTGATGTATTTGTATGTTCTGTGGCCTTTGGCATTGTATGGATTTTGGAAATGGGAGGCATTCATTAGTAACAAGCAGTTTTATAAAGGTCTGCTTTTTGCTGTAATTATTTCCATTATTCCCATAGTAGCATGGCTTTTGCCGGTCCTATCACAAACGGGAGATGACTTTGCCTTCTGGCTGGTATGGAATCAAACAGCAGGTCGAATTTCCGGTAATTTCAGCTCAGCGCATGTGCGCTCTGTCTTCTTTTACCTGATAATCTTACCAGTGCTGTTTTTACCGTGGTGTTTTTTGCCTTCATTCTGGAGAAACATCAAACGGCTTCCAGAGGTAAAACCCTTTAAGTTTTTAATGGCGGCAACAATTCCCGTCTTTTTGAGTTTTTGCTTTATAGCCGGAAAGCAACCACATTATCTCGTCCCTCTTTTGCCGTTTCTGATCATAGCCTTTGCTCTGTTACTTGAAGAAAAGAAGCAAATCGTGGTGATGAGTTTAACTATGGTTAGTATTCTCATCTTCGGGCAAGCCATAGCAAGCCAGACAGTTTTTAAAAAATATGATCTTGGCCCTGTATCTAAATTTTATAGTGCAGGTAAAGATTCAAATTGGGCATTTGTTCGTAAATACCAGGGAGAGATTGGCTTCTTGGCAAAAGTCGACAAACCGATGTATAGCATTGAGAGCAACCAGTTGGAGGACTGGTTTAATCAGCACCCAGGAGGAAAAGCAATCGTACGTTATAGTGCCCAAGATGATATGAGCAAATATGTTAGACTTTTTTCTCAGCCCTATAAGAGCAAATACATAGGTATTTTTAAAGAAAGATATCCTCAACATGAATAAATATCCTTTATCTATCCGCGCTCTGCATTGGTTTACTGTCACACTGATCACTTTGCAAATTCTATTTGGTTTTCTCATGGAGGATTGGGCACCACTTTTTTATGGCCACATCATTCTCGGATCAACTCTACTGCTGACGAGCATTCTACGCCTGTTTTGTCGTAAGAAGTGCCATTTGCCTTCAAAACCACATAATCTCACCAAATTGCAATGGAAACTGGCAAAATTCGGACATGTCTTGCTCTATATAGGTCTAATATTCGTTCCTATTTCAGGTGCCTTAGCTGCTATATATAAAGGATTATTTGAAGAAGTGCATGAAACGATGGTGTTTTTATTTATTGGTCTCATAATTGGCCATGTCTTAATGGTTATGAAACATCTGGTTTTGGATAAAGTGAATTTAATAAAGCGCATGAGCCTATGAGAATACTTCTGGTAGAAGATGATAAAAATTTAGGTAAAGCCACGGCGGAAGGATTGAAAGAAACTTACGCCGTGGACTGGGTTCGCACGTCTGAAGAGGCGCAGGATGCAATGGCAACAACGTCTTACGCTCTGATTGTTCTGGACATTAATCTGCCGGGCGCATCGGGATTGGTGTTTCTGGGGGGCTTGCGTAAAAACAAGGATCAAATCCCTGTCTTGCTTTTGACCGCCCGCGATGCCGTTCGTCACCGCGTAGAGGGCTTGAACGCCGGGGCAGACGATTATCTGGTTAAGCCGTTCGATCTGGATGAATTGCTGGCACGCTGCGCTGCTCTTATACGCCGCAGTGCAGGACAAGCCGCTCCGGTTATCACGCATAAAAATATCTCATATGAGCCCGCCAGCGGCCATCTGGAAGCCGACGGCAAGCCTGTGAATCTGTCAGGCCGTGAGCGCGCGATATTTGATTGTCTGATCCGTAATATTGGCCGTAGCGTTTCAAAAGAAAAAATA
>JAACSN010000011.1 GCA_009993885.1 Alphaproteobacteria bacterium
TCATTCTTCTACAAACTCAAAATTAATCCCCCACATAAAAACTCCCATAACATAAATCTATAATCAGTAACTTTAATCCTTAGTAAACTATAAAATCAAAAAATCTCCTTTAAATGTTTATTAATCCTTTTCGGATACATTTTAAGCATAAGGGAGAGAATAAAGTGAAGAGGTTTATCGCATTTATTACGGTATTTCTTTTGTTTGCTGACAATGCTATGGCATTTGTTCACTTTTACGTTTATGTTAAGAACGAAACCGAGCATCCCCTTATTATTAATAAAAAAGTTCATGTCAGACCCGACAAACAACATATTCTTCAAAGTTTCGCCGTTTCAGATAACCATTTCCTCCAAGAAATACTTCACCTTGAGGGTGTTGTTAGGGTCAAAAAGTCGGCCTTAACCCTATGTCGCTATAATTTTGATACTTACACTATTTTAGATTCGGGAAACATGGAATTTAAAACATTTCTCATTATAAAAAAAGTAGGCGATAAGTACATCTGTACACCGATTGCCGGTGAGGTTTTCCCCCAAGGCAATTCCCTTAAACCCCAAGGAATGCGGCTAAGGATCAATGAGGCTCTCGTGCGTCATGAAATGTGGAAAAGACAGATCGAAAACACCGGGAAAGCCCCTGTTTTTATGCTTGATCCCAACGTTGGCATTCAAGAGACCTATAAGGCTCTCATCAAACGCAGTCATTAAAAGGCTTCGGGTTGCTTTTTATTGTATAATCATTTAAAAAAATCTCGGGCGTCGGGTTTTGCGTCCTTTTCTTATCAACATAAAACCCCGTCTTAAAAGCAGGGCTACCGTGTGCTAGGAGGGCAAGGTTTTCAAGCAAGAATAAATCCGAATTTTAAATTTTTTTCCAAGTCTTTTTTAAAATTCGAAGACGTTGGCGTGCCACATAAATAGCCGCAACTTCACTTGCTGTTACTTCTGTTGTATGGCTAAAATTTATGTCTTCAGTTTTTTCCCAGCAAAAAGTATCTAAGATTTCTTGATA
Source organism: Alphaproteobacteria bacterium (assembly GCA_009993885.1). Classification (GTDB taxonomy): domain Bacteria; phylum Pseudomonadota; class Alphaproteobacteria; order Caedimonadales; family UBA9215; genus UBA9215. The sequence goes on from JAACSN010000011.1 coordinate 1,015, forward strand.
AAGCTTGATTACAATAGTTTTTTGTTTTTTAAGTTCGTTTTGACCGTTCCGAGGAAGGTAAACACCCCCGTTTTCAAAAGTGAGCCTCATAGCCTTTAAAATTTCTCCTGAGGGATCTATGTGTGAGAAATCGGTAGTCGATAAAAACCCCGGAATGCCGCACATAAAAATGCAATGTGAAGCTATTATGGCTTGTTCAGGGTCCTCAAGGGCAATATTTACTTTTTCATAACGGGCTTGAACGGTTCCGGAACGCCTGAGGAGGTCTGAAGCCTCTTCTTTCGTGATGTCCGAAGCTTGTGCGGCAATGCTTATAATCAATAGGGCGCTTAAAGATAAAAATTTAAGAAGGGTTTTCATATCATAATTCCTTTTTGGTTTTTCTATATAGTTACGGTCTTATTCTAAAGGCTAAATGTTTTTATTAATTTATTGCAAGTCTTTTTCTAATTTGAAAAACGCTGATAAAATTAAAGCCGAAGAGCATAGCTTTGAGCGTCGTCTCTTCCAAAATCTTTGGCTTTTAGGGGCGTTAATAAAACCTATGTTTATAGCCGAAACATGCAAGGATTATGCCCGGGATCATATCTATTTGAAATTTTCTCTTTTTATGTTACGTTGATCCCTGTTATCCCTCTAAATTCCCGTTGAAAAATGAATTTGAAAACCTCGAAAATTGAAATTTTATCGGGCCTAACTGTTGCGTTGGCTCTTGTTCCGGAGGCCGTTGCCTTTTCTTTTGTGGCAGGTGTGCAACCCTTAGTAGGCCTTTATGCTGCTTTTATTATTTGTCTCATCACGTCTGTTTTCGGAGGGCGTCCGGGCATGATTTCAGGCGCAACGGGCGCGCTTGCCGTGGTTATGGTTTCTCTTGTGTCACAACATGGGGTGCAATACTTATTTGCAACCGTTGTGTTAATGGGAGTCATTCAGCTTTTGGCCGGTATTTTTCGTCTTGGAAAGTTCATTCGAATTGTTCCTTATCCTGTTATGTTGGGGTTTGTAAACGGTTTGGCCATCGTGATTTTCTTGGCTCAATTGGGTCAATTTAAGACCGTGAATGCCGCCGGTGAGTCGACATGGCTACAGGGGAGTGATCTCTATATTATGCTGGGGCTTATTGCAATCACCATGGGTGTTATTAAATTTCTCCCAAAGATTACAAAAATGATCCCCGCTCCTCTTGCGGGCATCGGTATTGTTTTTGCAGTAACTTATTTTCTGGGTATTGATACTAAAAGCGTGGGAGATATGGCCGACATTTCAGGAGGCTTTCCTGAATTTTCAATCCCTCAAATTCCTTTTACCTTCGAGAGTTTTAAGATTATCTTTCCTTATGCCCTTACCCTTGCCGGAATCGGTCTCATTGAAACATTGTTAGCCCTCACTCTCATAGATGAGCTCACAGAGACCCAAGGACGGAATAGCCGCGAATGTATAGCGCAAGGGTTGGGGAACGTTGTCACGGGCTTTTTTGGCGGCATGGGGGGCTGTGCCATGATTGGGCAAAGTATGATTAACATAAGTTCCGGGGCGAGGCGGCGCCTTTCCGGTATTGCTGCTGCTCTTTTCCTCATCTTTTTTATTGTTGTCGCCTCCCCGGTTATCGAACGCATTCCTATTGCAGCTCTTGTGGGGGTTATGTTTATGGTTGTTATCGGGACATTTGCTTGGTCTTCTTTACGTGTGATGACCAAGGTACCGAAAATTGATGCCTTTATTATTGTTTTGGTATCCGCCGTCACCGTTGCCTATGATCTTGCTATTGCTGTTTTAATCGGCGTTATTTTTTCTGCCTTGTCTTATGTGTGGCAGAGTGCGCAGCATATTTATGCAACAATAACCTATGATGAAAGTAAGGATCTTAAAACTTATAAGTTGAGGGGCCCTCTCTTTTTTGGTTCTATTGCCAGTTTTAAAGAGCTTTTTACACCAAAAGAAGATCCTGAGCATAATGTGATTGATTTTTCAGAAAGTCGCGTGTGGGATCATTCTGCCCTTGAAGCAATAAAGGTTATGGCTTTTAAGTACAAGTTTCTTAAAAAGGACTTGAAGCTTAAAGGCTTAAGCCAAGATTGTATCAAGCTTTTGGATCGCAAAGGGATTACCGTTATTTGCAATAAAGAAAAAGATCCTCATTATTCCGTCGTTGTTGATCATGATTTGACGGCAGGGCATTAGCTCGGTAAAGAAAAAGGAAACGGCTTCGTGTCTTCTTAGAAAAAGCTCAAAGAAAAACCTCTCAATAAAGAGAGGCTTTTCCAAGGAGGGGACTATGTGTATGAAGTAATCTAACTCTTTGCGAGTTAAATTAATTATTATATATATCTTATAGGGGGGATCGTCAAGTCTTTTCGTGAAAAAAATGAAAAAAATTTGAAAATAGAACACTTTTCTTTATAAAGTTGCCTTTTTGTCGTAAGCTCGCTACAGATAAATCAGAAAATTAAGACATGAGAGTCGTGTGGAAGAATTGCTTGTGGAGTATGGCCCGACTGCGGGCTATATTATTTTACTTTTAGGATCCTTTGTTGAAGGAGAATCGGTTGTTCTGACGGCCGGATTCTTTTCCTTTAAAGGGTATCTCTCCTTTCCCCTTATTATCTTGATTTCTTTTTCAGGGTCGTTATTTGCCGATCAGCTTCTTTTCTTTTTGGGGCGTATTTACGGGCCGGGCTTGTTGGAACGTAAACCTGCGTTAAGGGATAAGGCTCATAAAGCTTTTGCACTGCTTCATCGCTATCATATTTGGTTTATCCTTGGCTTTCGTTTTATTTACGGCATCCGCACAGTCAGTCCCTTTGTTATTGGGGCAAGCGGCATTCCCGTTAAGCGTTTTGCAATTTTAAATGTGATTGCAGCGGCCATTTGGGCGGTGTTAAGTTGCGGAGCCGGATACTTATTGGGTTATTTCTTTGCCGATGAAATTGAGTATGCTATTTCTCAAGCCGTTAAATTCCAAAAGTATACGGTTTCCGGCATTTTAATCCTGTTGGCTTCGACCGGTGTTTATTTTTACTTTCGTCGAAAAAAGCAGAAAAAGGACATTGACGAAAACCGTTGAAATGGTTAGTTTCAGATATGCCCTTGAGGGAAGTTTTAGTTTGGCCGGGTGGCAGAGTGGTTATGCAGAGGACTGCAAATCCTTGTACGTCGGTTCGATTCCGGTCCCGGCCTCCAAACTTAAAAAAACCTCTTTCCAAAGGCGTAAGAGTTTGCTATTAAGATCTCATACCAAGTCCCTGAAGACCCAGTCTTAAGAGACACTTTATTCCCCGGTAGCTCAGTTGGTAGAGCAAATGACTGTTAATCATTGGGTCGGCGGTTCGAGCCCGTCCCGGGGAGCCATATTCCACAAGGCTTCAAGCATTCCCTCATATTCCCGCAAAAAAGCCGAGGAGTAAATGGGGAGAAAATCAAAAGATTTTAACTTCATTCTTATTTCCTCGTACCTACTTTCCAAATATCTTTATTTATTCAATAAAATCACGCATTAAAGCAATTGAGGGTAAAAAGAGAGAGGGGCAAGCCGTTTAAGGCAGCTCTATCTAAATAAACAGGTTGGTAGCGTTGAAAATTAACGTTATAGGAAACCCTTCCATACTGGCCTTTTGGCGAAAAAAGAGCAAACAAATAACAAGGAGAGAGGAAGGAATAAATCCTCTTTTAATTAATCGATTTTCAATGGGAGCTATTCTTTAATGCAGCTATTTATTTCTAGAAAAATAGCCATGGGGACATTTTTAAGATGATTATTACTACCGGAAGATAATAGCATTCTTTGTACATTAATATTTTCAATACCACCCGTTGGAATAATGGCCTTTAATTTGCAGGTAAAGCTATATTTTATATCATTTGATGAGAGCTCATCTTTCGATATTTTGTAAGCTTGAGTAAATTTCTTTTTTAACATCTCTGTTGGGCAAATGTATTGTGGATGATCTATAGCATTTTGAATAGAGGAATATATTTCTTTGAATGCTTCGCGCATATTTCTCAACTTTCCAGATTTTCTTAATTGAAACGTTGTGTCAGAATTTGCACTGAATATATATTCAAAATTATTAATACAAGTACATAAATCATTCCAATTCTTTTTAAGATTATCTTGGCTCTTTTGTGATTTTTCTATTTCACCCCATCGTGAAGGGCTATCAGTTAATAAAAATGAACCTGTTACTTGAGCAATAAACAATGACATTTCAAAATTAGGAATCATATTAATCGTTGTGATCTGCCCTTCACCTTGATTAAAAATATCGTCTTGTAATAGCACTAAGGGGTTTTGTTGTTTTTCAATTTCAAAACCTTTAATTAATTTTTCAATTCTTTCACCAGATAAATTAGGGTTTGTTTGACGAAGGTAAGATTTCTGTTGCTCTTTGGTGCTGCTGCATATTGTATGAATTAAATTCTCTTCGCATAGTTTCTCTAATACTCTTTTTTCATTAAGAGGAATTGTAATTTTTTTTAGAGGCTCCTGTGCTGAATTAAGTATTTGCTCTTTTAAATGACTGTCAAACATGCAAGGGTCAGTAATAAAATTAATATATCCCGATTCAATAAAGGGGAAAAGATGTAGAAAAAGTAAAACATTATTTAATGTTGTTTGTTTGTATTTGTGAGGGTTTTTAACAGGGTCATATTCAGGTTTAAAATTATAGGGGCTTATAAAAGGACTCTGAACAATTATTTCATCAAAATATAATGACAAACTGCTTGGAAGGAAAATAAGACGATAATCAATGATTCCTGTATATAAGGCCCTTAATGTGCCGTCAGGCTTAGGCAATAAGCTGAGAACATCGGTTTCTTTAGGCCATAAGCATGCATATAAACGATGTATGTTACACACCTGATCATCACTTAGTTCTCTTCGTACATCATCCCATGTTTTATCGTGAGAGAGTCCTAAAATATTAACAATACCTTGAAAGAATTTTAAATTCCTTTCACGAATACTAAGTTCAGTCCATGATGGTCTTTCTGTTGGCTTTTTATCTTTACAACATTTCTTATATTTTTTGCCACTTCCACAAGGACAGGGATCATTTACAGGGGGTTTACCTTTTATTTCGTCTTTCCTAAGGTTTTTATTTTCTGGAGTAGTGCGACCAAACTGATCTTGATAATGAATAGATCCATCGCCTAACTCAGCCAATATTTCGCCACCAGAAAATAGAACCCCAGACTCTGGAGGAAGTAAAACCTGTCGTAATTTTGACCAAGCCAAATTGATTCTTTTTTCTGGATATAGCCACTCTTTTTCGGGCGCCGCTATGTACCTGTGCGCCCTTGATTTTATGATAAAATTAATTTTTTCTACATCTTCATCCTTTAAAAAACGCGATTTAATTAAATCCATAGTGTTCACTATGGTATTATCTGAAAAAGTACGAGCATTTATATGTTTTTCTAATGGTTTCTTTATATTGGGGTTTTCTGCATATTCATAATTAGTTAAAATTAAGCAATTATTCATATTTAAGGGAAAAATTGTTTGGGTAGCTTTTAACTGGATCGAAGGATCATTTGGATAGGTGCATCGTCCATTGCTTGGTGGACATGCGTAATTGTAAATTGTAACGGGATGATCCGACAAAATAAATTTTAAAGCTGATTTTTTTGCGGATACAATTTCACGTACACTTTTAGTCCAAATATTACAATGCATATAGCGTACTTTTTGCATTTCGCTCATTAATGCATGTTGATCGAGGCTAGAATAATGAGCCTTTATCCAATGTAAGCCTTTTGGCGTTCGTATTTTCTGAGCATCAATATATTCAAAAAAATTCAAAAAATTATAATGTCTCTCTGAAGGATCCTCTCCAACGAAGGCCTTAATGGCTCTTGCACCAACATCATCTATTTTTCCAAATAGTATGCGTTCGATTTCATCGTTTATCTCTTCACCAAAAAATGTAGTATATAAGTCCCTTTCAACGAAACATTTTGACGGTGGTGAATGTTTTATGCTGTTATGTTTCTTTACTTTTCCTTTGGATAATACAAGCTCGCCATTCGCTTTTTTTATATCATCTGGATTTAAATCAAGGATGAATAGCTTGTTAGACTCTTTGTTAAGAAACCCTTCTTGATACCATTTTGGAACATAGTGATTATTCTGTGAGGGATTTTTTGACATATATTTACAACCATAAATTTTTCAAACAAAGGCTATTAAATTAGGTTATATTACGACATTATAAAATAATGTGAAACAATCATATGTATAAAAAACCTTGAGAAAATGCAGCGTCGAAAAAAAAGAACAGTATTTTTTAAACATTCAATTTAACAATACCTCTGATAATGTTTGTTTTAGGGCTTATCTCCCTGCCTATTTCTGATGCTTTTATTGAAGCTCATAAAAAGGGTGTGTATAGCCAAACAGTTTCCCACGTAGATAATATTATTGAAGTGATACCCGAGCGTAAGTCAGGCACAAGGCAGCGCTCAACCCAAAGAGATCAGCAGGATTTTACAGTAAGAAAGAGTGGGCGGGGAATGGTGAGCAGGGTATTTACCGTATGAGAATATTGGGCTTATTTTCTTTCGGCCTTTTCCAGAGCCTCCATCAACAGATAAACGGCCTTTGATTTAATACCTTTATCAATGAGTTTGTTAAGGGCATCATGGGCAGGGCCCCATAATTGTGCTTTAACGGCATAATTTGCCGTTGCGAGATAGCTTTCCGGATGATCGGGAGAAAAGCTCACAAGGTTTTGGACGGACTTGAATTTCTCAAGGTCCGTTTTTGTTCCTTTAACGGCCAAATAAAGTTGCACATAATTTTCTTGTGGAGCGGTTTGCCAAGCTTTCTCAAGGGCTTTTGCAGCAGCTCTTTCTTTGCCGAGGTCTCGTAAGAGTTTAATATGGAGCGTGACTAAATCTTGGTGATCCGGTGTGATTTTAAGGGCTTGTTCCGTGAACTCAAGGCCTTGGCGGGAATTATTTTTACTGCGTTCTTCTTGGGCAAGATGATAAAGGGCGGTACTTTTCTTTTTTAAAAGAGAAATAGATTTTGGGGTTTGTCGTAATAGAATATTGATTTCTTTAAGGGATCTTTCGTAGTCTTTTATCTCGAGGGAAAGATCTGCAATTTTCTTTCGAAGGGGAAGGGCTTCGGGATTTTGAGAAAGCGCAAGGTCTGCGTAAACAATAGCTTTGGATAAATCTTGCTGTGTCAGGGCAAGGCGCATAAGGCCGTAATATCCTGCAAAAGCCATAGAATCATGTTGTGTAAGGGTTTTAAAAAGCGCACCGGCTTTTGGGTAATCTTCAGTCAAAAGCGCGGCTTCTCCTCGGAAGAAAAAGTTGAGGGGGCTGGCTTTTAAAAAAGATCCTACGTATTTTCCGGTTTTCTTTAAGAGCCTTGAATCTTGAGCAAGATAGGCTACCAAGCTGTCCTCAACGGCATGGACACCGCGCATTTGATTATATTTCGCATAACGTGCTCTGAAAAAAGAAGGAAGGTGAAAGATATTAAGGATTAAGCGAATAGCGGTATAAAATAGGCCGATGAGAAGGCCGGTTAAAATAAGGAAAACGGCAATGCTCATTTCAAGGCGATAGCCCAGCCAGTCGATACGAAGGTCTCCCGGGTTTTGTTGATACCAAAAAGCCAATAAGGTAAAGAGGGCAACTTGAATAAGGATAAAGAGTAGTGTGCGCATATCAAAGACCTGTTTTAGAGGTTAGGTTGAAAGAGAGATTGCTTGGTTTTACGGATAATTTTTTGAACCCTATTATAGGCCTTTGCGTGTGCAAGCCATAAGGCGAGGGTTTCATCTTTATCGGATACAGCCTCAATTTCAGCAATAACCTTTTCAATATCATCATTTTGGAGACGTATTTTATAGGAACTGACGATATCTGTTAATTCATACATTTGATCGTTAGTGGTGGTTTTCTCTATATGGATCAGTTGACCCAATAAAGCCAAGAATTTTTCAACCGCTGTTGTTGAATTTTTAAAAGTCTCTTGTTGTTTAAGGAAGCGCTCGACACCTTTAAAATTTTTAATCAGGTACGGCAGATTAGGGACGCCGATGGGGGCGTATTCTTGCAAAATAGCATAGTCCTCGTCAGTTAAAAGGTTTTTGAGGCTTGAAAGTTCTTGTGTAAAAGAAAGGCCTTGATCTAAACGATTTTGGAGATCTTGTAGAGTGCTTAGGGCAAATATAAGCTTGTTGTCCGCTGCGGGTAGCTCCGTTGGGGGAGACGTGTTTTGAGTTTGTTGCATGGCGGCAGAAAGGGCTAAGAGTTTTTCCTCTAAGGTTGCAACGCGTTCTTGGAGGTCTTTTAGTGTCTCGCCTTGCGGAGGATTTGAAGGTGCTCTCCCGTCAATATTCAGGGAAGAATCATAGGAGTCCGAAGAGGAGGAAGGGCTCCCTTGCGGGGGAAGAGTTGTCTCAGGCTCTGCGCCGTTTTCTGTTTCTTTGCTATTTCCGGCAAGGGTTTTTGAGAAGTTTACAGGGTCTTGTTGAGGAATATCCACTGTTGCATCTATGGGGCTTTTCCCCTCAAATTTTGACTTAACGAGGGGGTAATATTTTGTAATGTAGCCTTTTTGATGGAGGTAAATGCCACCGACAATAAGCAAAAGAAGAACAACCATAAAGAGGTTGACGGTTTTACGGGGAGAAGAAGAGGGGGGATTATCTTTTTGTGTTGGGGTACCGGCCTTGTTCTCTTTTGTTTGAGAGTCACTTTTTTCCGGATTATTTTTCTTATGGGGCATTATTTCTATCCTGCAATAAGTTAATCAAGGATTGGTGTGTCGGTGTCCTTGCTGTTAAAACCTCTTTAAAATCAAAATCTTTCGCGTTTTCAGCTATGTCTTTGCTTAAGGCCGATATTATTATATTTTTTAAGTCTATCTTATTTTTCAGTAAAAGTTGATTTAAAATTTTAAATGAGCGTATAGAGTAAAGGGGAATATGGGTAATTTGGTCTTCTTGGAAGGCTTTTAAGACCTCGGGGGAGAAGTTCTTTTGTGGTTCGGCCGTATAGCAAATTAATTTATGGCAGTGTGGAAGGTGAGTTGAAAAATCAAGGGTCGAGATTTCTCCTGAAAGATAAAGAATGTTGCTGCGCGGTTCTTTTTTGCGAAGAATTTTTAATAAATCGAGAGCCGTTGGGGCTGTTATAACGGTTTCAAATCCTAGGTCTTTGAGTATTTTTGAGGTGTACTCGCCGACACAATAAAGAGGTGTTTTTTTTGAGACTTCTTTTAGGGCATGAATCGCATTCTTACTACTTAGGCAAACGGCATCACATTCGGGTACAACCACAGTTTGCAAGTGAATTTTTAGAAGGGGAGAGATAATAACCTTGTGCCCCAAATTCTGAAAATCAGGGGCAATGCGTTGCGAGTCAATATCCGGCCGTATTAAAAGAATCATACTTTAGAGCCCGTGTTTGTTGAGCCATTTTTTCATTTCCAGACCCAGTGTAAAAATTTCTTGCGGAGCCTTTTCCTTTGTAAGGGATAGACTCTCTCGCCAAAGATATTGACCGTCAAGGGTTGCAACACAAGCTACAAAGTTGACGTTTCCCTCGTTAAAGGTGGCAAGGGCTCCAACGGGAGTACCGCAATGTCCGTCAATGCGCTCAAGAAAGCCGCGTTCCAATCGGATAGCTTCAAAACTGGGCGGATGGTTGATGCCCTGAAGAAAATCAAGAGTTGTGATGTTATCTTTAAGACAAACAGCGCCAATGGCTCCTTGAGCTGCACAGGGGGTCATTTCTTGGGGGGAGAAAATTTGGCACGCCTTATGCTCTAGCCCCATACGATTCAGGCCTGCAAGAGCCAGCATTGTGGCCGCTGCTTCATGGTTGTCGATTTTTTGAAGACGGGTTTGGATATTGCCTCGAAACAGGATCGTTTGAAGGTCGGGACGTAAATTTAAAATTTGAGAGGTTCGTCTCAGAGAGCATGTGCCGAAAAGTGATTTAACAGGGAGATCGGTCAGTGTTTTTTTGCCTTGGCTGATGAGGGCATCTCGGGGATCGTCTCTCTTTAAAATAGCTGCCAGTTGAAAGGCGGGAGGGAGCCACGTTTCACAATCTTTCATGGAGTGAACGGCAATATCAATATGGCCGTCCAAAAGTTGCAGGTCGATTTCCTTTGTAAAAAGCGCCTTTCCCCCCACGTCACTAAGGCGTCGATCAAGTATTTTATCGCCTGTTGTCTTAATTTTGACGATTTCAAACTTATAAGGCGCAGATACCCTTTGCGCCTTTTGGATCAAGAGGTTTCGAACGAGTTCTGCTTGATATAAAGCCAGAGCGCTTCCTCTTGTTCCTATTTTAAAGGTTTTAAAAGCTTGTTTTCCGGTTTGTGTTGAAGACATTTTTTTCTTTTTTTGTGGTACGTCCCTTATAAAATGCTTTATTAATGAAGAAAATAAAAGAGAAAACCATAAAAAAACGATGATTATTTTAGGAATTGAAACAAGCTGCGATGAAACGGCTGTAGCCCTTGTCAGCGATAAAACACCGGATACGCTTCATACCGATCAGGGCAACAGGCCCTGTGTTTTGGCACATCGTGTTTTTACTCAGCTGGAAGAACATGAGGCATTTGGCGGCGTTGTGCCCGAAGTTGCGGCCAGAGCTCATTTGCAGGTATTGCCCCCTTTATTAAAACAAACCTTAAAGGACGCGAAGTTAACCCTAGCCGATATTGACGGCGTGGCTGTGACGTGTGGTCCGGGTCTCATCGGCGGCGTGATGGTTGGGGTGATGATGGGCAAAAGCATAGCCGCCGTCCATAATAAGCCTTTTTTGGCTATTAATCATCTTGCCGGCCATGGGCTGGTGCCGCGTTTAAGTGATAATTTGTCTTTTCCTTATTTATTGCTTCTTGTTTCCGGGGGACATTCTCAGATTGTTGTTGTAAAATCTGCTTTAGATTTTGAAGTTCTTGGATCAACCCAAGATGATGCTGTCGGAGAATGCTTTGATAAATGTGCAAAGATGATGGGATTACCGTATCCGGGGGGGGCAAATGTTGAAAAAGCGGCTTTAACAGGGGATAAAAAGCGCTTTCAATTGCCTCGCCCCTTAAAAGGGCGCACAAAGGACGGTATGGCTTGCCGTTTTTCTTTCTCAGGATTAAAGTCGGCTGTGAGACGTGAGATCGAAAAACTCGGTGACGGATTTTCTCCCCAAGATGCCTGTGATTTAAGTGCCGGCTTGCAAACGGCTATTTCAGATACTCTTTGTGATCGTTTAAAAAATGCTTTAAAGCACTGTGACGAAAGATCACAACAGTTAACGGCTCTTGTTGTATCTGGTGGGGTTGCGGCCAATGTCTTTCTGCGCGACAATATCAAAGAGCTTGCCCATGAATTTAAGTTGCCTTTTGTGGCGCCGCCCCTTAATTTATGTACAGATAACGGGGTGATGATTGCGTGGGCAGGTATTGAGAAAATGAAGCACGGTTCCGTGGACGCATTAGATTTCAAACCGCGACCGCGATGGCCTTTAAACGAGTTATCTGTAAACGAGCCCTCATATATATAAAGAGAGCAGGAGAAAATAATAATGAGAAAAAAAGTAACTGTTTTAGGAGCAGGTGCGTGGGGAACGGCTCTTGCCTTGCAAGCGCACTATGCCGGTAACGAGGTTACCTTGTGGGCTTATTTGCAAGAAGAAAAAGACGAAATTGATCAACATGGCGAAAATAAAACACGCTTGCCCGGTGTGAAAATACCAAAAGAGATTACCGTTACCTGTGATTTGGCTAAGGCTGCTCAGGGGGAGGTTTTATTGGTGGTAACACCTGCCCAAGCTATTCGGAGTTTTTTAACGTCTTTAAAAGAGCATCTTAAACCTGAAACAACTCTTGTTTTTTGTTCTAAGGGGATTGAGATTTCAACGGGGGCTCTAATCACGGATATTTGTGCCAATGTGATTCCTGCAACGCCTATTGCCGTTTTATCAGGGCCTAACTTTGCAACAGAAATTGCTACGGGTTCTCCGGGGGCAGCAACGCTGGCTTCTAAAACCCTTGACCAAGCCGAAATACTTGCGACTCTTTTAAGCTCTCTTACTTTTAGGATTTATCCGAGTGATGATATTATGGGCGTTCAAGTGGGAGGGGCTCTTAAAAACGTTGTTGCTATTGCTTCCGGTTTGGTAACGGGAGCCGGTTTTGGAGAAAATCTAAGGGCCGCACTCATTACCCGAGGCCTTGAAGAAATGGTTCGTTTCGGTGTGAAAAGAGGGGCAAAACGCGAGACCTTTATGGGGCTTTCAGGTATGGGGGATCTTATTTTATGCTCTATATCCAATACGTCTCGTAATATGAATTTTGGGTTTGAATTAGGGCAAGGCGGTAACACAAAAATCTTGTTAGAGGAGGGTCATGTTTTAACGGAAGGCGCTTATACAGTCAAAGCGGTGCGACAACTGACCCAAGAACAGGGTATTGATATGCCTATTTGCGAGGCTGTTTATCGGGTACTTTATGAAGGCAAAACTATCAAGGAAGAACTGGCAACTTTACTGATGCGACCGCCGGTTCCCGAGATTATTTAAGAAAGTCAAAGTTCATGAATTACTGGTTGATTAAGTCGGAACCGAATACTTGGTCTTGGGAAGACCAAAAACGCGTTGAAACAGAGCCTTGGAACGGGGTACGAAATTACCAAGCGGCTAATAATATGAAGGCTATGAAAACGGGTGATTTGGCCTTTTTTTATCATTCCGTTAAAGAGAGAAAAATCGTCGGTATTGTGGAAGTAGTTAAAGAATATTATCCTGATCCAAGCGATGAAACAGGGCGTTTTGGGATGGTTGACTTTAAAGTTGTCGAGGATGTTAAACACCAAGTTACTTTGCAAGAAATAAAAGACGACCCGCGTTTGTCTCATTTACCCTTGGTGAAACAATCAAGACTGTCTGTTTCTCCTGTGGATAAGGAAGCATGGTCTATTATTTATGCCAATGCTCAACAAAAGAATTAGTGAGGTTTGACGTGAAAATATCCTTAGACACCTTAAAAATTTTAAAACACAAGGGACAGGAATTACTTCCCCGTTTTGCCGGGCTCGATAAGCGTTTTTTGATCTTTACCCATGATGTTGCTGCCTTGTTTGCCGCCTTGCAGTTGTCTATGTGGTTTGTTATGAGGGATGAATTATCTCTTTTGTCCTCCGGTTTTATTTTAAAGCAATCTTTTATTTTTGCCCTTATTACAAGCGGTTTCTTTCTATGGTTCCAAACCTATAGAGGCGTTTGGCGTTATGTGTCTTGGCGCCAGTCGGCTTTGCTTGTCGGTGTCTTGGGCTTTTCTTCCTTGATCTTTTTCCCCTTAATAACGAAAGCTCATATGCAACCGATCCCAATCCCTAATATGGTTGTTTTGGTGAATTGGGGTGTGGCGAGCGTGCTCCTTATCGGCTCTCGCTTATTCTTTCGTATTTTTTATGAACGTTGGCTTAATAGCGAAGAGAGTGCTTTGGCAGATACGCCTGTTTCCCGAGTTATTTTGGTAGGGGCAGGGCACTCAACTAAATATTTTTTAAAGAGGTTAAGCCATAAAAAGCAATACCTTTATGACGTCATCGGCATTGTTGACAGCAACCCTAAAGTTGGCGATTCTATTCAAGGCGTTGATGTGCTTGGCTCGTTGTCCGACCTGCCGGATTTAATCGAGAACTTTAATTCGGAAGGGATGCATCCTCACCATATTGTTGTCACGGATTCTTCTTATTTAGGAGCAAAAGTGCGTGCTCTTTTAAGGAACCTTTCTTCCTTTAAAGTTGATTTTATGAAACTCTCTGAAGATGAAGGCGACGTTGTCCCTCTTACGATTGAAGATATTTTCTATGAAGCAACGCCGGCTCTTTCTCTTGACGTGTTTTCACAAAAATGTGTTTTAATTTATGGCGCTACGTGCCCTTTGGGTCAAGAATTTGTGAAACTTCTTTCGGGTGGCATGGGATCAAAAAGTGCGGCAAAAATTATTTTATGGGATCAAAATATAGATCTCCTTGTTGACCTTCAAAAACGCTTTGGCTTGGAGGTTCGGCAAAATGCTTTGACTTTTTTATCAAAAACCTCTTACAGCGATGATCAGCTCACCTCTTATTTAAAACAGAAAAAAGTTGATGTTTTTATTAATTTAAAAGCCTTTGCTGCTGCAACAACGGAACACCTCGATCCTTCTCTTTCATTTGAGGTCTATTTGGAAGAACATGAGAGACTTTTAAAAGTTGCTCAAAGAGCAGGGGTAAAAAGTTATTTCTTCATGACTCAGCAAGCACCCCATTGTGATTTTGCAATGCGTCTTGCGCCCCTTACCAATCATGTTTTAAAGAGCAATTCACCCCGTTCAAAACTAACCTGCGGCATGATTAATCTTCCTTATGTGATCCATGCGGACGACCCCTTTTTCCAAGGTCGCGGTTATCATCATCTCCCCCAAAGCAGTCTTCCTGTGACAACGCCGGCCTATGCAGCCTATATGATGGGGTCTATTATGGCAGCTGTTTTAGAGAAAGATCCTCAAGCGACCCAAGGGGTTAAAGATGAGCTCCATATGGAAACCGTTTCTTATGATGTCCTTGCGCAGTTTTTTTCTATTTTAAACCATAACGCCCCTATGCCTATTTATAGTGTTGAGGAGAAAATAATGCCGTCTATTTCATGGAATGATAAGGTATATAAGGACTTGCAAGCCGCTTTGTCTTTGATGGAATATAAACGGGCAAGTGAGTGTTTAGACAAATTTTACCCTTAAAGAGGGGCGCTTTATGACGATTATCCGTCATTTAGCGGCTCGTGTTCCATGGCCTTATCCCCAAGGAGGTGTTCAAGATTTTATCGAAACTCATCTCCTACCTTACCAAGGTAAAAGCAATTGGTGTTGGGGGTTGTTTTTAAAATCGGCTCCTAAGGATTTGATCGGTAGTATTGAAATCCGCTTGAGCGAAACCGATAATCGGGGATTTTGGCTTGCTAAAAAGTATTGGGGAAAAGGCTATATGACCGAAGCTATCGAGCCCGTCACGGCCTATGCTTTTAAGGACCTTAATTTTGATAAAATGATTTTTACCAATGCAAAAGGCAATCATCGTTCCGGGCGTATTAAAGAAAAAACAGGGGCAAGGTTTAAGGGTCTAAAACCTGTAAATTTTGTTGATCCTTACTATACCGAAGCAGAAGTTTGGGAACTCACAAAGGACGAGTACTTGCTATCACTTTCTAAGAAAACTTAATCTGCCTGCCCGAAAAAAAACTCTCAAATTTTTTTATCTTTTTCTTAATTTTTTGATCATTCACTCAAAGTCTTACGGCATATTTTGAAAAAAAATATTGACAATTATTATTTCATTATTATTTAATTATTACGTAAACTAATTAAGGAAATAAAATGAAAATAATTTTTAAGTCAACTTTAACTGCGCTTTTATTGAGTTCATCTTCTTTTACAAGCAGCAATGCAACTTTACCGCTTGCGTCTGATGTGGCTGATCATGTGGATGAATTTATGAAACATAGGACTCTTTACTCAGAAAGAGATAATAAGAAATATTCGCTTGTTCAGTTAAAATGGGGAGAAATCTCCGGGACTGTAACTGCAAAGACAGTTGTGAGATTAGACAATATTCCCCTATCACCAAAGTATTATCAAAACTTTCCTTGGATTGGCAAATACCAAACTTATGTTGTTCAAAAAGCAGGGGAGACAACTCTTTATTATTTAACAATTGCAGAAGTTTTGAAAAACGGTGTGACTGAAAGCATTGATAATTAGGCCGGCGTTTTAAAACCAAATAGCGCTAGTTAACTTCATAAAACTTGCTCATAAAAAACCACAGAGGCTATCTGTGGTTTTTTCTTACTTATGGATTCCGTTGAAGGGGAAGAGTACGTTAAAATGCCCTTACAATTTCTTCACACATTTTCTTGGCATCACCAAAAAGCATCATGGTGTTATCTCGATAGAAAAGTTCGTTATCCACACCGGAATACCCGGGGCTCATAGAGCGTTTCACAAAAAGAACGGTTTTGGCATTCTCAACATCCAAAATAGGCATGCCGTAAATAGGGCTTTTCGGGTCTGTTTTAGCAATCGGGTTTGTGACATCGTTAGCGCCAATCACAAAAGCCACATCGGTTTGTGAAAAGTCTCTGTTAATTTCGTCAAGTTCTAAAACATCCTCATAGGGGATATTCGCTTCTGCTAAAAGAACATTCATGTGCCCCGGCATACGACCGGCCACGGGGTGGATGGCATAGCGGACTTTAATGCCTTTTTCCTTTAGAGCATCGGTCATTTCTCTTAAGGCATGTTGAGCTTGTGCAACGGCCATACCATAGCCGGGGACAATGATGACGGATTCGGCGTTTTCAAGGATATAAGCCGCATCATCGGCGCTGCCTGATTTATAAGAGCGATCAATTTGTGCGACACCGTCCGCGGCTGCATTTGCCGAGCTACCGCCGCCAAAGCCCCCTAAAACAACATTAAAGATGGAACGGTTCATGCCTTTGCACATGATATAGCTTAGGATCGCACCGGAAGCGCCCACAAGAGCGCCCGTAATGATAAGGAGATGGTTATTGAGCGTAAAGCCGATACCGGCAGCAGCCCAACCCGAGTAAGAGTTTAACATGGAAACAATAACGGGCATATCGGCACCGCCAATGGGGAGGATCAGTAAGAATCCAAGAAGAAGGCTGACCAGTATAATGAGGGCGAAAATAGCATAGGACTCCGATTGCACAAAAAAGAAGGTCAGAGCAATGAGGCTTAAGCCAAGGGCGGCATTTAACCGGTGCTGCCCTGAAAAGGTAAGGGGAGTACCGCTAACCAAGCCTTGCAGTTTACCGAAAGCCACAAGAGAACCTGTAAAGGTAATTGCCCCAATGGCAGCCCCAATAGACATTTCAATGAGGCTCGCCTCTGCAATATGAGCAACGGTACCGATACCAAAGGCCGCAGGGCTTAACAAAGCAGAGGTTGCCACGCATACCGCTGCCAATCCGACAAGGCTGTGAAAGGCTGCGACCAATTGAGG
This sequence comes from Alphaproteobacteria bacterium, assembly GCA_009993885.1. Taxonomy (GTDB): domain Bacteria; phylum Pseudomonadota; class Alphaproteobacteria; order Caedimonadales; family UBA9215; genus UBA9215. Next base: position 18,060 of record JAACSN010000011.1, read on the forward strand.
CAAAGCGGTCATTTCAATTTTCTTTGCAATGACTGTTCCAATAGCGCCGCCGACGGCAACCCCGAGGACAATGAGGAAATAATTGTTAACGTCTGCGGAGAAAACCGTTGCCGAGACGGCAAGGAGCATTCCGATCATGCCGTAGGCGTTGCCGCCCCGAGCAGTTTTAGGAGAGGATAAACCGCGCAATGCCATAATAAAGCAGACAGAGGCGATGAGGTAAAGAACGGCTTGAAGATTATCACTCATGGGAAAAGGCCTTTATTTTTTCTTTTTATTGGAGGAGAACATGGAGAGCATGCGCTGTGTCACAATAAAACCGCCAAAAATATTAATGGAGGCAAGAGTCACGGCAATAAAGCCCATGATGGATGCAAAGTTAAAGTCGGCAAGGCCGGCCGCCATAAGAGCGCCGACAATGATCACACTGGAAACCGCATTGGTGATCGCCATGAGGGGCGAGTGCAGGGCAGGTGTGACTTTCCAAACAACATAGTATCCGACGAAAACCGCCAGAATAAAAATGGTGAGACCCATAATCAAGGGAGAGGTTCCTAAGGCAGCTTCTTGGGCGGCGGCGTTGTTAATAGCTTCTTGGGCTATCTTTTGGAGTTCCGTTGATTTTTCGGCAAGGGCAACAGCCTTACTTGAAATTTCTTTTGCGTTTTGAACGACGGTATCTAAACTCATTTTTTAGACCTTTTTCTTTGTGTTTTTTGGCGTCGCTTTTTTAGCGGGCTCTTTTTTGGGAGCGACTTTTTTAGCGATTTCCTTTTTAGCGGGCTCTTTTTGGGGAACGGCTTTTTTAGCAGCCTCTTTTTTAGGAGCGGCCGCACTGCCAAGGTGTTTGAAATTCGGGTGAATGACCGCGCCGCCGTGGGTCAAAATTGAGCCCTTAAGGATATCGTCATCAAGGTTGATCGTCAGTTTTTTTGCGTCCTTATCCCAAAGTAAGACGAGCAAGTTGTAAATGTTGCGGGCGTAAAGGGTAGCGGCTTCTGAGGCGAGGCGTCCCGGAAGGTTGCCGTAACCGATGATTTTAACGCCGTTTGTTTCAACGATTTTTTCAGGTTGGGAGCCTTCAACATTACCGCCGGCTTCAACGGCCATATCCACGATAACACTACCGGTTTTCATGCTTTTCACCATGGCGGCAGAAATCAGTTTTGGGGCAGGCTTTCCCGGAATAAGCGCTGTTGTCACGATGATATCCGAGGCGGCAACGGTTGCGGCGATTTTCTCGGCTTGACGTTTTTTGTAGTCGGCACTCATCTCTTTGGCGTACCCGCCGGCGGTTTCGGCGTCTTGGGCTTCATCGCTTTCGACTTCGACGAACTTAGCCCCTAAACTCTCCACTTGTTCTTTCACGGCAGGGCGCACATCAAAAGCCGAAACAACAGCACCCAAGCGCTTTGCCGTTGCAATAGCTTGAAGGCCGGCCACACCGGCGCCAAGAATGAGAACTTTTGCAGGCGGAACCGTACCGGCTGCCGTCATCATCATGGGAAAGGACGCTCCGTAACAGTAAATAGCCTCAACGATGGCACGATAGCCCCCAAGGTTGGCTTGGGAGGATAAAATATCCATGCTTTGGGCGCGGGTAATGCGGGGAATCATCTCGAGACTAACGGCCGTGATACCGTTTTTAGCATAAGCTTTGATGCCGGCGTCGTTGGTAAACGGCGAAAGGGCGGAAATTAAAAGCGCTCCCTTTTTCAAGGCGCTAAGCTCATCAACATTTCCGTCACCTTTCATAAGAGGGTGGCGAACCTTTAAGAGAATATCCGTGTCCTTAGAGGCTGCTTCCGACGTGGCGTCGAGGGTGGCACCGGCTTGTTTATAAGCCTCATCGGTGAAAGAGGCCGCTAAGCCCGCTCCTTTTTCAACATGGACGTCGAATCCGAGGGCGGTCATTTTCTTGACAGTCTCGGGGGTTGCCGCAACCCGTGTTTCATTTTGGCGGCGCTCTTTTAGAACGGTAATTTTCATGGAAAAAGCCTTTTATATTTTCTTTCATTTTTATCATGAGCGCAGGAAAATTGTAAGCCCTCCCGTAAAAATTATGTTAATCTAAAGGTATTATTGAAAAGAACGCAGTTACAGGGCGGAAATGACTCTCTCTCTTAAAAGCCTTTCGGGCGCTCTCTCTTTAGGGGTAACCCTTATTTTAATCGGCTGTGACGGGTCGGGCTTTAGTTCGTCCGAACGTATTATTAGCTCGGGCTGGGCAGGGGTTTCCAATGAAGATGCCGAGGGGCAAGCCCCTTTATATTGCTATAAAACCATCGGTTCCCCCGATTGTTATACAACCCCTGATCCGACGCGACGCGCCCAACTTGTAAGCGTTTACCCTGCCAAGAATACGGCACGTCCCATTGGGGTTGGAAAAATATTGAAAGCCTTTACCGATGAGGAGGAGGGGGAAGCTGAAAACGCCATCAAAGAGCGCGAACTGGACAAAGTTCGCTATTATCCGAGCCCCCAAGAAGAAGCCCTCTCAAGAAACCTTGAAGCCGCAAGGCGCGGCAAAGAAGCAGGCGGCCCGATTAGGTTGAATTAGGGGGGATTATCTTTCCACTCTTCCAAAAGAAGCATGGCATTGGGTTTAGGCCTTTTTTCTCTGTAGCAGTGGTCAAAATAGGTTTGATAGAAATCTAAGTATCTCTTAAGTCGTCCTGCATAAAGGATCTTTATATCTTTTTCTTCTAATACGCCGCTGTTTTTATAAATATATATTGTTCCCATGACATCCATAAAATTTAAATATCGAAAAAATCTCTCGATATTTTTTTCTTGATCTCCTTCTTTATCATTTTTGTTATACTTTATTGATGTCGAGGGTTCTTTTATGGAATTTATATATAAATCATTCACGTAAGTTTTAACTTTATCAATTGCAAGTTCTTTATGACCATGTGTCTTTTTTAGTTCGTTCCAGTAAATCTCCCACAGTTCACAACGCACTTCTGTTATTTCTTTTGAAATCCATTGCTCGTCAAGATGGCGAATAAATTCCATTTTCAAGGTGTTTTTGATGGGTGAAACTTGATAATAAGCAATGTAAGCAAGGGCAACAGTCGCGATACTTGCAATAAAGGCAAGAGCAGCATCAACCTCATTAACCGAATTTGTTCCCTCAGACTTGATGTTAAGAACATCAGGAAAAGGTCCCAGTTGTTGGAAAATACTTACAAGGCAAAGAAGGAAAAGTGATGCGATAATTAATATTAAAAACCCTAAAAGGCTCTTACAACAGCTAGAAGCTATAGAACAAGAATTTTTCATAATACCCTCCCTAAGTAAAATGTAAGCACTTGAATTATAACAAAGAAACATTAAAAAACTGTTAAAGGATTCTCTAACACTGGATAAACGGGGAGATCAAAACAATGGTTACGCATCGGCTCGGGGGTCGAGTTCCGCCGCAATGGGGGTTGTATTGGGCATAGGGACAAAGCTGTGTTGCTCTGCGGCCGTGTGCGGTTTTTGGGTCAGGAGGCGGGTGAAAAGATAAACTCCCAGACCAAGACAGGCGATGTTAAAATAAATAAAAATCCCGACATAGCCGAAAATAGATTGAAAAATAGGCGCAATAAGGGGGCCGAAAATAGCGCCCACGCCGTAAGCGAGCATAAGTCCTTGTGTGGCGGATACAATGGCATTCGGATTGAGAACGTCGCAGGTATGGCTCATACTAACGGGATATAATGAAAACGAAGCGCCGCCAAAAAAGAACATGAGCCCGTATAAAAAAAGACCGGATTGCGGAGGGATGATAATTAACGTAGTGCCGATGGCAATAATAACGCCGCATAAAATCATAAGCATTTTTCGACGGTCAAATTGATCCGATAACCAACCCACGGGGTATTGCAATAAAACCCCTCCCATCAAAACCAAAAACATGACAAAGGCCGTTTGCGATAAATCGGCAAGTATTGTGCGAAGGTATAAGGGAACAAAGGCTGAAATCGCGCCAAACATCAAACCCGAACAGGTACAGGAAACCAGCCCCGAGGGCGAGAGCTTAAAGAGGTCGAAAATGTTTAGGGCAGACGGCTCTTCAATCACGGGGTTACCGGCACGGGTGACGGCAAGAGGGACAATGGAAAGAGCTGCCAACATAGCCGCAACGGTAAACATGAGAGAGGAGGTGGCACTGCCGATATTTAAAAGAAATTGACCCGAGGCAGAGGCTCCGTAAATGGCAATCATATAAAGGGCAAGAAACACGCCTCGTGTTTTAACGGTGCTTTCTTTAAGAATCCAACTTTCAACCACAATATATAAACCGGCCAAGCAATATCCCGATAAGGCGCGCAATAGACACCAGAGTAGTAAAGAATAAGAAAACCCCATGGACAGGATGGCAACGGTAATCAGAGCTGCAAAGGCGGAAAAGGCTCTGATATGACCGATGCGTAAAATAAGGTGTGCATTACGAAAAGCCCCAAGAGACATGCCCAGATAGTAAGCACCCGTAATAAGACCGACGTCAAAAGCGCTTCCGCCTCCCGCATTAATTTGAATCGGGATAAACGTTGCCAAGACACCCAAGCCGTTGATGAGAATAAAGATACTCAACAAAGGGGCCGTAATTTTAAACACTGTTCTTACTTGAATCATGATCATTCGCAAACGTTATTTTTTCAGTGTAACATGATCTTTAAAATTTATGAAATTTACAATCTATAAAAGAATGCAGAGAGAACGGGGGGACGCGCGGGGGCAATGTCAGTAGCCCGAAGTTTTAGATTGCTTTCTGCCCCATCTTCTTTCTGCTTCGAAAGATACAGTTATTTTTTTTATTGCAAATTCATATTAAATAACTATATAAGATAAGGGTTCTTTTTATTTCGAATCCAAGTAAACTTAACATCGGGAATATTATTATGAAGAATATTATATTTGCACTTTCTACCCTAGCTTTTACAACAACAATTAATGCAACAAATAACGGTATTGCATACGATATCGATGATCAAAATTCTGTTTCGCTTAATTTCAGATTAGATCAAAACTCCGGAAGTTGGGCATCTCTTCCTATAGAGGCTATCCATAATATAGCATCCTCAACAAATATTTCTAAAGAACTATACCCTCTTTCAAAAGGATTCAGAGCTTTACATTTGGCAGGTGTTCTTCCGGTATCTATTACCCTTAACGGACAGTATTTTGGAAGAGTTACCGATGAACTAATAGCAGACCTTTCCGAAGCAGTCTTAAATTTCAGAAATGTCTATAAATTATCTATAAGATACCTTCCTATTGTTGAAGACATTTCACATTTTAGCAACGTAAAACATATTCGGCTAGACGGCGTTAAGAGTGTTTCCGGCATTTTGCCAACTTTAAATGCACAGAGTGTAGATTTATCAGGGTGCCGGGATATTACAGATATATCGGGGCTTGCCGGTGTCGATAAAGTCTCTATCTCACAACTTTTTTCTGTTGAGGACTTTTCAGCTCTGCAAAATGTAAAGGAGTTAACAATATACAGCCAACCTCAACTTAATGATGTCTCCATTTTTTCACAGGTTTCAAAACTTACCATAGGTTACTGCAAAAATGTGATTGACCTTTCACCTTTAGCACAAGTGAAAGACCTAACTATAAGCGGTATGAATCAAGTTGATACGTCTATGCTAGGAAAAGACGGACAATTATTGACAATTAAATAAGTCATCTAAGGGATCCGAAACTTGGTATCAGATTCATAAGTAAACATCCACGGGGCTTGCCCCGTGGTATTACGTCGTCCCCAATAGGCCTAGTATGATGGAAAGTGCCACGAGAGGCCATCATAACACATTTCTGCGCTAACCGAATGACCTTCGCGCGCGGGGGTGCGGCCAAGAAATTAAAAGGGCTCTTTCAACTGACGAAGGAGCCCTTTAACTTTTTGAAAGTGTGAACTTGTTATCTTTTTTTCCTGTTTTAAACTTTCTTAACGCCTAAGCATGGATCGCTTTACTGTAGGCGGCAAGGGCAGCTTCTTTGATGGCCTCGCTAACGGTGGGGTGGGGGTGGCACGTCCGTGCAATATCTTCGGACGAAGCACGGTACTCAAGGGCTAAAACACATTCCGAAATCATGGTGCCGGCCTCGCTGTGAATAATATGAACACCAAGGACTTCGTCGCTAGCTTTATCGCTTAGGATCTTGACCATACCGACTGTTTCCCCGTTGGCTTTTGCTCGAGCATTGGCCATAAAGGGAAATTTTCCGACTTTATAAGAAATGTTGGCCTTTTTAAGATCTTCTTCTGTTTTGCCGACGGTGGCGACTTCGGGGTGAGTGTATACAACCCCCGGGATGGCGTTATAATTAATATGGGGATGTTGTCCTGCTAAAATTTCGGCCACGGCAACCCCTTCTTCTTCTGCTTTGTGAGCCAGCATAGGCCCGTCGATCACGTCGCCAAGGGCAAAAATATGAGGAACTGAGGTTTGAAAAGCACCGTTCACGGGTATACGACCCCGTTCATCAAGTTCAATCCCGAGGTTTTCCAGTCCAAGGCCGCCGGTGTAAGGTTTACGTCCTGCGCAAGACAGCAAAACATCACAGTTAATGTGTTCGGCTTTACCTCCTGAGGCCGGCTCGAGGGTGACCGTTAAGCCTGATTTATCTTTTTTAACCTCTGTAACTTTTGTAGAAAGATTAAAGTCTATCCCTTGTTTCTTGAGCTCCCTATGCAGAGCGTCGCCAATCTCATGATCCATAGCCGGCACAATGCGGTCGGCAAATTCAACAACAGTAACCTTTGCACCCAAACGACGCCAAACCGTGCCGAGTTCAAGGCCGATATACCCGCCGCCGATAACCACAAGATGTTTTGGGACTTGAGGAAGTTCAAGGGCGCCCGTTGAGCTGACGATCTGTTTTTCGTCGATTGTAATACCCGGCAAGCTTACAACTTCAGAGCCCGTTGCAATAACAAAGTTTTTGGCCGAGTAGACTGTTTTTCCGTCAACTTTGACTTCTGTTTTTGAGATAAATTCGGCTTTACCGTTGATGAAATCGATTTTGTTCTTTTTGAAAAGGAAGTCAATGCCTTTTGCCAACTCTTCAACGACATTGTTTTTACGGTCAAGAAATTTTTTTAGATTAAGTTTCACCCCTGAAATTTCAATGCCGTGGTCGCCTAAATGATGTTGAGCTTCTTCAAATCTTTGGGAGGAGTGCAAAAGCACCTTGGAGGGAATGCACCCTACGTTTAAGCAGCACCCACCAAGTGTACGGCGCATTTCAACACAAGCAACTTTCAACCCCAGTTGGGCGGCCTTGATAGCGCATACATAGCCCCCCGGTCCGCCGCCAATGATAATTAAGTCGTAGGATTTTTCACTCATTTTATACTCACCTGTTGTCGTCTTTTTATTATTTTTTTTATTGAGGGCTAAATATCAAAGAGAATGCGCTCGGGATTTTCGATGCATTCTTTAACACGGACTAAGAAAGTAACGGCTTCACGGCCGTCAATAATCCGGTGATCATAACTTAAAGCCAAATACATCATAGGGCGCACTTTGATTTCACCGTTAATAACCATGGGGCGTTCTTGGATTTTGTGCATGCCGAGAATGCCTGACTGAGGAGGGTTTAAAATAGGCGTAGACATCAAGGAGCCAAATGTGCCGCCATTGGTAACGGTAAAGGTTCCCCCCATGAGTTCTTGCATGGCTAATTTGCCGTCACGGGCGCGTACTCCAAGGTCGGCAATTGTTTTTTCCACATCCGAGAAACCAAGCCGATCGGCATCTCTTATAACCGGTACCACAAGGCCGTTGGGGGTTGAAACCGCAACGCCAATATCATAGTGATTTTTATAAACCAGATCCTCCCCGTCAATTTCCGCATTAACGGCCGGGATTTCTTTCAAGGCAACAAGGGCGGCTTTCACAAAAAATGACATAAAGCCGAGCTTCACGCCGTGTTTTTTTACAAAATGCTCTTGATAGTGTTTGCGGGCTGCCATGACATTTGTCATGTCGACTTCGTTAAAGGTAGTAAGCATAGCTGCCGTATTTTGGGCTTCTTTTAAACGAGTCGCAATTGTTTTGCGCAGGCGTGTCATTTTAACGCGCTCTTCCCGTGGGGAATCTTGGGGAGTTCTTGCCCTTTGAGGAGCAGGGGCAACGGACGAGAGATCAAGGGCAATTTGGGGTGCTGTTGCACCGAGGGTATGAGAGGCGTTTCCTCCGGCTGATCCCCGCGCTGAGAAAGCTAATAGGTCGCCTTTTAAAACGCGTCCGTCTTTTCCCGTACCTTGGACTTGGCTCACCGTAATATTTTGCTCCGAGGCCAATTTGGCAACGGATGGCGCAAGCTTATCATGGGCAGAGTTTGATTTAAGCGCCGATGCTGCCGGCATGGATGAGGCGTCAGGGGTTGCTTCTGTTTTCGGTTCCGGTTCTGCTTCCTTTTTAGCTTGAGTAGAGGAAGAAGCGGCAGCGCTTGCTCCTTCTTCAATCACACCCAAGAGGTCTCCCATTTTAACGGTATCTCCTTCGGAAGCACTGTAGTCCCCTAAGATTCCTGACACGGGCGCGTTAACCTCTAGGGTTACCTTGTCTGTTTCTAGTTCGACCAAGGTTTCGTCCGTTTGAACGGCATCGCCCGGTTTTTTTAACCAAGAAGCGACCGTGGCTTCACTAACGGATTCGCCCAAGGCCGGAACTTTGATTTCTGTTGTCATTGTGCTTTTTTCCTTAATTTTTTTTATTTTAAGCCTAAGGCTTCTTTAACTAAAATTTCTTGTTCACGGAGATGGGTCTTGGCAAAGCCCGTTGCCGTAGAGGCAGAAGGGGGTCTTCCGACATAAAGGGGACGGTTTGCTTTTTTCAGTTTGGCTTCACCCATGGCCGCTTCAAGACGGCGATCTATAAAGGTCCAAGCTCCCATGTTCTCGGATTCTTCTTGGCACCAAACTACGTCCGCTTTTTCCGCATATTTCCTTAATTCTGTCACAATCAATTGATGGGGGAAAGGGTACAATTGTTCAAGTCGAAGGATTGCGACGCTTTTTAGGTCATTCGCTTCTCGTGTTTCAAGGAGGTCGTAATAAACCTTACCGGAACATAAAATAACGCGTGTCACCTCTTTTTCCTTGATCGTCGTGTCAGCCTCGGGCAGAACGGCACGGAAATGGGTTTTTCCCTCGAAATCAGACAGTTTTGAGACGGCTTTTTTATGGCGTAATAAGGATTTTGGCGTCATGATTACAAGGGGCTTGCGCGTTTCGCTATGCATTTGTCGCCGTAAGATATGGAAAAAGCTAGCGGGCGTTGTGCAGTTGGCCACAAACATATTCTCTTCGGCACAGAGTTGTAAATAGCGCTCTAAACGAGCCGAGGAATGCTCGGGGCCTTGCCCTTCGTAACCGTGAGGCAATAGCATGACAAGGGCGCTCATGCGGGACCATTTGGCTTCACCGGCCGCAATAAATTGATCAATAACCATTTGAGCTCCGTTGGCAAAGTCACCAAACTGTGCCTCCCATAGAACCAGGATATTAGGGTCGGCCAAACTATAGCCGTGCTCGAATCCTAAGACAGCGACTTCCGACAAAGGACTGTCAACGACTTCAATTTCCCTTTGACCCCGACCGATATTATTCAACGGAATGTAAGGCGCTCCGTTTTTTTGATCATACATTATAGCGTGGCGTTGGGAAAATGTGCCGCGTCCGACGTCTTGCCCGCTTAAGCGCACGGGATAGCCCTCCAGCAAAAGAGAGCCGAATGCAAGGGCTTCTCCCGTTGCCCAATCAATATTTTCTTCTGATTTAAGGGTTAGATCCTTTGCTTCAAGTTGTTTGGCGAGGCGCTTGTGAATATCAAAAGTTTTAGGATAGGATGTGAGGGCTTTGGCTACTTTTTCAAGGAGCTCATGTTCTGCGCCGGTCATAACGGGTTTGTGAAGATCAACGGAATGGCGCATACCGGACCAAACGCCCTCAAGCCAGTCATTGCGCTTGCCCGTATACTCTTTTGACTCTTCAAAGGCTGTTTGAAGCTTTTGATGAAAGGCATCGGTCAATTCTTTTGAGGCTTCTTCACTGATAACTTTCTCATCAATAAGTAATTTATTGTAGATGTTACGTGTTGTTTCATGAGCACGAATTTTTCTATACATCACAGGTTGAGTGAAAGAAGGTTCGTCAATTTCGTTGTGGCCGTGACGACGGTAGCAATAAAGATCAATAACCACGTCCTTTTTAAATTTATAACGGAACTCGGAGGCCATACGGGCGACCCGTGCAACAGCATCTACGTCATCTCCGTTAACGTGGAGGACGGGTGCTTGGATGCCCTTAACAACATCAGAGCAATAGGGAGAGGAGCGTGATAAATGAGGAGATGTTGTAAAACCGATTTGGTTATTGATAATCACATGGATCGTGCCTCCGACCTTATATCCTCGAAGTTCGGACATTTCAAGGGTTTCGGCAACTAAACCTTGCCCCGCAAAAGCAGCGTCTCCGTGAATGAGAATGCCAAGGACTTTTGTTCTTGCATCGTCTTTTAATCGTGTTTGTTTTGCGCGCACTTTTCCGATGACAACGGGATTAACGCCTTCTAAATGAGACGGGTTAGCCGTTAAGGAAAGGTGGATCTTATGCCCTGCAATCACACGGTCCGTTGAAACGCCGAGGTGGTATTTTACATCGCCCGAGCCTTGGACTTGTTGTGCCTCTTCGGGGGTCGGTTCGTTGCCGTGGAATTCAGAGAAAATCGATTTGTAGGGTTTTTCCATGATGTTGGCTAAAACATTCAAGCGCCCTCGGTGTGCCATGCCGAGAATGACTTCACAAACACCACGACGGGCCGAATCCTCTAAAATGACTTCCATGGCCGGGATAAAACTTTCCCCTCCTTCAAGGCCAAAACGCTTGGCTCCGGGGTATTTCACCGCAAGGAACCTTTCAAAATCATCGGCACGGTTGAGGTAATCAAGGGCATGAATACGTTCTTCTTTTGTGGTGCCGTTTTGGTAATTTTCCATTTGCATCTGGATCCAAGATTTTTGGTCAGGGTCTTGAATATGCATGAATTCAACACCAATAGAACCGCAATAAGTACGTTTCAAAATCGCAAGAATTTCTCGCAAAGTGGCTTTTTCAAGCCCAAGACTTCCCCCAAGGTAAATGGGGCGGTCATAGTCCTTATCGTTAAAGCCGTAACTTTTAGGATCAAGTTCGGGGTGAAGGTCTTTGTGGTGGATGCCAAGGGGGTCAAGATTGGCGTTCAAGTGAGCTCGGACTCGATAAACTCGAATAAGCATGGATGCGCGCAGTGCATCAAGGGTTGTTTGGTTGATAGCCGTAACGGTCGCCCCTTGTCCTTGCGGCTCTTGTTGCGTATCCGCTTTAGCAGGAGCCGCAGACGGTTTCGTTGCATTTGGTCGAGAGCTCTCATCACTGTCTGTTTCACCATAGCGACCGTAAGCAAGGCTTTGTTCGCCGACACGGTGAGACCAGCTCGCACCGACGGCTTCTTGAAGAACGGCATGCACGTCATCCCCAAGGCTCGCAAAAAATTGTACCCAAGAGGGATCAACGGACGCGGGGTCTTTCACATAGGAAGAGTAAGTTTGCTCTAAGAATAAGGCGTTGCTTCCGGATAGGAAACTTGATAATTCAATTTCGCGTGGCATGGGACTCATCTCTCTTCGGGGCTTAATGTTTTAGAAAAACATATAAAATGTTAAAAAACTCTTTAAATTGTAGTTTTTTTTGGCCTTTTTGGGAAGGGGAGAACTGCAGAGATTTTGTTGGAAAAAACTATTTCTGAAATGAGGTTTTTGGCGGATGATAGAAGAGTTACAGTTTACAGGAGAAAAATCATGATCATCACAGCCTTTTATGCCGCGATTTTAACCGTTCTTTATCTGGTTTTATCGGCCAATGTCAGTCGTTTGCGCTTAAAACATCAAATCTCTTTGGGGGCGGGGAGGTGCCAAAGCTAGAACGGGCTATGAGGGCTCACGGTAATTTTGCCGAGTATGTTCCCTTAATTCTTATTCTCATGGGATTCTTGGAATCATTAGGCGGGTCTGCCGTCGTCCTTCATTTGATAGGAATTTTGTTAAGTGTTGCGCGCCTATCCCATGCTTTTTGTTTGTGTCTCAAGTATATCGCTCTTCTTCGGCAAGCGGGTGCTTTAATAACTTATAGTCTTTTGTTTTTTACGGCATTAATGATTTTAACGACCTTGTTTTAAAAGAAAAAAGACAAAGAAAAACCGAGGGTAGCCCTCGGTTTTTTTGAATCGATTGTAAGGTTCGGCTTTAGACGGCAGTCGCTGTTTTCCCTGAAACAACTTCTGCTTCGTCTTCTTCATCTTCTGTGGCTGAGCAAGCACGATTATAACGAACGCTTAATGCTCCTACACCAACAACCCATGCCAGTACGATACCCGCAATGATGACGGCTAAGTAAGGCGTGACGATCATGATGTCTTGTACGGCAAAGATCGTAAAGATACCAAGGATTGTCCAGCCGCCGGCAGCTTTACCGAGGCGTCCGCCGATAACATCAACGGCAGCTTTACCCTTTGTTTTAAGATCTTGATCCAAGGGGATGTAGGCCATTTCTTTTGTAGGATCAAAAAGAGCATATTTTGTGCCTTTTGTGAGGATATTTTGTAATGCACCAACCAAGACGGCCATGTAAGTTGCCGTAAAGCCAAGCCCCATAACAATGGGATTCAGTTGATCGCTAAACAAAACAAGAGCAAAGAAAAGACCGCCTGTAATCGCAAGAACAAGAGGCGTAATAACCGCACCTGTGAACCAACCGAAGCGCCCGACAATTCCTTTTGTGAGGAAGATAATGGAAATGGTAGCAGCACCCGTTACACGGGAGAAATTACCCATAAAGGTGTTATATCCGTTGGGGTCACCGCTGAATTGAAGGGAAAGTTGTTTTTTCCAAATAACTTCGATGAGGTTAATGGACATGCCGTAGCTCAAAACCAAGAGAGCAATAAGGCCGATATAAGGAGATGAGAAAAGATACTTAAAGCTTTCCATCACGCCTAATTTCGGTTTCTTTTTCTTGGGGGCTTTTGGCGAAGCGGCATCATAATACAAAGGATTCGTTAATACATTTTTGTGCATCCAACGATAAATATACATAGCAATAGAGCCTGCAACAACAATTGTAACACCAAGATATTGTAAAGAAACGCCCCATGCGTCTACATCTGCCGGGAGGGAATGGCGAATGTCAGAAAAGATCACAACAGCTGTTCCGGAAAGCATTAAAGCAATATTGCCAATGAGAACAAACAAAGGATAAAAGCGCTTTGCTTCGCTAGAGCGTACGATTTCGTTGGCAAACTGCCAGAACAAAAGGGAAATCATGACGCTGCCCCAAAGTTCGGACATCACATAGAATAATGAATAAGTCCAAACGGCCCAAACAGAGAGCAAGAATTTTACTCGGGGAAATTCCGCTTGTAAGTCATGCACGCGATTAATATCGGGATGAAGCATCTCAATGTTAGGGTAAAGGACAAAGGAAAAGGCAGCAAAGAAAATAAGAAAGGCCGTGACGATGCCGTAAAAAAGCTTTTCAGATGAGAACATGTTTGTAAGCTTTGTATACAAGACCACAAAGGACATAGCGCCTAACATCACAAAGATAGCTTTAAGGTAAGGGATTGCTTCCGGACCTGCACCGGGGGCGGTGGCGATCAAGGAATCTTTTGTATCCCGTAGAATTGTATAGTTAAAAAGAACGCACAGCATGATTAAAGCAAGTGGCAAAAACTTTTTGATTTCAATGTTATGAATTGGAAAAAGAGCAGCTCGAACCTTGCTAAATGTTGGTTCCCGTGCGTCTGTTGTCTCTGTGGACATAGTGATACTCCCTTATTTCTGTTGTTTTTATGAAGCGCTTTTCAAAAGGCGAAAAGTCCCCGCATGGAATTTTTTATACACTCTTGTGTTAAAAAATCAAGGGCTCTGAGTAAATAAAAAGAAACAATAGAAACATGAGTTTACACTAATAGGCAATATTTTATTGCCAAAAGTTAAGTTTTTTAGATCTTTATAATATTCCCAAGATTCTGTCATGTTTTTAGAAAGATCTAACAAGGAAGGGTAATTAATTAAATAATGATCCCATGGGTTAGGTGCGTTTTTTTACAGTTTCAGGGGGGCTCAAAAAGCTTGGCGGAAGCGGCGACACATGAAAATTCTAAGCCCGCCTCACTGAATCGGGAATGAGCAAGGGCTCTCTACAAAGGTTATGCGTTACAAATTTAAAGACTTTGTTTTTTTAGGCGTGAGGCTATCTCATCAATATTTTTTTGAGTTTTATCCTCTTGCTCTTTGACCCTTTTTTTATGTTGTTCGTCTTGATAAAGGTCGAGCACTTTTTTTTCTTTAAAGAGGACGGCAAGACGATCTTGTTCTCGGATGAGGCGTTTTTTATTTTCTTCAAAGGTGACCGTTATCTTGGCAATTTGTCCTTCGACTTGTTGGGCGTACTGACCGTATTGTGCGGCTAATAGAGGCTCTTGGGTTGCGCGTTCCGATTCAAATTTGAGATTCTCGCGAAGCGTTATGATGAATTGCTTAAGTTCTTGGTCTTTTTTTTCGAATTCCACAAGACGCAAACGCTGGTTATTGAGACGCTGTTGTGCGAGTTTTATCAATGTGGGTAGCGCTTTCATTAAAAATTCCCTGTGACGACTTAATTTTTAGTATGCCTTTGAATGAGTCATAAAAAAAGCCCTCCGTTTTAGGAGGGCCTTTATCAGACTCTTAGAGCCTTATTTCGCAAAGTATTCGTTGATGCCGTTGCCTATTTCAATGCCGCCGTTCACAACCTTTGGCAGACCGTTGATAAAGTGTGTTGCTGTGTTCGGGATATTCATCACACCGTCTTTTACATCTCCAAAACCGTAAGATACGTTTTTGAAACCGGCATCCGTCCAACTTTTTCCGTTCTTAAAGAAGTCTTCATCTGCACCGGCATATGTTCCGTAAGCATTGTGTGCTGCGCCATAAACAACTTCACCTGCACCAAAAGCCATTTCGCCGAGGCCTTTTGCCGTCATACCGAGGGTATACCCTGTGTTTGCAACGCCATATCCAAGGTCAACAAGACCCATACCTAAGGTATATCCGCCGTTGGTTACAGCCGACCAAAGGGAACTTGATTTTTCTTTAGACGCAGCCGCTTTTTTAGCATCGTCTTTTTCAAAGTCAAAACCGACAGGAACAATTGCCGTTGTCGGAGCAGGCTTTACAAGGCCGTATCCAAGGTCAACAAGACCTGCGCCCAGATTATAAACGCCGCCGGTTGCTTTTGACCACCAAGATTGAGTCTCTTCCGGAGCGATATTTGCTTTTGAAGCTTCTTCAGCAGTGTAAACAACAAGCGCCCCGGCATTTGCTTTTCTTGCATCATCAGCTTCAAAATCAAAACCTGCAGGAACAAGTTGGCTTGCATGGGCTTGAGAAAGTGTTGTTACAAGAACGGCACTTAATAGAGAAGTTTTTAAAAAGTTATTCATTGTTAAATCCTTTTCTTAAATAAAATCTATGTTTTAAACGGTTTGTTTTTTCCTTCTATAAGTTATATAGGTATTTTTTGACACATTGTCGAATAATTATAAGTAAAGATGGTGTTGCGCTTTTTGCATAGGGGCTGCAGATGAGCTTTGAGACGGTTAATGAAAGTGCAAGAGAAAGAGAGGGGAATAGGGGGATAGGCGCGAGGAGGATTTTGCGCTAAAGTTTAGCTGTTCGGAATAAAGAGAGAACGGCATTTTTTTCATGGCTCATCAACTTCTTCGTGTTTCTTTTTATCATTGGTTGCGTCGACGGACTCTGTCTGCGGCAAGCCTTTGCGCTGCTCTATGTCTTGGGCTTGCGTTGTATTTGGCCTTTTTTAACTCTCCCCTTGATTATCAACAAAAAGAAACGGTTCGTATTATGTATGTCCATGTGCCGGCAGCTTGGCTTGCCATGATGATTTACGCCTTTATGGGCTTGTGCGCCATAGGAGGCTTTATTTGGCACCATAGTTTGGCCTTTATTTATGCCCGTGCTGCGGCTCCCGTCGGGTTGTGTTTTACCCTTATTGCCCTCGTGACCGGATCTATATGGGGCAAACCCATGTGGGGAACTTGGTGGGTTTGGGACGCGCGCTTAACATCTATGTTGGTGTTGGCTTTTTTATATGCAGGCTATATTTTATTTGTCCAAGCGTTCTCAGAACAAGAAAAAGCGAGCCGTATGGGGGCATTCTTATTGATTCTAGGTCTTGTAAACCTTCCCGTTATTAAATATTCCGTTGAGTGGTGGAGTACCCTTCATCAACCTGCTGGCGTTTTTAAATCGGGTGGCTCCGATATTGATAAGGGTATGTTATGGCCTTTGGGCTTTGCCGCGGGAGGCTTTTTATTATTTGGATATGTTTTAGGATTGTTACGAGTTGAAACCCTTTTACTTTCTCAAAAATTGAAACGGCAAATGATTCTCGAATCACGAAAAGAGCTTTACCATGGAACCTGATTTATCTGACTTTTATCATCATGCTTTAAACTACGGAACCTATGTTGCTTTTGCCTATGGGATTTCTTTGGCTGCCTTAGGGGGATTATTGTTTGCTGTTTTATCTAAACGTCGTCGCCTTCAAAAAAAGCTTAAGAGTTTAGAGATCTAATAAATCTATGAAAAAAAGCGTTGCCCGTCGTTTGCTTGTTACCCTTGTCCTCGTTACTTTATTAAGCGGTACCCTTTACCTTGTGATGCAGAATTTCAGGGATAACCTTGTGTTTTTTTTCTCGCCGACAGAGGTTTTAGATACCCCTGAAAAAGCTTCTAAACGAGCGCGTCTTGGGGGAATGATTAAAGAAGGTAGTGTAAAAATTGTCTCTAAAAGCGAGCATCGCCTGCGTTTTGCGGTGACTGATTTCAATAAAGAAGTGGCCGTTGAATACCAAGGCTTTTTACCCGATCTGTTTCGAGAAGGGCAAGGGCTTGTGGCGGAGGGCTATTTTGACCAAAAGAGTCAGATTTTCATGGCTCGTACGATTTTGGCAAAACACGATGCAACCTATATGCCGCCCCAAGTTGAGGAAGTTCTTGATCGGCATCACGGTAAGGACTCACTTGCTCAAAATAAGCAAGACTCTCAGGGGCAGGTGTCGCGATGATTGTTGATTTAGGACACAGTATGTTGCTCGCCTCTTTTATTGTGGCCGCCCTTGGTGCATTTGTGCCTCTTATGATTGCGCGTCACTCAACACTGCTCAGCCTGCGCTTTGCTCAAATTAACGGCAGTTTTCTCCTTTTCCTTCTTTTGGGTTCTTTTTCAGCCCTTGCTTATGCTTTTATGACATCGGACTTTTCCCTTAAAATTGTAACTCTTAATTCTGAAGTTTCCGAACCCTTAGTCTATCGATTGGTAGCCCTTTGGGGAAATCATGAAGGCTCGTTGCTTTTGTGGATTGTGACTTTAACTCTCTATATCGTGTTGTTTTCTTTTTCAGGGCGTACTATTGCAACCCACCGAGATCGCACTCGCATGTTGGCAATTTTAAGCGCGATTTTGTGGGGCTTTCTTTTGTTTATGCTGTGGACGTCTAATCCCTTTGAGACTCTTAAGGTCACACCTCATAAAGGTCTTGGCTTGAACCCTATCTTGCAAGACCCTTCTATGACCTTTCACCCGCCGTCGTTGTACTTTGGATATATTGGGTTTGTGATTCCCTTCGCTATGGCCGTTGGATTTTTATGGCGGGGGCATTTTAAAAAAGAACATGCCGGTTGGATGCGTTTATGGACTTTAATCCCGTGGAGTTTTCTCACTTTTGGCGTGGCAGCGGGGAGTTTATGGGCCTACTACGAACTTGGTTGGGGCGGCTGGTGGTCTTGGGATCCTGTGGAAAATGCGTCTCTTTTACCGTGGCTTGTGTCAACGGCGTTGCTTCATGCTATCGGTTCTTACCGCCGCACGGGCTCCTTAAAATTGTGGTGTCTTTTCTTAGGTCTTCTTACCTATTTAACGAGTTTACTGGGGACTTATATTACGCGTTCCGGAATTGTGGCCTCTGTTCACGGTTTTGCAAAGGATGAACAAAGAGGGCTTTATCTTTTAACTTTCACAGCCTTATTGGCAGGGCTTTCTTTTCTGTTATTTGCCGTGCGTGCCTACAAGATGCGTTCAAAAATGCCTGTGATTTATCCGGCTTTATCAGGATTTGTGAGTTTAAATATATATATATTGCTCCTTATAAGTCTTGTTCTTGGTGCGGGGACTCTTTACCCCGTGTTTGGAGAGGCAACCCTCACAGAATCGTTCTTTAATACAAGCATTAACCCCCTTGCTTTGGCTGTTCTTTTTCTCATGGGGCTTGCGACTTTTGTGGGATGGAAGCCGACGCCTTTATGGCCCTTATTGCGCAAACGCCTTTTGCCCTTGAATGGCGGGCTTCTGGTGATTGCCGTATTGATGTATCAAGAAACCCTTGAGAAAAATGCCGAGAATTTGATTGCCGTTTTCGCCCTTGGCTTTAGTCTTTGGGTACTTGTGGCGAGCAGTATAGCGTTGGTGAAAAAGCGTGCCCATGCCATGATGTTGGCTCATATCGGCTTTTCTATTTGCGTCATCGGCATGAGTAGTGACACCTTATTTAAGGAAGAAGGAACGTTCTGGCTCGGAGCCGGAGAGAGCGAAACTTTTGCAGGATATACTTTTGTTCTTGAGAGTGTTCGGCAGAATGAGGCGCCTAATTATATTAATGAGGTTGCTGAGGTTGGGGTCTTTAACTTTAAAGGAGAGGCCGTTGCGACTTTAAAACCGGAGACGCGGCTTTACGGCACAAAAGGAGCCCTTGTTTCTAAAACAGCCGTTGTTCGGCGATATTGGGCGCAATTATATGTTGTGTTGGGCCCCATGCTTGAAACGGGTCAGCGGTCTTTTCGGGTCTTTTACCATCCCCTTGTCATGTTGATTTGGCTTGGGGGAGGACTTATGAGCCTTGGAGGTTGTATCGCCGTGTTAGGATATGTGAGACGGCGTCGGAGGTTTCTATAAAGGTTTTGTAGAGCGGCACACATTCTCCATACGATCAAGAAACCCTTGCAAAATATAATTAGCCGCAACTTTGTCAATCACTTCTTTGCGACGTTTCCGCGAGAGGTCGGCCTCCACTAGGATCGTTTCAACGGCAACCGTTGAGAGGCGTTCGTCCCATAAAACAATCGGAATATCCGGATAAAGCTCTTCAAAATTACGAACAAAATCAGCGGCAGATTGGGCTCGGGGGCCTTTGGTTCCGTCCATATTTAAAGGCAGTCCCACAACGATGGCACAGCTTTTTTTCTCGTCATAAAGATCTTTGACGCGTTTGGCCGACAGGGTGAATTTTTCGTGTTGAATAACCTCAAGGGTGCTTGCAATCATCCATGTGCGATCGCTGGCCGCAACGCCAATACGTTTGCCGCCAAGATCAAGAGCCAAGAGCGCTTTGTTAAGAGACTTGAGCTTTGCGATATCCTCTAAGGTAACGGGCATATTTTTTGCTTATTTCTTTAAAAGCGTTTCAAGGACGGCTTGGGCTGCTACATCACTTGGGGACTTTCCGGATTTTGGTTCCACGAGGGCGCGTAGCTTTGCAAGCTCTCTTTTTTGTATTGCATGTGATTCTGATTTCTTTTTTAAGAGTTTATGAAGGGCATGGGAGAGGTCGTCCGATTTGCAATTTTCTTGTAAAAGTTCGGGCACGACTTCTTTTTCTAATAAAATGTTGGTGAGAGAAACATGTTTTGTGAGAATTAATTTGCGGACAATGGCCGCGGAAAGCGGGTTACCTTTGTACGCAACAACCATAGGGGTATCACATAAGCCAAGTTCCAGGGTTACAGTGCCCGAGGCAGCAAGGGCAGCTGTTGAGGCTCGCATAGCTTCGTATTTTTCCGTTTCATCGGTTGTGACATATCCTGCAATGCCGTGATCTTTTAGGGCTTGTGTTATTTGGTCTTTAAAGCGGGGCAAGGTCGGGATAACAACATTAAGATCGGGATGATGGGATTTCAGGATTTCGACGGCATTTAAAAAGAGAGGAAGGTGCGTTTTGATCTCTGAGGGACGGCTTCCCGGCAGAATACAAAGGAGAGGTTGATCTTTTTCAAGCTTGTGTTTTTTGCGGTACACTTCGGGGGAAATATCCCACAGCTTTTTTTCAACAAGGGGATGCCCCATGAAGGTTGTTTTTAGACCGTGCTTTGTGAAATAGGGGGGTTCAAAATGAAAGAGGGTTAAAAGGTGCGTTAAATAGCCGGCGACCCTCTCGGCACGACGAGGGCGCCATGCCCAAACCGTTGGTGCCGTAATATGAATGACGGGGATATTGAGAGGTTTTAAGCGCTTGGCAAGTCTAAAGTTAAAGCCCGGCGCGTCTATGGTAACGACAAGATCCGGTTTGACTTTTTTGATATCATCAAGGGTTTGGGCAAGGCGGGTTAAGACATTAATAATATGCGGGATAATTTCCAAGATCCCCATAATAGAGAGCTCACCCATGGGAAAGAGACTTTTAAGCCCTTCCTCTGACATGCGCGTGCTACCGACCCCTTCAAAAAGGAGGTGAATGTTCTTAGGACATTGTGCCTTTAGAGAGCTCATTAAGGCGCCTCCTATTTGGTCACCGCTTTCTTCGCCTGCAATGATATAAATGGTTTTGCGTTCTTTAGTCATAGGAGACTCCTGTAATAAAAAGACCCTTTGAGTCCGCAAGGGCAATGGTCTCGTCTTTATTTAATAAAATAACATGATCGGCTTCGGCAGCAATGCCGCGAAGACCCGCTTGCGCTGCGTATTCAACAGTCCTCGGTCCGATAACAGCACGATCAACGCGTGTTTCTTGATTGGGTTTGATGACTTTTACGAAAACACCGCCAAGGCCGTCTTGTTTCAAGGAAGCCGTGCGTTTGATCAGTTCATCGGAGCCCTCAATGGCTTCAACTCCCAGTACAAGGCCTTGTTGTACAACAACACTTTGTCCTACATCTTGGGCGCCGAGGGCTTTGGCCACGTCGAGGCCGCGCCTAATATCTTTTAGAGCTTGCTCGTCGGGTTGTTCTTTTGTGAGAGTTCCTAAGTTCACCATGGCCTGTGGGCCAAGCAAGTCTTCCGGGCTAATAACAATAAGGCCTTCGTTTTCAAAAAAATCTACGATAACGCGAAAGAGTCCGTCATCTCCCATGGGTTTACCGACCAGCTTTGCCATCAGAGCAACGCCTTTAAGATCCGGTTTAAGGTCGCTCCAAGCAGGGCGATTGAAATAGCCTGCCATGACAATGTGGTCGACTTTATTGGTTTTGAAATGCTTGATGGTTTTTCCGGCTTGTCCAAGGCCAACCCAATCATGGGGTAATCCTTGAACAAATTTGGGGTCCGTTTGTCCGTCATAAGCCATAATGTAGTAAGGGATGTTTTGTATTTGGCAGGCTTGAATGATATCGCGGGGCAGGTCACCGTGACCCGCAATAATACCAAGACAATTAATGTTGCTTAAGTCTGCCATAGAGACGTCTTTTGAAAATGAGTTCATCTATGACAAAACATAACATATGAGCACGCCCGTGAATAGAAAATTTACCCCCTTTTTTGAGGAAAAAGTTCCTTAGTTTTTAAGGACGTTTTTGGGCGTAATACTTCTGTAACAAATGAGTGCGGCAGCAAAAGAAAGAATTGCCACAAGCCCTATAACACTGAATAAAGCCCTTACCAAGGAGTCGTTGATCATTGCAAGATAACGGGTGATTTCTTGAGAGGTGAACGTACTTAAAAGACTTAAGTCCCGATAAGCACTGCCCAAGACGGTTAAAAGGTTTTGGGTTGCTTCGGGGTTTAACGGAATGGCTTCTACGGTTAGCAACCGGTTAAAGTAAACTGCGCCAAGGCCTGTAAACAAGCTTGTTGAGACGACAACACCCAAGCTGTTAGAGGTGCAGGCTGCCATAATAAATGTTCCGGAGGCTGTGCTAAGTTTTTTTGGATCAACGACCTTCATCATCATGGCATTCAGAGCCGGAAAGGATAGACCCATACCGAGACCCATGGCAAAAAGCACAACGAGGAGAGTCGTTTTTTCGGTATTTGTATTAAAGAACATGGCAAAGATTAAGGTGACTCCAAGTAATAAAAGACCTCCGCAAATGGGGTAGCGGGCATCCATCTTATCAACGAAACTTCCGCCAAAGGGAGACAAGAGTCCAAGGGCGCAGGTCATGGAAAGGAAGATCAATCCGGCTTCATAGGGACTATAACCTTGAATATTTTGTAAATATAATCCGATGATCACAAGAATTGTTGAAAAGGCAAAGCAATAAACGGAAAAACCGATCATACATCCTATAAAAGGTTTGTTGCTGAAAAGTCCTTTAGGGATCAAGCGATTTTCTTTTTTCTCGGAAGTTTTTATAAAAAGGGCAAGGAGAGAAAGAGAAGCTGCAATAATTCCCCATAATGCAGGGTCTTTAAGTCCCCAAACTTCACTTTGATTAAGGGCGTACATGAATCCCATGAGAGAGACTCCTAAAAGAAGGCTTCCTTGAACATCGACTTTACCCTCGGCAATACGTTTAGGTTCTTTGGCAACACAGAGTATAATTATTGCAACGGTAATCAAGCAAAGGGGGCCGTTAATAAGAAAGATCCAACGCCAACCGAAATTGGCAAGGATATACCCCCCAAAGCTTGGCCCGATAGCAAGACCAACGGCTGCTCCAACCCCAAGCATGCCGATAGCAAAACCTCGGTTTTTCTCAGGAAAACACTCAAAGACAAGGGCGTAGAGCGGCGGGACAAAAAGAGCGCCCCCAAACCCCTGTAAAACACGAGCAAAAATCAAAAGAGGAGCCGATGTGACAATCCCGCATAAAATAGAGGAAAGGGCAAAGATATTTACGCCCCATAAAAGCAATCGACGCTTGCCGTAAATATCGGCCAGTTGTCCGGCAGGAATCACGAGGACGGCCCAGGCTAAGACATAGCCGCTTAATAACCATTGGAGGGTATTAAGGTCGGCGCCGCTATCCTTAGAAATAGGAAGGAGAGCAATATTGACGGCCGTATAATCTACGTTGATTAAAAGGATTAAGATCATCATGGCAAAAAGGACGAAATAGGCTCGGGCTTTTTCAGATATATTTAACATTATTTTTTCCTATTTTACGGGGACACTTTTTTGAAAGTTCTAAAAAGTGAAATTTCTTAAAAATATAATGTTTTCAAAACTATGACAATAGACTATTTTTTGTCCTTCTTTTTGGGATAGCGGTAAAGAGTCTTGCCAAAGCCCTTTAAATGGTTCAAAATTACTATAAAATGTATATATCTTAAGTTTTTCTTTGCTTGTCATAGCTTGGAAAAATAAGGAGATCACAGGGAGATTCTATTAAAATGGCAGACGAAACTAAGAAAGACGTTGACGACGCCGAAGAGATTAAAGACCCCGATGATATCGGGGAGGAGTCCGGCGATTCTGAAGGTGAAGACGCCAAGGCAAAAAAGAAAAAATCCGGCTCCGGCATGATGACAATATTGTTGGCGGCCGGTATTCCGACAGTCTTAATTCTTATTCTTGCCGTTGTTCTCTTTTTTACGTCCTTTGGGCGCGGTCTTATTGGCCTTGATAAGGGGGACGCTAAACACGGTGAGGAAGAAAGCGTGGAAGAGGCTGTTGTCAAACTACCCGAACACATTACCTATTATGAAATGCCCGAATTATTGGTGAATATTCAAACAAGTTCGTCGAAGCGTAAACCTTATTTGCGTTTGGCTGTTAAATTCGAAATACATGATCCCGAGGCTATAAAAACCCTTGATTTGATTAAGCCTCGTATTATTGATGCCTTTCAAGTTTATTTACGAGAGTTGCGGGTGGATGATCTGGAAGGTTCTACCGGTTCTCAGCGTTTGAAAGAAGAGCTTTTAAAGCGCGTGAATACGGTTGCAGCGCCGGTGAAAGTCATAGATGTTTTATTTCAGGTGTTCGTTATCCAGTAACAGGGCTTCCTTTTATTCTTGAGAAGGAGGGAAGGTTAAGGGAAACTTAGATTGCTTTTAACGATATATGGTTAAGGCCGTATTCAACAGGAAGGTTAAGTAAAATGAGTGATGCTGCAGAGGAAGAATTAAGTGATGAAGAGCTTGCAGCTCAATGGGCTGCTGAGGGTGAAATTGACGAAGAAAATAAAGAACCCGAGCGTATTTTAAGTCAAGATGAAATTGATAACTTGTTGGGAAGCGCCGGCGTTGGAGCTAAAGAATCCGGCGGTATTAATTTCCTTATTAACAACAGCAAGCTTTCCCATGAACGCCTTCCGATGTTGGAAGTGGTGTTTGATCGTCTTGTACGAAATTTAACAACGTCTTTAAGAAATTTCACCTCCTCTACGGTTGATCTAAGTGTCGATGAGATGACGTCTGTTCGTTTTGGAGATTACCTTGATACGGTTTCTTTGCCAGCGCTTTTAACCGTTTTCAAGGCCGAAGAATGGGAGACACTGTCTCTTTTATATGTGGAAACAGGTCTTGTTTATACATTGGTGGATACCCTGCTGGGCGGTAAAAATGAAACTGCCGAACTGAAAGTAGAGGGGCGTCCCTTTACCTCGATTGAACGGGGACTTGTAAAAGAACTTGCCGATATTATTTTGATTGATTTTACCCAAGCTTTTTCAAGCATTGCACCCGTCACTTTCAGTTATGATCGCATGGAAACCACCCCGCGTTTTGCGGCGATTGTCCGACCTGTCGATGCGGCTATTTTAGTGAATGTTCGGATTACCATGGAAGGGCGCGGCGGGAATGTTCAGTTTTGTATTCCTTATGCTTCCATTGAGCCTGTGCGTGATCAAATCGTACAAATGTTTATGGGTGAAAAGTCCGGCGGCGACAGTATGTGGTCGGGGCATCTGCAGAGTGAAGTTTGGGATGCTGAAGTAGAAGTTGATACGATTTTAGGTGAAATGTCCATTCCTCTTGGGGAAGCTTTAAAGTGGAAAGTCGGATCTCAAATCGTACTACGCACCAAACCGCAATCTCTCTTAAAGGCCTCCGTTGGCGGCTTTAAGATTTTAGAAGGAAAAGCAGGGCGAAGAGACGGCTTTGTTTCCCTGCGTGTTGAGCAAAATATGATACAAAAAAAATTGCAACGTATTTATGAAGATCAACAAAATCACAAAAAGGAAACTTCATGAGTTTTGATATCATTTTAGATTTAATTGTCATTAGCTGTTTAGGGGCTACTATTGCGTTTGCCGTGCGTTTAAATAAAAAGCTGGCAACCATTTATAAAAGTCGTGAAGAAATACAGGCCTTTTTAAATCAATTTACAGAGTCTATGTCCAAGGCCGATGCCAGTATAAAAGATTTGCGAGGCGTTGGTGAGTCTGTTTTTAAAAGTGCTCAAAAAGAGATGGACGATGCCCGTGCTTTAAAAGATGATTTGGCTTTTTTAAATGAGCGTGGAGAAGAGTTGGCGGAACGTCTTGACGGGGCTATTCGAGTTGCGCGGACGCTTTATAAGGAATTGGAAGATAGAGCTGCCGGCGTTTCACCGGCCGCCTCAAATGCCCCTTACTATGAAGAAGAAGCCTCCCAGCCCGAACTCGTCCGTCAGTTGAAAAATGTGCGTTAGCATTTTTTTGGTTTTTTAAATACGATAAGGTTATGCCCTATGAAATCTCTTTTAAAAGCTTACCGAGTGACTACGGCAGAGGCTTTGCCGCAAGGTAATTCTGCTCGTGCTTCTTCTTCCTCCCTCTCTCGCCGGAGAGTCGGAGAGTCTTTGAAAGAAAAATTAAGTTTTTTATTCCTTTTTAAAATACGTCTTGTGCCCCTTGTGATTTTCTTCGCTGTTTTAGTTTTGGGTGCACGAGTCACAACGCTTTTTAGCCATATGGGCGGCAGCTCTCTTTTAAAAGAGGTCCACGCTTCTGCTAATAAAAACGAAAAACCGACTCCTTTGGGAAAATTAGATTCCTTACCCGAAAAAAACAAAAATGAACTAAAAGCTCTGGATAAATTTGATCCCTTTAACATGACCGCGGATCAATACCGAGCTTTAAAAGGTGTCCTTGATAAGGGAAATCAGCTTGCTGATCGAGAGCATTCTATTTCTGAAAAAGAGCAAGTCTTGCAGGCGCTTGTTAAAAAAATGGATGAGAAAATTTCCGAACTTAAAAAAACAAAGGAAGAGCTAAAAGTTCTTGTTGATAAAATCGAGGAAGACGAAAACGCTAATACAAAACGCCTTGTTAAAATGACAGAATCCATGAAGCCTGCTCAAGCAGCTAAAGTTTTGGAAGGCATCGAATTCTCGATTCTTCTTGAAATTATGGAGAAAGTAAAAGAAACAAAGGCTTCGGCTATTCTGGCTGCTATGGATGTGGAAAAGGCGGGGTATCTTATGACGGCTCTTTCAAAGCGCCGTAAAATTTTTAAAAAGGGCAATCCTTCTAAATCCGTTATGGAAGGGTGACGATCTCATTTAAGCTGTTTGAGCCGGTGTTATATTTTTGTAGTCGGGTTTTGCCGAAAGGAAGTGAAGTTTTATTATGTATAAATTTACCTTCTCTTTGATGACATCGGATCAAGAAGGACTCGTGCTGAAGTGGCTCCATAAACCCCATATCTTAATGCGGTTGAGGAAAAGGATTAATTAATCTTCAAGTGCTTTCCTTCATAAATAGTCCATGGATGGGTAGAGTGTTTTGGCGGTTCGTGATAGATCGGTTGGCAATTGGGTAAGTCAATAAAAGGCAGCCCTAGGGCTTTTTGTATAGCCCAATAAACACCGCCATGGGCGACAATTAAGACAGGCCCGGGTAAGGTCAAGGCTTGTGTAAGGCCAACGAGAACACGTTTGGAAAAGTCAGAAAATAGCTCGGCTTGGTCAATAGGCTTGTCTTGTCTCCAATGCCGGAGCCAAGCGCCATCCCCTTTGGGGTGTCCTTCCCTGATTCCCCATCCGCACTCTTTTAGGTTATGAAGGATGCTGATTGGTGTCGGGTTAGCGGCAGAAATAATCTCAGAAGTAACTTTTGCCCGCGCTAACGGGCTCACCGCAATGGAGGAAAACTTTATATGTTTTAAGTTTTGGGCAGCAACTTTAGCTTGGGCTATTCCTGTTTCATTTAGGGGAATATCAGTTTGTCCCATGGCTCGGTGTTCTTTGTTCCAATCTGTTTCGCCATGGCGAATGAAATAAAAGGGGTGATGGGGAATGCTCATATCATAACGCTTTCAAGATTTTGGAGAGACGGCTCGTCGAGCCATTTTCTTAAGAGATTCCGCAGCGGTTCCGGCCTGAAGTCAATGGTGGACAGCTGATCTAGCGGGAACCAAAAAAGCTCGATATGATCTTCGAGGCGCGCAATAGGTATTTGTTTTTTCAAGCTTGGAGAGGTGACCTCAAAAATAAAGTTATACTCATGGTTGTGGCAAATGCTGTTGTGCCCCGGCTCGAAGCTATATTCAAGGCAGCCTAGGGATCTTTTAATTGTGCACTCTTTTACCCCTGCTTCTTCTTGGAGTTCTCGAAGGACGGCTTCTTTAGCGCTTTCACCATGTTCAATGTGTCCGCCCGGTAGAAAATAAAAGGCCTTGGGTAGGTCAAGGGTTTTACAAAGTAAAATATGCCCCTGATCCACGATGACGGCACGGCTTAACACATGAATTTTATCTTTCCGAGTCATATTTTCTTAATCCATCATGCCGATTTCAAGGTCTTTATCATAGAGCAAGTCGTATTTTTCCCTAGCTTGGAACAATTGATAGTGCCACCACTCAGTTTTGAAAAAATCCCATCCGGCTAGGGTCATGATACCCGTGAGAAGGCAGCGGTTCCGTTGTGCTTCTTGGTTAATATCCGTATTGCCATGGTGAGAAAAAACGGTGAAATCATCAAAGGGTGTTCCCATATCAAGATCTTGACCTGTTTCTTGATCAACGAGCGTCAGATCAACGGCTACACCTCGTGAATGGGGAGAGCCTTTTTCAGGAGGACAAATATAAGTAGGGTCGGAACAAAAAGCCCAGAGTTTTTCCTGAGCTTCTTGGGGGCGGAACGCATCAAATATTTTTAAGGCGTAGCCTTGGGCATTAGCAATTTCGAGCGCCTTTAAAAGTTTCTCATGGGCGTCTTTATGAAGATAACAAAGCGAACGGGCATAAACAGGATTGCCTGTGAAGTTTTGAGATGTTGCGTAAGCAAGATCGAGGATGAGTTTATTTTGAATAGGGTGAAGTTGAATCAGTGTCATTTATCGCTCACATATGCTATGGGTAAGTGAAAGAATAACAATTTTATCAGACTAAGTCCGGATATGAATATTTTAGCTTTTGACCTTGCCAATTTTTCCTCTTCTTTTGCACTTATGAAGCAAGGTCGCATTGTTTTTTTTGAACATACCGAAGCGTTTCGGGGGCAAGATGTCACCCTGTTGCCTAAATTGCAAAAGGTATTATCGGACAATGAGTTAACTTTTCAAGGGTTGGATCGTTTGGTAACCACAAGGGGACCCGGGTCTTTTACGGGTATTCGTGTTGCTCTTGCAACAGCCCAAGGGATTTCTTTTGCAGCAGAAAAACCGGCATTGGGTGTGGATTCTTTTTTGTGGGTTTTAAAATCCTATCTTAGGGAGTTTTCGCCAAGTCAGCCTATTTTGGTTCTTTTAGAATCCCTCCGTTTAGAGCTCTACGGACAACTTTTTACAGCAGAAGGAGAAGCTGTAAGCACTCCGTTTTCTTTGTCACCGGAGGACATCTCAAAAAATGCCTTCTATAAAAAAGCGTTATGTATCGGAAACGGGGCTTTCCCTATGGAAGAGTATGGCTTTCAAGTGGATCCTTTTATGCCGCAAGCAACCCATTTGGCTGAATTTGCCGCTACGATTCCTGAAAAGGAGCTAGAGCACTATCCGTGTCTTCCCCTTTATGTAAGAGAAGCAGATACCGGAAAAACAAAGAATTTAAAATGACGTTTGATGTGCGAGACCTTGAGGCAGATAAGGCTCTTGATATGGCAAGACTCTACGGGCAATGCTTTGACAATGTTTGGGAAGCATCCTTTTTTGAAAGTAAGTTGACTGACAGTTGTTTTGCAAAAGGTATCTTTGTAAAAGAAGAACTTGTTGGCTTTATTCTCGTCCAAAATATTGAAGATGAAGCGGAAATTTTGACTTTTTGTGTCCGTGAAAACCATAGAAAACAAGGTATCGGGGAAAGTCTCCTTCTAGACGTCTTAAAACAGTCAAAAATTTTGTCCTGCTTTCTTGAAGTTCGGTGTAATAATAAACCTGCTATCGCCCTTTATGAAAGGCTTGGCTTCAAAAAAAAGGGAGTGCGCAAAGGGTATTATCAAAGCCAAAGGCAGGGAAGTCAAAATTCCACTCCTGATGCAATCATTTACACTTATTCAAAAAATTGAAATTATTTATAAAAAAATACTTGATTTATTCTTGCGATTGTCCTAGAACAGGTTATACGAAATGAATACCTCTTTTGATATTGAATACCTTCCCTGATATTAATGTATTTAAAAGAAAAGGTTTGTTAACAAAGGCTATAATGTCTTAAAATTCGTTTGATGATGAAAAGGAAAATAAAATGATTACAAACATGAACTTGCCCGCAGTAGAATCAATGAGCTCTGCAGAACTCCTAAGCTTAGCCACTGAAATTTCTTCAGCATATTTTGCTAACAATACTGTTGCTGTTGAAGATATTCCTGCTGTAATTGATCAAGTTTACAAAGCCCTTGTGAAGCTTTCAACACATGGTGTTGCAAACACAAACCGTCCTGACCCTGCAGTACCTGTTAACCAATCTGTGACAGAAGATTATATTATTTGTCTTGAAGACGGTAAGCAATTAAAAATGTTGAAACGCCACCTAAAGAGCTCTTACAACATGACGCCTGAACAATATCGTGAGCGTTGGGGTCTTTCAGCCGATTATCCGATGGTTGCTCCTAATTATGCTAAAAAGCGCAGCAGCTTGGCCATGCAAATTGGTCTGGGTCGTAAGCGTAAAGCGGCTTAGTGAATTAACTGTTTCGTTATCTTTTCTAAGATAAAAAACTAAAACCGGTGTTCTGTTTAGGAGCTCCGGTTTTTTTACCCTTGCAGTTTTAAGCTTATCAATGCTAAAAATTCTTTAAAATAATGACCTTATGGTGACTAAAATGACTACCGGCAAGATAACCTCTGAAACAACAACCGAGACAGAAAAAAAGCAGCTTTATATTAAAACTTATGGCTGTCAAATGAATGTATACGACAGCAATCGTATGTCTGATATTCTGTTGCCTCTCGGTTTTGAAATGACAGAGGATCTTGAAAAGGCTGATATGGCTATTTATAACACGTGCCATATCCGTGAAAAAGCTTCGGAAAAATTGTATTCTGATTTAGGTCGCGTAAAGCCCCATAAAATAAAGCGTGTTGCTCGGGGGGAGGATATGCTCATTGCCGTTGCAGGGTGTACGGCTCAGGCTGAAGGGGCAGAGGTTATGCGTCGCGCTCCTTATGTCGATATGGTATTTGGCCCCCAGTCCTATCAAGAGCTTCCCGAGATGGTTGCAAGAGCCATGCGCACCAAAGAAAAACGCGATAATCCTTTATTGCGCGGTGCCGGTGTGTTGAATGTTGATTTTCCGGAAAACCCGAAATTTGACACTTTGCCTGAAATGACCAATGTAGAAGGAGCGTCGGCTTTTTTATCCATTCAAGAAGGCTGTGATAAGTTCTGCCACTTTTGTGTTGTGCCTTATACGCGAGGAGCCGAATACTCAAGGCCTGTTAAAGATGTGTTAAAAGATGCAAGGCGCCTCATCGAATTGGGTGTTAAAGAAGTGACGTTGTTGGGACAAAATGTAAATGCCTATCATGGAGAATCTCCAAATGCGGCAGGCCAAGAGTGGAGCCTTGGGCGTTTGATTCAAGAAATTGCAGAATTTGATGCTTTTGAGATTATTCGCTATATTACATCCCACCCCCGCGATGTGACCCAAGATTTAATAGAGGCTCATCGAGATGTGAAAAAGCTGTCGCCTTATTTGCATTTACCCGTACAATCAGGATCAAGTCGTATTTTAAAAGCCATGAATCGTAAACATGATCGCGACTTTTATTTTAAACTTATTGATCGTTTCCGAGAAGCCCGCCCCGATATTGCTTTTT
This sequence comes from Alphaproteobacteria bacterium, assembly GCA_009993885.1. Classification (GTDB taxonomy): domain Bacteria; phylum Pseudomonadota; class Alphaproteobacteria; order Caedimonadales; family UBA9215; genus UBA9215. Next base: position 49,278 of record JAACSN010000011.1, read on the forward strand.
CATCGGATTTTATTGTTGGTTTTCCGGGGGAAGACGATCGAGATCATAAAGAAACTCTTGATCTTATTCGTCAGGTGAATTACGCCCAAGCTTATTCCTTTAAATACAGTCGGCGTCCGGGGACACCGGCGTGGGCATCCGAGCAGCAAGTAGACGAAAGTTTAAAAGCAGAGCGTTTGGCGGAAGTCCAAGCCCTGTTGAATGAGCAGCAAACGGCCTTTAACCAAAAGTGTGTCGGCCAAGAAATGGAAGTCCTTTTTGAACGCAAATCCCGTCATGAAGGGCAGCTTTCCGGTCGTAGCCCTTATATGCAGTCGGTTTATGTGCAAGCAAACCCGCGTCTCATTAATACGGTTGTACCTGTTAGGATTATCGGATGCGGGAATAATAGTTTGACAGGGGAAGTGGTTCTGCTGGATAATTAAGATATAATCTTATGTTTAACGCCCTTATGATTATAGCAAGTCAAAAAAGGCTCAGATAGTAGGGAGACTCCGCCTAAGTGGGAAAAAAAACAGGTTTTAAAACCCCAAAATCTTCTAATAGTATCCCCGTAGATAAATCCTCTCCTATTGCGGTTGGTGATAATGTAATTCTGGATATTGAATTTAAAGATAATCGTTTGCTGCCTCTTTTATTCGGCGAACGAGATCGTTATTTACAACGCATTGAAAATAATCTGAATATTGTGATTCAAGCCCGAGGGAATCGGGTGACCTTAAGCGGTTGTGCCGAAGGCGTGGCCATTGCGGAGGTTGTTCTGCACAAAATGTACGAGCGCCTCGAAAACGGGCAAGTCGTTAGTGTCGGGGAAATTGACGCTAATCTTCGTCTTGCAAAACCTGATCATAACGGCAAAACCCAAGTCTCCCACGGAGGTTTGTCTATTTCAACGCGCCGTAAGGTGATAATGCCGCGCTCCGAGGGACAAATTCAGTACATCAGCCTCTTGCAAAAACATGATTTAACATTTGGTTTGGGGCCGGCCGGAACGGGAAAGACATACCTTGCGACGGCCATGGCCATTTCGCAGCTTTTAGCAGGGAACGTTGATCGAATTATTATTTCGCGCCCTGCCGTTGAAGCAGGTGAAAAACTAGGCTTCCTGCCGGGGGATATGAGGGAGAAAGTCGACCCTTATTTGCGACCTCTCTATGATGCAATCTTTGATATGCTGCCCTCTGATCAAGTTGAACGTCGCCTCGAGAGCGGTGAAATTGAAGTGGCACCTTTGGCGTTTATGAGAGGGCGGACGTTATCGAGGGCTTATGTCATTTTGGATGAGGCTCAAAATACGACCGTTGAACAAATGAAAATGTTTTTAACACGCCTCGGGGATGATTCTCGGATGATTGTAACCGGTGACCCCAGCCAAGTTGATCTTCCCAAAGGGGTGAAAAGCGGGTTGGTTGATGCCTTAGAAAAGCTTGAGGGTGTGGAGGGCATTGCTTTCTGTCACCTTAAAGCCGGCGATGTCATGCGCCATCCCCTTGTTTCTCGTATTGTCAGGGCTTATGATAAAACCTAAGCTGGCTTGTAGAGGATTTGAGCGCGTAAGATCATGGCAGTTAACCTTAAAATCGCTCTTATGAGACGGGGCTTTTTTTTGTGAAAAAATTCTATAATATGGAATTGTCTTAAGTAAATGAGTTTCTCTATGTTTTCTTTATCTGCTCTTCAAGAAAGACGCTTGCAAGCGTATATCGAACTCTCGAGATTTGATAAACCCGTCGGAGCGTGGCTTGTGCTCTTCCCGGCCTTATGGGGACTCACCCTTGCCCACCAAGGAATGCCGCCGCTGCCGGATATACTCCTTTTTACCGTTGGGGCTTTTTTGATAAGAGGTGCCGGGTGTACGATCAATGATCTTTTAGATCGAAATCTTGATCCTTATGTTGAGCGTACAAAAAATAGACCCTTGGCAAGAGGCGCTTTGACAATAGGCGAAGGGATTGCTTATTTTATAGGGCAGCTCACGGCGGCTTCAATTTTATTGTTCTTTATGCCGGTTGAGGTATTTTATCTTGCTTTGGGGGCTGTTGCTTTGATGTTCTTTTATCCTCTTTTAAAGAGGGTGACTTATTGGCCTCAATTATTTTTAGGTCTGTGTATGAATTATTCCATGCTTATGGCCTATGCGTATGTCACAAAAGGTTTAGACTTTTCTTCCGATGTGTTGGTTCTTTATGTCGGGTCTGTTTTTTGGACTCTGGCTTATGATACGATTTATGCTCACCAAGACCGGAAAGATGATATTAAAGTCGGTATAAAATCTTCGGCTCTCTCAATATTCGGGGAGAGTAAATTCTTTTTGGCTCTTTGTTATTCTTTGTTTTTAGCGGCTCTTGCCTTTAGTATTGTACAAAGAAAAGACCTAAGTTTGTTGCACTTAGGCTTTTTAACGGGTCTTTTAACCTTTCCGGCTATTTTGCTGTTCTATCAATTAGTGTTGACGGATTTTCATACCCCCAAGAAGTGCCTGCAGGCTTTTAAACTTAATCAAGGGGTCGGATTGGTTGTTTTAGTGGTCCTTTTGATTGTTTTCAGAGGAGCCTGACCGGAAATATCGTTCTTCAGAAGTGCCATCTTCATCATCTAAACCTGAAGAAAGACCGTCTTCTTCTTGTTCTTTGAGTTCTCCGTCACTAGAGGAAATCGGTTTATAGGGTGTGCCGTCGATACTTGCGGTCAAAGAGGCTGAATCGGGGTTGGTATCATACCCGCTATCCGTATCTGATGATCCTCTTAAGAATGCATAACGTCGAGATTCTTGGGCGCGTCGAATTTCTTCTTGAACTTCCAAAAATCTCACCCAAAGTTTGTACTCCTCGGCAACCTTTTCAGGGGTAATGACTTTCTTAAAGAAATCATATTGTATGGCTATAATTCTTGTATCGGGAGAAAGCCCGTGCTTTACGAGGTTATCCGGTGTCATACCTTCCAAGAACGATTTGCAGGCGGTCGGTGCATTATCGATTAAGATAATCGTATCGATATCAGAAGGCACACGGGTTGGAGCTTCGGATGTACCGGCGTCTAATGGATCGCCAAACGGGACGCCTGTTGTTAAATCTTGGAGAATGCGTACGTGTTTTCCTCTCGGCGCATAGAGGTAATCACCGGTTTCACGAATTCCATAGTGATACTCTTTCAAAGAACATGTTTTGAAACCTAGGGTTTCTTGATATGTTTCAAAAAAAGATATTTTATTAAAGGTGAGTTGCAGGCCTGAGCAAATTTTGAGGAGGCTATGACGCGTTCTTGCAACACTCAAAAAAGCTGCAAGAGAATCGGGTTCAAGGGGCACTGCTTCTAAGTGACGCCACGGTTGATCATTCCACGTGCAAACGTCAAAGTTGGCTTGTCGGATGATTGCCTTGTATTTACAAAGGGGAATTCCGTCATTTTCTTTATGTAAAAGGGTTGCTGCAGCTTCTAAAACATCAGTGTAGGTTCTTGCCAAATCAGGGCAACAAAGAAATTTTAAGGGAGGTAAATCGCCCTCAACTTCAGGGTTGATGTTAAAACGAGCTCCGCCAACGGTCTCATCATTATCGATATAGAGAGCCGTATTAGGTCCAAGTTTAATGCCGTTTTTTTCCGGGGAAGGCAACAACTCTTCCATGGAGTTAACGGTAAAAAAAGAAGCGCTGCGCTCAGAAGCAAAAGATTCAGTTATGGAGAGCGAAAAAAGAATGCTGAAAAAAAGATTTTTTAGAAAAGAGGGTGTTTGAATCATGATTTAAGCCTGTGCTGTTAATAAATATACTGCTAACAAAAGGGATTAATCGAGTTCAAAAACCGTCCTTATGTATTTGACCTTTAAAATAAGATGAGTCAGTGCCCAAGAACTTGATATTCCTACTACGGCTACAATGGCAAACTTAAAAAAGATGATCAAGTCAAAATCTGTCAGAAAGAACTGCCCCCAAATAACAAGGGGATCGTGGAATATAAATATCCCCCAACAACAGGCTGCTGCACTTGTCCATATTTTTGTCCGGAAATCATTGGGGTTTGAGGATGTACTTTGAGCACTCAAGAAAGTCATCAGAGTTATGACTTGGAAAAAGGCAAGGGCTCCCAAGAGAGAGGTTCTAATTAAAATAGCGGGGGCAACCTGCGGTAGGAGAGCAAAGGCGTCGCTCCAAGCTCGGAGTGTTTCATCACCTTCACGCAGAGTTTTATAAAAAGAATAGTCAAAAGCGCCGTCGGCAAAGTAAAAATGAGAATAAAGCACATAGGCTAAGCCTATAACGAGGGTAATTCCGAGAAAGGAAAAACGCTTACTTTCAAAATTTGTCCGGTACTTTGACTGTTCCCAAGCTTTAGAGTGCATAAAGGCAGCTCCCAAAGCAAAATACACAAAATTCATAAGAAATTTAGAGGCTTGGAGAGAAAAGAGTTCTCCGTGAAGGACGTCGGGCAAGATGTTTCTTAGGCCAATCCACCACGGTGCGCCCCAACGAAGGTCACTAAGTCCGTAAACAATCATGGAAAAGAGAATGAAAGAAGTGAAGGCTTTTGCAGGTGAAGAGACGGCTTTAGAAATAGCGTGTGCCGTCCAAGGAATCAGTTTAGGGAATAGCTTGTTGAGCAGAAGAAGCATAATCGTATAGAGAATAACGGCATACATAACCCAATAGGGACCGGCTTGGAGTTTTTCGCTAAAGAAAATGTCTTTCCAGTACTCAAGGTAGGTCGGGGAAGGATTCTCATATTCATGAAATTTAGGGTAGCTTAAGAGGGGAACAACCAAAGGAATACCTATCATGAAGGGGAGGATATGCTTAACAAAGCGATCTTGCCAAAAGCACTTCCATCCTAATGCCGCACTCTTTGGGAGGACATAAGCCCCAAAGGTAAAAAAGAGAACGGGCATAACGGCTGCTTGATTAAAGAGATAAAGAGCGTCAAAAACGTAAGAGCGATCATAGTCTCGATAAAACCAATAACGTCCCCAGTTTGCCGCATAGGCATGCAAGCTATGGTCGACAGCCATCAATAAAAAGATAAAGCCCCGCATGTGATCAATAAAGGGAACACGGACAAGGAGACTCTTTGAGGGGGATGATTTTGTGAGTGTCGTCATTTTTAGAGTACCTTCTTAAATCCGGGCCAATCTTTAATGAAATGAGTCAGCGCCCAAGATAGGGCGGTTCCTAGGCTTGCAACCACACCAAATTTTATATATTCACTAATATCGGCATGATAAAAAAGAGAGCCGATCCACATTACAAGGGGCTCGTGAAAGATATATATTCCGAAAGAACAAGCTGCAAGGGATTGCCATTTTGGCAAAGGCTTGTCGAGAAAATGTCTAAAGAGAGAAATATACATTACGATAAGAGAGCACATAAAAAGCGCCAAGAGCGTTGTGCGCATAAAAATAGGGCCGCCATAAGCTTGGATAACGGGCCATACGTCTGCCCATGTCCCGCCAAAATGGAAATGGCGCAGGATCTCGGTGCTATAAGCGCCTTCATAGAAATTGATAAGGGCGAAACTTATGTAAGCCGTGCCTGATAACACGGCGAGAATCGACCAAGATTTCCAAGAATTTCCTATACGGGTTAAAACGTCTTGATTCTTTGAAATACCGGCATAGGCAAAGCCGGCGCCTAGGAAAAACAAAAAGCCTTTCATGAGAAAACGCGCCCCTCTGATATAAAAAACTTTCCAAAAACCGATCCAATATTGAGCTCCCCAAATCATTTCACTTACCCCGATGATGAGGGCTCCAAGCATAAAGAAGCTGATAAATCCTTTGAAAGGGTTGTTCACAAGCCATTTTGCAAAGGATCCCATGACTCTCATAAAAGAGGGAATAAAGGTATGGACGGTGACGAGAAGGAGCGTTAACACGGCAAGGTAATAGAGGAACCAAAAACCGCTGGAAGAGATGTCACTGAAAAAGAAAGTGTTTGCCCAGTAATCAAAGAAGCCTTGGTCTATGTTGTGTTTTAGCATATTGGAGATATATTTTTGAGGCGGAACCAAAAGGGCTGTTCCTAAAACAAAAGGTATCACAAGACGATAAAATTTTTCTTTCGCAAAGCTTAGCCATCCTCGGCGTTGAAGGGACGGTAAAATAAAAAGTCCGGCTAGGAAATAAAGTAAGGGCATCATAATGACATCGTTATGCATATGCCAGATATCAAAAAAGAGTGTGCCGCCAAAATCGCCGAAATAATGAACCTTTTTAAAATGGGGGGAATAGGGGTGCATGGCGTGGTCAAAAACCACATATAAAACGAGGAGCCCTCTTAGATAATCTATAAAATAGATGCGTTTTTTTTCTCTTTCGGCGTTCATTTGAAAAAAACCTTTAACGTTTCGTTAATATTGGTTTCTAATAGTAACATAAGGACATTTGAAAACAGAGAGGTCATTTGTGCAAAAAATTCTGCTGGTCGATGATCGGCAAGTAAATATAGATCGTCTGTCTCGTCATCTTTCTAAATTTTTTAAGTGTGAGTTAGAGGTATTTTTCAGTCCTCTTCAAGCCCTTGAATGGTCGGGACACAATGAGTTTGATTTAGCACTTATTGAGTATCGTATGACAGAGCTTTCGGGCATTGAACTTGTGAGAGCTATTCGTCGTCAAAAATGTCACCAAAGCGTCCCCTTAGTCCTTGTAACCTCTGAAAGCGATAAAGCTATTGTGTCGGATGCTTTTGATGCAGGAATTTCCGATTATTTAATGTCACCTTACGGGCACTCCGAACTTATTGCTCGGGTTCAAAATTTATTAACACTCCGTAAAGCAACGTTAAAGCTACAAGCTGAAAAACGAGACCTCAATGAGCTGGTACAAAAAGCTACGATTGATCTTCAGGAAAGTGAGCAACGTTTTCGCCTTGCCCTTGAGGGGACTCGGGACGGTATTTGGGATTGGGATCTTAGAACAGGAGAGATTTTTTATTCGTCTAACTGGTGTAAAATGTTGGGTTATGATAAAGAAGAGATTCCGACATTACCGGCTTTTTGGATGGCTCGTGTTCATCCTGACGATTCCTATGTCTTAGCTTCGGCTATTGATAATCACGTAATGGGTAAAAGTGATGTTATCGATTGTGAATATCGAATAAAACATCGAAAGAAATATGATATTTGGGTTCATACAAAAGGAAAAGCTGTGCGTGACAGTCATGGGACGGCTATTCGTATTGTCGGAGCCCAGTGTGATATTAGCGATCTGAAAGAAATTCAGAACAAACTGACGCATAATGCGCTTCATGATACCTTAACCGGTTTGCCCAATAGGTCGCTTTTTAACGAGCGTCTTAATCAGGCTTTTTTACGTTTTAAACGTAATAAACAAGATAGGTTTGCCGTTCTTTTTGTGGATTTGGATCATTTCAAAGATATTAACGATACCTATGGTCACGGAGCAGGGGATAAAATCCTTGTGGAGGTAACTAATGTTTTAAAACGGTGTACCCGTGAGGTTGATACCGTTGCCAGAATAGGCGGGGATGAATTCGTTATTTTGCTTGAAGAAACAGGAACCGAAGCAGAAGCACAAGTTTATATTGATCGCCTTTATGAGGAAGCGAAATTTCCCGTTTCTATTGTAGGTAGCAATATTCAAGTTTCTTTAAGTATCGGTTCTGCCTTTGTTCACCATTCCCATACGACTCATGAATCTGTTTTAAAGGAAGCAGATGTAGCTCTTTATCAAGCAAAGGAGAAAGGGAGAGGCTGCTCTGTTTTTTATCGACGAGATATGGGAGAAATCTCGCCTCGGCTTCGTGAAATAAAGGCGTCCCTTGGGAGCGCTTTGTCCAATGCGGAAATTATGATTTATTACCAGCCGATTGTTTGTTTGAAAACTCAAGAACACCTTGGGTATGAAGCCCTATTGCGTTGGCATCATCCTACTATGGGGATAATTGACCCTGAGGATTTTATCCCTGTTGCTGAAAAGGATCATACCATTGTGCGCCTTGGCACTTTTGTGATGGAAGGTGCTGTAGCCCAATTAGCGAAATGGCAGAAAAAATATAAAAAACCCGACTTATTTATGTGCATTAATGTGACCTCAGCCCAAGTCTTTCAGGAGGGTTATTTTGATTTGTTGCAAAAAACATGTGCCGGAGTAAATATTGTACCCGATAAAATTGTTTTGGAATTTTCCGAAATTTCTCTCGCAGAGATCTATAAATGGAACAGTTCTATTTTTGCTGAAATGAAAAAGGAAGGTTTTCATATTGCCTTAGATGATTACGGTGAAGGGCGTGCTTCGATTCGCAGCTTGGTTGATTATCAAATGGATTTCCTGAAGATTGATCGCAGCCTTAGTCTTGAGGCTTTAAGTGACGAAAGGAAGCGTCGCTTGTTTGAATTGATGATTCATTTAGGCCTTGAAAGCCAGTTTCAAATTGTGGTTGAAGGGATCCAAACACCGGAAATTCTTAAATATGTTATCGGAAGTAAGGCTCAAATGGGGCAAGGCTATCTTTTTTCAAGGCCCTGTCCTCCTCAACAAATTGAAGCGTTACTTAAAAAACAAGCTTGACGGCGGCGTTATCCTTTAAAAGTTCCGAGTGTCACGATCTGCTTTTAGGGTAGGGCATAGAGGTGCAGATCTCTACTCTTCAAATTTCACAAAGAGTAAACGTTGGTGCGTGCCTTCTGTAAAGACAAGTTTTCCAAACAATAGATGTTTTTTTGTGTGGGGCAAAAGTTGCAAGGAACTTCAGATCCTAAACTTTTCAAGCCTTTAATCAGATTCCGGTTTTAAAAACGCAATAAGCGCTGCAATCCCAAGACCTCCGGTTATCAGAGCATAGGTGTGCCAATGTTTTTCTAAGTGTGAGGCGGGAATGTCCGATTTTGAAAAGCTGCCGGCGAGAACAAGACAGGGATTTTCTTTTTGAGAAGATTTTGAACGAGAGTCTGAAATGCCGTCCAATATATCCTGTTCTATCCGCTCTTGTTTTTGCAGAGCATGGATCCTTTCAAGTCTTTGAAGATACGTGTAAATTTCAATAGCAGCCGCAAGATCAATTTTCATACTTGTTTGCAAAAGATTGATGATTTCTTCGCCAAGGGCTTGGATTAGGAAATCCACTTGGTGCTTTTTAGCAATTCGAGAAACATCGGCATTTTCCTGAATATTTGTTCTTAAACGATGAAAATTATCCCGAATAAGCTGAGAAGCGTGTTTGAGTTGTAGATCGGAGATACCTTGATCGTGATAAGATTCTTCATAAGGATTTTCATCCAAATCTTCCAAATGGCACACATACATAAAAGCAGCAACAATTTCTCCCATTGAAAGGGGAAGAGCGTGTTGTGCTTCCATAATCAGTTGTGAGCTAATGAAGTTGTTTAATTGTTCTTGTTGTCCCGAAGAAAGTTGTGCATAGTCAATATCTTCTCCAAAGGGACGGGTGGCGATAACACTTCGTTTGATTTCATCGTGGTGTTCCTTTAAGAATTTTGCCACAAGAGTTGTTGCATTCTCTGAAGCGATTTCGTGATGTTGGTATTCGGCGCTGGCTAAGCAAGGGGTATTTTCCAGAAAAGACATTGTTATTAAAGCAATAATTGTTTTTTTATGCATGATATTCCCCTTAACTTTGTCTTTATATTGTCATAACACAAGGTAAATAAAGTATGAATATATTTTGATATTTTGGCTTGGAGTGGTCGGATCAATCTTCTCTTCATTCAGGGTAAGAATCTTGCTACACTCAAAAAATAGAATCAGGGAGATAATCATGGGCAGAAACTTTTCTATACTTCTTCTTTTAGCGGTGTTAACAGCCTGTTCGTCAAATGTTCAACAACCCCATACGGTTTATGATGTCCATGCTAGTTTTTCAACGCCCCCTTCAAGGGATGGCGAGGATCATATGGATGACCCTGCAATTTATGTCAACGACAAGGATCCTTTGAAAAGCTTTGTGATCGGTACGAACAAAAGTCGTGTCGGGGGTGGTTTGCACCTCTATGATTTAGAAGGGAACGAAATCGATTTTGTAGCCGACGGACGTATGAATAATGTGGATCTTCGGTATGGCTTTCCCTTAAGAACCCCTCAAGGCGTAGAAAAAATTGATCTTGCGGTTGCAACGCATCGCTCTCAAAAGAGTATTGCTATTTACAAAGTTGATGCTAAGGCGCGCCGTTTGATAAATGTTACAGCCGACGGATTTTCCTTTGATTTTTCTCCCTACGGGGGATGTCTCTATCATAACCGCCAAACCGATAAATTCTATTTCTTTGCAACGTCCAAACCCGGAAAGGTTCAGCAAATTGAATTGGTGGATCAAGGAAACGGAAAGATTGGGGCAAAGAGTGTTCGTTTTTTTGACGTGGGTTCTATTTGCGAGGGGTGCGTTGCCGATGACGAGAACGGCACTCTTTTTGTGGCTGAAGAAGATGTTGCCGTTTGGAAATATAGCGCAGACCCTTTAGGGGGCACGGCGCGGGAAAAAGTTGATGCTGTCGGGCAACACCTAGTAGCTGATATTGAAGGACTGACTCTTTACCACGGGGCGGATGGAACGGGGTATTTGATTGCCTCGTCTCAAGGCAATAGCACTTACGTTGTTTATGAACGTCAAGCGCCCCATCGCTATGCGGGTACTTTTCAAATTTCGTCTAAAGGCACAATGGAAGGGACGGAGGAAACCGACGGTATTGACGTAACGCACCATGCGCTGCCCAATTTTCCTAAGGGGCTCTTTGTTGCTCATGATAACCGTTCCACGAAAGGAGGCGGTTCAAATTTCAAATTCGTTTCTTGGGAGCAAATAGCCCGAGGGCTCAAGAAATAACCGCAAAGGGCTTACTCGGAGCATTGTTCTGATGTAAGCCCTTTCTTAGGGTGTGGAATTTTATTAGGAAATTCTATAGACGACCGGCAGCTTCTTGAGCAACCTGAGCGGGAGTGGCGCCTGTTTGACGCGCAACGTCTTCATAGGAGGCGCGCCGTTGTTGATTGATTGCGGCTGCAATGGCTTCTCCTTCAGGCGACAGAGCCCTGACATAGCCGTCGCCTCTTTCCTCAATCAGTTTCTTTTGCTTGGCTTCTTGGGCTGACATATGGGCTTGCACAGGTGTGGGGATGCTTAAAACAGTTGCGCTAATGAAGCCGGCAAGACTTAAAGAGATTATTTTACGGAGTATTTTTTTCATTGTTCGTTTCCTTAGAAGATATCCGGATTTTCCTTGATAACTTTGTCAAGCTCGCGGTCTACTTTCACTTTTAGTTTATGATCGATTTTCAAGTTGATGTTGACTTCAATAGGCTTTTTGGGCGCCTTAACCGTCACAACAGGAGAGCAAGAAAGAAGTAACAACGACAAGGTTATCGGAAGGCTATTTAATAACTTTTTGGTTTTTAATAAAAGCAATTTATTCATGTGAATTCTTCAGAATATTTTTATTTAATTTACCATCAGAGAGCATAACGTCAAGACTTTTTTGAATGATCTCTTCTAAAGGGCCTTTTACATTGATGCGGAAATGAAAAGGGTAGCCTTCTAAAACTTTAGGATTATGACCTTTGATGTCTAACAGGAGTTCCGTATCTTTATGGGGGATTTTTCTAATATCTGCCTTAAAGTCACTGAATTCAAAGTTTTCTAAGGCCTGTGATATTAACGACGTTGAGTCGTGATCGGTGGGTAAAACTTTGGTGTGGGGGCGATAACGAATATAGCCGTTGCTTGTTGTGTTGGCGAATCCCGTATCGATTGTGATGCTAAAATCAGAGTGAATTTTTACGGGAAGGGTGCCTTTTAAAGTTCCTTTGGCGCTTAATCCTTCTATATCGGCAATTTTTGTGAGCGCATACAAAGAAACATCTCTGAAGGTCACATCGAAAGCAATGGGAAAGGTCAACGGCCAAAGGGAAATAGGCGTGGTTTTTAGGGAGCCTCCTGCAAAATCAAAAGAAAGGCTCTCGGCTCTTAGTCCTTTTTTTTCTGTGGCACCGTAAATGATTTTTCCGTTTTGAAGGTCAAGGGGGCCTTTAACGGATTGGATGCGCATGATTTGTTGAGGGGGTATTAAAAGAGGAGAAACTCCCTTAAGGTGAAGTGTGGTTTCAATACCGTCAATATTATATCCGGGTTCTGTTATTTTTCCTTCTAAAAGAGTGATCATAAGGGACAAATCCAAGTTTTTTTTTGTCCATTTAATCCTTCCCGTTGTGCTTAGTTTTCCTGAAAATGTCTTTAAGAAGGAAGGTAATTTTTTCCGGAGGCTCTCAAAAGATTTGTCATTTTTTTTAAAGACTAACGAATTTGAGGTGAGTGTTGTGTAACCTGTTCCTGTAAAAGAATGTTCGCCTGCTCCGTTGAGGGTAAAGGCGCCGGAGGGGAGGGATAAAACAAACTTAAAATCCACTTTATCCTGTAAGTCTGTTCGCCCGTTCAATTGAAGGTGAAAAGGCGCAAAATCCGTCCCATATAATATATTTTTTGCTGTTAGGCTATAGACAAGTTCTTGGTTTTTTAAATGGATTTCTCCTATGATTTCTTTTGCCTTAAGTGTATCCGTAGGGAATAAAGAACCTTCGGAAATTGTAAGAGTACCTGCGAAAGCTTCTTTAAAGGGGAGGTCTGACGTCATCCTAACCGCATACGACCCTTTTAAGGTAGCCTTTGACGATAGAATCTGCCAAGACCCGTTTGAGGAGAGAAACCGTTCGGGTTGGAGAAGGAAAGAATGCGGCTTGAGCCTAAGGGAATAAGGGCCATAGGCTGCATGCTCTCCTTTAAGAGTCACTCGTTTTATCTCGGTTTCTAAAATAGAAAAGCCCAAAGCCGGCAAAACAAAAAGATCGGCGTTGTTTTTAGGAGGCATCTGTTTATTCAAAAACGGAAGATCAGGAAGAGAAAGAGTATTGTTCCGGTCTATGTTCAAAGGAATATTGAGACCGTCGATGATAATTTTTTTAATTTCTTTTTTATAGAGCCTTCCGTAATCAAAATAAAGAGACACTTTTTGAATGAAGGGCGTATTCTCTTGGTTTGGTGCAAAATGAACCCCTTTAAAGGTCACCCGGTGCCATCTGATTTGTACGGAATCCCAATGAATATTGTAAGTCTCGTTGATGTGTTTTTTTGCAAAAAAGAAAAGAGAGAATGCAGCGAGAAACGAAAGGACAATGCCTGTTGTCAAAAGCCGAAAGAGTATTTTTAAGGTTCGTTTCATTAAATGGTTTTTCTCACGTTCCTCTTAAGCTTACTCTATGAGCTAAATAATTTAAAGCTGTGTTGAGATATGTAGAGATTCCAAAAAGCCTCGGGTGTCGTTCCCGTTCTTCTTATTTCTATAGAACAGCTATCGCTCGAACCGGATTGTCTTTGGAAAGAGTCTCCTGCAGGCGGTAAATGGTTAATGTTCTTAGGATAAAACAAGGGAAGCGCCTCTTTTCGATCCATGTTCTAGAAGAGGGGCTTAGATTTTAAATCGGGGTATGGAGTGATCGTTTACTTTCTGCACAAACTGATTTCTTCTTATGCCTTCGCTTTTTTAGGGGTAGCTGTTTTTTTCGTAGGCGTTTTTTTAGGGACTGCCTTTTTTGCAACAGTTTTCTTTGCCCCCGGTTTCTTAGCAGCAGGTGCTTTTTCTTTTTTCACAGGTGCATTGGCAATGATTTCAACCGCATCGTCAAGGGTCAGTTTAAGGTGGTCAATATCTTTGGGAATGGAAGTGAATTTTCCTTGGTATTTCACATAAGGCCCAAAGCGCCCTTGACCAAGGATAATTTCTTCATTGGTTTCCGGATGGTTGCCCAAGGTTTTAGGAAGGGCTCCCAATGTCAGGGCGTCTTCAAGGGTCGCTTCATCGGGGGTTTTTCCTTTTGGCAGCGCAACGCGTTTTGGTTTTTCCTTTGCCTTCGCTTCTCCCCACTGAAAATAAAATCCATAAGGGCCTTTCCTCACCGTGATATCAAGACCGCTTTCAGGATCTTGGCCGAGAATCTTTGGCTCAAATTTGGCAGCCATATCAAAGCCTTCAATGGCTTCTTCATCAGTTTTTGCTTTGCCCAGTTGGCGTGTATTATTACAATCCGGATAATTAGAGCAGCCCACAAAAGCACCATAGCGACCCAGTTTAAGGCTAAGTTGCCCCTCATTGCAGGAGGTACACTTGCGGGGGTCTTTGCCTTCTTCGAGAACCGGAAAAAGAAAGGCGCCCAATTGCTCGTTGAGAAAATCAATGACTTCTGTGATGCGTAACGGAGCTGTTTCGTCAACGGCCTTCTTGAAAGGGATCCAAAAATCCTGAAGAGCTTTTTCCCATTTTTCATTTCCCTCTGCAATGCCGTCCAGTTGCTCTTCGAGATCGGCGGTAAAATCATATTCCAGGTATTTTTGAAAATATTGCACCAAGAATGTGGTGACGACACGTCCCAGACCTTCGGGAATTAATTGACGTTTTTCAAGGCGCACGTAGGAGCGATCCAAGAGGGTCGACATGATAGACGCATAGGTTGACGGACGACCGATGCCAAGTTCTTCCAAGCGTTTAACAAGGGAAGCTTCCGTAAAGCGCGGCGGGGGTTGGGTGAAATGTTGATTGGGGGTGACCTGTTTAAGATCGACCTTTTCGCCTTCTTTCACATCGGGCAAACGTTGGTTGTTTTCGTCTTCCTCGTTATCTTGACCCTCTTCATAGAGTTTTAGAAAACCGTCAAACAATAAGGTTGAGCCTGTTGCTCGAAAGGTTATTTGTTGATCTTTGGAGGTAAGATCAATGGTGAGTTGATTGAATTTTGCGCTTTCCATTTGAGAGGAAACCATACGTTTCCAAATTAAGTCATAAAGCTTAAATTGATCATCGTCTAAGGCCGATCTGACAGACTCAGGTGTGCGAGAAAGGTCTGTGGGTCTGACGGCTTCATGGGCTTCTTGAGCGTTTTTCGCTTTGCTTTTATAGGTACGCTGTGACTCGGGAAGATATTCTTTACCATAAGCTTTTTCAATATGAAACCTTGTGGCATCAAGCGCTTCTTGAGCAACGGTAACACTGTCCGTACGCATATAGGTAATCAAACCGACGGTCTCGCCGCCAAGGGAAATTCCTTCGTAAAGACGTTGAGCCAGTTGCATCGTGCGTTTAGACCCAAAACGTAGTTTTCTGGAGGCTTCTTGTTGTAAGGTAGAGGTTGTAAACGGTGCCGTCGGGTTACGTTTTGTTTGTTTGCGTTCAACTTTAGATACGTCATAAGTTTGAGCTTGGATTGCGGCAAGAGCTGTTTTTGCATCCCCCTCGGAAACGAGGGTGAATTTTTCGAGTTTTTCGCCGTTTAAGTGCGTGAGGCGTGTTTCGAAATCCTTTCCGGTTGTCGTTGCAAAAAGCCCTAAAACGGACCAGTATTCTTGGGCGACGAATTTTTCAATTTCAGCTTCTCGGTCGGTAATAATACGCAAGGCAACGGATTGTACGCGACCGGCTGAGCGACTACCGGGCAGTTTACGCCACAAAATGGGCGAGAGATTAAAGCCCACTAAATAGTCAAGGGCGCGCCGTGCAAGATAGGCTTGAATAAGAGCTTCATCTAAGGGGCGAGGATTGTCTATGGCTTTTAAAATGGCAGTCTTAGTGATTTCGTGGAAAACCACACGGGAAAAAGGTTTATCTTTAATGGTCTTTTGTTCTTGGAGAACTTTTTGGACATGCCAAGAAATGGCTTCTCCTTCGCGATCAGGGTCAGTTGCGAGAAGAATTTCATCGGATTTTTTCGCAGCGGCAATAAGGTCGGCCACTTGTTTTTTCGAGCGATTATCCATCGCCCACTTCATCTTAAAATGATCTTCAGGGTCAACAGACCCGTCCTTTGACGGGAGATCACGGACGTGTCCGTAACTGGCGAGAACAATGTAATCTTTACCAAGATATTTATTGATGGTTTTAGCTTTAGCGGGGGACTCAACAACAACGAGTTTCATAAGAATGGAAGCCTTTAGTCTTTTTATTAGGTTGATATTTTATTGCCTGGGTGTCTTGTTATTTTGCCTGCCAACTCAAGTTCTAAAAGGGCAGAGAGGACTATTGATGATGAGTAAGAGCACTCTCTGATCAGTTCGTCAAGGAAAATCGGAGCGCTGCTTAAGTGATCCGTAATTTTTTTATACAAATCTTTTGCTGTCTTGGAATCAGGCTCGATAAGCTCTTCAAGGTAATTGTTTTGTTCGTCTGCTTGCTCTTGTTCAAAAACAGCCTCTTTCATGATTTGACGGTAGGGTTCGTTTAAGGCGTCAAGAATATCCTGAGCTTTGGTTACAAGGGTCGCCCCATTCCGAATCAGGGCGTTACTGCCGCGATAGCGCGGATCCATGGGAGAACCGGGAACAACAAAAACATCTCTATTTTGTTCTGCAGCATAACGAGCCGTAATGAGGGATCCCGATTGAAGGGCTGCTTCCACAACAATAACGCCTTGAGAAAGCCCTGAAATCAAACGATTTCGCCGTGGAAAAAGGGTGCTTTGAGGTTCCGTTCCAATAATAGATTCGGCAATAATCACCCCCTGTTCTTTAATTCGGGCAAAAAGAGCCTCGTGTTCCGGAGGATAAATTTTATCAATACCGCCTGCAATAACGGCAATGGTTCCTGTGGCAAGAGAGCTTTGGTGAGCTTGTCCGTCAATACCCCGAGCCAACCCTGAAATAATCGTATATCCCTCTTGACCCAGACTTTCTGCTAATTGTTGCACCATCTTTTTCCCGTTAAGAGAGCAATTTCGTGCTCCGACGACGGCAATACCGGGACGTTTAAAAAGTGTCGGGTTGCCGTGAATGCTTAAAACAGGAGGGGCTTCATTGAGGTCGCGTAAGGCCTTCGGGTAGTCTTTTTCACCCTCGATGACAAGGCGAGCCCCAAGTTTTTCGTGGGCTTTTAATTCTTGGTGAACCTTTTCTTTAGAATAAAGTTTAAGAGGCGCTCTAAGGCCGCCGCGATTCGCAAGGTCGGGCAGCGCTTCAAGGGCAATTATAGCTGTTTTATAGCGTTTAATAAGGTTGCGATAAGTAACGGGGCCAACATTTTGAGAACGATAAAGACAAATGCGCGCAATTTTTTCTTGATCGCTTAGGGGAGAAGGGAGGGCGCGTTCTTGTATCTCGTGTGCATTTTCCGGGGGAAGGTTTCCAAAGTAAAGCTCCCCGTTTTGAAATACGTTTTGTTTATTTGGGAGCCTTGCCAATTTTTTTCTCCTGCCCTGTTAAAAGTCTCTTTATATTATCTCGGTGAGCCCAGAATACAAGAGCAGATAACACGAATAGCCGGATAGTTTGTTGCCAAGGAGCAAAAGAAAGGGCTAAAACGGGCAATAGCCCGAAAGAAATAAGGCCTGCAAGGGAAGAAATGCGAAAGACCGCTGCGCTGATGAGCCAAATTAAAAGACCGACCAAAGCAAGAGGCCATGAAAATGCGAGGAGAACCCCAAGTCCCGTTGCGATACCTTTACCGCCTTTGAAATGAAGCCAGCAAGGGTACATATGCCCAAGGACGGGTACTAAGAGAAGAGAGTCGTATAAGGGGGTTGTAAAAAGAGTCGATGGGGCATAGCGCTGCAAAAGAAGGATTGGGATAAGGCCTTTGAGCAAATCAAAAGTAAGGGTTAAAAAAGCCGCTGTTTTACTTCCTGTGCGCAAGACATTCGAGGTTCCTATGTTACCGGATCCGAGGTTGCGCACATCTTTCTTCGTAAATGCTTTTGCAATGAATAGTCCGAAGGGAATAGAACCGGAAAGGTAGAGCAAAAATAAGAGCGCTGCTTGCTTGATCAGGCCTTTTTGATCTGAAAAGTCCGTGCCAAAAAGAGCCGTGCTGATAAGGACAATCCCTAAACAAGCCATATAAACGAGAAGAAAGTTTCTAAAAATCGCGCGCATTTTTTACCCTTAGTTTTTTTATAATTTATATAGGATTCTGTAAAAAAGGGTAGGGTGTTTCTTTCTTTTTAAGAAAGGGTGTCACCGGAAAGAGACGGGAGGAGGGTTCACTTTTCTTAGGCCGATTCGTCTTTTATTCTCTTTATTTTCTCTCGCTCTAATTGACGTTTGACATCATCGGGTGCTCCGGTTTTTCGGGCAAATAAATCATAAGCAACGGGAATGATAAAAAGGGTAAAGAGGATACCGGCAGAGACGCCGGAAAAGATAACGATGCCGATAGCGCGTCTTGTTTCTGCCCCCGGACCGGAAGCAAGAATTAAGGGAAGAGAACCCGCAACCGTTGTAATGCCTGTCATGATAATCGGTCGCAATCTCGCTAAGCAAGCTTGCCGTAAGGCTTTTGAAAATTCGATGCCGTCATTTCGAAGTTGGTTTGCGAATTCGACAATCAAAATACCGTTCTTGGCAGACAATCCCACCAAAATGATAAGGCTGACTTGGGTATAGATATTTAAGGTGCCGTTGGTGAGCCAAATGCCTAAAAGAGCTCCTGTAAGAGAGAGGGGAACCGTTAAAATGATCACAAAAGGGTGAATGTAGCTTTCAAATTGTGCCGCCAAAACCAAAAAAACGACAATGAGCCCCAGTAGGAAAATAAAGATAATGGAAGATTGGGCAGATTGAAAATCTAAGGATTCTCCTTTGTAATCAATAACAACGGATTCCGGGAGGTGTTCTTTGGCGAGGGTTCGCAAGTGTTCGAGAGCCGAGCCAAGGGTTAAACCCTCGGCAAGGTTTGCCTCGAGGGTGACGGCTCGAACGCGGTTATAGCGATTTAACGCTTTGCTGTCGGCAAATTCTTCTAGGGTGACGAGGTTGGAGAGGGGGATAAGTTGCTGAGTTGCCGATGATCTCACATAAATATTATTGATATCTCGTAGGTTTGATTTGAGGTTTTTCTCTGCTTCAAGGATAACGTCATAATCCTCGCCGTCTTCAATATAGGTTGTAACACGCCTTGAACCTAAGAGGGTTTCCAAGGTACGGCTTATGTTTTGAATGCTTACCCCTAAATCGGCGGCTCTGTCTCGTTTTACTGTGACAAGGATTTGGGGTTGGGTTTCTTTATAATCTGAATCAAGATCAATCAACCCGGGGTTGGATTCTTGGAGCTTTTCCAAGAGGATATTACGATAAGAAGCGAGTTCTTTATAGGTGCCTCCGCCGATCACGAATTGCACAGGTTTTTGGATGCGTCCGCCAAATCCTTGTCGCATAACCGGAAAAGCCCTCACACCGGGAAGATCCGAGAGGTTTCGGGCAATTTCTCCCATAATGGGGAACGCATTTCGCCGTTCTCCCCAAGGCTTCAAAACACTAATAACAATGCCGTCATTAAAGCTCGAGATTGAGCCGAACCCTGCAGGTGTTCTTACAAGAAGACGATCTATTTCCCCTTTTGTGACATAGCTCATGAGTCTTTTTTCAATTTCGGTCATATAGGCCGCTGTGTAACTATAGCTTGCGCCTTCTTGGGCAGAAACAAACAGAAAAAAGGCTCCTCGATCTTCCTTAGGCGTATACTCTTTAGGGATAACGGAGAGCAAAAAACCGGAGCTTGCGACAATGCATAAACTTAAAATCCCAATAACGCTTTTGTGCGTTAAAGCTTTGTTAAGATAGTTCTCATAAGTGTTGCTTAGTTTCTTAAAAAAGGAAGGAGGGGCGGGATCTAAGCCTGTTTTCGAGGTAGGGGGCTTGAGCAGCTTGGAGGCCATCATCGGACATAAGGATAGAGCTATAAATGTTGAAAAGGAAACAGCAGCCGCAAGGGTAACGGCAAATTCTGTAAAAATCCTCCCGAGATCACCCTTTAAAAAAGCGATGGGGATAAAAACGGCGACCAGAACAACGGTAGTTGAAATAACGGCAAAGTGGACTTGTCGGGTACCGTAATAGGCAGCAACGAGAGGTGTTTCTCCTTCGGCAATGCGCCTTGATATGTTTTCAAGGACAACAATGGCATCATCAACAACGAGACCGATGGCCAAAACAAGCCCCAGTAAGGTTAGGATATTTAATGAAAACCCTGCAGGATAGAGGATAATAAAGGTTGCAATCAACGAGACGGGAACCGTTAATGCGGGAATAAGCATGGCAGAAACGTTTTTGAGGAAAATAAAGATCACAATGGTGACGAGCAGTAAGGCAAAAAAGAGGGTTTTATAAACCTCGGCAATTGCTCCTTCTACAAAGACGGAGGTGTCATAAGAATTGATGAGGCGCATTCCCTCGGGCAGCTCTTCTTGTAATCTTTTGCTAAGATCGACCGTTGCTTTTGCGACATCAATGGTGTTTGCTTTGGATTGTTTTACAATGCCGAGGCCGATCATGGGTTGGCCGTTTCCTCGGAAAAAAGTCCTATTTTCAACAGCCGCTTTTTCGACGCGAGCGACGTCTCCCAAGCGTATAAGGTAATTATCTTTACGGGCAATAACCAAGTTTTTAAAATCCTCGGGAGAAGTATAAAGACGTTTCATGCGGGCGGTGAATTGTATGTCTGTTGATTCAATGCTACCGGCAGGTAATTCAACGTTTTCAAGACGTAGAGCCGATTCAATATCTGCAATGGTTAAGCCGCGGGCAGCTAGTTTTTGACGATCCGCCCAAATACGCATGGAGTATTCGAGGCCGCCGCCAATACGCACACGGGCAACACCCGGTAAAACGGAAAAGCGATCTTGCAGATAGCGTCGAGCATAGTCCGTTAGCTCAAGGGTAGAAAGGCGATCGCTTACAAGATTCAACCATAAAATAACATCGTCACTCGCATCGGCTTTTTGGATATCGGGAGCATCGGCTTCTTCGGGTAAATCATCAAGGATCCCGGAAACGCGGTCTCTGATATCGTTGGTGGCTCCGTCAATATCTCGGTTGATATCAAATTCAACGGTAATGCGAGAGCGGCCGTCGGACGAGGAGGATTCAATAAATTTAATCCCTTCGATGCCCGAAATGCGATCTTCAATTAATTGGGTAATGCGTGTTTCAATAAGGGCGGCGGAAGCGCCTTTATAATCGGTATTTACGGAAACAACGGGAGGGTCAATATCCGGATATTCGCGCAAAGAAATCCTTTGAAAAGAGACAATGCCGAAGGCAATAAGAAGGAGGGAAAAAACAGAAGCAAGAACGGGTCTCTTGACGCAAATATCCGATAGGGTCATGGAGGCGTCTCACTTTTTGTTAGGCTCTTTGTTTGTTTTTTCTCTGTTTGTTCTTTAGGGATTCTGAGGGGGTCGTGAGGCGTTACCTTTGCGCCGTCACGGATTTTAAAATGACCTTCCGTAATAATTTGTTGTGTGTCCTTTAAGCCTGTTAATACTTCAACCTTGCTCTTTAGACGGCTACCGAGCGTGACCAAGGTGCGTGACGCTGTTTGAGTTTTTGGGTTAAAAAGAAAAACAAAGCTTTTATCTCCTTCTTGAAGGATAGATTTTTCCTCGATGAGGAGAGCCTCTCTCGGAGACGTTTCTATAATGACATTCGCAATCATTCCGGGCTTTAAAAGATAATCTTGATTCTCAATAAGCGCTCTTATCATAACGGTTCGGGTGTTTGGATTGACGCTTGTATCTATGGTTTTAATCTCACCTTTTAGGGTTATATGAGGGTAGGCATCAACAAAAGCTTTGATGGTTTGTCCTTCCTTTATATCTTTGAGGTGTAGATCGGGGACATCAAAATCAACTTTGAGGGAGGATATGTCGGAAAGAGTTGCAATTCGATCTCCGGGTTGCACAAGCTCCCCAAGGCTAATATCGCTGAGGCCGATAATGCCGTCAAAGGGAGCCGCCAATGTTAAGTCTTTTATTTGGGCTTGCAAAACATTAATACGTGCTTCGGCTTCTAATAAAGCCGTTTTTCTCTCTTTAAGAGCTGCATCGGAAATATTATTAGATTTCTTGAGGCCTTGTGCCCGATTAAAGGTCTCTTTTGCCTCGGAAAGCAAGGCCAGAGCAGAATCTAAGGTTGCCAATTCTTCTTGTTGATTCAGACGTAACAAAATGTCGCCCTTATGAACGAGCGTACCCTCTTTAAAGAGAATTTCTGATACTTTTTGTATTGTGTTGGGCGTCAGGATAATCGTATTTAAAGCTTTGGTTGTGCCGAGGGCTTCCAAGGGGGTATGGATGGTTTGAGAAATAACCGTTTCAATAACTACAGAAGGCGCATAAGCTGCCGGTTGTTTTGAAAATCCAAGGTTCGGGTATAAAATTAGGGAAGAGAAAAGAATAACTCTATAAAAAAATATCATACTATCCTGTTTTTTTTCGCCTTCTGTCTTATAAAGACTATAAGGAATTTTCAAAAACTGAAAGAAAAAAACGTAAAAAGAGATTGTCAAAGCCGTCGTTTATTTTTCCTATGGTTAAACCGACTTTAATGTACCCTTAATAATTCATCAATATTATCGTATTCTGTCGGGCGAACGATCTCAACGCTGGCAAGGGTTACGGAATGCAAGCTGCCGTCGAGGTTTTCTTTCCAAAATTTTAAGAACTTACGTAAAATGGGGAAGCTTGGGACTTGGTCATATTCCTGCCAGATATAGCTTTGAAGAAGCTCGGGATAATCCGGTAAGTGATATAGGATTTCGGCCGTTGTGAGGCGGTAACCGTGTAATTGTAATTTCAAGTGATCCATAATAATACCCCCTCTTTACTTTTCTTATTAATTTTATTATTTCATTTCAAGGTAAATAAAAGGTTAATAATATGAATAATTTAATATTTTAGAGGTTTTATAGGAGGGGGCTTTTTAATTTGTGTAAGGCCTGTGCACATAAGCCGTAATCAAGCCAGCGACATCCTTTGCAAATACGCCGGTGGTCGTCTAAGGTTAAAGAAGCTAAGCGAGATTGGGCTTCTTTCCAAGTAATCTCATCCCCCTCGGACAATCTCAAAGCGTCGGCATGGGCTTGGTCAAGGGTTTCGATCTTTGATTGTTTATCACATAAGGATCCTTGGCGATGGGGGCAGGGGGCGCAGATGGCATCCGTCTTTAGGGTTACTTTTAAGAGGGTTTCATCGGTGAGATCTTGTTTTATGGCGCTAAAGTTTTTGATAAAGTCTTTGGAATAGCCTTTACCTTGAAAACCTAAAGTGCAAAAAAAATGATGGGGTCGATAGAGAATTTTGGCGTTCATCTTGTATCTCTTTTATGAAGACGTTATTGTTATAGCCGTGATTAGCTCTCTAGGGAACCCCATGAAATTAACCGAGCATAATAATAAAGTGCGTTTGTTGGTGAAGTTAACCCCGTCGGCTTCTCAAAATAAATTGGTTAGCCTTGAGGAAGATTTGTTGGGAGAGGTTATTTTAAAAGCCATGGTGACTGTCGTTCCTGAAAAAGGCCAAGCCAATAAGGCTTTGATTAAGCTTTTCTCAAAATCTCTCAATCTTCCTAAATCTGCTTTTGAAATTGTGCGAGGAGAGCTTTCTCGCACTAAGCTCTTTGAAATTGATTGCACTGCTAAAGAGCTTTTACAAAAGTTTCAAAGTTTAAAACTGCCGTAAGATGCCTGTTCTTTTTTATGCCTTACAAATGTTTCTTTTAAGCCTTTTATCCTATGAGGATTATCGCACAAAGCGCATCTCTTTGTGGCTTTTATTGATGTTCGTGGGGTTTACTCTCGGGGGGGTAGTCTTCCTGAAAGGATTCGTTGATTATACTGTTGTCTTTGGCATCCTCGGGTTTCTTATTCTTTTGAAGGTAGGCGTGTTTTTAGGGACGGGCAAGTCCCTCATAGGGAACGGGGATCTGATTTTATTGTTGCCTCTTTTGGCTTCCCTTGACTTGACGGAATTCCCTTTTTTCTTAATCCTTGCGGGGCTGGGGGGGATTGTGACATGCTCTTTAATATCTTCTAAAAGAGCGCCGTTTGTACCTGCATTATCTCTTTCATATGGTATCGTTTTGCTGGTAAGATATATATAAAAATAAAAAAGGTTACAACCCCTATGCCTAAAAAGTTTACACCTCCACCCCCTTCACCCGTGCGGGATAAAGTCGACCTCCACGGCCCTATTATTTTGCCGACCTGTGGAACCGTTAAGCGTCTGGTTATTATTTTTCACGGGTATGGCGCCGATGGGGAGAATCTCATTGATCTTGGCTACGCATGGCAAGACTTGTTGCCGGAAACGGCCTTTATTGCGCCGAATGCTCCGACGCCTTGTGAGATGGGAGGCGGAGGGTGGCAATGGTTTTCCCTTGAGGAAAAAACAACAGACCTTGTGCAAGAACGCTTGAGAAATGTAAAAGAGACGGTACACTCTTATATTAAAGGACAAGCTGAAAAGTACAATGTTGATTTGAGAGATGTGGCTCTCGTGGGCTTTTCCCAAGGCGCGATGTTAGCAATTCATCAAAGTATTTATGCCCTTCGTCAGTGCGCGGGAGTTGTTGCTTTTTCCGGGGGATTTACCTTGGATGAGGATTTAGAGCAAAAGGGTTTTCCAAAGGTTTTATTATGCCATGGAGACGCCGATCAGGTGGTGCCTGTTGATTTCAGTCGCCGAGGGTATGAGGATTTAAAAACTTTAAGAGCCCGACCCCAATTGTTGATTTCCCCAAAAGTTGGACATCAAATCAGCGAAGAAGGCTTTAAGGCTGCTGGTTTGTTTCTCAAAGACCTGATATAATAATCGGGCATATACGTCATTGAGGAGCTGAAAAATACCTTTTTGGTTTTACCGCTTGTAAAAAGAAAAATAGGATTGTTGTTTTTCAAAATGCTTCTTTATTAGGAGCTCTTTAGAACAGATAATAACAAAAAAACAGGAGAGACAGTTTTATGGCACGTTCAAAAATAGCCCTTATCGGGGCCGGTAATATTGGGGGAACACTTGCCCATCTTATCGGATTAAAAGAATTAGCCGATGTTGTTTTAGTAGACATTAGCGACGGTATTCCCCAAGGAAAAGCCTTAGATTTGGCCGAATCCTCTCCCGTTGAAGGCTTTGATGTCAAAATGCAAGGATCCAACGATTATAAAGATATTGCCGGTGCCGATGTCGTGATCGTGACGGCCGGTATTCCCCGTAAACCCGGCATGAGTCGGGATGACCTGATTGAGGTTAATACAAAAGTCATTCAGCAAGTTGCTGCCGGTATTCGTGAAAATGCTCCCGATGCTTTTGTGATCGTGATTACGAATCCGCTGGATGCGATGGTTTATGTCATGCGCGAAGTCACAGGTTTTGCACACTCTAAGGTTGTCGGCATGGCCGGCGTATTGGATTCGGCACGTTTTCGCTATTTCTTGAGTGAAGAATTGAATGTCTCCGTTGAAGATGTGAATGCATTTGTTATGGGAGGCCATGGCGACACGATGGTGCCCTTGCCCCGTCTATCAACGGTTGCAGGCATTCCCTTGCCTCAAATTGTTGAAATGGGATGGATGACTCAAGAAAAATTAGATCAAATTATTGACCGTACCCGTAAAGGCGGTGGTGAGATTGTTGCTCTTTTAAAAACCGGTTCTGCTTTTTATGCACCTGCTTCATCAGCTGTTGCCATGGCAGAATCTTATTTAAAAGATAAACGTCGCATTTTTCCTTGCGCTGCGTGGCTTGACGGAGAATACGGGGTAAAGGGGCTTTATGTGGGTGTGCCCGTGATCATCGGCCGAAACGGTGTTGAAAAAATTGTTGAGATGGCCTTGCAGCCGGAAGAGCAGGCTGCTTTTAATCACTCTGTTGAGGCTGTTCGAGAACTTACCTCTGTTGTTTCAAAGTTTGTAAAAGCTGCCTAATAAAAAGACTAAAAGGATAAATGTCCCATGAAAATTCATGAGTACCAAGCAAAGCAATTGTTAAGTAAGTTTGGGGTTCCCGTAAGCCCCGGTAAAATTGCCTATACGGCTCAAGAAGCCGAAGAGGCTGCTAAGGAATTGGGCGGCAGTGTTTGGGCAGTTAAGGCTCAAATTCATGCCGGAGGCCGTGGTAAAGGGGGCGGCGTTAAGCTTGCTAAATCCTTGGCAGAAGTAAAGGAACAGGCGGAAAATATTATCGGCATGACTTTGGTGACCCCTCAAACCGGCGAAGAGGGACAAGAAGTCCGACGGGTTTATATCGAAAAAGGATGTGCCATTGCCAAAGAACTTTATTTCAGCATTCTGCTTGATCGTGCAACGGGATGTCTGACCTGTGTTGCTTCAGAAGCAGGCGGTATGGATATTGAGGAAGTGGCTGCAACCGCTCCTGAAAAAATTAAGAAAATAACTTTGGACGTGGCTCTTGGTTTTCAAGACTATCAAGGCCGAGACCTTGCTTTTGCTTTGAACCTGGAGGGAAAAACAGCTCTCCAAGTTGCTCGCTTAATTAAAGGCGTGTATGAGACTTATTATCATTACGATGCAAGTCTTATTGAAATTAATCCCTTGGCCATTACGGAAGAAGGTAATTGCATAGCTTTGGATGCCAAGATGGAGTTCGATGATAATGCTCTTTATCGTCACGGGGACATAGAAGAATTACGGGATCTTGATGAAGAAGACCCTTCTGAGTACGAGGCCAATAAACATGATCTGAGTTACATTAAATTGGACGGTAATATCGGTTGTATGGTGAATGGAGCAGGGCTTGCCATGGCAACTATGGATGTGATTAAACTTTTTGGCGGAGAGCCCGCAAACTTCTTGGATGTCGGCGGAGGCGCTCCCCGTGAAAGAGTAACGACGGCCTTTAAATTGATTCTCAGTGACCCTAATGTTGAAGGTATTTTAGTTAATATTTTTGGCGGTATTATGCGTTGCGATATTATTGCCGAAGGCGTTGTGGCTGCTGCAAAGGAAGTCGGTATTAATGTGCCTTTGGTTGTGCGTCTTGAGGGTACAAACGTTCATCAAGGAAAGGAAATACTGAAAAATTCGGGTCTCTCTATTCTTGCTGCCGATGACCTTGGTGACGCTGCAAAGCTAATTGTACAATCTGTGAAGGAGGCCGCGTGAAATGAGTGTGCTCGTTAATAAATCAACCAAAGTTATTTGTCAAGGATTCACCGGCGCCCAAGGAACCTTTCACTCGGAACAAGCTATTGAATACGGCACGAACATGGTGGGCGGTGTTACGCCCGGTAAGGGGGGGACGACTCACTTAGGCTTACCCGTTTTTAATACGGTGAAAGAGGCCGTCAAGGCGACGGGTGCCGACGCAACGGTTATTTATGTACCGCCTCCTTTTGCAGCAGATGCTATTTTAGAAGCTATAGCGGCTTGTATCCCGTTGATTATTTGCATTACGGAAGGAATCCCCGTTTTGGATATGGTTAAGGTAAAACGGGCTTTGGCCGACTCGGCTTCTCGTTTAATTGGCCCCAATTGCCCCGGTGTTATTACTCCCGGGGAATGCAAGATCGGTATTATGCCGGGCCATATCCATCAACCGGGCAAGATTGGTATCGTATCTCGTTCGGGGACGCTTACTTACGAAGCTGTGTGGCAAACAACCAAGGTTGGCCTTGGTCAAACCACTTGTATCGGTATCGGCGGAGATCCGATTCCCGGAACCACGTTTGTCGATTGTATCGAGATGTTTTTGAATGATCCTAAAACAGAGGGGATTGTTATGATCGGCGAGATCGGGGGTAGCGCCGAAGAAGAGGCTGCAGCTTTGATTAAAGGCCATGCCGTCAAAAAACCTGTAGTTGGCTTTATTGCCGGTGTGACGGCACCTGAAGGACGTCGGATGGGTCATGCGGGTGCTATTGTGTCCGGTGGTGAGGGGACGGCTCAGGGTAAAATTTCTGCCATGAAGGCAGCCGGCATTGTGATGTCGGATTCCCCGGCGGATATTGGAAAAGTGATGCTCGAAGTGATGGAAAAATGCAAGCATAACAAGGCTTCTTAAGAAGCCTCTAAGGTTTGTCGGACGAAATAAGGCCCCCCAAGAGGGGCTTTTTTTATAAGAGGATAATTGATGGCTAAAATTGAAAAGTTACAACAGCATAAGAATGAGTTGGAGAGTTTGCATCAAGTTTTTTTAGGTATTAAGTTGCTGTACGAATGTGTGATGCCGAAAGGAGGGTATATCTTAAAAGATCGTTATTTCAATTTTTTTATTATAGAAATGAAAAAAGTACTTTACGGAAAGTTGATTATTCTTTTATCAGATAATAAGTATAAAAAGTACAATACATCTAGCTATAAAATATTGATCCAAAAGATTATGGAAAATAAAAAATTGATAGGGGATAAAGAAAAAAGGAAGATGGAGTGCTATTTAAAGGGATTAAATAAGGTGGAAGGAGACTATAAAGAGTTTAGGGACAAGTATTTCGCTCATATTGAATTAGATGAAGAATTTAAGTTGTTAGATATTGAAAGATTAAAAATTTCAAACCATAAGATCACAAAGCTGATGAAAAAAGTGGAACGAATACATAACAGACTGTCTTTGGTTATTTATAAGGGATCTTCCGATCATCTGGCCGGTGATATAGGAAGGCTCTCTCAGAAAATCTGGTCTGCCTATGAGCAAGTTGGTTTGGTTGAAAAAGACACATAATTTAGCAGGTCACCTCTAGTTTTTATATTCATTCCAAAAAGTTTCCCTACTATTTGATGAGCTGATCCATGGTAACATTTATGGGTGCGTATTGTCTAAGTTTCTTGAGAATAGCAAAATTTTGTTCAGTGGGATTAAAGTCCGGAGAATAGGGTTAAGCTCGCGCCATGGTGCCGAACCAAGTTGAATGGATTTTGGCGCCCTTTTCTCCAAAATGTCCGGATCGCAAGCAAAAGAAGTTGATAATGAAATAATAAATATAAGTAAAAATTTAAACATCTTTATACTACAAGTTAACTTTTTGTAAATACAACACATAATATTATTTTTCAATTTAAAATGACGTTGTTTGAAATAACACATACACCTCGTGGGGAGAGGGAGGAAAAATAAGTCCCCAAGAGGGGCTTTTTTATAGGGGATAATCTTGCTGTGGCGCTACCGGAAGGTATAGAAGATCTTTTACTTATTTTGGATAATCAGGAAAACATAATGGATGAGGCGGAGCTTGGCGCAGCAAAGAGTTATGCAGCAACGATGAGTAAATATGAAAAAGCTGCTTTAACGGCTGCCTTAAAGCAAAGAGAGAATAAAAATGCTTTGAAACAAGTACCGGATATTCTCGAAGGTCGGCTCTAGTTTTTAGTATTTTTTAAAATTATTTGAGATCGTAGGGGCGTTGTTTTTTTGTAAGAGGCAACGCTCTTCCTATCTTTTATAGTAAGCTCTTCACATGTGGCGGAGCCAAAGAATACGAAGCTCTCTTTTTAAATATTCATATTCAAAATTTTGTCGAGGCTTTCTTTGGTGCGTTCATAGACACTTTTAAAACGCTGCAAGCTTATCTCTGCTTCTTTCATGGTGTGAACAAGTTCAAGGTCGGAAATTTTCCCGTGGACGGCTGCAACGGAGGCTTGGTCTGCGGCTTTTGATGCTTCAAGAGTTTCGTTAGCAACGCCTTTTACAAGTTCTGCAAAACTTCCTCCCGACATGCCGGCGGTTTTTTGAGATGTGCCTCCGGAAAGAAGAGGGGTTTTATCAAGACCTGTTACGGCTGAGGAAAAATTGGGTGTTGCGCCGGGTGTTATTGCTGCCATTTTATATCTCTTTTATGTATCGTTTGTTCTAGTTCATCATTTGTAGGGTGCGCTGACGCATATCCGTTGTCATTTGATAGCTTTTCATGGCGCGTTCATTATCCAATTTTGCTTGATGCATATCCATCATTGTCATAAGGGGGTCAAGTTTCGGCATATTAACCCGACCTTGTCTGTCCGCCTTCGGGTGCGTGGGATCATAGACCTTCATCATTTGGTTTTTATCTTGGATAATGCTTTTTACAGCTACACTAACGGCTTTTGTTTTCGGATCTTTTTTGGTCTTCATTTCTATTTTTTTAGGAGCATAATCAGCGGTTTTATTATTGGCCATATTTTCTGAGGCAACGCGCAAGCGGACATTGTTGGCTTTCATGGCATCGGTTAAGGTGCGTTGTGCCCGAGCAAGCGTATCTCGGCTTGTTGACGTTTTGGCGTAAAGGTTCGAAAAATTTCCCGCACTTAAGGTCAAAGACAGAAACAAAAAAAACATTTTAAGGGACGAAATCATTTTATTTTCCGCCTCCCATATTAAGAACCGTCTTAATGCGTTCGATTTCACTTTTATGAACTTGTTGGAGGCGATAAAAGTCGGTGGCGGCTTCGTTGAGTTGTAAGAGTTGTTCCTCGGGGCTAATGCTATTACCCGTTAAGGTGGGTTCGGCTTGTTCTTTTGATTTTTTAATTTTAAAACCAACGTCTTTTACGCTGCCGCTTAAGTGATGAGCATTGGTCGTTTTAATAGAAGCTGTCGCAGAATTATGTTTAAGGGCTTGGCTAAAAGGTTCAATTTCCTTAGTTTTTTCTCCGGCAACACCGGAACGAGCCAAGTTGTCGGAGGTATTTTCTTGTCTGGCTTGGGTGTGCCGCATTTTTTCAAAAAGAAGTTGTGCCTGAGGTGTACTTGTTAAAGCCATGAAAACAATACCTTTTTTATTTATCTTTTTGATCCTGTATATTGTAGGTCAAAAGCTACACTTACATTATATCCATGTTTGAGAAAAAATATTAATAAATAGTAAATTTAAATTAATTTTATGATATATTTGTAAGAGTTGGTGGGGAGAACCCATTGCGTTTGTTATATTAATGAATAGATGAGCCATGCTTTATATTGGACGAAAACAGGGTGAGAGCGTTGTGATAGCCGACCGAGTTCGGGTGACGGTGCTTGAGATCGTGGGAAAAACAGCAAAGCTCGGCTTTGAATTTCCGGCGGATATGCAAGTGCATCGAGAAGAAGTTTATCAACGTATTCAAGAGGAAAACAAAGCGGCGTCACAAAGCTTTCATCTTCTTGCCGACCTTGAAAAAAAGAGGGGTTAGCATGGCCGCGGGTATTTCGGAAAAAATCAAAAAAATAGAAGAAGCTGTTGATATTATTGAGAAATATCAAGAGAACTTGATCCATACCCTTGAGGAGGAAGAGCCCTTTGATTTGTCTTGTTTGTCTCCCCATTTGCGAGCAATGAACAGTTTGGCGCCCGAACTTCCCACCATGGATCCGACATTGAGGGCTCAAGTTCAAGAAGCCGTTGCGGCTTTTCGAAAATCCCTTGATACTTTGCTGGATACGGCCAATCGGTATAAAGATAAGGTCGTTGACGAGACAAACAAAGCACGCGGTTATACCAAGAGTACTGCGGCTTATGCTAAGGCAAGTAACGGAGTCAATAACTAATGCTACCGGATGAGTCTGTGCTTAGTATCGCCGCTTTGGGGAAATTGGTTTTCGGTTTGTTATCGGTTCTTGCCATTTTAGGTTTGTTGCTTTGGTTTTTAAAATTTTTGCAAAGAAAGAAATTAGTCTTTTCCGGATCGGGGAATGATTTAAAGATTTTGCAAACGACTCATTTGAGCCCTAAACAAAAACTCACCGTTGTGAATTGGCAGGACACTCAATATCTCATAGCGTTAACGACAGACGGTGGTTTTTTGTTAGATAAGAAACCGATAAAAATTGTTGATAAGACTAAAGAAAGAGCGCAAGGATGATGACTCACCTAAAGGTAGCAGAGCGGCTTAAAGATCATAGTTATGCGGCACTTTTTTTAAGAAATATCGTTTTATTTTTGTTTCCGAAAACACCTCTTAAAAAGTTAGGGGCGGCCTTGTTTTTTTGTGCTGCTTTCGGGGGGCTTTTTGCGCCGGATGTGGCGGCTCAAAGTATCTCCTTTGATATGGGAGAAAACAATAGCGCTTTGACAACCCGCCTTGTCCAATTTATTTTGCTGGTCACAGTGATCTCTTTAGCACCGTCAATTTTGTTGATGGTGACGTCTTTTACAAGGTTGATTGTTGTGTTTTCCTTTTTACGGAGCGCTCTTGGGATGCAACAATCCCCGCCAAATACAATCTTGGTGAGCCTTGCTCTCTTTTTAACCCTCTTTATTATGGCGCCCACCTTTGAAAAAGCCTATGAAACGGGGGTTAAGCCTTTTATGGAAGAGCAAATTGACGAGAAACAAGCTTTTGAGCTTATAGCGGAGCCTTTTCATGCTTTTATGCGTAAAAATACCCGTGAAAAAGAAATAGAACTATTCTCCGATATTGCTAAGTCGCAGGCTGTTGAAAAAGTCGAAGATATTCCGCTTAAAATTCTTGTACCTGCTTTTATGATCAGTGAATTGCGTCGCGCTTTTGAGATTGGTTTTCTCTTATTTCTACCCTTTGTCATTATTGACATGGTTGTGGCATCTGTCCTGATGTCCATGGGTATGATGATGTTGCCGCCTATGATGATTTCTTTACCTTTCAAGATTATTTTCTTTGTGTTGGTAGACGGGTGGTATCTGATTGTTCAGAGCCTTGTTCGCGGTTTCGGTTAATGCTTATTTCTCGTTTTTTTATAACGTTCACGCCAAAAATCCCTTCAATAAATCAATGTCCTGTTTCTTTTTAGGTTGTGAGCGCTTTTTGTAAAGTTTTTTATGGCGTACTCTAAGAAAAACAGGGAGGATTTTTATGCATTTTTTTATCTTATTTTTTATCTTATTTTGCGGTTGTGAAACTTTTGCTTCGTTAGAGGAGGTCATTGATCCCTACGGAAAGGGGGAATTATTGCCCAAAAGGGCGATGTCATTTGAATTGGATGAATCTGCCTTAAGTCTTCCGGACTCCGAATGCAAAAGAACCTTAGCGAGAACATTGATTAAAAATGACCGAAAGCTTATGTTTTATTTGAGTAAAAACAAAGGATTATCCTTTTCCGAGAAACTCTCTCATAGGCTTCAAGCCTTTCAATATGTTGTGGAATATTATAATTCTGAGTTTGAAACGTCGACCGAAACGCTTTTTCAATATGAAGAGAATTTTATTCCTCTTTTTCAATTCACAGGCGGTGATTGGATTCGCCTTCAGGGAGTTGTGTGCGGAAGTCATGACAGTATGTGTTTTATTATTATGCCCGATAAGAAATTAAGGGCGGAATGTAGGGATAAGACGATCATATATGAAAGTTGTTTTGAAGAACCTTATTATCGTTTTTTAAGTAATAAAGAGAAAAAAATTAGGGGAGGAGGCAGTTCTATTGTGCCGCGTGATCAAAGGGAGCAAAGCGATCGCACGCCGCAGCCCCGTTCTTTACGAAAGAAGAAATATAGAGGCTCTCGGTAGCAAACCTTTGTTAACGCATTTTTCCCCCTTTCTTAGAGAATTGTTAATTTTTCCCTTTTATACCTTAATGCACAAGCTGCATTAAAAAAATAGAGGGTGAAAATGAAAGTTACAACTATTTTAGGAAGTTTTTTTATTATAGGGCTTTGCCGGGCTTCTCTTATTGTTAGTGAGTCGGATGGTGAAACAGGACAGCCGATGATGACGCCGTCGCCCTCCTTTGAAGATCTTTCAGGAGAGGGAGGAAGCTTGACCCCTCTTAGGTCTGAAAAAATCAAGAAAGAGCTTGCAAAAAAGTTTGCTAATATCTCGCCACGTACGGTTGAGGGCGTTAATGCAGAGGCTGCTGCCGTCAAAAAAGCTAAAGGTCACGGCAGTATCATCATACAAAAGATTGCAGCCGATTCTAAAAAATCCCCGAGGTTGTTCATCACGTCTCAATGATGAAATAGAGAGAGCTTAGTCCTTCTTAAACGGTTTTTTCTTACGCAAACGAGAAGCTTAATATCGCCTAAGAGGTGCGGGTAAATTCTGTTCCCTTGTTTTTTTTCACTAAATCCGCTATGACTAGGGAAGATTTTTGAGAAGGATTTAGGAGTAGAATGACCCAATATATTTACACCATGCAAGGCGTTAGTAAAAATTACCCCGGAGGCAAGCAAGTCATCCGTGATATTTCCTTGTCTTTTATTCCGGGCGCTAAAATCGGTGTTATCGGTGTTAACGGTGCCGGTAAATCAAGTTTTATGAAAATTGTCGCAGGTATTGATAAAGAATTCGGTGGTGAGGCTTGGGCTGCAGAAGGCACAACCATGGGGTATTTACCCCAAGAGCCAAATCTTGATCCCGCTTTGAGCGTAAAAGAAAATATTGAGGCCGGTATTAAAGGGTTCTCTTGCCTTTTAAAGCGCTTTGAAGAAATTAGTGCAAAGTTTGCTGAAGAAATGAGCGACGATGAGATGAATGCGCTTATTGAAGAGCAAGGGGAGCTGCAGGAACAAATCGAAGCTGCGGACGGTTGGGATTTAGATCGCCGCATTGAAATTGCTATGGATGCGTTGCGTTGTCCGCCGGCCGATGCCTCTGTTGAGAGGCTTTCGGGGGGAGAAAAGCGCCGTGTGGCTTTGTGTCGTTTGTTGATGCAACAACCTGATATTCTTTTGTTAGATGAACCGACTAACCACTTGGACGCCGAGTCCGTTTCCTGGTTAGATCAATATCTTCAAAATTATAAAGGCATGGTTATTCTGGTCACCCACGATCGTTATTTCTTGGATAACGTTGTGGATTGGGTTCTTGAACTTGATCGCGGTGAGGGCATTCCCTTTAAGGGAAATTATTCGTCTTGGCTTGAGCAAAAGCAAAAGCGCCTTGCCCAAGAAGAAAAAGAAGAAGGCAATCGTCAAAAAACGATCTTACGAGAGCTTGAGTGGATTCGCCAATCACCAAAGGCAAGACAAGCAAAGAATAAGGCTCGTATACAATCCTATGATCAGTTGTTGAATCAGGATATGAATGAGAAAATGAAGACTGCTCAAATTATGATTCCGGCGGGCCCACGTTTGGGAAGCAATGTCATTGAATTTGAAAATGTGAGCAAAGCCTTTGGCGAAAAATTCCTCATTGATAATCTCTCTTTTAAAATGCCTCCGGGGGCTATTGTGGGTGTGATCGGGCCAAACGGAGCCGGAAAAACGACGCTTACAAAGATGATGACTAATAATGATAATCCCGATCAAGGGGATATCCGCATCGGAGAAACCGTTAAGATGGCTTATGTGGATCAAGTGCGTGATAATCTTGATGATGATAAAACCGTTTGGGAGGAAATCTCCGACGGCCTAGATGAAATCGAATTGGGCAAAGCAAAAATGCAAAGCCGAGCCTATTGCGGTCGTTTTAACTTTAAGGGCTCCGACCAGCAAAAGCGGATGGCGCAGCTATCCGGCGGAGAGCGTAACCGCGTTCATTTGGCCAAGATTTTAAAAAGTGGTGCCAACGTTATTCTTCTGGATGAGCCGACTAACGACCTTGATGTGGATACATTGCGCGCCCTTGAAGAAGCGCTCATTGATTTTGCCGGTTGTGCCGTTGTGGTAAGCCATGATCGTTGGTTCTTAGATCGTATCGCTACTCATATCCTTGCCTTTGAAGGGGATAGCCATGTGGAGTGGTTTGAGGGTAACTATGCAGACTACGAAGCAGATCGTAAGCGCCGCCTTGGGGATAACGCCGCTCAGCCGACACGTATTAAGTATAAGCCTTTAACACGTTAAAAAGCCGTTGTTCATCCGTAAGAGAGCCTCATTTCCCAAAGGAGTGAGGTTTTTTTATGTGTTTTTTTAAAGAGGGCGTGAGAAATCTTGCTTTTTATATGGGAAACGTTAAAAGAAGAAAAATTTTTCGACAAAATGCCCGGATAGGTCTAATCCCACGGGATTATCGTCATCCGGGCCAAGTTGGGTAAGACACAAGCTCGAGGTTACAAGTCGATTGTGTCTTACTTTCGCATCCCGCAAGACAGGAATAAAGGGGATGCAAAACTCTAAGCGATGGTCAAGGTACGTACCTCAATCAACAGTTGCTAATATACATATGAGAAATGGAAAATCAATAGAAAAAAGCATGTTTTTCTTTTTTTGCATTTCTAGGGGGTGTGTTTTTTCAAAAACGAGTGTCTGTAAAAAGGCTACGTTAGGTGTTAACCGGAGAGGCAGTTTTTTTTAAAATAGTAGGCTGAATGCAATTGGGCAGGTGTTTCTTGAGACAAGCTTTAAGAATGCGCGTAGGTTTCAAATCGAGATCTTAAAAAGGCTTCTATATCTTTTTCTGTTTTTGTTTGAATTTCGTCTTCTCGTTTAACAAAGCAAACCCTAAAGGTTCGGCCTTCTTCATTGGGGAGAATTTCAACAAAATCTTCATTTTTTAGAAGGGAAAACTCCCTTACAATGCCAAGTATTCCAAGTCCTGCTCTTAAGGCCTCGAATTGCCCTAGGGGAGAATTAATTTGTAAAAGGGCATTTCTTTTTACCGAGGCATTTTCCGTATCTAAATACCAATCCAAGTTTACAGAAGAGTAAAGGCGTTCTGAAGAATAACCGATAAATTTATGGTTATCGAGATCCTTAGAGTCCTTTGGGAGGCCGTATTTTTCAATATAAGTTTTATGAGCGTATAAGCGGCTATGGAGCTCTAAGATGACGGTTTGAGAGATGCCTTTTGTTTTGCTTTGAAAGGGTAAGATGCCAAAATCTTCTTGTGATTGTAAAATATCAGGCTTTTTTTGTGTGTTGATAACAACATTAATATTATTATTCATTTTGAGAAATTCGGCAATTTCTTTGGCTATAATAGAGCTGAGCGCCCCGTCGGTGGTGAGAATTTTGATTTTCTTTTCTTTTTTTTCAGAAAAGTCATGAGTCGTTAAGATGTTATCCAAATTTGCGACATTGGAGGCTATTTGGGCGAAAAAGCTTTCACCGTTTTCTGTTAAGGCAACCCCATAGCGTTTTCTTTTGATTAATTTTTTATTGAGGTGGGCTTCAAGAAGTTTGATGTGTTTGCTGACACTTGCCGTATTAAGTCGTAAGGCTTCTGCGGCGCGGCCAATGTTGAGTTCTCGCGCAACATAATAAAAGATTCTTAGTTTTTCCAAGTCAAGCATATTCTTCTTATTCCCGTATAAGGTCGACAGAATAGTAAATGAAAGTATCGGAAGTCTATAAGCCGGGTTCTGTCCTGATAAAATCAGGGGCGATCATTTATCTAGGCCCTTTGTTACCGAAGGGCTCGAGCGACCTACCCGGATAACGATGCAGAAACACACCGTAATGTTATCCCTATTTGGTCTTGCTCCGGATGGGGTTTACCCTGCCATTCCTGTTACCAGCAATGCGGTGCGCTCTTACCGCACCATTTCACCCTTACCCCTATAAAGAGGCGGTATATTTTCTGTGGCACTTTCCCTAGGATTTCTCCCGCCGGACGTTATCCGGCATCCTTGTTTCTGTGGAGCCCGGACTTTCCTCGGTTTTGCCAAAAGACAAAAACGCGACCGCCCGACTTCCGATACTCTTTTAGTATATACCGTTTTTTCTGACAAAAGGTCAATGATTAAAACGATTCTTGGACTTTGAACCTCTTTCCGTATAAAGCATTTTTTCTGTTAATAATTTTCCGAATGCCCTGTATTTTTTATAAAGATTATGTTAGTTAAAATAAAAATAGTTTGAAAGTGAATTGCAACGTGAAAGAACAATCAACTCCTTTACTTAATAAGAGGCCGTGTCATAAAGACGTAGGGTCTGAGAAGTTCTACGGCCGACGTATGGGACGCCCTTTACGAAAAGTGAGTCAGGACTTGATTGAACAATTTTTACCGTCGGTGACGTTTGATAAAACATTGATACAAGATCCCCATGCTGATTTTGATCAAGATGCAGAGGAATTATGGCTTGAAATCGGTTTTGGAGGCGGTGAGCATCTTTGCGGTCAAGCTCGTGCGAATCCTCAGGTGAATTTTCTAGGGGCTGAGGCCTTTATGAACGGTATTGCTTTAATGCTGCGAGAGCTTCTTGAAACGGGGATTGAGAATGTGCGACTTTGGCCGGAAGATGTACGTCCTTTGTTGGATAGCTTACCGAAAGAGAGTTTGTCTCGTGTTTTCTTGTTGTTTCCCGATCCATGGCCGAAAATGCGCCACCATAAGCGTCGTTTTGTTAATCCTAAAAACCTCGAGCGTTTAGCCTACTTGATGAAGCCCGGTGCTGAATTTCGTCTGGCAACGGATCATTCCGATTATCTTGAGTGGATGGTAGAGCACATGAAGGCAAGTAAAGACTTTACGGCACAATTTGATTGGGATAACCTTCCGACAACGCGTCCCGAAGACTGGATTCCGACGCGCTATGAAACCAAGGCGCTTTCTCAAGGTGTGACCTGTACTTATATGACTTTTAAGCGCTTATGATTTCAGGAGAGTTATTTTAAAAGAATCCGGCACGTTATTGCGGTTCACACGTATTCCCTCTAGGGGCGGCGGCGAGGTGCAAGAGTTTTGAGGGAGGATTAATCCAATCTCCAAGGGATTCTTTTAAGAGTGCTGTAAAAAGATCAATGGCATCGCTGTTATCATTGAGGCAGGGAATTTGGGTAAAATGGGTTCCGCCGGCGTTTTCAAAAATCTTGCATCCTTCAATTTTAAGTTCCTCGAGGGTTTCAATACAATCGGAGGCAAAACCGGGTGCGATCACGGCTATTTTTTTCAGGCCTTCTTGAGCAAAGGCCTCAAGGGTCTTGTCCGTATAGGGCTGCAACCATTCCCGCGGCCCAAAACGAGATTGAAATGTTAAGAACAGGGGCGGGGCATTTTCAGGCATGGCATCTTGTAGGGTATGGAAAGTTCTTTCACAAAATACCTTATAGGGATCTCCTTTTTCTATGTAGTCGACGGGCACGCCATGGAAGGAAACAAGGATTTTTTCAGGTTTCCAGTCCAGCGTTTTAAGGTGAGTGATGATGCTGTTTTTCAGGGCTTGGATATATTTCGGATGACATTCATAAGGAGGCGCAATACGTAGCGTCGGTTGACGTCTCATTTTCATAAGGCAACGAAAAACCTCATCGTTCACTGTCGCTGTTGTTGTGGCCGAGTATTGAGGGTAAAGGGACAAAATAACCAAGCGCGTGCAGCCTTTCTTTTCTAAGTCTTTGAAAGCTTTTTCAATATTCGGTTGTCCGTAGCGCATAGCCCAAGCGACTTCAATATTATGATAGTCGGCAAAGGCGCTTTTTAATTTTTCTCCTTGTTTTCTTGTATAGTAGCGCAAAGGAGATTCATTTGTGTCTTTGCGCCAGACTGCTTTATAGGCCTTGGCCGTTTTTCCGGGGCGAAAAGTTAAGATAAAGAGATTTAGAATGAGTTTCCAAAGAATAGGGTTAACTTCAATGACCCGTTGATCGGAGAGAAATTCTTTTAGGTAGCGGCGAACGGACAGGAAATCTGTTCCGTCAGGCGTGCCCAGATTCACAATGATAATACCCGTTTTCTCTTTTTCTTGGGCAAACAGGTGAGACTGTTCGGGGAAAGATACGGAGGCCATTTAGTTTTCTTTCATATGTCTATGCTCGAGCCTTCTCTTGCTAAAAAGCTACAGGGGAAAAGAGCTTGAGCCTCTTTTTCAATTTTAAGCAGTTTATCATCGTCATAATCGGGGTTTATATGAAAAAGAGCAAGCCTTTTTACGGCGGCCTTTTGGGCAACGTCAACGGCGGATTGCCAAGAAGAATGTCCCCACGTTACATAAGTCTTAGAATCTTCCGGTGTAAACATGGTATCAAAAACCATCAAATCAGCCTTTTGCACAAACCTAAGCATCTGATCTTCGTTAAACTCCGCGCTATGTTCATGGTCTGTTATATAGCAAAACGCTTTATTTCCATGTTCAAGGCGATAACCCGTTGCACACCCGGGGTGATTAAGATTGAGGGTTTTGAGAGTTATGTCCTTTGATAAGTTAAGACTGTCTCCTGTTTGAAAGGTTTTGAAATAACAGGTGGCAGGGACTTCGTTGAATGGGATTGGAAATAACGGAGGGCAAAAAAGCTTCGTTTTAAGAATGGTTTCCAAATCCAATCCTTTGCTAAGGTGGGGAGAATAAAAGGTAATGGTTGTGCCTTCGTCCCAGATAGGCTTAAAAAAGGCAAGACCCATTAAGTGGTCAAGGTGAAAGTGAGAGACGATAACGGTAATATGTTTAATACCTTGATCGAGGAGTTCTTTGCCAAGGTCTATTATACCTGTACCCATATCAAAGATGATACGGTTATGCTGAGCATTAGAAAGAGTTGCGCTGACACAGGAGGTTTGTCCTCCTATTTGGGTGCAATGCTTTCCCCAGCAAGGATAGCTTCCTCTGACTCCCCAAAAATTAATTTTCATGTTTTAAGTCTCTGTTTTATTCCCGTATGCGGCTTGTCGCTTTTAAACGATTAATTCTTAGTTTACTAAAAATTAAACAAAAATGTTGGATAATTTGTTTATAAGGTCTATAAAAAAAATAAAATACGAGTTTTTTGGGTAAACGGTGTTAGAAAATGCTACACATACTTATGGTTGATGATGAGCCTGACTTGGATATGTTAATTCAACAAAGATTTCGTCACGAGGTTAAAGCAGGGCAGTTTAGCTTTTCCTTTGCGCGTAATGGAGAACGTGCCCTTGAGATCCTTAAGAAAAATCCGGATATCTCCCTTGTTGTGACAGATTTAAATATGCCTGAAATGAACGGTATTGAGCTTCTCCTTCAAGTAAAGAAAAATTTCCCTGAAAAAAAGATGATTGTTATTTCTGCTTATAGCGATCAAGATAGTATTAAAACGGCAACGAATGCCGGCGCCGACGGGTTTCTTTTTAAGCCTTTGAACTTTCAAGACTTTGAGCACAGAATACGAGAATGTACAACGCCGTCGGTAAACTCTACTGTCGCTCCGTTATAAGAAGTGCTAAGGACGATTGTTATTCCATTTTTAAGAGACTGTTATGTTCCGATGGCTAAGTGTTTTTCCCTTTTTATTGCTTTGTTTCTAAGTGCTTGTAGCCTTTCGACCCTAAATGTTTATACGCCGGAGAGTGATCGTTTTTTTAGGGCAGTTAATTTTGATAACAAACAGTATGATGTTGTGTTTGTTTTAGGGGGAGGAGGTGTGAAGGGAATCGCACACCTTGGGGTTTTAGAAGAGCTTGAACTAGAAGGTATTCGTCCTAACCTGATTGTGGGCTGTAGTTCCGGTGCCATTGTGGGAGCTTTATATGCCCGTTATCCCAGCGCCAAGCACCTTGAAAAAATCTTACTTGATACAACAAGTGAGGACTTCATGGAAGATAATTACTGGCCCCACTCAAGATTTGCCGTAAAGGACGGAGAACGCTTTAAGGCGTATCTTCAAAAAAACCTTAAGGGGGCAACATTTGCCGACTTATCTGTTCCATTGGTTGTGGTCGCGACGGATCTTGGTGATGGAAAACTTATAGAGCTCCATGAAGGAGATTTAGCATCAGCCGTTCAAGCTTCAGGAGCTATACCGGGGGTTTTTGAACCTGTTCAAATTTTTGGAAAATACCTTGTTGACGGCGGAGCCGTTGATAATATCCCCGTGCAAACGGCTAAGAAATTTAATCCTAAAATTATTATTGCTGTTGATATAGGCGAAGGGCTTTCAAAGGAAGGGCCTACGAATTTGTTGGGCATTTTAAAACGCGCCATTGAGATTAGTTATCGTCATCAAGTAAAGGGCTCTGTAACACAAGCAGACGTTGTTATCGGGATGAATTTTCAAGATATCGGCTTATTTGATGAATCAAAGAAACAAGAACTCTATGAAACAGGGCGCCAAAAAGCTCGCGCGGCTATTCCTATCATCAAACGACTTATGAAAAAAAGGCTGGGGCGACCTCTTTAAAATCTGTTTTAGATAACGTGAGAAGGGGGGGCGTATAATGCATGGGCTCTTTGAATAAAAGCCTCTACCATTTTCTCTGTGACTTGTGTGAACATATGTTTTGCGACAGTGTTCAAAAGACCCGTT
Organism: Alphaproteobacteria bacterium; assembly: GCA_009993885.1. GTDB lineage: Bacteria > Pseudomonadota > Alphaproteobacteria > Caedimonadales > UBA9215 > UBA9215. The sequence goes on from JAACSN010000011.1 coordinate 91,017, forward strand.
TCAAATTCAAAATCCACTGAAAAAAGAAGCTCGCACCCTTTGGGATGCTCGTTAAAGAGCCAAAGGGTATGGAGGTTTTTAAAAGGCCCTTCAATATAGGTTGCTTCGATCCGCTTGGCGTCTTGAAAGAAAACTTTGGAGAGGTAGGTTTCGCTGTAAAGGGCATAGCCTGCGGATACGCTTGCGTAAAGCTTGCCCTCTTCATCCAGACGCTCAATAATTTCAGAGCGCGTGCACCATGGAAGAAAATCAGGGTATTTCTCGATGTCCAAAACTATGTCGTAAAGCTGTTTTGGGGTAAAAGGTAAAGAATGCTTATCTTGAAATCGGGGCATTTTTAGAATTGTAATTTGGGTTCAAGTTCCGGAATGTTTTCTACTATTACAGAATTCTCGTAAGGATTCATTACGCCTTGTTCTTGCATTTTTTTCTCCCGTGCGTCTCTAAGTTTTTTAAAATCATCCCCTGCCAGGTAAGAAGATCGGGTGAGGGGGGACGCTGAAACCATTAAAAAGCCTTTGCCGCGAGCCATGGTTTCATAGGCGTTGAATTCATCCGGATGAATGAAATCCATTACAGGGTGATGTTTGGGGCTGGGTTGCAAGTATTGACCGATGGTGATGAAATCAATGTCGGCTGCCCTAAAATCATCCATGACTTGATAAATTTCAGCTTTGTTTTCTCCAAGACCTACCATAAGACCGGATTTTGTAAACATGTGGGGTGCCATTTCCTTGACCCGTGAAAGCAAATTAATAGAGTGAAAATAGCGAGCTCCGGGACGCACGGTCGGGTAGAGTCGGGGAACGGTTTCAACATTATGGTTAAAGACGTCGGGATTCGCTTCCACAACGATTTCAAGAGCACCTTCTTTGCGTTGAAAATCAGGTGTGAGGACTTCGATGGTTGTTTCCGGCGTAGCGTCTCGGATTGCTTTGATGGTTCGGGCAAATTGGGTTGCACCGCCATCATCGAGATCATCGCGGTCAACGGAGGTGATCACGACATGGGAGAGACCAAGACCGCTAAGGGCTTCGGCCGCACGCTCCGGTTCATGGGGATCCAGTAAATCAGGGCGACCTGTTTTGATATTGCAAAAGCGGCAGGCACGTGTACAAACGCTTCCCAAAATCATAATCGTGACATGTTTTTTAGCCCAGCATTCACCGATATTAGGGCAAGCGGCTTCTTCACAAACCGTGTTAAGTTTTTTACTTTTGATCAAGGTGCGAGTTGTTTCGTACTCGGCGCTGACAGGCGCTTTGACTCTGATCCAGTCGGGCTTTTTCTTATAGGCGGTCATCATCTTGATCCTAAGGGAGGCAATTCCTTTTATCTATACGTGAAATATGCTCTAATTTCTAGAAAAACCTTTTGGAGGTTTGTCTATAAAATGTTATTTCTAAAGGGTATAATTTTAGGAAGAGTTTTATTTTAATGATTGAGTTATTTCGCCGAGCAAGCGGCAGTCTTATCGCCCGTATCTTTTTTGGTTTTTTGGCCCTTAGTTTTGCCTTTATGTGGGGCGGACAAGACGGCTTGCGGATGATCGGCCTTTCAAAGGAATCAACGGTTGCGACAGTGGGAAAGCTATCCGTATCCAATCGTGACCTTGGCTTGGCTATTGAGCGGATGCGTCTTAATATGCGTCTGCGTACGGGACAAGAGATCTCGAATGAAGATGTGAAAAAATTCGGCATTGACCGCCAACTTTTGGATCGTCTTATTGACGAAGCACTTTTTAAAATTGAGGCGGATCGTTTGAAAATTAGCGTTTCCGATGAGTATGTGGTGAAAATGCTCCGTAATCAAAAAGCCTTCTTGCTCCCCGACGGTACTTTTTCTAAGGAAACCTTTATGCGCTTTATTCATAATTTTGGGTTTTCAACGGAAAAGGATTACGTTGCGCACACAAAGGCTGAAATGATTCGCACCCGTGTGATTGCGGCGCTTTCTGCAAATGCCTCTTTACCTTTTGTTGCGACGGCTCCTTTATATTCTTGGAATGCGCAAATCAGGACTGCCCAAGGAATGGTCATTGATCCTACAAAAATGGAGCTTAAAGAAGCGCCGACGGAAGATCAATTACGGGATTTTTACGGAAAAAACAGACGCCAATTTTATGCACCGGAACGTCGTACTTTTAAAGCTGTGATTATGAATGTGGCAAACCTTAAAATCCCTGTAAAAGAAGAAGATATTCAAGTTATTTATGACCTTGAAAAGGACAGAAAATATAAAGATGTTCCTGAAAAAGAAGCTAAGGAGAGAATCCGCGGACAGCTGCGTCATGACGGGGCTCAAGAAGTTAGCATCTCTATGGCAGATAAAATCCAAACTCAATTTGAGGGGGGGACGGCTTTGGCTGAGGTTGCAAAAAATAACGGGGCGACGTTTAAGGAATTTAAAGATGTGCCTTTGACTTCTAAAAATGAAAAAAGAAGCGATCTTGATCAAGCGATCATTGATCTTGCTTTTAATGCCGTAGAGGGGGAACTGTCCCCGATGGAAGAGCTGAATGAATCGGGGCAATATTTTGTTGTTTATCTTGAGGCTCATAAAGATCCTGAGCAACTTTCTTTTGGCGAGGCTATGGAGGACATTAGGTTTGCTTATAAAAGGGAAGCTCAAACCCTTATGACAAAGGAACTGGTTGAAAAAATTCAAAAACAACTGGGGGACGGCGGTAATTTTAAATCCGTTGCCGCTCAACATAAATTGGCTTTGACCACTGTTCGGGCAAGCCGTCAACAAGCCCTTGCTCCAACGGCTGTTGATTTACCGCCCGTTGCGATTAATCAGCTTTTTTCCGTGCCGAGAGGACATCTTACTTTAGTACCCTACCAAGGGAAGGAAGGACAACCTTTGTTTTTAATTGCTAAGGTTACAGATGTAAAAAATGGGGATGCGTCGAAACGTACGGAAGAAGTTAAGAAGTTTGAAGATTTACTCCAACAACAAGCCGGAAGCGATGTTGTTGAGCTTTATGTTTCTTATTTGCGACAAAAAAATCCTGTGGAAATAAATAAAGCTTATTTCCCGGAGTAGCTTTTAAAGGGGGAGGCTTACGGCTTCCTAAACTGAAAAAGATACATTGTGTCAGAGTCAAAAAGTCGTTGAAAAAACTCAACGGCTTTTTTATTGTTATCTTGTATGTCTTGTTTCCTTGATAAAATTTCTTGCGGCACAAAAGGGCAGATTTTTTTTAAAAGTAAGCTGTCTTTTCGGAAGTCCTTTAACAGAGAAAGACAAGGATATATTTTTATCTTTGTGTGGTGCAGAGCGTAATGAATTTCCAGTAGTCTTTTTTCTGTTTCATCGCTCATCAAGACAACCTGAGTGACCAGATATCGGCTGCCGGCTTTTATCTTTTCTTCTGCCTTTTTAATCTCTGTTTTCAAGCAAGGGGCATAAATATCAAGGGAGGAACCGACTTCAAGGCCAAGGCGGTGATAATAGGGAATAGCTTGGCAGGAAGTGAGGCCTTTTTGATGAGCATAGGGGGGATCTCCTGAAATGAGAAAGACTTTTTTAAACCTCATTTCTTTTGCAAGATGAGCCGTTTCAATAGTTTGTTTTTTTGAATAATCACCGCATCTGATGTGGGGAATAAGGGAGTTTCTGTTCTCGAACTTACTGAGAGATCTTAGGTCTAGGGGCGTTGATTTAAGAGAGGGAATGGAAAAAAAGACAGATTCTTCATATCCGTTAAATAGGGGTTGCATTTTTTCAAGATCATTTAAAGACGTTTCATAAATAGAGGGCATTCTAGTATCACGTGTTTTCTATATATTTTTTTGCTTTTTCGTATAAAATATCGATCGTCATTACACTAATGTGCCCCATTTCTTCTTTATCTAAATTGAGTCTTTTGATAATATTTTTCGTTGATTCGGCGCTCCAAGTCGGTTGTTCTACGAGGGGTCTTAAAAAACAGTCTGTTAAATAGACTCTTGAGAAATTTAAATGTGTTTTGAAATCCGGAAAGTCGGCAAAAGCCTTAAGGGCTTTTGTGGCAGTAATTAATAAATTCCTTTGGCTGAGGACGGACAAAGCGTTTATGGTGTGCAAGAGCGTTTTTCCTTTTAGCCTACCGTGATCATCACTATAAGCGTCTATGATTATATTAACGTTTGAGGTTAAGTCATCAAAAGTATCGGATAGCATATGTGCTGCTAAAAGATTCAAGAGTCGCGATAAATTGTCGGCGCTATGAATACCGGGTCGATAGAGAACAACCGCGTTCATAAGCTTTTTTTGATCTTCCGAATCCTTTATGTCTTTTCTTAAAGCCTTGCGGGCCTGTCTTTTAAAAGTTTTATCGTGGGAAAAATAGGTTTGTAGAATCTCTTCGGCTTCCTTTGAAATAGAAGCTTTGATTTGGGTTGTTACTAGGATGGGTATAAGTGTTAATATTAATAGATATTTTTTCATAGTCCTGTTTTTTGAAAATAATTTTATATATTGATCTTATATTTATATAATCTATTTGTAAAATATTTTTTACGGACTTAAATTTCAGATCGTAATATTTTTGTAAAAGAATGTTAGGTTGTGTCTTGGAAATATATCCTATACGGTGCATTCTTTTCTTAGGTTTTATAACAGGTGATGCCATGAGTTCGGAAAAAAGTCAATTTACAACAAATCTTGAGGATATAGAACACTTTTCAACAGAGAACTATACCGCGCGTAAACCGCAACTTGTCGTGCTTCATTACACCGCCGGCAGTGATAAATCATCTTTAGAATGGTTGGCAAAAAGCCGAGACTCCGGCGTAAGTGCTCATTATTTAATTAAGGGAGACGGAGGCATTGTTCAAATTGTCCGTGACGGTATGAGGGCTTGGCACGGGGGCAGGGGTGTTTGGAGGGGGCTGTCTGATATTAATTCTTTATCCCTCGGGGTTGAGATTGTGAATTGGGGCTATGATGATGTGCATGTGCCGGAGGAAGTAGATCGCTCTTCTTGTGTGATGCTTTCGGGATCACCCCTTAAGTGGTTTCCCTTTCCGGAAGAACAGTTCCGGAGCATTGCCGAATTACTCGTTGATTTTAAAGAGCGTTGGGATATTCAACCTTCTTTGTTTATCGGGCATAGCGATATAGCCCCCGGCCGCAAGGTTGACCCCGGGCCTTTATTTCCTTGGGAGCGCCTCTATAAGGAGTTTGGCATTGGGGCTTGGGTAGAAGATTTAGAGCGAGATTTATGTTTTGTGACATTGCCGCAAGCAGGAAAAGAAATTCTTTGGACGCAGTTACGTTTAAGGGATTACGGTTATGGATGCCCTTTAACGGGCGAACTTGATGAGGGGACACAAGCCGTTGTCCAAGCCTTTCAAATGCATTTCAGACCGTCTTTAATCGATGGAAAACCTGATGTAGAGACCCGACTGATATTAGCGCATCTCGTTGATCTCTATTGCTATAATTGATTATAAAACCGTCAGATTTTTGCTGCTTGGGGCCTTTTTCCATTCCCTAACTTTCCTTTTATGAGATTGAAATAGCGCTGGATAATGAGGGCAAAAGCGCTGTTACCGACTACGTTATTAGCAGTTCCGATCGGATCCATAAAGATGGCCATGGTGGTTACAAGGCCTATCATTTCAGGAGAAAAACCAAGATATTTGGTGAGGAGAGGGATGATAATGACAACGCTGCCCCCGGGGACAGAAACGCCTGTAAATTGGGCTAAGGCCAGAATGAAGGCGAATTGAGTAAAGGCCCAAAAGTCAGGCATAATCATACCGTTGGCCATGAGATAAACGGCTGACGCAATAACCGAAAGGGAAATGCATTCGCCAATATCATGGCAATTTACGGTAGAGGTAATGGCCACTTGGGCAATAGCTTTATCGCCAAGATTTTTCTCGGCAGCCTCAAGGGTAACGGGCATTGTGACAAGGCTGGACATGGTTGAAAAGCCCAAGAGTCCCGCAGGTATGACATTCTTATAGCATCGGATTACTTTTCTAAGGGAGTACTTATTTCCGACCCAGAATATAAAGAAAATATAGCTGAATTGAACAGCTACGATGACAAGAATGAGGTTGCCGAAATCTTTAAAAACTGTTGCAAAGTCATTTTCTGCGTCCAGTTTTAAGAGCATGCCAAAAATATAAAAAGGCAAAAGGGGAATGAATATTTTCTGAAAAAAGAGCGTTGAAATTTTTTTGTAACTTTCAAAAAAGCTTAAGGTACGATTACCCAAGCGATGATCCGAGGGGAGAAGGCTTAATAAAAAACCTAAGAAGAATCCAAGTAAAAGAATGACCTCAACACTTAAAAGCGGCTCAAGGGTTATATCGAACCATCCGAGCAATTCTTGCGCGTCTCCGGCATTAAAAGTCATACCGAAGTTCATCAAAGGCACAACGGCAGAGGCAACTTGGCCGCCGATCATAATGGAGAGAAAATTAGAAGCCGTGATTAAAAAGACAAGGGAAACAATTAAGATTAAACCGTTGGAACGTAATAGCGCAATGCTGCTGACCACAAAAGGAAGAACCAAAAGCGGCAGTAGAAACATGAGTCCCGCTCGAATGAGGGAACTAAACGTATAGGCTCCTCGCTTAATCTCCAAGGGCAGTAAGTTACCAAATGACATGACGCTTATCATAATTAAAAAGATAAGAAGGATAAATTTAAATTCGGCTAATTTTTTTACGAGACCTGTCATCAAAAAACTCGGATGTGTTTAACGCTTTCAATTGTTTAATTTTTTTTGCTTAAAGTCAAGAAAACATAAAAAAACCCGTTCTTAAAAGCGCCGGGTTTTTTAGGTTGAGTATGTGTAAAAGTTTAGGGGATTTAATCTTCTAGCAGGTTGACATTATTCAATAACTCTAAAATAGTATCATGGGCAACAGAGGGTGTGAAGGTCTCGAGAGTCGAACCATAAGTATTTTCCCCGTCATCTATCCCGACGAATTTCAAAATTTTCACTTGAGAGTAGATAAATGCACGTTGTACGGGCCATGAGAAAAAAATATTTCCGGTGTAGAAGGCCAATTTTGATGTGCTTTCCTCTGTTGTATCGGTGACGCGGAGTAAAAACTTATTCTTTACATTTATGTAAAATTTTTCGTCAATAGGTTCTCCTGTAAGTTCTGCATAATCCTTATGTAATTTGTCTAAATAGCGCTCTTCCGTTCCATCTTCATGGTGAAGGGTGAAATCTCTCTCTCCAATAGAGGGCGAGCTTTCATTACAATCAATGACATCAAAATAATAAGGATAATAAGTCTCGCGTGTATCAAGGGCTTTATTCATTTTAAGGGCAACGTAAGCTTTTGAATGCTTGATCATGTTCTCAAAGGCTTCTTTTGGCGATTCGTCGCCGGTAAAAAGCGTGATGTTGTCTTCCGAATAGTCAACCAGCTCGTGATTTATTAAGAACAAGATGCCGTAGGCCTTTTTTTGCTCGTTTAGAGAAAGTTTTTCAATTTGTGAGAGGGCAGCGTCTGTCGCCTTTGCCATAGCATTTACATGAGCTGCATTCACCATAGGATCAATAGAAGGTGCTAAGGTTTGATTGTGCAAAAGATCATGTGCTAAGAAATAAGCAAACTGACCCGGTTTAATAAGGCCTGCATGCACACCGCAGTTCTCGGCAATAAGGGGGAGTCCTGTAATGGAAATGCCGGTTGCAAAAGCTTGTGCGTAAGTTCGTAAACCATAAATCGGATTGTCGCTTACCAAAGGAAAAACCCATTGCCCGCGATCACAAGGACGAAAAATATTCATTACCAGATTTTGAGGGCTTTCAAATGTTGTTGGGTCTGCATCCCCTAGGTTTTCTTCAATATAGGCGTTAACAGTTATTAAAGCTTCATCGTACGGAAGCATCCAAATTTTATTTTGAATTAAAAGATCAACACCTTCAAAAATTTCATGGGGGCTGGAAATGCTTGGGTTCATCGCAACGGCAAGCTGAAAAGTGAGGTAGTTTAAACGGTTGAGGGTTAAGGTTTGTTCCTCAATTTCATTTTCTGCGTATGCGGCAATAATACTAAAGGGCTTGTGGCGCTCATCTTGTTCTGGGATGCTTTTACCGATTTTTGTTACAAATTCAGTTGCCAGCTGAGCCAAGTCTTCTGAAAAGTGATCGGGAGATTTGAGTGTTGATTTAATACCTTGCAGGCGTTCAAGATACTCTTCCTCTGCCGTAAAGGTTTTTGAGAGTTTGCTGCCGGTATTGACGGAAGCATTTGCTTGTATGACGGATTGGCTTAACACAATAACGAAGAGCGATAAAAGTATTTTTTTCATGAATTGATACCTATATTATTTTTACATGTGTTATATATAATTATAAAAATAGTAAAAATCAACACTATTTTGAATATATTGACAATAATGTATTTATATGCTAATATAATATAAAAATCACTATAAACAGGGGAGTAAGTAACATGCTAGATGTATTTAAAACAGTATCTCTACTATTTGTGATGATAGCAACAATCAACTTGGGTCTTGTCGGTTTGCTTGACCTTGATATCGTTGGAAAAATTCTTGGATCCGTTCCAATTCTTCTAAAGATCTTTAACGTGATCGTCGGTATCTCAGGTATCATGATGCTCGTTACACATCTGAAAAAATAGTAGGAACGTTAAGAATTAGATAAAACACCAGATAAAGGTCACCTCATTTATTGGGGTGGCCTTTTCCTTTGCTTCCTCTTTTTCGTGTGAGAAATTTCCCCTTCTAAAGCAATTTTATTAGGCTGTGTTGAGATTTCACTTTAACCACCGGAGTGAGGCAACAAAATGCAAGAATCCTTTAAATTTAACAACGCTCTTGTCAAATCCGGCGAAAAGCCTACGGTAATGCTTTAAAAACCCAAACAAACACTCAATTTTATGCCGCTCTTTG
>JAACSN010000015.1 GCA_009993885.1 Alphaproteobacteria bacterium
CTTGAAAGCTTCTCGGAATCTCTTCCGAACCCCTCTCGGAGCCGCTCCCAAGCCCGTCTCCCGAACCCAGTAATAGCGTTATAGACTGACCTTCCAAGGAAGTCAAAACCTTTTTTCACCTTTCTTAAATTTTTTTATTTTTTTGAAAAACTTAAGGGCGAAACACGCCCTTATATAAACTTCATCCGATCTACTTAGAAACGGCAAAAGACATGGTTACAACGGCCTTTACCGTTTTATCAACGGAACTTGTATCATACATCCCGTAACCGGATGTTGACGTATCATTACGTCTTGTGATTTGAAAAACACCTTGCTGTGCACTACGAAGCGCTCCTATACTTCCCCCAACCTTACTGGAAAGCTCACTCGCCCTGTCCTTGGCATCTTTAGCAGCCGTTCCCAGCAGCTCAATCTTCACTTCATCCAATTTGCTGAAGAGATATTCGGGGGAACGTGATTCAAAATTCAATCCCTCTTGAATAAGCTTTTCCGAATCTTTTGAAATTTTTGTTACGGTCGCTACGTTTTGAGATTCAAGGTGAACTGTTAGACTTCCGTTGAAATAATCAATTTCATTAGTTCCCATCCCTTTATCGTTGATTTTATTTACGGAATATATATATACCTGATCAAAAGAAAGGGTAACCCCTTCCAAATTTTGAGTTTTTAAATAGTCTTCAAGCTTTTGCTTTCCGGCCATTAAACGCTCGTACACTTCCTTACGTGTCTGCCCTACTTCTGTAAGTGTGCCCTGCCATTTTGCGTAATCGGACACAACGTCTTTTTCAGCAAATCCCTTAACCGTGAGCATTTGATTCGCAAGCTTCACTTCTTTAAAAGAATCTGCTGCAAAATACCCGCTTCCTAAAACCCCGGCACCGATAAAAAGCCCTGCGACAGCACTGGACAAAGTGTGTTTGCAACTCTTATTTTCACTCATTTTAATCTCTCCTTCTTTTTTGACTTACATTGAAGCATAACAAGTTTACTGATATAATATAGACAGAAAAAAACAAGTTGGAGTAAACCGCATGGATCTTTCAAAATATACGGATAAATCACGGGAAGTTATTCAAGGGGCTCAAACCCTAGCTCTTGCAAGGGGTCATCAACGTTTTGCGCCCGTACATATTTTGCTTTCTCTGTTGGATGAAACAACGGGAACAATTAAACGCCTCTTAGACCTCACAAAAACAGATGCGACACGCCTTAAAAGCGCCGTTCAAAACGAACTGAAAAAAATTCCCGCCGTTGAAGGCGAAGGCGCAGGCCAATTGCACCTTGCCCCTGAAACGGCACGGCTTTTTGAAACATCTTTGAAAATTTCTAAAAAAAATAAGGATCAATTTGTTTCCTTGGAATGCCTTTTTCAAGCCCTTTTTGACTGCGGTGATCCTGTCATTCAAAAACTTTTTGCCGAAGGAAACCTGACCTCAACAATTATCGCAACAGCCGTCGAACAGCTCCGAAAAGGCAAAAAGGCAGATTCCGCCAATGCAGAGGAAGGCTATGACGCCTTAAACAAATACGCTATTGATATGACCGCCCTCGCCCAAGAAGGCAAACTTGACCCCGTTATCGGACGAGATGAAGAAATCAGGCGCGCCATTCAGGTTCTCTCACGGCGCACGAAAAACAACCCCGTCCTTATCGGAGAGCCCGGCGTTGGTAAAACCGCCATCGTCGAAGGTCTTGCCCAACGCATTATTCACGGAGACGTCCCCGAATCCTTACAAGATGTCCGCCTCCTTTCACTAGATCTGGGCGCCCTTATTGCAGGTGCTAAATTCCGCGGTGAATTTGAAGAGCGCCTAAAGGCTGTTCTCAACGAAATTGCCAAGGGAGATGCCGGGATTATTCTCTTTATTGATGAGCTTCACACATTGGTAGGAGCCGGCAAAGGAGAGGGAGCCATGGATGCGTCTAACATGCTTAAGCCTGCCCTTGCTCGAGGTGAGCTTCACTGCGTCGGCGCAACAACCCTTGACGAATACAAAAAATATATCGAGAAAGATGCAGCCCTTGCAAGGCGCTTCCAACCCGTTGTTGTTGACGAACCGACCTTGGCAGATACTATTTCAATTCTACGCGGCCTCAAAGAAAAGTATGAACTGCACCACGGAATACGGATTACGGATAGTGCCATCGTTGCAGCAACCACTCTTTCCAACCGCTATATCACGGATCGTTTTCTACCCGATAAAGCCATTGATTTAATGGATGAAGCTGCCAGCCGTCTGCGCATGGAGGTGGACTCAAAACCCGAGGAAATTGACGAACTGGATCGCAAAATTATTCAACTGAAAATTGAACGAGAAGCCCTTAAAAAAGAGTCGGATGCAGGATCCCAAAAACGTTTGAGTGACCTTGAAACAGAGCTCTCTAAACTGGAAGAGCAATCCGCCGGCCTCACTTTCCAATGGCAAGCCGAAAAGGATAAACTTTCTTCTTCTCAGAAAATCAAGGAGCAACTGGATCAAGCGCGCATCGATTTAGATATTTCTCAACGAGAAGGCAACCTCACTAAAGCGGGAGAATTGGCCTATGGCACCATTCCCGAGCTTGAGAAAAAACTCGCTAAAGCCGAAGCCCATAAGGGAGAATCTGAAAAAAATACAATGGTAAAGGAAGAAGTTTCCGATAGCGATATCGCTTCTATCGTTTCCAGATGGACAGGTGTTCCCGTGGACAAGATGCTTGAAGGCGAACGAGACAAGCTTCTCCATATGGAAGATAATATTCGTCGTCGCGTTGTAGGGCAAGACACGGCCGTCAAGGCCATTAGTGAAGCGGTACGGCGATCAAGAGCCGGCCTTCAAGATCCCAACCGCCCCATGGGTTCTTTCCTATTTCTTGGCCCGACCGGCGTTGGTAAAACCGAACTCACAAAGGCTTTGGCAGAATTTTTATTCAATGATGAGACCGCTTTGTTAAGAATCGATATGTCCGAATATATGGAAAAGCATGCGGTGGCAAGACTGATCGGCGCCCCTCCGGGATACATTGGTTATGAAGAAGGCGGCGTTATTACGGAAACCGTTCGCCGTCGGCCTTATCAGGTCATTCTCTTTGATGAGGTGGAAAAAGCGCATCCCGATGTCTTTAACATTCTCCTTCAAGTTCTTGATGACGGCCGTTTGACCGACGGACAAGGGCGCACGGTAAACTTTACCAATACCCTTATCATCTTAACCTCTAACCTAGGCAGCCATATTTTGGCAAAACAAAAAATCGGAGACTCCCCTGAAAACGTGAGAGATCTTGTAATGGAGGAAGTGCGTAGCGCTTTCCGCCCGGAGTTTCTGAACCGCTTGGATGAGATTCTTCTCTTTAACCGTTTAGCTCCGGAACATATGAAAGGGATTGTTGAAATCCAACTGCGTTATCTTGAACGCCTTTTAAAAGAAAAAGAGATCAGCTTTTCCATTGATGATAAAGCCAAAGCATGGCTTGCTAAAGAAGGCTATGACTCTACTTATGGTGCAAGACCCCTAAAACGCGTTATTCAAAAAAATCTACAAAATGAGCTTGCTTCCAAAATACTTGAGGGAACTCTTGTGACAAATGCAGCGGTCTCTGCCAATGACAACGCCCTTACTATAAAGGTAAGTTAACGTTCATAAGAGAATTGTCGAACCATCACAAAAAAGGGATAAGTGACTTCATCGGTCACCTATCCCTTTCTCATATGAGAAAAAATCCCTAATTTTAATTAGGCAAAGGCGGGGGTAAATCTTCCGGCGGGCGATTATCTCCATAAACAAGCTGTTTTTCTTCTTCACTCAAATTGCTCTTATCCATCTTATCTAAAATAGATTGAGTTGTAGAACTAGGCTTACCTAAAAGAACAACAGCCTTATTCCAACAATAAGATTTTTCAAAATCCTTAGATATACCGGGGCAATGAACTATTGCCAAAGCTGCGACTTTTGGCGTTTCACAAGCCTTTCCCTCATTTGAACGCCACGTCTTTTTCCTTGAAAAGGGGCTTCCTTTTTTACACATCTGTCTAAAATCTATCTCGGATATAGAGATTCTCATTTGACCCGCAATGGTTTTGGCCTTCTCTTTAGCGTTTTTAATTTGATCCGAGGTTACAGTTACTTTATTAGCGGCCTCTGCGTTCGGTGCAGTCAACAAAAAAACCGACGATAATATTAAGAAAAGTTTCTTTGGCATGTCCTATCTCCTTATTTTCATTCTCATTTTATCAAGCGAACCTTAACAAAAGATTAAAAAGACTTTTTCTGATAAGCTCTCTGGACAAAGTCCCTTTAAAAATCAATAATTCACTATTTCACCGAGTCATTACAATTTTTAAAAAAGGAAAACATCCATGAGTATCTTTCACTTGGCCGTTCCAAGCCATGACTTAACTCTTTCAAAAGCCTTTTACACCGACTGTTTTGCAGCTACTGTTGGCCGTGAATATGAGCACTACATTATTTTTAACTTTTTTGGTCATCAAGTTGTCACCCACTTGGATCCGGATTCAATTCAAAAGGATGTCACAATGTACCCGAGGCATTACGGAATCATTATGGAAACCCGTGAGGACTTCGATAAGGTATACAACTCATGCAAACAAGCAAAAGCGCCCTTTTTTGAAGATTTATTTGAGCGTTATCAACATAAAAAAGGATGGCATTTTTCTTTTTTTGTCTCCGACCCTTCACATAATTTGATTGAGATAAAATACTACGTCAATAAAGAGGATATCTTTAATTGATTAGCGGTTAAATTTCGGTATGCACGGTGATGCCGAGTGCCGATAACTCAAAAATAGGGTTAGCGCCGCCAACGCGCCAGCGCACGGCGGTTCATTTCAGCAACTTCAAATTGAAAATTTTCTTCATCCTCTTCATCAAAAGAATCACTTTCGGAATGAGGATCAAACAGGAAGTACTTAAAACTTTCTTCATGACTATCACTGTCTTTATCAGAAGAAAAAGCGGAATCAGAATGAAAACCCAAGCGCTCTGTTTTGACTTCTTGACGTCCAACTTCATCAAGATACTCTTGTATCCTAGGATCTGCGTCAGAAGCCTTTAAACCGGAGCAACCGAGAAAAAAAAGAGAAGAAATAAAAATATTTTTCTTTAAGGACATTATAGAAATTCTTTTACAAGTGATTTATAAACATGCACCTTAAAAGAAACGGCAAGATCAGTCAAGTTTTTTGCATCCACCCATTTCCAAGAAGAGAACTCAGGATGAGATGTCTTGAGGTTAATATCGGAATCTTCACCCGAATACCTCATCAGGAACCATTTTTGACGTTGCCCTACATACTCTCCGCCCCAAATTTTTCCCTGTAATTCGGGCGGCAAATCATAATGGTACCAGCCCCGACTTTCCTTTAAAATTTCAACATGGGAAATAGAGGTTTCTTCTTCCAATTCTCGAAGGGCGGCAGCTCGATAATCCTCTCCCTCATCAATACCCCCTTGGGGCATTTGCCAAGCAGGTCCCGGGGAATCAAGGCGTTGCGCTACAAAAACCTTTCCCTCTTTATTCAAGAGCATAATACCTACATTGGGACGATACAAAGATAAATCTTTAGGAGAATTCTGTTTCATAGGGGGGCCTATTGTATCACACGAGAAAGAGGCAGTAATGCGACGTCTTTTTCAAGAACTGACGGAAGCCATTTCTTGACTTCTTCAAAACTCACAATATCACCCTGAACTGTTATAATAACTGCTTTCTTTTGACCAAGGGTTTCTTTAGCCTGATTTAAGATAGTTCGGATTTTAGAGCGACTTAAGCCCTGCCCGATATCATACTGTCCCTTTGCCCACAACATTTTCTCCGGTTTGAGCTGCAAAGCGACGGAACGAATTAAACGGGGCTCAAAGTAAAAAAGCCCTCTGCGTTCCACTTCCTTTAAAAGAGGCTCAAAATCACGTTTTACCCGCGCAAAACGGCTTCCCATATAAGGTGTAACCCCTATGTATCCTGTGAATTGGGAAAGGCTTTTTTCAAAGCGCTTTAAATTCTCAGCTCTCGGCAAATTAGTAAGCAAAGTTTCAGGTCCCGGATCAGACTTAGGATAGGCCACGGGTTCCATGGGAAGCATTAATAACGTTTCATAACCGAGTTCCCGCGCCTCGTTATTCAACTGTTGGGATAAGTCACGGTTTGCAATAAAAGCACACGTGACGCTTTTGGGGAAGGAGGACTTAAGGAATTCAAAAACCTTAGGGCTTGAACCGAGCTCTGAAAACACAAGCGTTAAAGGTGTTTTGCCCATATCAGAGATGATATCGGACTGATAAACATCAAAGGGTCTTAGACCGCCGGGGCTGATCACGGGCAACAAAGCCCCCTCTTCTTTTTCCTCAAGGCACTCAGGGTGCGCGTAAGGAAGACTCTTAGACGGTTCCTCGGGGGCTTGCTCTAATACCGCTTTATCAACTTGGACAATATCCGTATTCTCCGGAGATTCCTTTGGAAGAACCAAGGGGTCTCTTGGTGTAACCTCTTCTTCCGTAAGGTCGGAGAGTTCCGTCACCCTGTCAAGGGGTGTCGTTATTTCACTTTTTTCCGTCTCGACCCTCGGCATTTCTTCCGCTTCTTTTTGCGCAACGTCTTTCACCTGCTGATCTTCCGTCCTGACTTTAGGATCCGCCGGCACATGATCCAAAAGGACAACAGAAGCAGAAGGTTTTTTTTCTATTGGCGGTGACATCACAACTACAATAACGCCAACCGAAAGAAGAGCAGCAACAATAGCAGCAACCCATAGTTTTGAAATACGCGGTAAGGAAATGAAACGCATTCTAGTTTTTTACCTATTTCATTGATTAGAAAAACCGAGACTTATTGCTCGCAGAATATTTAAAGCCTGTTGCAATTGGTAATCGGGTAAATCCTTAAAATTGCTTTTTTGCGAAACATTTTTAATATCGTCATCCTCTTCATCAGCACTCCCTAAAACAGATTGACCCTGCTTGGCATCTTCCGATTTTTCGCCATTCTTTAAGGCATCTTTCAAGTACGCTTCCCGCAACCGCTTGCTGGAATTAATCGTTTTAAGATCCAGTTGTTGCTCGACTTTAATATCAGGCTCAATACCTTCTTTTTGGATAGAGCGCCCTTTGGGAGTATAGTACAAAGCAATTGTCAATTTTAAAGCACCGATATTTTTTAAAGGGCTAATGCGTTGAACAGAGCCTTTTCCAAAGGACTTAGTTCCGACAACCACGGCACGTTTATAGTCTTGTAAAGCGCCTGCGACAATTTCAGAAGCCGACGCCGATCCGCTATTGACCAAGACAACAATAGGTAAACCTCCCGTCATATCCGAAGAGTTTGATTTGAATTCGGCAAACTGCTTTTTACCTTTGCCTTTAATAGAGACAACGGGTTTATCTCGGCCGATAAAGAGACCGGTCACAGAGACAGCCTGATCCAAAAGCCCGCCCGGATTATTGCGCAAGTCCAAAACATAGCCTAAGAGCTTAGAACCGGCTTCTTTTTTAATGGATCGAACGGCATGGATGACCTTTGTTGTCGTTTGATCATTGAATGTTGTAATACGAATATACCCGACATTATCTTCTGTTCGGAACTTTACAGGATTTACTTTAATAAATTCGCGGGTAATCTTAAGATCAAAGGGGCTTTGATTTTCTCTAAATACCGTAATATTAACAAAAGTCCCCGGATCGCCCCGCAACTTTTTTAAAGCATCAAATCCGGACATCGACGAAATAGGCTCGCCTTCAATTGCCACAATGACATCCCCCGGCTTGATACCGGCCTTTTGGGCGGGGGTATCCTCGATGGGAGAAATCACCTTGATACCGTCGTTTTCCACAATGATTTCAATACCAAGCCCGCCAAATTTTCCCTCAGCTTGATTACGTATTTCGTTGAACTTTTCTTCATCAAGGTAGGTTGAGTGAGGATCAAGGGCAGAAATCATCCCGCTCAAAGCCCCCTCGAGGAGCTCTCGATTGGTAACATCTTCCACGTAATCTCCGCGAATTTTATCGGCGATCGCATTAAAAAAATTATTGAGTTGCTCGGCAGTTAACTCCTTTGGGTTGGGCTTTTCAACGGCCTTCGCGCTAACAGAAACTATCGCGGTAGAAAAAAGAACGGCAATAAATAGAGATCGAATAGCGTTCATGAAGATCCTTATTAAAGTTAAATTTTAGGGCACACCCGCAAAAAATTAAGCCTTTTCTTTTTTATAGCTCAAAAGTCTTTTCAGCAGTTTATATCCTATAGTCTACGCGATCAGCAGCGTCTGTCCAGACATTTGAGCGGGTTTTTCAATCTCCATCAAATCCAAGAATGTCGGTGCAATATCAGCCAAGCCTCCCGTTGGCTTTAACCTGTACGCATCAGGCCCGCATAAAAGAAAAGGAACAGGGTTTAAGGTATGCGCCGTATGGGACTTTCCGGATTGCAAATCAACCATAGCTTCTATATTTCCGTGATCGGCCGTAACGGCCATAATTGCCCCCTTCTTTTCAACACTCTGCCATAAACGTCCCAAGCACACATCCAAAGCTTCAACAGCTTTAACGGCCGGTTCAAAAAGCCCCGTATGGCCTACCATATCTGCATTTGCGTAGTTAACGACGATAAAATCATAAGCTTGAGACTCAATAGCTTCGCACAATTTATCCGTCACCTCCTTGGCGGACATCTCGGGCTTCAAGTCATAAGTCGCTACCTTAGGCGACGGAATCATAAGACGGTCTTCTTTTGCAAACGGCTCTTCACGCCCCCCATTCAAAAAGTACGTCACGTGGGCGTATTTTTCTGTTTCTGCCAAACGAAGCTGGCTCAAACCTGCTTTAGAGATAACCTCACCCAGTGTACCCTCAGGAGATTCCGGAGGGAAGAGCGCGCCAATTCGTTTTTCCAGTTCACGGCTATAACGGGTCATGCCCAGAATTTGCGAGGTCTTTAAATCGGGCGAGTCGACAAAACGGGTGATGAGTTGACGCACGCGATCGGCTCGAAAATTAGCCATCAACACCCCGTCCCCTGCGTGAATACCTTTATAACCTGTGGCAACGGCAGGTATCATAAATTCATCGCCCGTTCCTGCAGCATACCCCTCTTTAATATACGTCAAAGGATCACCAAAGGTCGACGCCTCTCCCTTCACAAGGGCGGTATAAGCTTTTTCAATGCGGTCATGGCGATTATCACGATCCATAGCATAATAACGCCCGCTTAAGCTTGCCAAAGAAATCAAAGGAAAACCTTTAATATCATCCAAAAATTCTTCAACAAAACCGGAAGCGCTTTGAGGGGGGGTATCCCGTCCGTCTAAAAAAGCATGGAGATAAGTTTTGATACCGGATTTTGCTAGGATTTTTGCAAGAGCCAATATGTGAGTTTGATGGGAATGCACCCCCCCGGGAGATAAAAGCCCCATCAAATGGCAGGGTTTATTGCTTTGCCTTAAGGACTGTATTAAGCCTTGTAAATGAGCATTAGTACTTAACGTTCCGTCAGCCACTGCCTTATTAATACGGGGAAGATCCTGCAAGATAATACGCCCTGCCCCGATGGTCATATGCCCGACTTCCGAATTTCCCATTTGCCCTTCCGGCAATCCGACGGCTTGACCGGAGGCACTTAATAAACTTTTTTCAAAACGATTATTTAACTCATCCCAATGAGGTGTATGAGCCTGTGACAAAGCATTTGAGGGGGATGGCTCGCCGTGACCCCAGCCGTCCAAAACACATATTATAAAAGTCTTTTTCATTTTTCTAATTTACTTCTTTTTATTTTCTTGCTCATATTAAGACAATTGAGGCGGGAGGCTTAATCATGCATTACAAACTCAACCCCAAACTTAAACTCTTCTTTTTTCTCATCCTACACCTGTTTACTTTAGACGCCAAGACAAGTGTCCCCAAACTTAATCTTACTGAACTGACCGATCCAAGTGCCCCTTCAGAACGGCCTACAATTCCCCTACATTTTTCCCACTTGCAATCTCCAATCATGCGAAATATGGGATATTGCCAATTAGCAATTTTTGAAGGAAACACAGAAACATTTTACAATTTTCCCCTGTTCAATATATATAATAGGAAGCCGGAACGACTCTCACCCAAAGAAAGAAAGGAATTAAAAGAACACCTAGCCCAAACGGGAGAAATACTAGTCAGTCCAAGAACACGCCCCTATGAAACTGACTACAGCATTCCAAGAGAATTACTGTGCCCCGGAAATAGCCTCCACATTTCTTTTTTCCAAGAAAGCATCTATGTGCCTTCTCACAGAAGAAAAATAATTTACACATCTTGGCAAGGGCTAAACGATAAAAAACTCATGGACTTTATAAGTATACCCCTTGAAACGGAAGGTGAAACACTGGCAAGCCTCTCCTTAAGCATAAACTGGAATAGACCCGTCCTCCCTTCTGAGCCCTTGTCCGGAACTAAAGATTTAAAGGATGACTTTTTCTTTAAAACGAACACGGCTCAAGAACTGAAAGCCGCAACAACTTGGACTGCGTTCTATGAAAAAATCCCCACCTTATAAAAAAAGTGGGGATTGAGATATTTATCCAAACACAAAGATATTTTCTAAGAATTAGCTGACGATTTTATAACCTTGAGGAAGGAACCCTGCAGCAAGGCCGGCTTCATTCGACCAGCTTTCGTAAGTTCCGGTTCGGGTAAGCGCTATAAATTCAACAACAGTTGTGTTTAACACCTCATCATCATAAGGTGCTAACTTCGTTGTGGTTTGAGTCACTTTTTGTTGGCTATAGTTTTGAATAAGGTGACGTGTTCCTTTTTTAGATTTTAAGCCACGGCATTTAATCTCTTCCCAAGCTCTAACCAACGTTTTGAACTCTCCGCCGATACCTTCTTTTGTTTCCTCTAAACGCAAACGAAAGAGAGTATCGCCAACAACAGAATAAGTTGTATTATCGGGACGTAACCAATGTTGAACACTATTAACAGGAACGGTTGCTCCCGGCAGCAGATCACCCTGCAAGTCTTCCGTATTATCAAGCGCCGTATAACCAACAGGATCACCATAAATACCGGCAAGGCGAACAAAATCTTCTCTGCCTAAATCAACATTACCCATTTTTAAAGCTGTTGCGTTTAAAGCATCATCATTATATTGCCAGCCTTTATCTTGAAGTTTGCCCTCCACAGGAAAACCAACAACACGATTCACACCTTCTAAGGTCCCTTTGATACGAGCTTTTGCGCCTTCTTCTCCGTCATAATAACGAACAACATTAAGAGTCGTCTCTTCGTTAGCAAAAAAGTCAGTAACCTCTGTCGCGTTCACAGTTGTTGCAAGCAAGGGAGCTGCCAAACCAAGGGCGTATAATATTTTCTTCATAGTTTCTCTCCGGTAAATAATAAAAAAGGCTCCAAGGAATCCGTCCATTGGAGTCTTAAAATTAGCTAAGCAATTGATTTCTGTCAACTTTATTTTATATTACGCAGAAGCTCTTGAACTTGAACCCTTTTTCCGCCAATTCCCGGCTTGAGGCTTAGACTGCGGCTTACCGAAAGAACCGCCTTCTTTCTTCTTAAAGCCTCCTGAAGAAGCAGCACGAGGCTTCGCAAAACCGCCCCGTGAAGGGCCTCTGGAATCACCGTCTTCTCTTCTCTTGAAAGACGGGCGATCTGAAGACTCACGAGAACCGCCAAAGCCGCCCCGTGAAGCGCCCCTAGAATCACCGTCTTCTCTTCTCTTAAAAGACGGACGATCGGAGGAATCACGAGAACCGCCAAAACCGCCACGTGAAGCGCCCCTAGAATCACCGTCTTCTCTTCTCTTAAAAGACGGACGATCGGAGGAATCACGAGAACCGCCAAAGCCGCCACGTGAAGGACCTCTGGAATCACCGTCCTCTCTTCTCTTGAAAGACGGACGATCTGAAGAATCACGAGAACCGCCAAAACCGCCCCGTGAAGCGCCCCTGGAATCACCGTCTTCTCTTCTCTTAAAAGACGGACGATCTGAAGAATCACGAGAACCGCCAAAACCGCCCCGTGAAGCGCCCTTGGAATCACCGTCTTCTCTTCTCTTAAAAGACGGGCGATCTGAAGAATCACGAGAACCGCCAAAGCCGCCCCGTGAAGCGCCCCTGGAATCACCGTCTTCTCTTCTCTTAAAAGACGAGCGATCTGAAGAATCACGAGAACCGCCCCTAGAATCACCGTCTTCTCTTCTCTTAAAAGACGGACGATCGGAGGAATCACGAGAACCGCCAAAACCGCCTCTGTCACGTTTTTGGAACCCTCCCCGTGAAGAGCCTCCCCGTGAGAAAGATCCACGGCCACCGGCTGATTCATCAGGCTTTGCATTGGGATCAAGAAGACGCTCAATGGCGCCCCATTTTCCACGATCTTGACGTGTCACAAAACTCACGGCTGAGCCTTTTTCACCGGCGCGCGCGGTGCGGCCGATACGATGGATATAATCTTCGGGGCATTGCGGCAAATCGTAGTTAATCACGTGGCGAATATGAGGAATATCAATACCGCGAGCCGCAACATCCGTTGCCACCATAATACGGTATTTTTGATTACGGAAACCCTGAAGAACACGATCACGCTTGCTTTGGCGTAGATCACCGTGAATAGCAGCCGACTTATGCTCTTCTTCATTCAACTTAATAGATAAACGATCTGCACCGCGTTTTGTTTTAACGAAAATAATAACAGAGCCCGTACGTTGATCAAGCTGATCCAAGAGGTTGGAATACTTATCGCCGTCGGATAACATCACTGTTTGTTGTTCAATATTTTTACCGGGCTCGGATTGCTGACCGACACTTACCCGCACAGGATTTTTCAAATAGCGACCGGCCATAGCTTCAATCTTGCGCGGCAATGTAGCAGAGAACATCAGCGTTTGACGATCTTCAGGCATTTCTTCAATAATGGTCTCGATTTGCACATCAAAGCCCATATCCAACATTAAATCGGATTCGTCCAACACAAGGGAACGTGTTTCCCGAAGATCCAATGTTCCGCGGTTAAGGTGATCGTTAATTCGTCCGGGCGTACCGACAATAACGCGGGGATTATTGCGCAATTGGCTAAATTGACGCCCAATGGATTCACCGCCGATAAGTAACGCCGTCTTAATGGAACGTTCCGCCGTTAAAAGGTCTTTGAAGACTTTACTGACCTGCATGGCCAATTCCCGTGTCGGTGTCAAAACAATAAGAGATTCTTTAGGATTCTTTAAAAGCTTGGCAACAAGGGGAATAGCAAAAGCACCGGTCTTTCCGGTACCTGTTTGCGCCGTTCCTAAAACGTCTTTCCCTTCTAGGGAAGCCGGAATGGTTTGTGCTTGAATGGGTGTTGCATCGGTGAATGACATTCCGTCCAAGGCTTTTAAAAGTTTTTCAGGAAGATCAAAATCATGAAATTTTTGCATATTATATACCTTTCACGCCCCCAAGCCCTATGGCAAAAGAGGTCTATGATTAAAGTGTTTTAAAAAAGGAGATAAAAATTCAGTGACACTCTTGTTTTCAAGGTTTTAACCCTCAAAAGAAAGGCGTGCATCATCTCTATAACCTGCGTTTCGTCTAAGAGCCGTTATCCGATCTATTATCATATTTTTACTGTTAATATGATCGGCACACGGACTTTTCGGAAATCCGTGGGAAAAACTCTTAAATCAAACGCGGTTATTTCACTAGAGATCTTAAACTCAGGGAAACAAACAAGTGTTGTGCAGTCTTTATGTGTAGAACAAGACGGCTTCATATGGATAAGAGTCGTTACGATTCTGTGGGCACTGTATAGTGTTTTTACGCAAGAGTCAAGAAAAAGCAAATTGCCCTTTCCTTCTAAAATTGAAAATACAAAAATTCTGTCACTTCATAGCGGCACCAAAGGGCAAAAATAGAAAGGATTACCATAACGGCGGCACAGCGTTTTGTCGGTTTCCAAGTCAAAAAGCCGATTTTAGAATTAGGGATATCCGTATACGACTCGAATAAAGCAATATCTTTCTTATAAGGACCAAATATTTGGATGGAATTTGGCGCATAAAGTGCAATCAACAACGCAATAAACAGGAAAGGAGCAGAATACAAAGAAAACGCAGGCACAATTTGTTCAAATGTAAAACCGATTTTAGTAACTATTGAGGATAAAGCGCCCATTTTTTGACCCCACACCTCCGGAAAAGCAAAACCGTTAAAACCAAGACAGCCTTTCCAAATATTCAGAGTCCCTTTAAGATCTTGCGCTCTAAAGGGCACCCATAACAGGGCGACAATCAAAAACGTGAAAATTTTCTTCACTTAGCCATTCGCATGTAAATGGGCTAATCAATAAGTCCTGCTAAAGGATATGAAAAAACAACAAAAATCAGGCTTGGATTTTCATAAGTTGGGTACGTTTTGCTTCTAACCATGTCGTTGCAAATTCAACAGGCATCGGTCGCGAAATATAGTATCCTTGGCCATAATCACATCCCAATTTTTTGAGATGCGCCGATTGTTCTTTGGTCTCAATCCCTTCCGCAATAACCTTTAAATTCATCTCGTGACCCATCATAATGGCCGATCGAATAATAGCTTCTGCAGCTGAATTATTGAGCATCGAGCGAATAAAAACCTGATCAATTTTCAAGGCATCCACGGGAAGTTCAAATAAATAGTTCAAGGAAGACTGCCCCGTCCCAAAATCATCAATAGCAACCTTAATCCCCTTTTCCCGAAGGGATTGCAGAATGTCCGCAGCCTTACCGATGTTACGAGCTATGGCTGTTTCCGTCACTTCAATTTCAAGCATTTGAGGGGGAATATTATACGCCTCAAGGTAATGAAAAATTTCTTGAACCACAGTGGGCTCTTCAAAATTTTTCATGGAAAAATTTAAAGACAAGACAAAGCATAGACCGTCTTCGCGCCACTTTGCCAATTGGGAAAGAGATTCTTTCAGTAACCATTTTGTATAAGGATTAATGAGCTGGGTTTGCTCGGCAATACGCATAAACTCAAGGGGAGAGACCATACCCAATGTGGAATGCCCCCAACGCGCAAGAGCTTCAACGCCAATCACCTCATTCTTAGCAAGAGAAATAATAGGTTGATAATTTAAGGTCAACTGATCTTGCTCAATAGCTTCGCGCAGCTCATGCAAGATATAAATATTACGCTCGGAGAAATCTTGTGTTTCCCCATTGTAGGCGCAAACCTCAAGACTATTTTGAAGTCCGTAATCTGCCGCTATCAACGCTTTTTTTACAAGTGTTCTAAAGGAATCAGGGTCTCCTTTCTCATAGGGCATGATCCCAAAATACATCTCGATCAGAAAGGGAATTTTATCAAATTTATAGGTACGATCCAGATGCTGGCTGAGGTGTTGTGCAACTTTTAAAACTTCCTCTTTGTTTTCCAAACAAATGGCAAAAGCATCATTTGAGACCCGTCCCAAGACGGCTTCTTGGGGCAATATTTCTTTTAAACGCTCTTTTGTTCTAAGAGCAACATAGCTCATGGTCTCAAGGCCAAAGGCTTTCTCTACCTCTTTTACTTGACGCATTTTAACAACCACAATCCCCGTCAAGGCTGCAAAACGGTCTTCGTCTTTATAAAGAGCCTCAAGCCCCTTATAGTTAGGCATTTTTGTTTCAAAATCCGTCAAATAACGCCTTTTTAAAACAACTAAATAAGCGCGTGTGATCTGGGCACCCATGCCTGATAAAAGGGCAATCATCACAAAAAAAGTTAATCTCAAAAGCCACTCGGGGGTGCTTTGGCCAATATCTTGAGCCACATTGAGGGGCATAAACGGGCCTAACATAAGGCCTATACCAATTGCGAAAATAATTCCCGTAAAAATGCCTAACCAGAACCCCGCAATAATAATAGGGATGTACAAAAGGTGCACATAAGGAAGGTAAGTCCCGCCCGTAGAATAAACCAAATGCCCGCCTAAAATACTCAAAAAGGCGAGGCTAAAAAACATAAAGATTTTACTCTTTAAACCGCCTTCATAGAGATAAGGACTGACCGTTAAAAAAAATGCATTCATCATTAAAATATTTCTTTGCTTTTTTAGGGCGTAATAAAAGTATAATCTATTGAAAGAATGAAGATACCCTTAAAAAATTCTTTTTTACTCTTTTGAAATCTCTTCAAAAAGCTCTTCCCAAAAATGGGGTATATAGACCTCAGGCTCACGGGTAAGCACATGAAAAGCTTCATCATAAACAAATATCTTTGCTTTTAATCTCGTCAAGAAATCAACGGCAGCGATCGTATCCACATGACGATCATCACCCGCAAGAAAGGCTGAAATAGGCACAGGACTTTCCTGCATTTCCCCTAAGGCCGTAACAGCGTCAAAAGCGGCCTTAATCCATCCATAGGTTGCCCCCTCTGTGATCATACTCGGATGTCGCCTGAAAAAAGCCTGTTGCCTTAAAAAATCTTCTTTATTATGGCTCCCCGTATATTTTTCAACCGCTTCATCCCTTAGATCACGGGAGCCGTGCCCTGGAATAAACCATTCGCCAAACCCCAAATAAGTTGCAACATTTGCAAGGGCAAAAGCCCCTAACTCAGGAAACCCGGGGGTCAAAAATTTCACCATGGGAGAGATCAAAACGGCTCTTTTCAAGGGGATAGCCAAATCCATATTGTACTCTCTCAGGTAATTCAAAACAATATTCCCCCCCATGGACATCCCCACAAGGACATAGTCTGCTTTTCGCCCTTCATAGCGTTTTTCAATTTCACCTAAAGCTTGATGCAAATCATCACTATACGTCTCAAAAGAATCAATATGGCAGCGTTGATCATGAATCCCGTCGTCAATTTCAAGACGCCCTCCGGATTTACCGTGCCCCCTATTATCAATACCCCAAAAATCAAAAGATTCTTTGGAACTTTGGGACGCATGTCCGGCTAAACGTAACGCAAAATCATAATTATTTTCAACACAAGACGTGCGCCCCGGAACAAAAACAACAACTGTTTGGGCAGTTTCAGGCGTCATAACATCATCTTTAGCGGGAATATAGGCCAACCGAAGGCGTACGCCATCTTTCGCCTCAATGTAAATATCTTGATGAAACGCATGTTCTTCACCGGATTGAACCTGAACGGTATGAAAAAAAACGCTAAGTAAAAGGAAAAAACGATACATTGGCAAACCCTCCTATCCTAGAAGATTAGAGCGTCAAAGAAGTTAAAAAATCCTTAACTCTCTTTACAGATTTTTTGTTCTGAATGTTGGTGTGAAAAACGCCCGGCCTTTTGCCGATTACGCTGAATTTCACGCCATGTGAGATAAATACTGCAACCAACAATAATGGAACACCCCAGCATATGATGCTCGGTAAGCGTTTCGTCAAAAAAGAGCATCCCGATAGGAATTGCAAAGAGCAGCCTCAAATATTCAAAAGGCGCGACCAAAGAAACGTTACCCGCATGGAGAGCTTTTACATAAGAAAATTGAGAAAGGCTCCCCGCAAAACCAATTGCAACTAACATAGGCCATTCCCCCGCAGCCGGCATTTCCCAATAATACCCTGCAAACACGCATGAAATCAGTAAAGCGCCAAAATTACCGTAAAAAATAACCTGCGGCACCGTATCGGTTTTAGTGATTTCCTTGGTGGTTACTTTGGCAAGGCTTGAACATAAATTAGCAAGTAACGCCACGAAAACGGCAAGGTTTACATGAGATTGCTCGGGCTGCACCATGACGAGAACCCCTGTATAGCCGATGATAACAGCCACCCATTTGCGCCACCCTACTTTTTCCCGCAATAAAATCATCGCCAATATAATAGCCATCATCGGCCCCGTGTAGCCGATAGAAGCGGCAAGCCCCATGGGAAGTCTTGAATAGGCATAATAAGTTGCCCAAATAGCAACAACTCGAAAAACAGCATTTAATCCGTGGAGGTGCATTTTCTTAGTCTTAAGGGGTTTATCACGCCCTTGCCCCAACAAAAGAGGTGCAATAAAAACAAGAGAAAGCGCGAAACGCACAAAAATAACAGTTGCAATAGGCAAAGTTTCAAGGCTCTTGAGTAAAGCCATGGCGGTGGAAAAAGAAGCTGCCCAAGCGAACATCCAAAAAATACTTTGTAAGCGGTGGGGAATAAAAATCTTAGATATCCTTAAGTTCTTAAAATTAAAGCTGTTCCCTTTCTATATAGCCACACTTTGCAAAGATTGCGCTAAAAAAATGAACCTATTTTCGGGAATAAAACAATACGAAAAGATTTTAAGGACAGAGCGTCACCCAAAAACCTCATTAATAAAAGAGCCTACAGGCTTTAAAAAAAATGGTGGAGCCAAGGAGGATCGAACTCCTGACCTCTACAGTGCCACTGTAGCGCTCTCCCAGCTGAGCTATGGCCCCACATTTAGATGCCTTACCATAAGAAAAAAACTAACCTTTGGCAAGGAAAATTTTCCGGATATTTTAAAAGAGTAACACGTCTTATAGTCACGCCAAATTTTCCACACTCTATTTTTAAGGCTCTTTGAGTTACAGATAACGAAAAGGCTAAAAATATTACAAGACTTTTTCTAAAAAGGCCTTTGCTCTTTTTGAAGAAGGCGCGGTGAAAAAAAGCTCCGGAACCGCACGTTCGACAATATCACCCCCGTCAAGGAACCAGATTTCATCTGCTATTTCCCGAGCAAACTGCATTTCGTGAGTCACAATAAGCATGGTCATCTTACTTTTTGCCAGACTCTGAATAACCTCAAGAACTTCCTTAACCATTTCAGGATCAAGGGCAGACGTCGGTTCATCAAACAACATGACTTTAGGATTCATAGCCAAAGATCGCGCAATAGCCACGCGCTGCTTTTGCCCCCCGGAAAGGCGTGCAGGATAAGCATCGGCCTTATCAGACAAGTTAACACGCTCTAATAAATCAAGGGCGATCCTATGGGCTTCATCTTTGGTTTTACCCAAGACCTGTTGAGGGGCAAAAGCGATATTTTCAAGAACCGTCATATTAGGAAATAAATGAAAATGTTGAAAAACCATGCCGATATTTTCGCGTGCATGACGTATATCGCATTTCTTATCCAAAATACTGTTTTGGGAAATAAAAATCTCCCCCTTTTCCGGCCGCTCAAGTAAATTCATACAACGCAATAAAGTTGATTTTCCTGAGCCCGACGGCCCCAAAAGTGCCACAATAGAACCTTCTTTCACATAACCGTCAACACCGTTAAGCACTTTATGACCGGAGAAGATCTTTGTGAGATTATTAAATTTAATCACTGCGTTTTAACCTTTGCTCAAGGAGTTTTGAAATCTGCGACAATACCGAAACCAGCAGGTAATAAACCACAGCAATAAACAAAAGAGGTTCAAAATATAAAAAAGTTTGTGAGGAAACGATATTTGCTCGACGTAATAAATCCATCTCACCGATGACGGAAACCAAGGCAGATTCTTTGAGAAGATTAATAGCCTCATTCACCAAAGCCGGCAAAATATTACGAACGGCTTGAGGCATAATAATACAAAGCATAGCCTTGTGATAAGGAATTGCCAAAGACTCTGCCGCTTCAAACTGTCCTTTATCAACAGCTTGAATGCCGGCTCGAATGATTTCTGAAACATAAGCCGTTGAATTCAAAGAAAACGCCAACAAACCGGCTTCGAGGGCTGTGATTTGATAGCCGATAATCTGAGGCGTTGCAAAGTATATGAGGGACAATTGCACCAAAAGAGGTGTCCCGCGAAAAATAGAAATATAAAATGTGGCAAAAGAGCGTAAAATTCCTGATTTTGACAACTTCATAAGGGCAAAAACAGCCCCTAACACAAGACCGATAAACAGGGCTAAAACCGTGTATTCAAGGGTGACAAAAATTCCCTTTAACATAAAAGGGATATGTTGAACGATACGATCGAAATGAAAAATCATAGGCCTGATAATGTATTTTTGTAGTCGGAAAACCAAGCAGCCCTAATTGCGTTCAAACGTCCTGACACTTGCAGATTTTCTAAGGCCTTGTTTACTTTCTCGATCCATTTTGAATCCTTAGGAAAAGCGATGGCAAAGGAAACAGTATTATCTTCCAACGCAGCAACCTTTAAATCGGGATTTACTTGTTGAAAAGATTTAGCCGTTTTTGTTTCCATGATCAAAACATCCAAACGCCCTGAAATTAACTCTTGAATAAGTTCTGCAAGCTTATTCAACGAGCGCACCTTTACCGTATCGTCGCGACTTGCGACATCCCGTGCAAACTGTTCGTGTGTCGACCCTAACTGCACACCGACTCTTTTATTGCTCAATCCTTTTTGAGTTGTAATGATATCCTGCTCAAGGGTTACCGCCGCCAAAGGAAGCGTCAAATAAGGCTCGGAAAACGAAATGCTTTTTTCACGCTCCGGTGTCGGCGTCATAGAAGCCATAACAAACTGAACACGCCCCGATTGAAGAGACGGAATCAAGGCGCTAAAATCCATATCCCGTATTTGAAGCTTGACGCCAATTTCCTTTGCAATGGCTTTTGCAATGTCAATATCGTAACCCACAATTTGAGACGCCTCATAAAATTCAAAAGGCGGCATATCTGCAGACGTACCCATCACGAGTTCAACCGCCTTATCGCTTTCTACCGCAGAGGACGCTTTGTCATCGGAACAGCCTGCAAGAAAAGTTCCGGAAAACAAAATTAGAAATAAAGAAAGTCGTTTTAGAAAAGGCATATGCATTATAAGTATTATCCTAGTATTTTTATCAATCATCACACTTCCAACCCGCCCCTTTTTCTACAACGCATTTACATTATTTAAGAGAGTTGATAGGGTGAAAAAGCAATTCACTATAGCTTTAAGAGTAACAATGATTCTGCTTTCCGGCAATAGCAATAAACCCCTATCAAACAGTGTGGCTAAGGCTTTAAGAAAAAATTTTTCCAATTCGGAAATAAAAAAATTTCAAAATGGCGAGCTTATTCTTAAGAAGATAAAAACTGTTCAAGATGAATTTATTGCCGTCATTCAAGCCACCTCATTCCCCATACACCAAAACTTAATGGAACTTTTATTTCTTCTTGATCAAGCTCGCCAACAAGGAGCAAAAAATAACGCGGCCGTTTTGCCTTATTTTAGCTATGCTCGGCAACCCCGTCTTGCTCGAACCGTTGCCACCCTTCTTCAAGCCTCGGGGGCGACTGAAATTATTACCCTCAATTTACATTCAACAGAAATAGAGGCTTATTTTGATATACCGGTGAAAAATATACAACCGACCTCTATAATAGACGAAGACATCCGCCGAAACGTCAACCTTAAAAAGACAGTGCTTATTGCCCCGGACAAAGGCGCCCTCTCTTCCGTTAAGGCACTGGCAGAAAGATTAACGATTCCCACAGCATATTTTGAAAAAGAACGGGATAAACAAGGAAATCCCCATATCACAAGCTTTACCGGAGATGTTGCTAACAAAGATTGTGTTATTGTTGATGATATGGTCGACACGGCTAGAACTCTTTGCAACGCCGTTGAGGCTTTAAAGCTGCAAGGCGCCGGAGCAATCAGCGCCTATGCAACACACGGTGTCTTCTCAAAGAACTCACACCGACGAATTGAACAGTCTTCCCTAGAAAACCTTGTGATCACCGACAGCATTGACAGATCCAAAGCAACGCAAGCTTGCCCAAAAATAAGGCAAATTAGCATTGCCCCCCTTATAGCAAAGGCCATAGAAGCCTCAGAAGAAGCCCTTTTTGCCGGATTTTCTATGATTAAGCCTTAAAAAGCTCTTTTAATTCACCGGACTGCATCATCTCTTTAATAATATCGGCTCCTCCAATAAATTCTCCCTTTACATAAAGCTGAGGGATAGTCGGCCAACCGGAAAATTGTTTAATTCCTTCACGCAATTCGGGGCTTTCCAAAACATTTATATCTGCGAATTCAATATCTAAGCTTTGCAAGACCTGAACCACGAAACCGGAAAAACCACACTGTGGAAAATTAGCCGTTCCTTTCATAAAAAGAACCACATCCCGGTCATTAATTTCTTTTTGAATATCCTGAAAAATTGCAGGCTCTGTCACTCTTAACTTTCCTTCTTTTGATTTTCTTGGGGGGTGTATGCTCTAATGGAAAGGGCATGAAGCTCATTTCCCATAAGAGAACCGAGTGCTTTATAAACGATTTGATGACGCTTAACACGATTCAACCCTTCAAAGACGCTTGAGGTAATGGTCAGTCCGTAGTGGTCTGCATCCCCCAACATATCCTCCAAACGGAATACGGCATCGGGGAAAGCATCCTCAATAATCTTTTTTAACTTATCAAACTCAACGGCCATATTTTTTTCCGTAACTTAATTGTTTCTTTATACTTTTCGTGCCATATTTTACGAAGAAAGAAAAGAAAATAATAAAAGAGGTGCCTTTAAAAAAACCTTCATAAGGCACGGGCCGCATTTCTATAAACAGGGAGAATAAAATATGCGTTCAGGATTTGCCGAACGAGAGGAGGCCATCGAAAAGAAATTTCAGCACGACAATGAAATACAATTTAAAGTCATTGCCCGTCGGAACCGACTTTTTGGCTATTGGGCCGGGGAGCAATTAAATCTGGAAGGTACGGAACTGGAAGGTTATGCGGCCAAAATAGTGAATCACACCATTAGAAACCCAACGGAACACTCCTTAATAGAAAAAGTTTTTGATCATTTTCAAGAAAAAGGTGTGTCCTTCACCAAACATCAAATTGGAAAACAACTCCTCTACTTTCACAACGATGCACAAAAAGAAATCAAATCAGGCATTTCTATTTAACCCTCCTTTTGATGCAACCTCGCAGAAAACTTAACGAATTACGTTCTTGTTTTTATAGAAAGACAAGAACGTTCCTATAAAAAATCACTGAAATATTTTTTACATTTCAGAAAATACAATTTTAACCCTCCGATCTCAGAGCATCTTTATAAAGTCCTTATCTTATGCCTCTTCAAAGACCGCCTTATATCAATTCCCAACTACATTTAGTAAAAAATAAATAAATAATAAATCTGTATAAATAAAAAATAAATAATTACTTATTTGTTTTGAATCTCTTGTTTTAAGAAATCTTTATTTTGCAGTGTAAATCTGGCACTAGACAACAAAAAAAGGGGATAATTATGAAAACACTAACAACTCTTATACTCACATCTCTTACGATCTTTTCTCTTAACGGTACCGGCTTTGCCGGCAAAATCCATACCCTTGACGATATCCGAGAAGCAGAGCGAGAAGCTAAAAAAACTGCAGCCCTTGAAAGACGATTGATACAAACAGACCCTAGTCTTCTTCGTAAATTCAAGCGAGACCAAGCTAAGCAAGAAGAATTAGAAAAATTCCCCGGCCACGGCCATAGGCTTGGCGGAGATAAATACGTTAATCGCCTTCTGGGCATTGATCACAAAGAAGGAAAGCGTCTGGCAAAGCTTGCTAAAAAATCTGCAAAAAAGCGGGGAACCCCTCCTCTCCTTCATGCAAAAGCAAGCTTTGATGAAATCGCCCTAAAACCCACTCGCCTTACCGTCACTTCACAAGGAACCCGTTCTTAGTAAACAACCGCCCCCTTAATCAAAAACACAGGAGAAAAACCATGAAAAAAAAATTCATTTTACCACTCGTTTTAAGCACAGCCCTGCTTGCAACCCCTCACAAAGCAAAAGCCTACGTCCCTGTCGCTGAAATTATCGTCGGCATTGAACTGGCAACAAGCATTGCTATTGCGGCAAAACCTCTAGTGAAAATGGCTTATAAAGCGGTCAAGAAGGGTGGAAAAGATTTTATAAGATTCATAAAAAACCACAGAGGACATCATAAAACAAAAAGAGAACCGCTAGAGGAAGAAAGCCTTATTCCTTCTTATGCGCCCGCCCTCGTGCCCATGCAGCAAGATTTAGATGAAAGGTTTAATACTGTTACGTTTAAAACGCCAACTTACGGTTACTCACATCGAATTGTTCGTTATGAAGAGGAGACCCGATATTTTGGAGGCGGTTTCTAAAAAGCCCGTAAAGCAACAAAAGCTACTTTTAAACCAAAAGCAATAAGGGCGCCTCCTGTGAGGCGTTCTAACCATTTACCGAGTTTCAAGAAAAGCAAACGAATTTTATCAACGGAAAAGAAAATAGCGACAAAGGCAAACCAAGAAAAAGTAATTCCGATCATCAACGCTCCGTAAAGGCCTTGAATGACAAGGGGGGTTTCCGTTGTAATGTAAGCTGACAAAATGCTGATGAAAAGCAAAATGACCATAGGATTTAAAACATTATTAATCACGCCGATACGATACGCTTGGAAAGGTGTTAAAAGCACCTTGGGACCCTTTTCCTCGGAAAGCATGAGATCTTTCAGGGGGGCTGCGTGGGGTTTAAAGGATTGATAACCGAGATAAAACAAATAAAGCGCCCCAAGCAATTGAATCGCAGCCATAAGCCAAGGCATATTGACAACAAGATAACCGACACCCAGAACCGTATAGCTTAAATGAATACACATGCCTGTGGTTGTTCCAAGAGCGCCTGCAAGACCGACCTTACGAGAATGCAACAGACTGTTACGCATGGTCAAAGCAATGTCAGGCCCGGGAGCAATCACGGCCAAAGTGTGAATGGATGCAATGGCTATAAAGCCGTTGATATAAAGCGCCAAATCAAAATCAAACATGTGTTACCTTTTCCATATCTCTGTATTATACTATATGTGATCGCCCCTTTAACATTACAAGCGCTAAAAATGAGAAAATTGCCAAATAGTATAAAAAGTCCGCCTAAAGGAACGCCTGTAGGCCTCTTTTTTCTCTTATGCCTGCTCGCAAGCTTTTTACTATCCGCCGATTTAGTTTACGGAGCCACCAAACGTCCCGTTCCTCGCTTTGTTAGCTTGCGCTCAAACGAAATCAAAATGCGAGTCGGTCCCGGTCGCGAATACCCTGTAAAATGGGTTCTACAACGAAAAGGGCTCCCTGTCAAAGTTATTGCCGAATACGACACATGGCGTCAAATAGAATGCCATGACGGAACCTCGGGTTGGATTCACCAGAGCCTTTTGACAGGTAATCGCACCCTTATGATTACCCATGAAAAAGGCAAGCTTCTCTCCTCGGCCAACCGTGATGCCCACGGCATTGCAAAACTTGCCCCCCTAACCCTTCTTCCCTTTAAGCTCAAGGACTGCAAATCAGACCGCTGCTATGTGAATGCTTTCGGCACAAAAGGCTGGGTTCCTAAGAATCAGGTTTGGGGACTGCTGGATGATGAATAAAAAGCGTATGGCCTTTTCAAAAATCTGTTGCTATGCTCTTGATTATGGGGCACTAAAAGCCGGATAGGATACATGAAAGAGAAAAGACGTATTTTTTTCACTCAACGACTTTTTCGTCTCAAAACAGCATTTTTAATAAGTTTTTTCTCACTTCTCCCTTGCCAGAAGGCTTCTTCAAGTGCTTATGAGACTGTCTGTTCATTCTTTAATGTAACGGGAGAAATCATTAGCGATATCACTCATCAGTTTAAATATAGCGTCGTTTCCGTTTCACCGGATCATTTTCCCGAACTCACCCTTGGCCAAGTTCTAACGGCCTTAGAGGAAAACGCTCTGCAAGAAGGCGGTTCTATAAAAGTCTGTCAAGATCTACACTTTGAGTATATGAAAGACGAATATCCCGGCCTCTTAAGTTTCAGTACCGTTGATTTTGGAAGTATCTTAGGAGAGACCCGATTTAGCTCCTCTTCCACTCAAACTTTTCATAACTTTCTTACAACTTCTATTCCGGAAGCAGATCTTA
Organism: Alphaproteobacteria bacterium; assembly: GCA_009993885.1. Taxonomy (GTDB): domain Bacteria; phylum Pseudomonadota; class Alphaproteobacteria; order Caedimonadales; family UBA9215; genus UBA9215. The sequence goes on from JAACSN010000015.1 coordinate 25,776, forward strand.
CGAAGTCTTTCCAACTTTTAAGGCCTGAAATTTCCCCCATAATTACCATAGGGGGGGACGAAGAAAAATGGCGAAAAACTTGTCTTTATGAATACGTCCTGTCCAACCCGCCAACAGGAACAAACTTTAAAAGAGTTTATATTCGCCTTACGGCTTGGCGAAAAAGGAAATAATGCAAAAAAGGGGCGGCTGCCCCTTGTAAAACAGTCAATTGTACTAAAAAAATAGCGCTCTAAAAATTAATACCGTGGCTAGCCGTAAAACGCCAGAAAGCTTCGAGCTTTTGAATGGTTTTACGCATTTCCAAAAGTTCGGACTCTGTAATACCGTTATGCTTTAGGTTAATAGCATGCTGTTCAAAAATCTTATCAAAACGATTGTAGATCCCCATACCTTTTTCTGATAAATGAACATGGCTGGAGCGACGGTCATGTTGGGATTGCTCTTGAATAACATAACCGTTCTCAACCATTTTCTTAAGATTATATGTCACATTAGAGCCCATGTAGTAACCGCGGTTACTAATTTCCCCAACCGTCATTCGGCTACGTCCGATATTGTAAAGGATAAAGCACTGAATATCGCTCAAATCCTTAATGGACTGACGGTCTAGCTCTGCCTTAATAACGTCAAAGAATAAGCGGTGCAGTCGTTCGACACCCATTACTGTTTCAAAATATGTCTCTTTCATGACACGCTCTTACCTTATCTCAATAAACCTTTATATTCTAATAATAAACAATAGAGGTTAAATTTTAATTAATATATCTATATTTATTTAGATTATTTTGATAACAAATTGCAAGAAAATAATAATAAAATTTTAACAAAGCATTGAAAAACAAACATAAAAAAACGATAAAGGCCAAAAAAAATATATTATTTGACATAAAAAACCCCCGTTTTTCCAATAAAAAAACAGGGGGTTTATTAATACGGATAAAAGAGAAAAATATAAAATTAATCTTTAGTCATATTTTGCATCTTAGATTTAATTTCTTCAATACGAGTAGCTGCAAAATCTTTGTGCTTTTGCTCGAGAGCTTCGGCTTCCTTGCCTTCTAAATCTACACGGTGATCATACTTTAAAAAGCTTTCTTGATAGGCCAAACGACTGGTATAGAAACCAAGGGCATTTCTAATATTAACATTAGAAAATTCATCATTTTCTTTAATTTCTGAAAATAAATCGACTTCAATCTTAATCTTTAACGGTTTTGGAGCCTCTTTATTAAAGCAGAACGGGAAGGTTTTTTCTAACCATTCCAGCGTCCGAAAAAGCTTCTGACGCTTCTCCCGTTGCTCGCGTTTTTCTTTACGCTCTTGCTCCGTTGTCATACCTGCTGTCTTTAGGGCTTCCATCCGTTTAAGGGCTTGCGGACTCAAGGTAGCTCTTAATGTTGCTTTTACTTTTGTCATAATTTTCTATTACTCATTAATTTTACTCTCGAGCTTACTACGAAATCGGCTCTTTTGTCTAGGGAAAGGAATCACGAAAATAAATCAGACATTAACTATGCAAAAGTCTGTACTTCGATAAAGTACAGACTTCTTTAAATAGTGTATAAGAACGGTTTTACCAAGTCATTGGATTCCACCAAGATGATTTCCGAACCGGAGAAGAACTTTCTTCTTCAACTTCTTCCAAATCATCATCTAAATGACCGTTCATGGCATCAAAGAAAACACTCGCATGAGCCATAAAATCGCCGCCTCGTTTTTCAGCAACTTCGGCCATATAGGCGTTATCTTCAGCAATTTTATTGGGCAGAAGCATAGCCGCGTCTTTAGCAACTGTCACTGTGGCAACTGCTGTTTCCCTTACCGCACCTACAGCATCAGAAACTTTCTTTACAAGCCCTGAAACAATATCACTGCCTATACCTGTAAGTTCGTCTTGTAAACTAAAACCGACCGAAGCAGGCTCTAAAGCCACCCAATCCTCAAAACCTTCGTCATCTAACGCTCTTGTCTCATAGGTTCCGTAGACTGTACTAAGGTCGTCTTCCAACGCACCAAAGAACTTGTTATAAGTTGCTTCAATAAGTCCTCGCGCCTTTGTTTCAGCAGAAAGCTGAAGCTGCTCTTGCTTTTTTTCAGCCCCAAGAGCCCAATCAAGAAAAGTTCTAACATAAGATTTATTGTTTGCATCGGAAACAGCTTGATCCGTATACATACCTGCCCCATAAAGAATAGCCAATGTCGGAGAAAGAGCCGTTGCAGCAACGGCTGTTCCGGCTGTTACACCAACTTGTACTTGATACATCGAGTTATCGATAATTTTTTGAGCTGCCCATTCTGTGATCTCATGGGTTGCTTCTTCTGCTATGCTCAAAAAGTACAATGAAATTTGTGCTTTAAGACCGGAAAAAATCGTTTGCATACGTGAATCTTTTGCCAAAGCTTCTTCTATTTCACTTTCTGAAAGATGTTCGGCTACGTCGGCTTCAATATTTGCTCTTTTTAGAGACTCTTCAATACCGCTTGTGAGTGATTCAACATCAACCTTGACAGTTTCCGTTGGCTTTACAAAATCTTCAATTGTTTCTTCATTTGAAGAAGAAGAAAGAAACTGAGCGATACGATCTTCTGTTAAGTGAAGTCCCACACCAAGCGCTGAAACAATAGCATTCGTCGACGTTGTTGCGACTTTATCTTGCACACCGTTTAAAAGCATACCGGCAACATAATTTTCCAATTTATTCAAAAGAAATTTACCGGCGGCCTTTGAGCCGAAACCAAAATCTAAAAGAGGTTCAGCTTCTAAACCTGTTACTTTTTTTACAATAGAACGAAAAAGGTGTGAGTCATTCATCACAACATAACCGTTTTTCTTGCCGTCTAATCCGATCGTGTGACGATCGCCCAAGCCATAAATTTTCCACTCTAAGAAACTTTTAACTTTTTCAGAGATTTCACCGGTCAGATTTCCCAATTGCTTTTCTGCACAATTTTGTGCCACAGCACGAACCTTATCGGTTATACCAAGATCAGGAAGAGCTTCCCAAACGCGTTTAGCATAACCGGCATTTGCCAAATCATCTTCCATATAGGCCGGAACGGGATCAATACCGACATCAGCCATTGCATTAAAACTCATCGAACTCGCTAAAGCTGTTGATCCTAAAAGCACTGCGTATAATTGTTTTCTAGTCATTTCATCGTCTCCATAATATATAGCCCTAAGCGGCTTAACTAATACATATATAAGGATACCTTGACATTTTGGCAAATAATTAAAACACAAGGAGAGATTGCAGAAAACGCAACAGAGATCTAAGTTTAGGATTTTTCAACCTGCAGCAGAAAATGCCTACCGAGATAAGGTATAGTTAAAGATGAAATGCAACGCCTTATCTGCCGGGAATAACGGTGCGAGCACAAGACGTTGCCATAACAGGCAAGTTTACTAAGGATTAAAGTTACTGATTATAGATTTATGTTATGGGAGTTTTT
>JAACSN010000019.1 GCA_009993885.1 Alphaproteobacteria bacterium
TCGGGATTCATCAAGAAGAGGGGACGAACACGCATGCGGACACGCATCAGCACACAGAATCCATGTTTACGAAAATAGATTCGTAAATCTTTCCGATCCATTTAATTCCGTTTGTGCTTTTCTTATGAGCCAGCTTTTCGGCGCCTGCCCAATCCTTACCCATCGCAAATTTTATCGTCCATTCGAATACCCGGAGTTTTTCGAGTACTTCCGCCAGCAAAACCAAGCGCACTGGCTTCCGACGGAAGTCCCTATGGAGTCTGATATTGCAGACTATCGTTTTCGACTCTCCGCGGAAGAGAAAAATCTCGTCATTCAAATTCTTCGCTTTTTTACCCAAGGCGACATTGAAGTAAACAATAATTACAACTCCAATCTCATTCCATCTTTTCCAAAGCCAGAAATTAAAATGATGCTTTCCGCTTTTGCCGCCATGGAAAGTACGCATGTTTGGGCTTATTCCTATCTGAATGATTCACTCGGTCTTCCTGAGAAAGAGTATTCCGCTTTCTTGGAATATGAATCCATGAAGAACAAGTACGACTACATTCAGAACTTTGATGTAAGTGCCGTGGAAGAGCTTGCCGTAAACCTTGCGGTATTCGGAGGATTTATGGAGGGCGTAAGTTTATTTGCTTCTTTCGCCATTCTGATGAACTTCCCGCGTCTTGGAAAATTGAAGGGCGTCGGTCAAATCGTTACCTGGAGCATCCGCGATGAAACCCTGCATTCGAATGGAGTCTGTCATCTTTTTCGACAAATTGTTCAAGAGAATCAGTATATTTGGACGGATGCTCTGCGCGATCGGCTCTATCATGCCTGTGATGACATGGTAAAACTTGAAGATCATTTTATTGATACCTGTTTTTCCATGGGCGCCGTGCCCGGATTGAAGCCAGAAGAAGTGAAACAATACGTTCGCTTCATTGCCGATAAGCGTTTGAACAATCTCGGCCTTGATAAGGTTTATAAGGTTGCGAATCCACTGAGCTGGCTCGACATCATGATCAATGCAAAAGAACATGCAAACTTCTTTGAAAATCGCGCGACGGAATATGCTAAAGGAGCCGTTGTCGAAGATTGGACATGATAAAAGATTCCTGTTCATTATTTAAACGCGTACTTCTGTTACTCTATGCAATACCAAAACACCATTGAAGCTCTTTCTGACAACAACCTTGTCGCCGCGCGGGACATGCTCCTTACAGATATTATGGAACAGACGGCTGACCGCGCCTCTTGGGACTCTAAACACTACATCGCCGATCGCATGATTCAGGAAAGCATTCCTCTAGATCATGCGCGTTCTAAGCTGATCAGCTATTTCGGAATGGAAAATCTTCGCGACCGCTATTTCTTAAAAGATGAACAAGGAAATATCTTGGAAAATCCGCAAACGTTTTTCGCGCGCGTATCAACCGGAATGGCTCGCGGCGATCAAACCTTTGCACATCAGCTCTACGAGATTATTAGCCGTCAATGGTTTATTCCGGCAACGCCTGTTTTGATGAACATCGGCACCAAAAAGGGGCTGCCCATTTCCTGTTTCCTTAACACCGTTCCGGATACGCTTGAAGG